>CAVBST010000016.1:0-34277 GCA_963598325.1 uncultured Prevotella sp. | reverse complement strand
GGTCGGAGCGGCACACGATGAAGTCGGGCTGCACGCCGATGGAGCGCAGCTCCTTCACGCTGTGCTGCGTGGGCTTGGTTTTCACCTCGTGGGCGGCGGCGATGTAGGGCACCAGGGTAACGTGCACGAACAGCACGTCGCCAAAGGGGCGCTCCTTCTTGAACTGGCGCGCTGCCTCGATGAAGGGCTGGGATTCGATGTCGCCGATGGTGCCGCCGATCTCGGAGATAACGATGTCGGCGTTGGACTGCTCGGCGATGCGGTACAGGCGCTCCTTGATGGCGTTGGTAACGTGCGGGATAACCTGCACGGTGCCGCCCAAGAAGTCGCCGCGGCGCTCGCGCGCGATAAGGCTCTTGTAGATGGAACCCTGGGTGAAGTTGGATTCGCGGGACAGGCTCTCGTCGATGAAGCGCTCGTAATGACCCAGGTCAAGGTCGCCCTCGTGGCCATCGTCGGTAACGAACACCTCGCCGTGCTGGAAGGGGCTCATGGTGCCTGGGTCCACATTCAGATACGGATCCATCTTCTGCATGGTTACCTTGTAGCCGCGGGCCTTCAGCAGATGACCGAGCGATGCCGCCGTGATGCCCTTGCCCAGCGAGGATACAACGCCGCCAGTGACGAAGATGTGCTTTGCCATGATTCTCCTTTGCGAAACAACCTAAACGAGCGCAATAAAAAAGCGCCCGAAACCCCTTTTTTGCCTGACTTTCAAACGCTTTTCTATATTAGCGGAATTCCCCGCATGGGTCATCGACTATCAAAGGTTTTCTTCCCCGCAACACAGGGGCAGCGGCCGCACTCGCGACAACCGCAAATCCTCCCCATTTTCAGGTGACAGTGAAAGTGCAGGGAACTGCCCGTAGCGGAAACCTATTTGCAGCACCTGGCAATGCCCCACCCAACATGCCAGCCACAACCGGCGAGCAGCTACCCCGCTTTCAGTGCGTGCTCGACAAGCGGCACCGCTCTATGGGCCAAATACAGTGGGATGTTCAGCACGCCCTCGTTGAGCGTTAGATTCCGCAAAGAGAAACGAACCCTAAGAGGCGTTGTTTCGGCATGTCGCTCCGCGAAGTAACGCAGGCTTGCCGAATGAACCACCTCGCCCGACTTCACTTCGACAGGAACGAGGGTATTGCCCACCTGAATCAAGAAATCAACTTCGTGCTTCGGCTTCTGGTTCGTCCAATAGCGCGGGGCAACATCAAGCTGAGGCAAAAGCGCTTGAAGCACGTAGTTCTCGGCGAACGCGCCCTTGAACTCCCTGAACAAACCGCTACGCTCGGAAAAGGCGGAGGCATCTAAGCGGGAAAGACGCCTTAGCAGGCCAACATCGAAGCAATACGCTTTGAATGCGGAAGAAGAATCGTAGGCCGAAAGGGGAATTCCCTTCCCGTCGTTCAAAACGACCTTTTCCAACAACCCGGCCTCAGTAAGCCACCCAACCGCATCTTCGTATTCGCGGGCGCGTGCCCCTTCGCGCACCAGGCCCCACATGAACTTCTTGTTCTCGCGAGCAAGCTGGGCGGGAAGCGAATTCCAGGTTTGCGACAGCTTGGCAAACTGCCCCCTGCCCCCATGCTTGGCAAAATCGCGCTCATAGGAATCGAGCAGATCAGACTGCACCTTATCTATATCCGCGGCAAGCTGCGACTCGGACCAACGCAGCACCGCTTCCGGCATTCCGCCGACCACGAAGTAGCGCTGCAAAAGCTCCATTAATTGGTTGTTGAACATGTCGGGGACAGCATCAAACGAGTCGATACCGTTCAAATACGCATCAAGGTTCGCGGAGCCCACAGCGCGCAAGAATTCCGAGAAACTAAGCGGGTGCATATCCAGAAACTCAACCTTGCCTACCGGGAAGGCGCTCGTCTCACGCGAAAGGCGCACGCCCAACAGCGATCCCGCACAAGCAACATGGTATTCGGGCGCCTCTTCGCAAAAGTACTTAAGAGAGCCAACTGCAGCAGGGCAATCCTGGATCTCGTCGAACACGATAAGCGTTTCGCCGGGGTTTATAGGCTGTCCGCTCGCAAGAGAGAGACCCGCCACGATGCGGGCAGGATCCCTGGTTGTCTCGAAGAACTGAGCATATTCGCTGGGTGCACCGGGGGCGATTTCCTCCAAAGAGAAATAGGCGCAGTTCGCGTACCTCGTTGCGCCAAATTGCTTGAGTGCCCACGTTTTGCCTACCTGACGCGCACCCTTCAGGATAAGGGGCTTGCGATGCGCTGATCCCTTCCAGGCATCGAGCTGTTCAAAGATATCGCGATCCATAAGCCACCAACTTCCCAAAATGTGAGGTTTCTCACATTTTACCCGGGAAAAACGTGATGTTTCTCACATTTTGGGAAGCTTTAGCGATTTTCAACGGCAACGACGGCTTTGCTATCGTTATTGCCAAAACCATCGTGGTAAGGAGGAAACTATGCCTGACCTTCCGATCCGGGAATCCAGCAAAATAGCCGAATGTCCCCCGTCCATACAAGCCGTCGAGAACAGCGACTCCGCACAAGCGAGAGGCTCAAGCAGCGGCACACGCCCAACTTCTGGGTGGATAGGTGCACTCTTGGACTCGGAACAAGGAGCCGAAAGCGAGGGGTTCGCCCTTCCCGAACGCCACGCCCCGCGCAACTTCCGCCTGGAGTAACCCAACCATGCCCGCCAAGGCGAAGAAGAACCCTTGGCTCAAAAACGCAGTGGCCACCGGAGCTCTCCCCGGTGGCCACTGGTTGTATTCGATTCAAAGCCGGGACGGCAAGCGGAAGCCGCCGAAGCTTGCTGCGTTAATACCCGCGGCGCTCGGCGCGCTGGGTTATGCCCTTCGCGGCTATGCCCACCATCACCTCATCGGTTCCCTGGGCCACCTGGTTGCCGCGGCAATCCTGCCAGATGCGGCTCACGCGCGTGGCATCCGTATAACCCACGCCGCCGAATATCTGCAGCGCCTCGGAGGCAACCTCGGTGGCCGCCTTCGGCACGAAGCGCTTCATCAACGCCGTGTCCGTCATGAAGTTGCTGCCGCGCGTGTCGGCGGCAACGGCGGCATCGTGCACGAACATGCGCATGGCACGGATCTTGATCTCCATATCGGTGAGCTTTTCCTGGATCTGCGGCAAGCTGTTCAGCCTGCGGCCCTTCACCTCATGTTCGGCCGCGTACGCCACCGCATCGTCCATGGCGGCAAGCGCCAGACCTGTGCTGCACGCGCAAACCAAGATGCGCCCCAAACCGTACTGCCGCTTCAGGATGGTGCTCAGCTTGCCCTCAGTCTGGATCCGCCAATACGGCTCAAGCTTCACATGGCTGAACGTGATGGCGGCCGGGCACAGCATCTCCTGCCCCACCGTCTTGATAGGGTACGTGGAAACGCCTTCCGCCGTGATGGGCACCAGCCACATGCTCATGCCCCCATCGCGCTGGCCGAAAATAGGGTCGCGCGCCAGCACCAGGGTTTGCGGGGCAAACTGACCGCAGCTCACGAACGTCTTCACGCCATCGAGGAATATGCCATCGGGGTCGGTGGATATCTGCGTGCGCACCGCCTGCGCATCGGTTCCCGCATTGGGCTCGGTGAATGCTTGGGAGAAACGCACGCGCCCATCGGTGTTGCGGTACTCGCGCGTTATCTCTTCCTGCGAGAGCTTCCGCAGGGTGGAGAACACGGCCAAGGAGTTCATGTCGCTGGAAAACGGCAGCGTGGCACCCGCACGGCGGGTGAGCTCAGTGAGCATGGTCACACGTTCCAAGAAGGTGTAGTCCTTGCCGCCCGCGTTCACCGGCAGCACATAGCTTCCCAGCTCAGACTCGTAAAACGCATCGTAGATGTACGACGGCACACCAAGGGAATGGCACCATTGGCGGATGTTCTCCTCGTCAAAATACTTGTCAGCGAAGCTGGTTACCGAGGCAACCGCCTTCAGTTGGCCTTCGTTGAGTTCCATGGTGTCCCCTTCCCCACTAGCTGCGACCGCAACGGGTGACAGCAAATGCCTCTACCACTCGCTTGCGCAGGGTGTTCTTATCGATTTTACCGTTGCCCAGGCGCGGAAGGTCGGCAACCTTCATCACCGTATCGGGAATCTTGCACTTTTCCACCAGGCCGCTGGCGTACAGGCGAAGATCGGAAGCGCTGGCCGTTGCGCCCTGCCGCATGATCACGCACAGGCAGCTGCGCTCGCCCAGTTCCGGATCGGGATATCCTACCAGGCAGCTCTCGGAAATGTCCGGGTTGTTCTGGTACACGTTTTCCACTTCCGCCGGGAAGATGTTGATGCCCCCGCGGATGATCATGTCCTTTAAGCGCCCGGTGATGTAGTAGTCGCCCTCGTTGTCGACGCTGCCCACATCGCCGGAATGGAACCAACCGTCTTCGTCTAAGTCCAACTCCAGCGAGCCGTCTTCGCGCAGGATGCCGTCCATCATGGTGCTGGCCTTCACCAGGATCTCGTTCGTTTCCGGCGCCAGCTTCATCTGCGCGCCCTCGACCGGCTTGCCGATGGTCTTGCAGCGCTTTTCAAGCGGGTAAGAGAAATCGCTCATGGTAAGCGTGGCCGAGGTCTCGGTCATGCCGTACGACTGAATGAGCTTGCAGCCGAAGCGCTCCTCGAATTCCCGCTGAGATGCCTCGGGAATGGAAGCACCGGCAACCATCCCGCAGCGCAAGCACGAAAGATCCCATTCGTTTCCGCTGTTCACGCGCAGCTCGCGCTGGAACATGGTGGGTACGCCGAAGTACACCGCCGCCTTCGAGGAAACGATGCTGGAAAGCGAGCTTTCGGGGCGGTACTTCACCAACGTGGCGATGGTGCCGCCCGCGATAACGGCAGCATAGATGGCCACCAAGCCGTAGGTATGGGAAAACGGCATGGGAAGGTAGCAGGTGTCGGAGGGGGCCACCTCGAAGGTGCGCGCCAAAATAGTGCCGTTGTGCGCGAACGAGGAAACCCGGTTCACGATGGCCTTGGGCTTTCCGGTAGAGCCGGAAGAGAACAGCACCACCTGCGAGTCGCCCGAGCAACTGGAAAGCTCGTCGTGCCCATGCCGCAGGCCGTGGCCGATAATCCGCTCTATCTGGGGCGCGCTCTCGTGCTCGCAGCGGATGGTCTCCATCTTCAAGCTGGGATACGCCTGCTGCAAAGCATCCACATGGGAAGGCCGGTTCACGATAGCCATGTCAGGCCGGGTTGCCTTAGCCGAGGCAACGATCTCCGAATCGGTTGCCGCACCGGTCGCCAGCACCAGCCGCGCCCGCGTCTGCTGCACTGCGGCAACAACCACCAGGTAATCAACGTAGTTGCGCGACGAGAACATCACCGTCGAATCGGGCCCGATGCCGCATTCGTTCACCAAATGCCACGCATAGGCTCGTGCGCGATGAAAGGCATCTGCGTAGGAAAGCGCCTCGTTCGACCCCACGATAAGCTGCTTGTAGGGCTCGGCGAAGTAGCCATCGCGGATATAACGCATAAGGGAATACTCGGGTATGTCCGGCATCGCAAGCTTCGCCGATTGCACAGAATAGAAATCCATGGTTTCCACCTCTTCGAATGGCGGGAAGCCCTACGCTTTTGCAGATTTTGCCTGGGCAAACAAGGCCGCACCAAGCGCCCCGTTGAACTGGGACAGCTCGGAGGTGGCAATCTGCTCGCCCAGCTTCTGCTCCAGGCGCCTGCGCATCCCCGAGTTCAGGGCCACACCGCCGGTCATGGCAACCTTCGGGCGAACGCCCAGGCGCCGTGCCAAACCGCACGTTCTGCTGGCAACCGAGGTATGGATGCCGGCGACGATGTTGGGTATGGGGGTTCCCGCCGCAAGCTTCGAGATAACCTCCGACTCGGCAAATACCGTGCAGGTGGAAGATATCTCGGCGATCTCGGTGGCCTCGGCGTCATAACCGGCCAGGTCAGACACCTTGCATCCGAAAACGCCCGCCATAACATCCAAGAACCTTCCGGTACCCGCAGCGCACTTGTCGTTCATCACGAAGTTCTGCAGCATGCCGTCGTCGTCGACGGAGAGAACCTTCGCGTCCTGCCCGCCGATATCGATGACGGTATGCACTCCCGGGAACAGCTTCGCGGCGCCCTTGGCATGGCAGGAAAGCTCCGACATCTGGTAGTCAGTCCACTCAAGCAGGTTGCGCCCATAGCCCGTCGAGCACGATGCGGTGATATCCTCCATCGACAAGCCGTCACCGGAAAACGCCGCCTCAAGGGCGATCTTGGGTCCGGGCGTCCCGGCCCCGGAGGAAGAAAGCCCCTTGCTCACGATGTTTCCCTCGTCGTCGATAACCACCACTTTCGAAGCGGTTGAGCCCACATCTATCCCCAGATACCTATTAGCTCCCATTGCTGCTCACTCCTTATACCTCTTCGTGCGCCCCTTTGGGCAATGCGCCGCACTCGCGCGCCAGGCAGGCCCCTTCGCACAGGGGCACCGGCTCGACGAACTCCCATAAGGCGAACCGGTGCCCTGCTATGCTCATGAATGCCTTGGGGCCTCCTTGTCTCTCGTTGCGTAAAAGCGCTTTACTTCGCGTACTTCTTAGCCAGCTGGCGCCCAGCGATGTACACCATGATCTCGTCGGTGCCGCCGGCGATCTCCATGCCGCGCAAGTCGGCCCAGATACGGCCCTCGCGGATGTCCTCGGTGTAACCAAGACCGCCGAAGATCTGGATGGCCTCGGAGGCAACCTGCACGCAGCTCTGTGCGCCGTAGCGCTTCAGCAGGGCCGAATCGATGCGGATGCTCTCGCCTTGGTCCATCTTCCACAGGGTGTGGTACAGCATGTTGCGGGTGTTCTGCAGGGCGATCTCCATGTCGGTGAGCTTCTGCTGGATAAGCTGGTACTGGGCAATGGGCTTGCCGAAGGCGATGCGCTCGCTCACATAGGCGGCGGCGTCGTCCATCGCAGCCTGAGCGCAACCCAGGCACTGGGCGATGATCAGGGAGCGCTCCATCTCGAAGTTCTTCATCAGGTTCACGAAGCCTTCGCCGGGGTTGCCCACGCGCATGTCCTCGGTCAGGGTAACGTCGTCGAAGTAAACCTCGCAGAAGGGCATGATCTGCTGGCCGATCTTATGCAGCGGCGCAGTGGAAAGGCCCTCGCTCTTCAGCGGCACCAGCCACATGGACATGCTGGGGTTCTTCGGGGAAGGATCCTCGTCCTTGGCAACCACCAGGATGTAGGGGAACACGTCGCCCTGGGTTACCCAGGTCTTCTGGCCGCTGAGCTTGTAGGTGCCGTCTTCCTGCTTCTTCGTTACAGCGCTCATGGAAGCGTTGTCGGAACCGGCGCCCGGCTCGGAAAAGCCCAGCGAGAAGATGGGCTTGCCGGTTTCAAGGTAGGCCTCCATGCAGAACTGAACCTGCTCGGGGCTGCCGAAGTCGATCATGTCGCACATGGCAAGCGTGTTGTTCAAGAACGGGGTAACGCAACCGGCGTAGTGAGCGAACTCTTCGGTAAGGATACCCAGGGTAACGCGGTCGCAGGGGATGCCGCCTAGCTCCTCGGGGATGCCCATCAGGCCGAAACCGGCATCGAGATAGGCCTTGATCAGCTCGTCGCTCATGCCGAAGTTGGCATACATGTCGCGGATCTTCTGCTCATCGAGGTTGCGGGAGCAGAACTCCTTGATGCTCTCTACCAAGAGCTCTTGTTCATCGGTACGGGAGAAGTCCATTTCTCTGTCCTTTCGTGTAGTGTCCACTTCGATTCAGGCTGTTTTCAGCAGTTGCCCAGCTTTTGCCCAGTTGGGCAACGGATGAAAGCCGCCTTCCATTGCCCGGCCCCGAACGGGACCGGGCAGCGAAGAGGGATGGCGCCGACCTAAGCGAAATGATTTGAAGGAGGGGGAAATTCGGTCGGTCGCCTAAGATAAGGGCCAGCTCGCCTCGCAAAAGAGGGAAGAGAACGCGGGCGATGGCCTACGGATAATCGGGTTCCTACTCGGCCTCGCCAGAGGTCATCTCCAGCTTGCCGCGACGGGAAAGCGCATACAGGCCGCACAGCAGGCAGGCGATCATGCACACGAAGCTCACCGCGAACATGATGTTGAAGCCGCCGGGCAAGTCGACCAAGACGCCGAACAGGGTAGGCGCGATAACGCCGCCTAGGGTGCCCGCCATGGAAACACGCGACCAGATGTTGGTGTAGTCGCGGGAGCCGAACACGGAACGGGTAAGCAGAGGAGCTTCCACGTTGGTGCAGGCGTACACGAAGCCGAACACGAACGCTGCAACCAGCATCACCGCGGCGAAGGTGGGCAGGAACCACATCAGGGCAACTGCCACAAAGCCGCAGCCCAGGCCCAGGAACAGGCCGGCATGGGCGTTCTTGTCGTTCACGATGCCCAGTACAACCTTGCCGATTGCCTGGCCGGCCATGCAGGCCGAGGCAACCACGCCGGAAAGGGCGGCGACCGCAGGAGCGGAATCTGCGAACGAGGTGCAGTAAGAGGGCATGAACTGGTAGACGGTCTGGTTCAGGGTGATGAAGAACGCGAAGGCTGCGATGCACACGAATGCGCCGGTCTTCATTGCCTTGCCAGCGGAAACGCCGGTCATCACCGGGGTTGCATCGTCGGATTCGGCAGCAGCCTCCTCGATGCCGTAGGGCTGCAGACCCTTTTCAGCAGGGTTGGAGCGAACCACGAAGATGGTGAACGGAAGCGTAAGCACCAGGATCAGGATGCCGAACACCAGGTAACCGGTGCGCCAGCCCTCGGGGCCAGCGCTGATGAACGCCGTGCCGATGGGGTTGAAGATAACGCCGCCGATGCCGGTGAACGCCATAGCCAAGCCGATGAAGAAGCCCACCTTCTTGTAGCACCAGGCGTTGATAAGGCTCGGGGTTGCCAGGTACAGAAGCGGCGCGGTGCCGATGCCCAGGAACACGCCCGAGACGTAGAACATCCACACCTCGGTGAAGAACGACATGGAGATCATGGCCAAGCCGTCGATGATGGCGCAAACCGTAAGGATGACGCGCATGTCCATCTTGCTCATGAGCTTACCCGCGATGGGCAGGGTGATCATCATGGCCAGGTTAAGGATGGTGAAGTACAACGTGAAGGTTGCCTTGGGCACCCCGAAGTAGCTGCTTACCGGCGTGAAGTAGATGCCCGCACAACTTAGCGTGAGGGCGCAGGGAATGCAGGTGAAAACGATGCATGCCGCCACGATAAGGAATGCGTAGTGGAATCCACCTTTTTTCTGCGTTTCAGTTTGAGAAGACATGGCAATGTCCTTTCGTAGAGGCCACGTTGTGGCCATTGGGGCTGCATGCCGCGCTTGCGTTCAGGCCACCTTGCGCAGCATGCAGCCTTGTTTTCAATGATCCTGCCGGGCGCATATCCACCAAGCAGGGAGCTCGGTTCCTAGCCGATAAGCTCGGCAAACGTCTCGAGCTGGGTGCGAGCCTGCTCGTAGGACTCGGTCTGCTGGTCGATCTCGATGGAAACCACTGGAATGGAAGCTTCCTTGCAGGCCTTCACCAGAACAGGAGCGTCGAATTCCTCGGGGTCGCAGAACTTCGCAAGAAGAAGAACTACGCCATCTGCGCCCGATTCCTTGGCAAGGTCGATCACCTTGGAAACATGGGTCTTCTCCGGATCGTACAGAACGGAGTCGCCGGTCAAAGCGCAATACGCATCTGCCAGGGCCTCGATGCCGTCGCCTTCCTCGGAAACCTCCATGGCAAAGGCGCGGGATTCTTTGGCAAGGTCGTCCGCCACTACAGCGAAGCCGTTTGCCTCTAAGATCTCGGTGATAGCCGGGATATCCTCGTAGATACCGGAAAGGACGATCTTCTTCTTGCCGTCGGTGCTCTCGGGCAACGCGGCAAGCGCGGCGTTGAGCTCCTTCACCATGGCAAGGTGTGTTTCCTTCTCCAGATAGTAGCCGGCGTTGATAACGGCCAGACGGTTGGCGATGGACACCTCTGCCGGATGGGTTCCCGCAAGCTTCACGAACTCGCGCATTGCGGCGCGCCACTCGTTGAACAGCTTGATGGAAGCAGCCAGTGCTTCGGGGGCAACCACATTACCGGCAGCCTCCTCGACCTTGCGCTTCACTTCCGTGTAGGAGGTGATGGCGTACTGGCGGCCGGCTGCGCTGGTGCGGTTCTGCGGCTGCGACACGTAGATCTGCGGGATGCCCATGCCCACCTTGTAGTTCTGGGAGGCGGCGCGCAGGGTGTCGCACAGGCCGGTGGTCATCAAGGCGGAAAGCTGGGAAAGCGTGCCGTCCATGCCCATCTCCAAAGTCATCTGGCAGATGGAGCAGTAGAAGGGCGGGAAGTACTTCTTGGCGTCCTTCGCGGTTCCCACGCGGCCCCAAACGCCGAAGGGTACGGCGCCGGCAGCATGGACCAGCTCTTCGGGAATATGGTACGGGCCCACGCCGATAACGCGCTTGCCTGCGGCGATGTGCTGTTCAAGCACCTCGCGAGGGTTTTCTGCCGCCTTGGCGAATGCGGCCAACTGGGTGTCGATAGCAGTCATGGCTTACTCCCCTTCCTTCTTGCTGTCCATAATCTCTACCAGGCCTTCGATACGCGTCTTGTACTGCTCTTCAGAGAAGTTGCGCGGGTCGGACTGGTCGCCATCGAAGGTGACGATGGGGATATTCAGGTCGCGCGAGATGCGGCGGCCCATCTCAGGGGCGATGCCCGACCACATCTTGCAGGAGCGGTTGATGTGAACCAGGCCGCCGTCTACCTTGCCGTCGGTGCACAGCTCCTTGCGCAGCTCGGTGGCGCGCTCCAGGTTGATGGCGTTCGGCACAGAGCAATAGGCCTCGGCCAGCTCGTCCAAATTGCTGTACGTGAAGGCAAACGAGGGACCGTACACGCAGGCGGTTACGTTGGTGCCGGTTTCCTTGAGCGGCTTGCTGGTGGCACGCAGGTACGGCCAGCAGGCAATGCCCTCGAACATGATGCGGTGCTTTTCCTCGGCACGGAAGTTCGACTTGCCCTCGGCAACGTTGGCACGGTACTCGTCGATGAGCTGCTCCATCGCCTCGGCTGCGCCAGCATGGCCACGAGCCATGGTGGCAACGGCCATGTGGTTGAACAGCTCGAAGCCGTTCAGGGGCGAAGGCTTGTAGCCCATGTACGTGGTGGCTTCCAGCCATGCCTTGCCGGTACGGTTGGAGTAGGCGCAAACCTCCTCGAACCTCTTCTCGTCCCACTTCTTGCCGGTGATCTGCTCCAGCTGGTGGATGGCATCCACGAACTGGCCCTTCACGTAATCGATGCGCTTCTGGTCGACGTCATAGGTGTCGCAGTACGGGATGTCGATCATGATCACCGGGATGTTCAGCTTGCGACCCAGGTTCTCGTACCAGCTCATCATGCAGGTGCAGATGTTGTTGCAGCACAGCACGAAATCAGGAAGCGGCATGTCCATCTCGCCGTTGGGGCATTTGCCGGTATCGGCATATGCCATCGAGATGCGGGCGTATGCGCACAGGTCGTTGCTGAACCCGAGTTCGCCTTCTGCGTGCTCCAGAAGCGGGAGCGATCCGCCCTTGGCCGAAATCGCGGCTGCCTGGCTTTCCGGGTACACCGTCTTCAGGCCCAGCGTGGTCGGAATCTCTTGCGGGAAGTTGGATGCGCACCAACCGATCATCTCGCCGGCGGCCTTGGCCTCGGCGGCTTCACGGTACACGTCATTGACGATATTCGCCAGCACTTTGCCGGCAGGAAGCTTCTCAGCTTTTTCTTCAGTAGTCATAGTCCCCTTCTTTCGATACAAATCGTGTGAACTGGGATTCGGGCCGCCCCGCATGCAGGAGGGCTCGCGGGCAGGGCGGCCGGTCCCGATCAGGAGGAGTTACTCGCTCCAGGTTTGAGCGACCTTCTCGTCGATCATGGTCTGGATTTCCTCTTTGGAGTAACCCAGGGAGGTAAGCACCTCTTCGGTGTCCTCGCCCAGGAGCGGAGCCTTGTTGTAGTCGGGCAGCGGGGTGGTTTCCATGTTGATAGGCGTGCGGACCAGGGCCTTCGGGCCACGGGGGTAGTCCATCTTGTAGAAGACGTCATTTGCCCAAGCCTGCTCATCCTTGGAAACTTCCTGGTAGGTTGCGCACAGGGCGTAGGGGATGTCGAGTTCCTTCAGGATGGGGATCCACTCATCGGCGGTCTTCTTCTGGAAGCCTTCCTGAACGATGTCGTAGGCCTCGCCGATGCGGCCGGCATCCTGGATCTTCTTCTGGTCGCACATGATGGGGTCCTCCAGCACGTCCTCGCGGCCGATGGCGCGCATGATCAGCGGCCAATAGATGTGGAAGTTCGGGCCCATTACCTGCAGGAAGCGGTCGTCCTTGGTCTTGACGGCAGGCTGGTAGGGCAGCGGGTTCTCGCGGCGGTCGAACGGGTACATAACGCCGTTGAACTCGGTGCCGTACTGTGCGCCTTGGATCTGGAAGGACTGAACCCAGATGCCGGTGTGCAGCAGGTTGGTGGTAACGTACTCGCCGCGGCCGGTCTTCTCTGCGCGGTAGAGCGCACCCAGAACGCCAGCGGTAAGGGCAAGCGCTGCCTGATGGTCGCCCAGGGCAGGAATCAGGTTGGAAGGCACGGTGCCCTTCTGGTACAGGGAGCCGGACCAACCGGAACGGGCGAAGAACGCCGTGTAGTCGAAGCCGGGCAGGTCCTTGTCGGGGCCCTTCTCGCCGTAGCCGGTGAGGCTTGCGTAGATCAGGCCGGGGTAACGGTCCTTAAGCTCGTCGTAGGTAAGGTTCTGGCGGGCAAGGGCGCCGGGACGCCAGTTGGTAAGGAAGATGTCAGCGTCGTCGAGGAGCTTGAACAGAACCTCCTTGCCCTTGGGCACGCGCAGGTCAAGCACGATACCCTTCTTGTTCGCGTTCTCCAAGTCGAAGTTGGTGTCCTCGTGCGGGTCGGAAGGACGGCCTTCGTTGGGCGCGGTGAAGCGCAGGTTGTCGCCCTTGGACGACTCGATCTTGATCACCTCTGCGCCCATGTCGGCCAAGATACGGCCCACGGCAGGCACTGCGATGAAGGTTGCCATCTCCACAACCTTTACGCCTTCAAGCGGTCGCTGTTCGTTTCCCATTTTTTCCTCCTAAGACGTGCCCCTTCGGGAAGATCCCTTTCCCTGCCGGAGCCTCCTCAACCAGAGCGAACGCCCTGATTGCCTTGTCGTATTCGTGAACAGGTTCATAACGTGTTCACAACTGGTAGTTTGCCCGGAGGAAAAGAATCGCAACATGGTCGAAAACGCAATGTGCCTGAATGCTGTTAGACAGAATTGAAATATGCCTAACACCCACTGAGTACAATCGAAGAAATGAACAGGTTCAGTTCGGCGATTAGGCACTTCCCGCCCTCAAAAATTAGTCAAAACGGCGCTTTTCTGCCCCTTTTGTCCGCCCCGACTGCTACGATTTAACCCAAGGGGACAAATCATTCGTGCAGTAAGAAGGGGATCCTGCATGGAGGAGAGATCTACTCGGTTTGCCATAGCCGAGGAATTCAAGCGCATGGTGCGCGAAACTTCGCTTTCGAAAGTGCGTGTAGCCGACCTTATTGCCAATATGGGCATAAACCGCAACACGTTCTACTACCACTATGCTTCCAAAATGGATGTAGCGTATCTGATTTTCCGCTGCGACCTGCATAAATGCCTGGAGCACAACTTGCCGTCGAGCCAATTGGTGTATTCGGAATGCAAGCTCAAAGACGGAAGCTCGCGGCGATTGGCGTACTGGACCCGCGTCGAAACAGGGGCCCGCACGTTGGACAACACCGCATTCTTCCATAGCCTGGCGCAGTGCCTGAACAGCGATGCAGCCTATTATCGCAAGCTGTTCAACCCGCGCGAATCGGAATTCCAAGAGTACTTGGTGGGCATCTGGACTGCGGCGGCAAAGAAGGACATCGATTTCATCTTAAGCGGCAGGCCCATGGACGCTTTCTCGCGAGACATGCTGGCCTACTCCGCCGCCTGCTTCGTTTCGGCAAGCGCCGCGAACTGCCTTCGCCCCGAATACCGCAGCGTATTGGAAAACCCCGAGACATACCCCTACTGGAACGCACCGTTCGAAGGCATGCGCAATGCCATAGAAAACAACCCAGCCGGGACGAAGGAAAACCCGTTGGCCAGCATCTACCACTGGCACCCCACCAGCTACAACCGATAGCAGCAGGCCTTCGCGAAGCTTTGGCTATGAGCGACCCCTGCGAAGATCAGCGGCGCAGCCTACCGGCGAAGCGATTGCCGATGCGGGTTATCACGCTGAACTCCTCCACGCGCAGCACCTTGCAAAGGCCGAAGGAAACCACCAGGCCAACGATGCCCGAAACTGCCAAGATGGCGATGGCTTTCACCACCGCGCTTATGGCAACGGTTTCCAGCAACACGCCCATGCCGCTTGCCAGCACCCCGGCGATGGCAGCGCCGACAACGCCGGCAACGGCCACCTTCAGCACCAGCACCACAATGCCGCGGTTGCCGTAGGCGCCCACCTTGCCGCGGACGATCAAGCTGCAAACCACGAACATCAGCACGTAGAAGCCCAGATCGGCAACGGGAATGCCCGCCAAGCCCAGCACTTCGGGCTTGCACAGGTACCAGTAACCCGCCACCTGCACGATGCGCACGATGAAGTCGATGATGGCAAACTTCAGGAAGCTGCGCAGCGCCGCGAACACGCGGTACATGTACATATAGCCCGCATAGAACGGCAAGCTCACCACCCACAAGGCCAATATGGAGCCCACGTTGTTCACCTCGTCGGCGGTAAAAGCGCCCGCCTGGAACAGCTGCATCAGCGGCTGCGCCAAGGCTCCCACCAGCAACGCCAGCGGGATGATAAGGAAGAATGTAGAACGCAGGCCCGACCGCACAAAGCCGCGGAAGCCGTTCCAGTCCTCGCGTGCCGCGCAGTCGGAAAGCTCGGTTAGCAGCGTCGTGGAAAGCGAGACGGCGATAACACCGTAGGGCAGCTGGTACCACGTCCACGCATAGTTCAAGGTAGAGGGGCCGTTCGGCGCCGCCTCCAGCGAGAACGCGTTGCGGCAGCTGAACGTGATCATGGTGCCGGCGATGTAGAGGAACATCGGGCCGGCCACCTTCAAGGCTTCCACCAGCATCGGGTCGCGCAGGTTGATGTGCGGGCGGTAGCGGAACCCCTGCTTTATCAGCGCGGGGACCTGCACGCCGAACTGGCACAGCACGCCCAGCGAGGTGCCGATAGCCAGCCACCACAGGGCGAAGGTCTGGTTCCAGGCGGAAAGCGGCACGAACCCGAACATCACCACCGTTACCACGATGTTGTTCACCACCGGCGCCAACGAGGGCATAAGGTAGGTGCGCTCGGCGTTCAGGATACCAGTGATCACTGCGCCCACGCCGTAGAGCAGGATCTGCACCGCGAAGATGCGGAAGAAGAAGACGGCCAGCGTCTTCGACTCACCTTCGGAAACGGTGAACGTCTGCGTTTCTATTACCAGCGGGCTGAACACCGAGCAGGCAAGCGTCAGCACGCCTAAGCCCACGATGGTAAGCGAAAGGATGTTGCTGGCAAACTCGTAGGCTTCCCCATTGCCCTTCTTTTCCTTCTGCAGCAGGTACAGGGGAAGGAACGCGGTGGCCAGAAGGCCCGATGCCGCAAGCTCGTAGATCATGGCGGGCATGTTGTAGGCGATCTGATACGCCGAGGTGAGCAAGGTGTTGCCCAGGGCGAAGGCCATGGCCCAGGTGCGAAGAAGACCGGTTACGCGGGAGCCCAGCGTGCAGAGCGTGATGAGCCCCGTGTTTTTTAGGATGCTGTCCTTCGAGTCGTTTGCCATAGATCCTCTTGGTAGGTCATAATCGTTAAGATTCCGGGAAATTATTGTAAGGAATTGCTCATGCGCATTCTCATTGTCCGCAATAACTACAACCCCAAAGCAATGGAGTCCGCCCTGCTCCTTGAGGTGTACCTGGCCTCGCAGGGCATCGAGTTCACCAGCTTCGACACCGACGACCTGCGCAGCTCGCTCGAGTTCTTCCAGCGTCAGGTGGAAAACATCGACGACTTCGACTTGGCCGTGGTGCTCGGCGGCGATGGCACCATCCTGCGCACCGCCGCGCAGATCAAGTACCGCCGCATCCCCATCTTGGGCGTGAACTTCGGGCACTTGGGATTCATGGCCAACACCAACGAAGACGGCATCATCCCCGTGGTGGCGGCGGCGCTGGCCGGCGAGCTTGCTACCGAATACCGCACCAACCTGCGCATCGACGTGTTCTGCGAGGGCGATGATTTCGCCGAGGGCGAGCCCGGCGATGCGCGCGACGGCTCGCGGCAGTTCTTCGCGCTGAACGAGCTTGCGCTGGCCCGTGGCGCACAGGGCCGCGTCATCGACTGCCACTACACCGTGGCGGGCGAAAAGGTTGCCAACGTGAAGGGCGATGGCCTGGTGGTGGCAACCGCAACGGGGTCTACCGCCTATGCGCTTTCTGCTGGCGGCCCCTTGGTTGCCCCTGGCTACAGCGGCCTTATCGTGGTGCCCATCGCCCCGCATTCGCTGCATTCGCGCGCGCTGGTTACCGGCCCGTCCGACATCGTGGAGGTGTTCATGGACCCCTCCAGCGCCAACCGCGAGGCCACCATGTTCATCGACGGCGAGCTGATCCCCATCGAAAAGCCCGTCCGTCGCGTCATCGTGCAGTCGGGCGAAGAGCCAACCGTGCTCTTGCGCTACAAAGCAGAGACCTTCTACGGACGCACTTCCCGCGTGTTCTTCTCGTAGCACCCTACCACGCCACAGCTCGGCCGCGGCAAAGATCCGCTCCCGCCAAGTCACATACGCCTGCCCCAAATAGCCGGCAGGCCCAACCAATCGAAGGCGTCCACCATGGACGCCTTTCCCTTGCCCGCTTGGCGCGCCGCCTTCCGCGCCGCAGCTCGGAGCTGAAACCGCCACCCTATCAGGCGAAACTACCCGCAGCCGTTCCTAGCGGCTGCGCAAAAAAGCGCCGCTCCTTCCAACGAAGGGGCGGCGCTTTCGGTTTGATGACTCGAGCGCAGGGAGCTAGTCGTTCACCGGGCGGCGATGATCGGGCTCGGTGGTAAGGACGCGCGGGCCGTCCTCGGTGATGGCGATGGTCTTCTCGAAGTGGGCAGAGGGCTTGCCGTCGCGGGTGCACACCAGCCAGCCGTCGCTCATGACCTTGGTCTTGTACGTGCCGATGTTGATCATGGGCTCGATGGCGATCACCATGCCCGCCTCCAGCTTGATGCCCGTATGCTTGCGGCCGTAGTTGGGAACGTTCGGATCTTCGTGCATGTCGCGGCCAACGCCGTGCCCCACGTACTCGCGCACCACGCCGTAGCCAGCGCGCTCGGCGATCTCCTGGATAGCATGGCCGATATCGCCCAGATGGTTGCCGGGGCGCGCAGCCTCGATGCCGGCCCACATGCACTGCTCGGTAACCTCCAGCAGGCGCTTCTTTTCCGGGCTGATCTTGCCCACCGGGTAGGTCCAAGCGTTGTCGCCCACCCAGCCCTTCACGATGGCGCCGGTGTCGATGGAAAGGATGTCACCTTCCTGAAGGATCACGGAATTCGAGGGGATGCCATGGACGATCTGGTCGTTCACAGAAGCGCAGATGCTGCCGGGGAAGCCGCCGTAGCCCTTGAACGCAGGGATGCCGCCCTCCATGCGGATAATCATCTCGGCCAAACGGTCGAGCTCGGCCGTGGAAACACCAGGCTGCACACGGGCGCCCACTTCACGGAGGACCTTCGCGGAAAGACGGCCGGCCTCGGCCATCTCCTCGATCTCGGCGGGAGATTTCTTGATGATCATGCTTTTGCCTTTCTTTTCGTTTATCAGGCTAAGAGTACACCCTGCGCAACTTATTCGGAAGCGCGCCCCGGCGAATCATCCAAAAGCAAGATAGTCTTGATAGGCCGGCAAGCTGGATAGCTTCTTGTCCTGGAAGGCACCGACCCACAGGTCCTGCAAGGTCTTCTCTTCGCGCGCGAAGCCATATGCGCCCGAACAGGCCTGCAGGGCCTCGCCGTCGTAACAGGAAAAGCCCACGGTTATCGTCTCGTCGTCTTCTATCGCGCGGGTGGTCTCGCGCCCCTCGTTGGCCGAAGCGGTATCGGTTCCGCCCTCCTTGGGCCCGGAAGAAACGATGCGGGTAGCCGTGGTTAGATGGTACGAATCGCCATCGTGCGAGACAACAAGGTGGATACCCGACACAATCGGCAGGTCGTAGGCGCTTCTAGCAGAGGAAACGCAGGCAGCCAGATACTCTTTGAGCTGGGCGCCCGTCATCTGAACGCGGTACACCGAAGTGGGCGCCACCGAATAGGCAAGATCGGTTGCGGTCTTGTCCCCCGAATACAACGGGCAGCGCGCCGTTTTCGCCGATATGGCGAAGACGTCCGTGCCAAGCGAAGTCGCAGCAGCCTGGGCGATGGAGCAGGCAGCAACGTTGCCCTTTGTGGAATCGTACAGGTTGCTCACGCCCTCGCTGAAGCTCACCAGCGTCTTGGTGTCTTGGGTTTGCCGCGCCCGCAGCAAGTCCTTCACCTCGTTCAGGGCATCACCGGCCCCAAGCGCTCCCGACACCACTTCCTGGAAAGTCGTTCCCACCACATCGGAAACCAGCTTGCTGGGCAGGTAGGTGCGCACGCTCTCGGCTTCCAGGCAAGGCGCAAGCGAGGTAAGCGCATCGGGCAGGGCAATATGCTCGTCCTTGGAGGTGGGAACCAGCTTGTCTATCCCCATAAGGCCAAGATAGTAGTCTTGGGCCTGCGTGCTCATGATGCTGGAGAGCACTTGAACCGCAGGGGCATGGATGGTCTCGTCGCTAGTGGTAACGGAAACGCCCTGGGTCTTCACGTCGCTCACCATGCCCACGAACACCGGCTCAGCGAAGGCCCAACTCGAAGAGTCGCCGAAGAACGGCAATGCCCGCACCGTCATGTTGTGCTGCGACCCGTACACCGACGCCTGGCCGTCCTCCAAGAACATCATGGCCGCCTGCCCCTCTAAGAACAGTCGTTCTGCATCGTCGGGGGAAAGGGACATGTCGGTGGGATCGATGACCTTTTGGTCTACCAAGGTGGAAACATAGGAAAGCGCGTCGTCGAACGAAGAGCCCTCCACCGAAACGGTATTGCCGCTTTTATCGCGCTTGATTATCTGCCTCCACAAGTCCTCGGTCTTGGAGACAAGCGACGAATCGGCAAAGCCCTGCATCACCTCGTAGCAGACCTCCGAATCACCCATGCCGGCAACGAAACCGCGCACGCCCTTCTCGGAAAACGCCTGGCACGCCTGCAGGAACGACTCCTTGTCGGTGGGCACTGGGATGTCATACGTCTCAAACAGGTAGCTGTTCACCACAATGCCCTTGAAGCCGCTGGCACCCGGGATGTACTTCACCTTACCGCCATCGCCGGAAATCTGGCTCAGGCTCTTCTCCGGGTAGTTCTGGGCCAGCTCCGTCCCCGACAAGTCGTACAGGGAATCGCCCAGCGCTTCTGCGCTTACCCAGTTGAAATCGCGCGTGAGCACCACATCGGGAAGCGAGCCGTTCTTCGCCTGATAGCTGTAGAAGTCGAGCGAGTCGTCGCCCACTATCCACTCGATGTCGTAGTCGGGGTTCAGCTCGTCGATGTACTGGGCGAAGCCGGAAGATATAACTGAATAGTCCCAAACCGAAACCGTGACGTGGGTCTTCTGCGGCTTGGATTCGCACGAGCACAGAAGAAGGAGCATGGCAACCGAGGCGAATACGGCAACAGCGCACCTCGCAATCCGCCCAAACAGGTTTCCTTGCCTTCCGCCCATACGCACCACGCTACCCTGACTGCCCGCCAAGCGGAAACACCCGCCTGGCTTGTTCTTCTCTCAAATCAAGTATATGGGCGCACCCCTCCCCTTCACACAATTCCCGTACACCTACCGCATTTTTGAGGGATAACGAGAACATGATCCCAGATGGGCTTTGATACCATATCCCTACAGGTAAACCGAAGGGGTGCCATGGACACACGCAAAACGAACCAGCGCCGCGCATCTGCGCCACGCAACACGAATCGCCAAGTCATCGATGCGCGCCCCGCGCCGCGCCGGCACGCGCAAGCAAGCCCTTCGGCAACAGAGGGCGCCGGCCATCAAGCCCCAGGCCAACGTCAAGCCGCTAGCCAACGTCAAGCCGCCGGCCGGCCATCGCAGCGCCGCCCCACGCAAGGGCGTCCGGCAAACGATGCCGCCCAGCGGGAATTCCGGCGGCGCCAAAGGGAGGCAGGCAGGCAAGCGGCCGGCTACAGCCGCCAAGCATCGGACCGAAGCGCACGGCATGCGGGCTCCCGCCAAAACGCACGCAGCGGCCAGTCCAACCCACAGCGCGTAGGCACCCAGGATTCGCTTTCCTACCGCAACCTCACCCCGCGCGCCGGCACGGGCACCTACGTGCGCCACGGCTTTTCCAAGAAGAAGAGCAAGTTCCCGTTTATCGCCGGCGGAATCGCCGCCGTGCTGCTTCTGCTCATCATCGTGAACATCGCCGGCGCGCTTAGCACGCCGCCCCAAAGCGAGGAAGAGCAGGCAGCGGCCGCAGAAGACGTTGCGGTAACCCCCACCTCGCTCACCATCACCTTTGCAGGCGACTGCACCCTGGGCACCGACGAGAACTTCAGCTCCGATACCAGCTTCAACACCAAATACGAGTCGGTAGGCGACCCCTCTTACTTCATGGCGAACGTTGCCAGCATCTTCGCTGCCGACGACCTTACCGTGGCCAACATGGAGGGCACCCTTACCACCTCAACGCAGCGCGAAGACAAGACCTACGCCTTCAAGGGCTCGGCCGACTACGCTCAGGTGCTGGTGAAGGGCAACATCGAAACCGCCTCGCTTGCCAACAACCACTCCCACGACTACGGTGAGCAAAGCTACACCGACACCATTTCCGCCCTCGACGCGGCGGGCATCGACAGCTTCGGCTACGACCGCATCTGCTACCGCGATGTGAAGGGCGTGAAGGTCGCGCTTATCGGCACCTACGAACTTGCCAAGCACCTGGACATCCAGGAAGAGATGAAGCAGAACATCCAAACCGCGAAGGACAACGGCGCACAGATAACCTGCGTCTTCTTCCATTGGGGCAACGAAAAGGAAACCGTGCCCGACGAGATCCAGGTTCAACTGGGGCATATGGCCGTCGATGCCGGCGCCGACCTGGTAGTTGGCTCGCACCCGCACGTTATCCAGGGGTACGAGAAGTACAACGGGCGCTACATCGTATACAGCCTGGGCAACTTCTGCTTCGGCGGCAATCCCAACCCGTCCGACAAGGACTGCATGATCTTCCAGCAGACCTTCACGGTAACCGGCAACGATGTTGCCACCGACGACAACATCAACGTCATCCCCTGCTCCATCTCTTCGGCATCGAGCTACAACAACTACCAGCCCACCCCCGCCGAGGGAGATGAGGCAACGCGCATCCAAGCGAAGATAGAGAAGAGCAACGCCAGCATCGCAACGCTCTCCCAACAGATATCCCAGCAAGCATCGTCGCAGTCGACGTCATCCAGCACCAGCGGCTAGGACGGGCGGCCCGTCATCGGTACAGCGGCAGGCCCCCATCGGCCAGGGCATTGCGCCCGGCTTGGTCTGGCAATTGCACCTCGGCTAGCGGCACGCCCAACGCGGGCATGAAGCGGCGCGGAGCGCAATCGCCTGCCAGCATGCAGGAAACAGGAAAGGAACCCCTATGGACACTCCAGTTTGGCTCATCACCGGCGCAAGCCGCGGCTTCGGCAAGGAATTCGCAACGGTAGCGCTTGAACATGGCTGCCGCGTTGCCGCCGGGGCGCGCAAGCCCGAAGCGGTTCGCGCAGCATTCGGCGAAAACGACAACCTGCTTCCCGTCGCGCTCGACGTTACCGACCAAGACCAGATCACGCAGGCGATTAGCCAGGTTATCCAGCAATTCGGCCGCATCGACGTGCTGGTGAACAACGCCGGCTACGGCATCTTCGGCTCCCTCGAGGAAACCAGCGATGCAGAGACGCGCGCCATCTTCGATACCAACGTGTTCGGCATGATGAACGTCACCCGCGCCGTGCTGCCCCATATGCGCGCACAAGGTTCGGGGCGCATCGTCAGCATCGGGTCCATGGCAAGCTTCGCCTGCGACCCCGGCGGGGCCCTCTACGATGCCACCAAGTTCGCCGTTGCCGCAGTAAGCGAAACCCTGGCTTTGGAGATGAAGCCTTTCGGCATCGAGGCCATGGTGGTCGAGCCCGGCATGTTCCGCACCAACTTCTTCGACGGCACGTCTATCCGCACCCCGGAAAACCCCATCCCCGCCTACGACGGAACGCCGGCGCGCGGTGCTGCCGACTACTGCCTGGGGCACAACTACCAGCAGCACGGCGACCCGCGCAAGGCGGCCGAATTCGTCTACCAGGTGGCCAGCTCGCCCGAGCCCTTGCCCCTTTGGCTGCCGGTTGGCAAAGACGCCGTGAAGAAGTTCGAGAAGAAGCTCGGCAAGATGGTCGAATCCATCCAACCCTACAAGGAGCAGGCCTCCGACCTCTTCATAGACGAGTAAGCCCGAAGCCTGTAGATGCCCTTGCGCCCTGGGTCTGACACGGTGCCATAACTCAGAAGCAGTCGGCCTTGCTGCGATCGGCTCATCTGCCGCATTGCGGCGCGGTAGCTCAACCGCGCCGAGCAAACCCGACCGCATCGGCTGCACCACTGCGCCCCTGTACGCGGCGGCACAACAGGGCGTCCCCTTCTTTACCAGGAAGACTTGCTTTCCTCCTCGGTTGTCACCTCGTCGGTAGGCAGACGGTCTATCTTCCTTCGCAGCTTCCTGGTTGTCCCGTCAAGATGCCCGTAGCGCTCCCGCTTCACATCCGACCCCAAGAACACGATGGCGTGGGACGCGTCCATGGCGAATTGGTAGTTCGCCTCGGTAAGCCGCTCAACCTCCCGGGCCATGTCGGGGCCGATGCGCTTCGAAAGCGAAGTGAGCAGCGAAGCATTCATATGCAGATAGTACAGAAGCTGCACCGTGCGGTCGTCCTTCGCGTGGCCGCGATCCATGTCCACACGCAGCTGCTGCAGCAGCCGCTCGTCCACGCGCTCCATCTCCCTTATCTTGTGGGCAACAGTCATGCGCCGGCGCGACTGCAAGAACACGAAGATGATCGATAGCACCACCAAAGTGCCCAATAGAACGAACGTAAGGCGCATCATCAAGGTATCGCCCAGCGACATCGAAGGATACAGGGCGGCAAGGGCCAACTGCGTGCCTGCCGCCATGGAAACCGCGGGGCCTATCTGCAGCAAGATGACCCAATACCCAAAGGTCAGCACGAACAAGGTGCGCACCTGCTCGGGCACGAAATGCGTCACCGCGGCGAACATCGCCATGCCAACCAGCATGCCCAGCAGCTGCTTGCCCATCATGCGCATGGTTTCATCGCGATAGGTGTTCATCATCAGGAACGAGGTGATGGGGATCCATGCGCCGAAACGCGTATCCATGAACATCAGCATGCATTCCGATACCGCGAAGGAAACCCCCACTATCACGCCCAGCTGGATAGCAAAGCGCAGCTGCGAGTTCTTCAGGTTGAAATTGTCCTTGATGAAGCGCAGACGGTACCGTATTCCCCAAGCGAAGGGCGTCGAGTTGTCGCGCGAATTCGCGTTTTCCTGCAGCGTGTGCACCAACGCCTCAAGCGTTGCGCGCCAAGCGGTATCATGCTCGCCATCGGCCAAGATATGCAGGTCCAGGAAATGCTCAAGCGATTCCTCCATCGCACGCACCTGCCTGATGCGCCCCTGCCCGAACCCGAGGAACACCTCGGATAAGTCCAAAAGGTACCGCTGCTCGGCGGGGCCCATATGGCTCACATTGCGCGATGCGGCGTGGATCATGTCTGCCACCAACTCCGCGCAGATCAACAGCTCGAAGGTATAGCGCTGCCTTCCGCTCATCACCCCGCCCTGCCGGAACACGTTGCCGTACTCCTTGTTGCAGTACTCCTGGGTTATCCCATACACGCGGTGGGGGTCTAAATGCGAGGTTTCCCCGTTGGAAAGGTCGATGAGCTGAAAGCCGATATCGTCAAAGGCCCTCATCACGAATTCACGGTCGGAAGTTATCTCATTATGGTCGGCGAATGCGCGCATCGCGTAGATGAAAACCGTGGTGCAGCCGATGGCGAACAGCGTGGCCAGCATGCGCATAGGTATCTCGGAGGCGCCGATGGGATAGATCTCAAGCAGCAGGAACCCCAGGCCCAACATGAAGAAGTTGCGCGGCAGGTAATCGTCCGAGTTCATAAGGGTGATGCAGAACATGTACAGCGCACTGCCGCCCACCAGAAGCGCCGGATGCAGGCCGGCAACCGAAGAGCACAGGCTCATAACAAGGAACAGAGCCGCATGCTTCAGGTAGTTCACAAAGGAAAGCCCCGCCGATTCCACCATGGTCTTCGCAAAAGACTGGAACACGATGCCCAGCAGCGCATCCTCTACCCCGAAAAGGTTGTACTCAACGAAGAACAGCGCAACTAGGAACACCACGTAGGGAATAACCCCCGTAATCCTCTTTATCAAGCGCCTCTCCTTCGCCACAACATTGCCGCCTACTCTTCGGCTTCCGAAGCCCCTTCGGAAAAGCCGCCCTTGGAAGCATCCCATTCCATGGAACCCGCCAACGCGATGATGTTCTCCACCGCGCGGGTTTTGTGGGCGCTCTTACGGTATATCAAGAACACCGGATGGAAGCCCGGATCCACTTCTTCTATGGGAATGGTACGCAATTGGGGAAACGGGGCCAATCCCAGCGTTTGCAAGGTAATGCCGATAAGCTCGGGCTCCACGGCAACCACGCTGCCAAGGGTGATCTCGTCGTCACACCATTGGCAAACCTCCAGGCCGTTGTCCTCAACGATCTTCTGCACTTCCTCGCCAACCGGCGTCTCGGGCCGGTAGGTAACGATCTCCGTATCGCGCATATCGTCAAAGGAAATGCTTTCCCGGCGGGCCAGGGGGCTGTCCTCATGCACCAGGGCCACCAAGTCCTGCTTCAGCACGGGCACGAACTCCAAGTCGGGCCTGTTTTCCACATAGGCACCGATAACGATATCGTACGTGCCGTCTTCCAGGTTCTCTACCAAACCCTGGGTAAGGCCCTGGTACAGACGCACGTCCACATGCGTGCCGTACTTATTGCGATACTCTCGCAGCAAGGCGGGAAGATAATCCGCCTGCAGGGTGAAGATAGTGCCGATGTCGATGGTGCCCGACAGGCTGTTGGCGTGCTCTTGGGCAACCTGAATGCCCTTGTCTATCACGTCCAAGCCCTCGGAAACGTACTCGTTGAATTCGCGACCGAACTTGGTAAGACGAACATTGCGTCCGTGCTGCTCGAAAAGAGGAATCCCGAGCTCCCCTTCAAGCTGCTTGATCGAATTCGAAAGCGCCGGCTGTGTGATGAACAGCTCTTCGGCAGCTTTCGTGAAATGCTGAACTTGCGCAAGCTTCCTGAAATACCTCAGCTGCGAAAGATTCATAGTGCGTCCCTCCCCCTCAAGGCCATTGAGACAAACAATAAGGCCTCCGTCCATTTTATAGGACGGAGGCCTTAGGTAAGCCTAGGTTCAAAAGAACGCTACTCGATTAGTTCCTAGTGGAGGTACTCGATGCGGCCGCCATGCTTCTCGCACTCGCGAGCGATGGTGATGCGCTGAACGGTAGGAGCACCTTCCTCGAGCCACATTGCGCGGCAGTCGCGGTACAGACGCTCGGTCGGGCCGTAAGGAGAATCCTCGAAGTAGCCGTCGCCACCGAAGATCTCGAGCATCTCGTCGGAAACCAGGCGAACGGTGTCGATGGAGAACAGCTTGCAGATTGCAGCCTTCTCGTCGATGAACTCGTTGTTCTGGTCGATGTCGAAGTCGCGAGCGAAGTCGTAAACCAGGGTGCGCAGTGCGTGGATCATCATCTGCATGTTGGCGATCTTCATCTTGATTGCCTGACGCTTGATGATCGGCTTGCCGAAGGTTACACGGTCAGCAGCGCGCTTGAGGGAAATCTCGAGCATGCGCTGAGCCATACCCAGGTTAGAGCAGGCGATGTGCACGCGGGAAACGCTCAGGGAGTGGATCGCGACCTCCATGCCCTGGCCCTCTTCACCGAGCAGGTAGATCGGGTCGAGCTTCAGGTTGGTGAATTTGAGGCCTGCATGACCTGCGCCCTTGCAGCCCATCATGTGGGGCATCGGGATGATCTCGAAGCCAGGAGCATCGTTGGGAACGATAAAGGCGGAAAGACGGGAGTCCTTGTCGCTTTCCTGGTCGGTAACTGCGATGACGTAGGTGTAGTCAGAGCAGTCGGTGTGGGAGATGAGCCACTTCTCACCGTTCAGGATGTAGGAGCCATCGGGCTGCTTCTCTGCGGTGGTGTGAAGGTCGGCACCGGTGCCGCCGGTCTTCTCGGTGATGGCGAAGTTGCAGTAGATGGTCTTGTCCTGGAACTTCGTCATGAGCTGGTCTTTGAGCTCCTGCTTGCCGTAGTCCTCAAGGATGCGCCAGTTCATGTCGGCTGCGTGATGCAGGTGCATGCGCATTCCGCCAGGGCCACGAGAGAACTCTTCCTGTACCTTCAGGATCTCAAGCTCGTTGAGGTTCCATCCGCCGTACTCTTCAGGAAGATAGAAACGATAGAGGTCGTTCTCCTTGGCAAGCTCATAGAACTTGTCCGGGAACGTGTTGGTTACCTCGATCTCCTTCTGCATCTCGTCGAACGGGCCTTCTGCCAATTCGCGAATCTGCTTCAGATATGCCTGGAACTGCTCATCCGTAATGGTTGCCTTAGGATTCATTGGTCCCCCTAACCTTCTCGCAGTTGCCTTCAAGCTTTCGCTTGTCTGTATGCCTTTATTTTACGGTGAACGGGTTCAATTTCTAATTCCGAAGGATATCGATTTTTCCCGAAAGCTATAAATCGCATGAATAGTTTTATTAATAAAACCCCCTGATACTCAATAACCCCATGCAGCGCAGCCTATTCATGGCATGAACAAGTAGAACATGTTCACTCCTATAGCAGCAATGTTCTCCCCTGCACGAGCAAAGACCCCGAGGAAAGCTTCGGCCTGCCTGCCGTCCATGCAGGACGCCAGACGATGGACGCCAGACAATGTCTTCCTACCTTTGCCAACCCAAACAACTTTCGACGCAAGTCAAACCGACTTCCCACACCGGCCCAGACCAACGGTACGGGGTGCGGACGTTTTCCTGGACCGGCTTATACGGCCAGCCCCTTACCAGTCCAACGTCCCATAGGGCAGTACCACCAGCCCGACTCCCCATAAAGCCTGCAACCCCTCCGCTGTTCACCTGCTCCTGAACACAAAGAAGGCGTCCCTATCGGGACGCCTTCCAAACAGCGAAAGCTCGAGTTGCGCCTAGTTGGCAGGAGCCACCGGAGCGCGATCCTCTTCAGGCTCGATGTCGTCGCCCAGGCGGATACCGCCTTCAGCCTTCAGGCGGGCGATGGTTGCGTCATCGGCGCCAACCTTCTTCAGGTACTCTGCGGTGTCGCCACCAAGGACAGAAACCTCTTCGAAGTCGGCGATGTTCACCGGGATGGTGGACAGGTGATGCGGCAAGCCGGTCTGCAGAACGCGGCCAACGCGGGGGAAGTCGACCCATGCAAGAGCCTCGGGGTTCTCGCGGGTGATCTGCTCCACAGCCTCGGTCTTGGTGTTCACCTTGGCGATGCAGAAGTCCTTGTCCTCGAGCCATTCCATCCACTCAGCCAAAGGCTTGGACTTGATGACCTCTTCGACAACCTTGAAGGACTCGGGAGCCTCCCAGCGACGCTTCAGGCCGTCGCCCTTGATCTCGGGATGGCCGATGGCGTCGCAGAAGGGCTGCCAGAACTTGCCCTCAACCATACCAAGGGCAAGCTTGCCACCGTCGGCGGTCTCGTACACGTTGTAGGCAACGGAGGGGTACTCCAGGTCGTCACGCTTGCACTCGCCGTCGTTGAAGCACCAGCGGGAGTCGAGCAGGGAGTTCCACCATACGAAGCAGTCGAACATGGAAGTGTCGATGTAGGTGCCCTTGCCGGTCTGCTCGCGTGCGTAGAGGGCAGCGAGGATGGCCTGGCCGGCAACCATGCCGGAGGAAAGGTCGCACAGGTGCAGCGGAGAGGTGCCGCCGTGGTTCACGGACAGGTAACCGCTGGTGGCCTGCATGTTCAGGTCATGCTGAGCCTTCTTGGAGCGAGGATCCTCTGCGCCATAGCCGGAGATGGAGCAGTAGATGATCTTCGGGTTGATGGCGTTGATCGTATCGTAGTCGATGCCGAGCTTCTTGGTTACGCCAGGACGGAAGGACTCGACGATGACGTCGGCCTCCTTGGCCATCTTCTTGAACCAGTCAACGACTTCCTCGTTCTTCAGGTTCAGGGAAACGGACTTCTTGTTGCGGCCAAGAGCGGTGATGTAGTAGGAGATACCCTGGCCCTTGGTGGGATAGTCGTGACGCATGAAGTCGCCAAGACCGGTATCCTCGCACTTGATCACGGTAGCGCCAAGGTCAGCAAGAACCTGGGTTGCGTAGCCACCGGGCAGGTAACGGGAGAAGTCGAGTACCGTCAGTCCGGAAAAAGGTGTGTTTGCACGTGCCATGTTGAAAATTCCTTCCTAGTCCCTCTTGGAGTTCGGGCCGTAGCTGGGCTCGAGAACGGATGCGGGCAGCTCTTCGCCGGTGTAGCACATAACTGCGCCCTCCTCGACCAGCTTGTCTACAGCCGCATCGTCGTAGCCGTACTCGTTGAGGATCTTGCGGGTGTCGTAGCCGGTGGGGCGAGAACGCTTCAGCACCGGATCGCCGATGCTCGCCAGACGGAACGGCATGGTGGTGATGATGTAATCCTCTTCCTTGCCGTAGGGGCTGGAGGGACCCTGCTTCTCGTACTTGACGTAACGGAGCTGGTCGTTGTCGAATGCTTCCTGATCCTGCAGAACGTCGGTGACGGTCTGGATCTTCTCGAACGGGATGTCGTTCTCACGGAAGCGCTTCTCGAGCTCGGCGAAGGTGAACTTCTTGCAAGCCTGATGCATTGCGGCAACAACCTCAACGTACTTGCCGTTGTCGGCCAGGGCCTCAAGCGTGTTCAGCTCGGGGTCGGTGAAGTACTTCGGATCCATTTCCAAGGTCTCGAACACGAGCTTGCAGTACTTGTTGTAGTTGCCGAAGCACATGAGGAACCAGATGCCGTCGGAGGAAACGTAGGAGTTGTTGGTGGGGCACTTGGCCTCCATGCGGTCCTTCGGGTAGTCGCAACCCTGCTGCTGAGCGATGAGGGCAGAGGTCATGCCCCAGGTGCCCACGTGATACAGAGAGCCGGTTACCTTGTCGCCCTGGCCGGTGCGAAGAGCGCCAGCGTAAGCGCCCAGGATGCCAGCGGTAAGAGCGCAACCGGTGTTCCAGTCGCCGAAGGCGATGGGGGAATTGCCGGGCTCGTAGTGTGCGTTAGCCTGCGGGATAGCGCTTACGAAGCCGGAGCGTGCTGCGAATGCAGTAGCGTCGAAGCCCTTAGCGTCCTTCATGGGGCCGAACTCGCCATAACCGCGGTTCTGAGCCCAAACAAGGCGAGGGAACTTCTCATGAAGGGTCTCGTAGTCAAGACCAAGGCGCTTCAGTGCGCCGGAGCGAAGGGAGGTCAGGAAGATATCTGCCGTCTCGAGCAGATGGTACATAACCTTCAGGCCCTCTTCGTTCTTGCAGTTGATTGCCGTCCACTCCTTGTTGAAGGAACCGCAGTCATAGGCAACGTCGTCGAACTCGGTGCGGAAAGCCATGCCCCAAGCCATGCCCTGGGTGCGCTGCTCGTCGCCGGTGAAAGGCTCAACCTTGATCACGGTTGCGCCCATCTCTGCCAATGCACGACCAGCGGCCGGACCAGCAGCATACTGAGTCAGCTCGACAACCTTTACTCCTTGCAAACCTGCCATTGGATTCTCCTTAGATAGGTTATTCGGGGAAACCCCGTTTGTTAATAAGAAAGGGGGCCGGCACCGATGGTGTCAGCACCCCTTGAAAAATCAATCTACGCAGCAGTAGCTGTTAGAAGAGCTCTTACGGCTCCAGAACAACGCGCAGACCCTCGCCGGACTCGATGAACTCCATGCCCTTGCGCCAATCGCTCAGCGGAATGACCATGTTGGAGATCATGGAGATGTCCAGGCCGTTGGCCAGCAGGCTCAGAGCCTGGCGCCAATGCTTGCGCTCGTAAGCGCGGTTGCCGATGATGCTGATCTGACGCATTGCGATCTCGGTCATCGGGATTGCGGAGGGCTTTGCGGGCAGACCGGTGATGCCGATGCGGCCACCCTTGGCTGCCATCTGCACTGCCTGCTCGGAAACCGTCCAGTGGCCAGCTGCGTCGAAGATGCACTCGGGGCCCTTGCCGCCGGTGAGTTCCTTTACCTTCTCGACAACGTCGCACTCAGAACCGTTGACAGTGATTGCGCCGAGCTGTTCTGCTACCTTGAAGCGCTTTGCGTCAGCGTCGAGGCCGGTAACGATAACCTTGCGGATGCCGCGAGCCTGCTTGAGCAGGGCAACCATCAGAAGGCCGATTGCGCCAGGGCCGATAACGACAGCGGTCTCGCCGATCTGGGGGTTAACGCGCTCAACGGCGTTCATTGCCACGCAGAGGGGCTCGAGCAGAGCGCCCTGGGTGAAGGTAACATCATCGGGCATGGGGATGATGTTGGTGGCGCGGATTGCCATGTACTTGGCGAATGCGCCGGGCAGGTCGGTGCCATAGAACGGGCGGTTGTCGCAGATGTTGACTTCGCCGCGGTCGCAGTACTCGCAGGTGTTGTCGAACAGGACGGGGTTAGCGGTTACGCGGTCGCCAACCTTGAGGTTAGCAGGAGCGTTCTTGCCCACCTCTGCGATAACGCCAGAGAACTCATGACCGAAGATCGCAGGATACTGGATGTGGTAGGAGTTGGCGATTGCAGGGTTCCAGCGATACAGAGAGTGGTCGGTACCGCAGATGCCTACAGCCTTGATCTCCATGAGTACTTCGTCATCCTTGATTTGGGGAATGTCGAAATCCTCTACGTACTCCATTGCGTCCGGCTCAGCGGCGGTCTTGAGAAGTGCGTTCATCTTACCTTCCATGGGTACTTCCTTTCGAAGAGAACTTGAAGAAGGCGAGCGGCCTTAGGCCACGCGGGCTAGGCCGCTCGCGAAAAGATCCGTGTTACTGGATGGACCAGCCGCCATCGAGAACCAGGGTCTGGCCGGTGGTGTACTCGGTGACAGGAAGAACGAGGTGCAGGATTGCGGAAGCCATCTCGTCCAGGGTGCCGGTGTAGTTCGGCAGGGGCGTGCGGCTCTTGACGTAAGCTTCCTGCTGAGGCTGCTCTTCGAATACCTTGGCAACCATGGGGGTGTAAACATAGCCAGGAGCGATGCCGTTGACCAGGATCTGCTTCTTGGCGAAGTCGACAGCCAGGGAGCGAACCATACCCATAACGCCAGCCTTGGCGATGCAGTAAGGAGCGATGTTCTCCATGGAGTTGATGCCACGTGCGGAAGCAACAACGACCATCTTGCCATGAACACCCTTGGCCTCCATTGCGCGAGCAACAGAAGTCATCAGGAAGAAGTTACCCTTCAGGTTGATGCTGAACAGCTTGTCCCACTGCTCGGGAGCAACGTCTACAGCGTTCATACGGGGAAGAGCGATACCAGCGGAGGTAACGAGGATGTCGATCTGGCCGAAGTTCTCTTCTGCGACCTTGATCACGTTGTCGATGGACTCCTGGCTGGTTACGTCGCAAGCAACGCCTACTGCCTTGGTGCCGTCGGCCTTCAGAGCCTCAGCTACCTCGTGGCAACCTGCCTCAGGAACGCCAGCGATAACCATGTTTGCGCCAGCTGCAGCGATAGCCTCTGCTGCTGCCTTGCCGATGCCGGAGTTGCCACCTACGACAACAGCGCACTTTCCTGCGAGATGCTCCTTAGGCTGCTTTGCGAACCAATTCTCGGACATACAAAACCCTCCTCTTGACTTGAAGGAAACCTCTCTTCCGGTTTCCTCGCTTTACCAGATTTCATTTCGCTTCTGTTTCCGAAGCCACGATGTATGTTCGTCCAGAATTTGAACGCGGTCTAATTGCCGCAGAGTGCGCTTCAATAGGGAAAGGGAATTATATATAACATGTTCTATCAATTTGAACAAAACGATAGATGCAACGCGTTCATTTTTGGCAGATTTGGGGATAATTAGCCAGATCAATAGATTAGAACCTGTTCATCCATTCAGATCGAATAGTCATCCAGAAGAAGACCAGGCAACGGAATGATGACAAGCTATTCCGATGCACTATCGGAATAGCCGCTTCTATTCATAGAACGTTATAGAACGGTATTGCCTGCAATGAAACACAAAGTCGACCTGCCCTCACCCGCCCGCGGAATAGAAAAGGCTGGCCAGAACCAGCACGAACAATACTCTCTACCGTATGCCAACCATGGCCCAATAGAACCAAGGTTTAGGGTTGTTCGCATCGTGCCAATCCGGAACCTCAACAGAGCCTAAAACGAGAAGGGCCCTTACTTATATATAAGTAAGGGCCCATGAGTTGCTTCAATGCTTTAAGCTTTGTCTTCTTTATCGCAGTTCATGTAGTACTCCTCAAGAGGAACCACACCCGCAGGGAACTTAATATGCCTCTGCGTGAACTTGATGAACTCTTCCACAAGGTGCGAATGGAACGATTTTTTGTTATATCCCAGATAAATAATATGGAAGGGTTCCTGCAATTCCTCGATAGGAAGCGTAACCAGGTTCTCCAGCGAAAGGTCATCGAGAGTTTCAAGGATTACCGCAACGGTTTTGCGATCCGAAGCGACCAACGTTGCAGCACTGATCTCGTCGTTGAAGCCTTGGACCACATCGAGGTCGTACTTCTTGAAGAAGCCTTCGAAAATAGTGTTTGCGTAAGACTGCGAGCGATAGGAAGTGAGGGTGATTCCCTTCAAGTCGTTAAGCGAGATCATCTCACGATCAGCAAGGTCGTTATGCGAATTGACTGCGAGAACGCAATTCTGAGAAAACTGAGGAACGAACTCGATATCGTCGAACCCATCGAGCTTGCCGCAGAAAACGACATCGAACTTACCGTCGTTCAAGCCCTTAAGGCACTCATAGGTGGTTCCCTGATAGATGTCGAAAACAACATCGTCGCCAAAAGCTCCCTTGAAGGTGCTGAGCAAACGAGGGAGGTAATTGCGCTGGATACTGATTACGGTACCTATGCGGATGCGACCACTCAAACCAGAGTTGTAAGCGTGCATGATTTCAACGGCCTTGTCGATCTCATCGAGTGCAAGGCAGATATGCTTGTTGAATTCCTCGCCATATTCAGTAAGGCGAACATTACGGCCAACGCGCTCAAAAAACGGGACACCGATTTCCTTTTCGAGGTTCTTGATCGAGTTGGAAAGGGAGGGTTGGGTGATGTAGAGGCTTTCGGCTGCCTTTCCGTAATGCTCGAATTTAGCTAACGTCCGGAAATAATACAGCTGAGCCAGATTCATAGTTCCCTCATTCTACAAACAGCATTGGTAGCACAACGGGCAGTGTCTAAATAGGACAAATCGCAAACGACTGCCACGTTTGTTGCCACAAAATCATAACAGAATTCCATAGCGATAATGAATGAATCGGCAATCTGCACAAAAGGCTGATGAACGGTCGAATTGAAGAGACGCTATGACCAGGAATAACGACAGATACAATTAAAAGCAGTTACGAACAGAGCGTCTGTAAGTACACTAAAAGGAACATTGATAGCTAAGGGCTATCAATGTCATAGCAATCATAATATCTGTCCAGATCATAAAAAAGCTCTTGCCGGGTTGCGCCCGCTCCCCCGCAGACGGATCACCGCCCCGCCCCAACGAGAGCTAGCCCGCGCATCCGAGACACAGGCCGACTCGGATGGGGCGAACGGCGAGGGCGGATCCGCGCATACGAGACGGCGGCCGGCTCCCAGCGCGATCGCGCCCAGGCTGCACGCTGCGCGCAGCCGAGACGCAGGCCGGTGCAGGCAAGATGCACGCGAGGGCGGTTGCGGGCCCGGTCCGGCCTTGGCCCCGAAACGCAAAAAGCCCCCGAGGGGGCCTTGGACGCAGGAATGCCCTGCATGAGCGGAACTTCCTATCCT
>CAVBST010000015.1:0-34934 GCA_963598325.1 uncultured Prevotella sp. | reverse complement strand
AAAAAAGAGCGCTTGCGGCTGTTGGTGCTGCAAGCGCTCTTGGCGTTTCGGGTATGTTGGAAAGCCTTGCTTAGGCGCGTTCCTTAAGACGGCGGGCAAGCTCGTCGGCCAGCTGGTGGCGCTTCACCTTGCCCGATTCCGTCATGGGGATATCATCGATGAACTCGATGAACTCGGGGCGCAAGCGCTTGGCTATGCCCTTGGAATCCAGGTAGGCGGCGATGGAATCGAGCGTGGGGGCAACTTCGCCTTCCTGCACCATGAACGTGCAGATGCGCTCGCCCAGGCGGTCGTCGGGCATGCCGATGGTTGCGTGGGCGCCGATGCCGGGGCAGCCGGTAAGGTTGTTGTCCACCTCGTTGGCCGAGATGTTGATGCCGCCGCGGATGAGGATCTCCTTCTTGCGGCCGTTGATCTTCACACGGCCCTGCTCGTCCTGGATGCACAGGTCGCCGGAGTAGAACCAACCGTCATCGTCCAGGTCGGCTGCGGTGGCCTCGGGGTTCTTCAGGTAGCCGCTGAACATGTGGGGCCCGCGGGAAACCTCTTCGCCCTGTACGCCGTGCGGAACCTCGTTGCCGTGCTCGTCGACGACCTTAACCTCGATGCCCTCGAAGGCGATGCCCGACCAATCGCCGTTCCACTCCAGGCAGTGCTCGGGCGGCACGGCCAGGTGCGGGCAGCTTTCGGTGGAGCCGTAGCATTCGCACAGCTTCAGGCCGTGCTTGTCGGCGCGGTGCACCATGGTTCCGGGAACCGGCGCGCCGCCGCAGATGTAGAGCTTCAGGGTGTTGAAGGAAAGCCCGTTCTCGTCGCAGCAGTTCAGCAGGTCGAAAATGAACGGGGTGGCGCCCATCGACCAGGTAACGCCTTCCTTGTTCATGATATCGATGGCCTCGCGCGGGCGGAACTCCTGCTGCAGCACCACGCGGCCGCCCAGCAGCAGCGGGGTGATAAGGCCATGGTTGAAGCCGGTGGCGTGGTTCAGCGGCGCCGGCATGAACATGACGTCGTCCTGCGTGAGCTTCAGCCCCTTCGAGAAGGTGGTCTCGGAGAAGATGAGCGCGTTGTGCGAGATAAGCACTGCCTTCGGGCGGCCGGTGGTGCCCGAAGTGGAAAGGATCAGCACCACGTCGTCAGACTTGCTGCCAGGTGCTTCCTGGTACGGCTCGTACTGCTCGAAGATCTGGTTCAGCGTGATGGTGCCGTGCGATTCCAGCGTTTTGTCGTGCACGCAGATGGCGCTCTTGCTCAGCGTGGGGATGCGATCGACCACCGAGAGGATCTGGTCTTCGAAGTTGGTTTTGTGGTGGAAGGTGGGCGAGATGAATGCCTTGGACTCCACCAGGTTCATGGAGTACACCAGGTCTTCGCCGTTGAAGGTAACGGGAAGGGGATGGCTTACTGCACCTACTTTCAGGCAGGCAACGTAGATGATGCAGAACTCGGACCACGGCGGGCACTGGTAGGAAACCACGTCGCCGTTTTCAACGCCCTGCTCGTGCAGCCAAGAAGCCAGGCGGCTGGCCTTTTCCTCGATCTCGCCGTAGGTAAGGCGAACGCCCAGGTTGTCGCTGACGTATTCGCGGTCGGCGAATTTGGCCGCGCGGTCGGACCAGATGTCGTTCAAGGTGCGCTCGGTCCAGTAGCCCAACGCGTAGTATTCCTGCTTGTTCTTCTCGTTTACTTTGAGATCGGTAATCATGAATCCTCGTTTCATGGGCGCAGCGTGGCGCTTGCCAGTTCCTTGGAACGAATCCCCTCTATAAGTATGTAATGGGCGTGCCTTCCGGGCGCCTCTTCGCTTGCGCCGGGGAGTGAACATGCTCAAAGGAAGTATACCGCTTATGCCGTTCACCGAAACGCCAAGTTGGCCTTTCTAGCCAGTGGCGCGGCCCTGCTGCCCTCCTGCCAGCGCCTACCGCGCCTTGAGCTGGCTTTTCGCTAAAGTGGAAAGAAGGGTTTTGGGGAAATGCAAGCACGAGGGGGCTGCGGGTTATTCCCTGCTGTTAGGAGCCCCTTATGAAGCAACAGCCCGTACCGCTTCAAGCGTTCATAGACGACAAAAGCTTTCGTGACCTGCTGCGAACCACGCAGCGAAGGGCCATTACCTGGGATGAGTTCCTGGGCCATTCCCTGCCTTCCGGCGTGAGCGCCCTTGAATGCTGGGCGGCCCTGGAAAGCCTTGGCCGCTGCCTGGGGGTGCACCTGTTCGTGGGGTTCGAAGACGACTTGCTGTGGTACCGGCGCACCTACGAGTTGGAATCGCTTGCCTGCTCGCTAGAGAAGCGCGCTGCGATGGATGGCCTGCTGGGGCGTGCTTTGGCAAGCCCCTCTACCGATCTTTCGCAGGGGCTGTGGTTCCGCGAAGTGCATTCCACGTTTGCGCGTGCGGGCGTTCCCCTTCGCGGCGACGATCTTGCCCTTGCCCGCGGCCTGGGCATAGCTCCCGCGCGTCCCGTTGAGCGCATTGCCCTGAACGCCCTGGAAATGGGCGAAGACCTTTCCTGCTTCCAAGACCGGCCGCTGGATTCTGCCTTGTTGGAGGAACTGTACCAGGGGTTGGTTTCCGGCCTTTCTGCCGAAGAGGTGGAGCACGCGGGCATGCTCATGTCCACTTCACCGGTGGGCGAGGCCGATGGGATGGGGCAGCTGCAGGCAGTTTCCCGTGCGCTTGCCTATGCCGATGCCGGCGAGCCCCATGGCGAAGACCTTCCCGTGCTGCGCGCACTTATCGTCAGCGAGACGCTGCGCTCGGCCCGGCTCTATGGGCCGGCCTATGCAGCGCTTTCTTCCCTGGTGCGCCGGCTCATCTTTGCGAAGAGCGGGCTCGATGCGCTGGGGGCTCTGCCGTTCTCGGAGACCTATGCCTCGTGGAAGCGGGGGCTCTTCCTGTTTGATTCGCGCTACCGATTCGGCGAGTGCGTGCGCACCATGCGCCACACCCGAACCGAGCGAACCTTGCTGTGCACGGTGGGCCTGCTGTGCCTGAACCGTTTGGTGGAAGAGGCCGAAGCGCAGGCAGAGCAGCAAATGGGCATGAGCAGCGCCTTGGAAGCGGGGGCGTTTGCCGACGAGCGATTCAACCAGCGTCAGCGCAAGGTGCTGGCCCGCGCTTTGCAGGAGCCCGGCTGCGAGCTCTCCATCGCCGACCACGGGCAGGCGCATGGCATTTCCTACGCAACGGCCCGAAGGGATTTGGTTGCCCTTTGCGATGCGGGCTACCTTTCCTGCGAGCAGCAGGGCAAGGCCAGCGTTTTCGTCCCAGCCGTTGGGCTTGCCGGCTTAAGGGAGCGCTACCTGGGGTGATCGCAGACGGGGCGAGGGGGCGCCTTGGCTGCCCGAACGGGTTCATTACCTGCGAAAATGCACCGTATTCATTGAATTAACCTACCGATTCCCCGCCTATTCGGCGGCAGACGGGGCCGCGGGCGCGTTCGATGTCTTCATTCGGGGCATTCTGTTGTTCATCGGAACCCGTTCAGCGGGGAAGCGCGCCCTTTCACTCTTCGGCAATACGGTTTGCTGTTCATTTTGAACAGCAAACCATGCTCAGACGGGCGCCAAGCCCCAAGCCGTTCATCGTCGCGAACAGGTTAACGCCCGGCATTCCCGCGCGGTACCTTCGAAGCGCCCAAATGAAGAGGAGGCGCTCCATGATAGATACCATTCTGTTCAATGAAGGCACCTGGGTGATATTCCTTATGCCTTTCCTCGGCTTGCTGGTGGCAGGGTTCACCCATCGCCAAGAGCCCGAGATCCGCGGCGACAAGATCCTACGCCACGATGTTCCCGCGCGCGTTGCCCACTGGAGCCACGCCATAGGCACGGTGCTGCTTTTGGTTTCCGGCTTCGTGGTGGGCTCGCGCATCACGCCCGCTCTGGTAGGGGGCGGATCCGATTCCATCTCCTGGTTCAACGTGCACTTCGTGTTCGCGTGCTTGTTCCTGTTCGGCACGTTCTATTGGGTGGGCAACACCATCGTTTCCACCCATCGCCTGCGCGAGCACCTGCCTACCCGCCGCGCGTTCGTCTACACGCTGAACCACTACGGCTCCCTTATGGGCTTCAAGCGCTTCACCTATCCGCGCGAAGAGAAGTACTTCGAGTCGGAGCGCATGGCGTTTGTCGGTGCCGTGGGAATCGCGCTGGTTATGGCGGTGACGGGCCTGCTGAAGGTGCTTACCCGCTGCGTTGACATTCCGGGCGAGGTGATGCTGGTTGCCAACTGGGCGCACGATATCGCCGCGGTGCTGATGCTGTTGTTCCTGTTGGCGCATGTGTTCTTCGCCGTGGTGATCCCCTCTTCCTGGCCGACGTTCCCCAGCATGCTGCACGGCAAGGTTTCCCTGGAGCATGCACGTGAAGAGCATGCGGCATGGGTGGAAGAGCTAGAGAAGAAGGCTGCTGCGAAAGCCGATGCGGCCAACGCCGGGAAAGAGAGGTAAGCGCCATGGCGAACGAAGAGAAGCAACAGCAAGCGCAAGGCGTAGCTGTTGGCGCCGATGCCGGCAAGGGTACTGCAACGCAGACGGCCGAAGTTAACGCCAAGACGTCTGCCATCAGCCGCCGCCATTTCCTTGCTGCGTTGGGCGGCGTGGGCGTTGGTGCCCTTCTTGCTGGGACCGGCGTGGCCCATTTCTTGGGCGACGGCGTGTTCGCAGTTGAGGCATCTGGCGGATATCTGCTGGTAGACACCAAGAAATGCGCCGGTTGCGAAACCTGCATGATGGCGTGCTCGCTGGCCCACCACGGGCATGTGAACCGCAGCCTTTCCCGCATGCAGATAAAGAAGAACCCGCTGGGCAACTTCCCCAATGAGATAGGCCAGAACCAGTGCCGCCAGTGTGCGAACCCCGGATGCGTGAAGGCATGCCCCACCGGTGCCATGCATGTGGATGCGCAAACCGGCGTGCGCATGGTGGACGAGCGCCTGTGCATCGGCTGCGAGAGTTGCGTCGCGGGCTGCTACTTCACCCCTTCGCGAGTGGAATGGAACTTCGAGGAAAAGCACGCGCAGAAGTGCGATCTCTGCCTGAACACCCCGTACATGGAGGAAGAAGGCGGCCCGGGCGGCTGCCAGGCCTGCGTGAAGGTGTGCCCGGTAAGCGCCATCAAGTTCACCACGGAGCTTCCGCAGCAGGACGATTCCGGCTACCTGGTGAACTTGCGCAACGAGCATTGGGCCATTCTGGGCTTCCCCATCGACGACGAGGGCAAGGTGCTGCCCGTGGAATCGATGCCGCCCGATCCTTCGATCATCGCCCCCGAAGGCGAAGCGGTATGGAAGTAGCGTTTGCGCTGATCATTCGAACGGCAGCGTAGACGATAGAGAAAGAGGTGCGTCATGGCCAAGGCCATTGGAGGATACATGGGTAAGATCCTTGTGTTGGATCTTACGAAGCGAAGCTACAACGTCATCGATTCCGAGCCCTACCAGAAATGGGGCGGCGGTCACGGAATGGGCACGGCCCTGTTCTGGGATTACTGCAAGGACAAGACCATCGGCCCCTTCGATCCGGGCAATGTGGTAACCATCTGCTCCAGCCCGCTTTCCGGCACCCCGGTGCCGGCGGGTGCTGCCCGCGTGGAGATTCAGGGAATCGGCTCGTTCGCCGACCCGGAATGGTTCACCCGCTCCAACATGGGCGGCCGCATCGCCGAGTCCATGAAGACGGCCGGCTTCGACGCCACGGTTATCACCGGTGCGGCAGACGGCCCGGTGTGGGTGGAAGTGCAGAACGAGAAGGTCACCTTCCACGATGCCAACGACCTGTGGGGCATGTGGACCGACGAGACGCAAGAGGCCATCTGGGACAAGGTGCTCGACGGCACGCCCGACGGCGAATGGTTCGAGCTGAACGGCACGCGCGATGCGGGCCGCAGCACGCAGAAGCCCGCCGTTATCTGCATCGGCCCGGCGTCCGAGAACCTTGCCCGCAGCGGCACCATCACCACCGATGGCGCGCACCAGGCGGGGCAGAGCGGCCTGGGCGCCGTGTGGGGCTCCAAGAAACTCAAGGCCATCAGCTTCTTCGGAACGAAGAGCATTCCCGTTGCCGACCCGGCAGCCTTGCTTGACCTGCGCATGGAGTACCAGCGCCGATTCGTGTACAAGGTGGACAACCCCTCCTACGAGCAGCCCGACCCGGCCGGCACCACTTACGATGCGCGCATCTTCGGTACCATAACGCGCCAGCCCGGTTCCGGCGGTGCGCACTGGACCTCGCGCGATATGCTGGCGCGCCCCTACGGCTGCCCGGGATGCACTCGCAACTGCCGCCACAACTTCGACGACGGCTTCGCCAACGGCACCATGTGCGCGGCTTCCATGTACTACCTCACGGCCGACAAGAAAGAGGACATGATCTACGCCGCCGGCCTGCTGAACAAGCTGGGCATCAACGGCTTCGACCGCGGCTTCCTGGACTACCTGCGCAGCCTGTACAAGATGGGCATCCTGGGCCCCGGCAAGCAGATCGACACCGACATCCCCTTTGACAAGTACGGAACGCGCGAGTTCATCGAGGAATTCCTGTTCTCCATCGCCTACCGCAAGGGCTTAGGCGATGTGATGGCGGAAGGCCCCGCGCGCGCCGTGAAGGCCTGGGGCCGTTGGGAAGAAGACACGAAGACCGGCCTGTTCCCCTACCCGCAGTGGAACTACTACCAGCACTACGACCCGCGCCTGGAAGTGGAATGGAGCTACGGTTCCATCTTCACCGACCGCGACATCAACGAGCACGGCATCAACGCACACGTGCACTGGATGCCCTATATCTGCAACCTTTCCAAGATCGACTACCTTATCCCGGCCGACGAGCTGGTGCAGCGCTTGGCGGCATCCACCGGCCTTGACCCCATGGGCTTCAACTACAGCGCCGAGGGAATCTACTCCGACGAGAAGCTGAAGACCGTTTCGTGGCTGCGTCATTACGGCAGGTTCTGGCTTTCCTCCATGGGCCTGTGCGATTCTGTTTGGCCCACGCTGGTGAACTACAACGACCCGAACTGGGACACCACCGGCGCCACGCCCGACTTCGAGCCGCGGATGTACAAGGCAGTTACCGGCCTCGACCTCACGTTCGAGGAAAGCCTGGAAATGGGCCGCAAGATTTTGATGATGGACCGCGCGGTGTGGTACCTGCAGGGCCGCACGCGGGAAATGGAGCAGTTCGCCGATTACGTCTACGAGGTGCCCACGAAGTCTTCCTACCCGCTTACGGTGTACGAAAACGGCGAATGGAAGTTCGACCGCTGCATCGGCCGCACGCTGGACAGGGACAAGTTCGAGGACGTGAAGACCCGCTTCTACGCGCTGGAAGGCTGGGATCCGCACGGCGGCTGGCCCACGCGGGCCTCGCTCGAGGCGTTCGATTTGGGCTACGTTGCCGATGAGCTTGCCGCCAACGGGGTGAGGGTGGGGTAGCGCCATGGATTCGATAGAGAACTCGTACGGCCTGGCCACGCCTGAAGAGTTGGCGAGCCTTGGCGGCTTCGACACGCCGAGCGCCCCCGAGGCAAAGCGCTTGCTGCGGGAAGTGGGCTGGGGCGAGCAGCTAGAGGTGCTCGATGTGAACGCCGCGGCGGGGGAAAGCCCCCTTCATCTGTACAGCTTGAAGGAAGCCGCCAAGTTCTTCCGCTTCGGAACGGCGGGCTTGGGCTTCACCACCGGCGGAAGCGGCTCGGTAAGCTGGGCGGAAGCCGATCAGCTGCTGGACTGGGTGGAGCGCATCATCGGCGACACCTCCCTGGCGGCGGCGCTGCGCGAGCGGTTCGGCAACCAGGACTCGTACCATGGTGTTGTGAAGTCGGCATCGCGCCTGATAGACCTGCGCTATACACAGCTTTCCCTTCTTGCCGAAGGGGCTTGAAACCGCCATGGATGATTATTGGCAACAACGACGTGGCGAATTCCCTGCCCTTGGCGGCGGGGAACTCGTCTACTTGGACAACGCGGCAACTACGCAGGTTCCGGAATGTGTGCTGGAAGCGGTGTGCGGCTATTACCGCGCCGGGGCGGCCAACCCTGCGCGAGGGATGTACCGCGCCTCCGTTGCGGCGACGGATGCGTTCGAGCAGGCGCGCGCTGCCATCGCTGCGTTCTTGGGCGCAGAAGCGGAAGAAGTCGCCTTCGCGCGTAACGCCACCGAGGCGTTGAACCTGGTTGCCGCTGCCTGGGCGGCCAAGCGCTTGTGCCCGGGCGATGCGGTGGTGGTTACCGCGGCCGAGCATCATAGCAACCTGCTGCCTTGGCAGCGGGTGTGCGCCAAAACGGGGGCGTCGCTTCGGGTGGTCGGGCTGGACGCGCAAGGGCGGCTTGACGAAGATGCCCTTGCCTGTGCCCTGGACCAGTCGGCAAAAGTCCTGGCCATGCCCCACGTCTCCAATGTTCTGGGCACGGTGTTCCCTGCGGCGAAGGTGACGGAGCTGGCGCATTCCGCAGGCGCTGCGGTGGTATTGGATTGCGCGCAAAGCGCAGGGCATATCCCTATCAACCTGCATAGCTTGGGCGTGGACTTCGCGGCGTTTTCCGGCCATAAGATGTACGCGCCCGAAGGCATCGGGGCGCTGTATGTACGCGAGGGCTTGCTGGAAGAGGTTGCCCCGTTCCTGTTGGGCGGCGGCATGGTCGGCTCGGTATGGGAACAGCGCTCCAATTACCTGCAAGACATCCGCAAGCTGGAAGCAGGCACGCAGAATGTGGGCGGGGCCATCGGCATGGCTGCGGCGGCTGCGTACCTGCAGGGCATCGGTGCGGAACGCATTGCAAAGCGCGAAAGCCGGCTTGCAGGGCATCTGCTGCGCGGGCTGGAAGGGCTTGGCTGCGTCGAGGCGTACGGCGTTCCCTCCGCCCAGGCCGATCGCACGGGCATCGTTTCCTTCAACGTGCGCGGGGTGGACCCGCAAGACGTTGCCTTCTTCCTGGACGAGCGCAACATCTGCCTGCGCGTGGGGTCGCACTGCGCCCAGCCCCTTCTGCGGCGTCTTGGCGTTGAGGCGTGCTGTCGGGCAAGCCTGAGCTTCTACAACACCTTCGAAGAGATAGACCTGCTGTGCCAGGCCCTCTCTACCATGCAGAGGCACGCCAGCCGTCGGATCATGGGGATGTTTCCCTAGCGGTACAAGCAGTCGGGCATCGGCCGCGAAACCCACAAGCAGATGCTGGAGCACTACAGCCAGACGAAGAACATCATGATCAACCTGGCGGAGGTTCCCAGCGGTTTCTATCCGGCGAAGTAACCGACAAGCTGCAACCTATATATAGGTAAGGCCGGGCGAGGCCAAGCCAACCAGTTGCGCTGATTGTGCGGTGCGAGGGGCGGTGTTCCGTCCCTCGCTTTATTATGTGCAGCTAAGGAAACGCTGTATGGGCCCTGTCGGCTGCACACGGCGCTTCTTCCCAAGCTGTTTATTCCGTCGCATCCAGGCGGGCACGAATCGGAGGGCTGGAACATGGGCATTCGCAAGGCCGGCGCACAGGCAGTTAGCGCGCTTTCAACCTGGGGGCTTCGCCATCTGGCGCACCGCCCGGCAGCCAACCTTCCCGGCAAGATCGCCCTTAAGGTAGACCCGCAGATCATCGCCGAGCAGATGGGCAAAGTCACCGAAGGGTCCATTGTGGTAGTGGGCACCAACGGCAAGACCACCATCACCAACATGATCGCCGATGCGCTGGAGCGTCAGGGCAAGAGCATTGCCTGCAACCGCACGGGCGCCAACCTGGCCTACGGCGTGGCCAGCACGCTGCTGCAAACCAAGGGCACGGTTGAATGGGGCGTGTTCGAGAGCGATGAGCTGTGGCTTGCCCATACGCTGCCGCAGGTGCAGGCCAGCTACGTGCTGCTGCTGAACCTGTTCCGCGACCAGCTGGACCGCTGCGGCGAGATCGACCGCGTGCAGGACGCCATTGCCCAGGCGCTTGCCGAAAGCCCCAACACGGTGCTGCTGTACAACGCCGACGACCCTCTGTGCACCATCATTGCGCAGAAGGTTCCCAACAAGACCATCGCCTTCGGCGTAGGGGAAGATATGCACCAGGCCCAGAACGTGGTGGCCGATGCGCAGATGTGCCAGCGCTGCAGCGCCATGTTCACCTATGGCTACCGTCAGTACGGGCAGCTGGGCACTTATTCCTGCCCCAACTGCGGCTTCCATCGCCCCGATTTGGACTTCGCGGCGAAGAACGTGGTGTTCGGCGACGAGATCACCTTCCAGGTAGAGGAGGCGGCCACCGGCAAGGCGGTGTCGCTCCACGCCCAGCGCGCGGGCTCGTACATGGTGTACAACGTGATGGCCGCATGGCTGGCATCGCACTGCGCCGGCGTGTCTAACGAGGTGTTCCAGCGTGCGGTGGACCTGTTCGATCCGCAGAACGGCCGCCTGCAGTCGCTTTCCATCGAAGGCCGCCCGGTGCTTCTGAACCTGGCGAAGAACCCCACCGGTTTCAATCAGAACATGAAGCTCATCACCCAGGCGAAGGGCAAGAAGGTCGCCGCCTTCTTCATCAACGACAACGAAGCCGATGGCCACGACATCTCCTGGATCTGGGATTGCGACTTCGAAGAGCTTGCCAGCCAGGAAGACGTGCTGGTGTTCGCCGGCGGCATCCGCAAGAACGACCTGCAGCTGCGCCTGAAGTACGCGGGCATCGATGCGCAGACGGTAGACAGCATAAACGAAGTGATCGATGCCGCCTTGGCGCTTCCTGCCGAATGGAACATCTACGCCATTGCCAACTACACTTCGCTGCCCGCGGTGCGCTCGGCGTTGATGGCCCGTGCCGACAAGGGCTCGGTTTCCAAGCCCGCCGCGGGGACGGCGGCGGCCAACTGCTCCAAGAAGTGGCAAGGCGGCGCCCTGGTGCAGCAGCCTGGGGCAGAAGCGCTGGCCGGCCAGCCGTTGCGCATCGTGCACCTGTTCCCCGACTTGCTGAACCTCTACGGCGACGGCGGCAACGTGCGCGTTCTGGCGCAGCGCTGCGCATGGCGCGGCATTCCCGTGCAGGTGGAAACCGTTCACTACGGCCAGCAGGTTGATCTTTCGAAGGCCGATATCGTGTTCCTGGGCGGCGGCCCCGATAGGGAACAGCACCTGGCTTCCGAGGTTCTGCTGGGTATGAAAGACCAGATCAGCAGCTACATTGAAAACGGCGGCACCCTGCTTGCCATCTGCGGCGGTTACCAGATCTTGGGTCGCAATTGGCTGATGGGCGGCGAATCGGTGGAAGGCCTGGGCATCCTAGGGATGGAAACCGTTCGCGCAGGCGCCGGCTTCGACCGCCTTATCGACAACATCGGGCTGCGCAGTGAGCTTTCCCCGCAACCGGTGGTTGGCTACGAGAACCATGCGGGCCGCACCAAGGTGGATACGGGCATGAAGCCCTTCGGCCGCGTGGTTTCCAACGTGGGCCATGGCAACGACGACGATTCCGGCTACGACGGCGTGGTGTACAAGAACTGCATAGGCACGTACCTGCACGGGCCGCTTCTGGGCAAGAACCCCGCCATCGCCGACCATCTTATTGCCTGCGCGCTGGAGCAGCGTATGGGCTCGCCTGTGCAGCTTGCCGAGCTCGATGATGCGGTGGAGCTTGCCGCAAACCGTTATATGGCAGGCCGCTTAGCGTGCGAATGAGTGCACTTTCCATGAATTTGGTTGTCTATCGCGGGTGCGTTATTCATCATTGAGTTCATGTTTGCTTCGAATAACAAACCGACGAGGCGCCAAACACGCAGCGAAAGAAGCCGTGCTTCCCGTTCTGCTGTAGAGCGAACCTCGCGCACACCGCGCCGTGGCGCAGATGCCTACGGTGCCGGCAATTACGGCGATTCCACCTATCGTTCCGTTGCTCATCGCAATACGCGTAGCTCGCATTCGTCCGGCTACCGGGCTGCGAACAACTCGTATTCTGCCTCTTCGGCACGCTCGGCGCGTTCGGCTTCCAACGTCTCGTACCGTGGCGGCGTTTCCGGCTCGCACGACCGCGAGCTTTTGGCTAACCAGCGCGCCCGCAAGAAGCGCCAGCGCAAGCGTATCCTTATCGCCACGCTTTCCGTGCTGTTCGTTCTGATGCTTACCGGTGCCGGTGCAGCATGGGCGTACATGAGCAACATCAACAATGCCTTGAACGACGGCGTGGATGAAGACCTGCTGAACTCGCTTTCCGTAACCGATTCCGCGTCCGACCCGTTCTACATGCTGCTTATCGGCATCGACAAGAGCGAAGAGCGCGAAACCACCAACGAATATGGCGGCGCTTACCGCACCGACTCCATGATCCTTGCGCGCATCGACCCTAAAGACAAGGAAGTAACCCTTATCTCCATTCCGCGCGACACGCAGGTCACCATCGGCTCGCACGGCACACAGAAGATCAACGCCGCCTATGCGTTCGGCGGCCCTTCGGGGGCCGTTAAAGCGGTGGAAAGCCTTGCAGGCGTTTCCATCAGCCATTATGCAGAAATCGACTTCGATGGCTTTGCCGCAGTGGTCGATTCCCTCGGCGGAGTCGAGATCGATGTTCAGTACGAGATCAACGACCCCGAATACACCGGCTATCTTGCCGCCGGCAAGCAGACGCTCAACGGCGAGCAGGCACTTATCTACTGCCGCAGCCGCCACGCTTACGACAAAATCGGCGACGGCGACGCCATCCGCGCTGCAAACCAGCGCACCATGATATCGGCCATCATGAAGAAGCTCATGAGCTCTGATATCGCCACCCTTACCAACACGGTAAGCACGCTTTCCCAGTACATCACCACTGACTACTCTGTTTCGGGCATTCTTGGCCTTGCCCAGACGATGATGGGCATTGATGTAGACAAGAGCGTTTATACAGCGGCGGTTCCCACCGAATCGGTGTACGAGAACAACGTCTGGTACGAGAAGCTGAAGAAAACCGAGTGGGAGAAGATGATGAGCCGCGTGAAGCAGGGCTTGTCTCCTACGGAAGAAGACGTGGTCGATAAGGCGTCGGGCACCGTGATGGCCTCATCTGGCAGCGGCGGGTCCGGCTCGAGCGATTCGGGAACTTCCTCCTCTTCCTCTAGCAGTTCGTCTTCCAGCAGCAGCTCTTCCACTTCGCTTTCCGGCACCAAGATCGCTGTGAAGAACGGTTGCGGCGTCACCGGATGCGCCAGCCAGGCGGCATCGAAGCTCACCCCGCAGGGCGCAATCTGCGAAACCGGCAACGCCGACGATTCCAACTACAAGAACACGTTGGTTATCTACAGCGGCAGCAACCAGGAAAAGGCCCAGAAGGTGGCCGACTTGCTGGGGAAGGGCACCGTTAAGAAGAACGATGGCACCTATTCCTTCAGCGGCGACATCCTTGTTGTTGTGGGCAAGGACTGGCAGTAACTCCAGATCGGTTGGCGTAGGTTCCCATCACGGCATTCAATGGGGGACGGCTTAGCGGCCGTCCCTTTTTCGTTTCTGCCCTCCGTGGGCGGCAGGGTGAAGCCGAACTGAAACCTTTGCGTGCTATCCTTCTTGGCGATAAACAAACGCCTAGGGAAGGTGGTTCCGCGTGGAACACAAGGTTGCATGGGAAAAGTACAGCGATGCCCAGCTTGAAGAGCTGAATGCGCTTTCCTCCCGCTACATCGATTTCATCTCCAACAACAAAACCGAGCGCCGCTGCTTTGCCGCTGCGGTTGCCCAGGCCGAAGCCGCTGGCTACAAGCCGCTTACGGAAGCGCTTGCGGCCGGAACCCCCTTGAAGCCTGGCAGCAAGGTATGGGCCGGCGTGCACGGCAAGTCGTTGATCCTTGCCTGCATCGGCACCGAGCCGCTGGATGCGGGCCTGAACATCCTGGGCGCCCATATCGACAGCCCCCGCTTGGACCTGAAGCAGAACCCGGTGTACGAAAGCAACGGCTTCGCCTTCTTGGACACCCATTACTACGGTGGCATCAAGCACTACCAGTGGGTAACCCTGCCGCTGGCCCTGCACGGCGTTGTGGCTAAGACCGACGGCACGGTGGTGGACGTGAATGTGGGCGACGATGAGGGCGACCCGGTGTTCTGCGTAACCGACCTTCTGCCGCATCTGGGCAACCAGCAGATGGCGAAGAAGGGCAGCGAGGTTGTGGAAGGCGAAAGCCTGGATGTTCTTATCGGCAACCGCCCCCTGGTTATCAAGGACAAGGAAGATGCCTCCGACGAGGAAAAGGCCGCAGCTAAGGAGCCGGTGAAGGCCTTCGCGCTGCAGCTGCTGGAAGAGAAGTACGGCATCAAGGAAGAAGACTTCCTTTCCGCCGAGATCGAGGTAGTGCCGGCCGGCCGTGCCCGCGAGCTCGGCTTCGACCGCAGCATGGTGCTTGGCTACGGCCAGGACGACCGCGTGTGCGCCTACACTTCCCTGGAAGCTCAGCTGGCAGTAACCGCGCCGAAGAAGACGGCGGTGTGCGTGCTGGTAGACAAGGAAGAGATCGGCAGCGTGGGCGCCACCGGCATGGCCTCGCAGTTCTTCGAGAACACCATTGCGGAAATCGTCGAGCTTACCGAAGGCACAGGCGCCCTTTCCCTGCGCCATTGCCTGAGCGCGTCGCGCATGCTCTCCAGCGACGTTTCCGCCGGTTTCGACCCGGCCTACGCCTCGGTGTTCGAGCCGAAGAACGCTGCCTATCTTGGCAAGGGCCTGGTGTTCAACAAGTACACAGGCGCTCGCGGCAAGAGCGGCTCCAACGATGCGCGTGCAGAGTACGTGGCTTACGTGCGCCGTGTGATGGACGACGCCGACGTTTCGTTCCAGACCGCCGAGCTGGGCAAGGTAGATGCGGGCGGCGGCGGAACCATCGCCTACATCCCTGCGAAGTACGGCATGGACGTTATCGACTCCGGCGTGGCCGTGCTTTCCATGCACGCCCCCTGGGAGGCAACCAGCAAAGCCGATATCTACGAGGCATATCGCGGCTATGTTGCATTCTTAAGCGCCTAGCGGTGACGGTTCCGATGGCCTGACGGCCATCGGAGGTCCGCATGAGACGCGATGACGCTGCGCGAGGCTCTAACGGCACAGCTGAGGCTCCGAACGGGCTGGACGTGCGAAGCACGCCTGACGCATCTTCTCACTTCATCTGCACTCACCAGAGGGGCGCTCGCTGTTTCGTCCAACAAAGGTGGGTAAATTACGTCATCCAGACGTGGTTCATTTGCCGCTGTCCCGGTGGGGCGGTGGCATTTTTCTTGTATAGCTTTCCCATGTTTCGTGCGGGTGTCTATAATGGGTTAACCTCGCGGAAACCAACCGGGCATGAAGGGGACCGGCTTTAGCGGGGAATCGGAAAAATGAGACTCACTAAGGAGCGCTACATGGCACATTATTTCGACGAACCCTCGCGTACTTTCAACGAGTACCTGCTTGTTCCGGGTTACTCCTCTTCGGACTGCATCCCTGAAAAGGTAGATCTTTCCACGCCGCTGGTTCGCTACAAGAAGGGCGAAGAGCCTGCGCTCAAGCTCTCTATCCCCATGGTTTCCGCAATCATGCAGGCCGTTTCCGACGACGGCATGGCTGTGGCGCTGGCTCAGCAGGGCGGCCTTTCCTTCATCTTCGGCTCCCAGAGCATCGAAAGCCAGGCTGCCATGGTGCGCCGCGTCAAGGACCACAAGGCCGGCTTCGTCCGCTCTGATTCCAACCTTACTCCCGATGCCACTTTGCGCGATGTTGTGGCGCTGAAGGAAAAGAGCGGCCACACCACCATGCCCGTTACCGAGGGCGGCAAGGGCCAGGGCAAGCTGCTGGGTATCGTCACCGGCCGCGACTACCGCCTTTCCCGCATGGACCTGGACACTCCCGTTTCCGAGTTCATGACCCCGCGCGAAAAGCTCATCGTGGGCACTGCAGCCACCACGCTGAAGGAAGCCAACGACATCATCTGGGACAACAAGCTGAACTCCCTGCCCATCGTCGACGACAACGACAACCTTATGTACATGGTGTTCCGCAAAGACTACGAGCAGCATAAGTCGAACCCGCACGAGCTGCTGGATTCCCACAAGCGCTACTTGGTGGGCGCCGGCATCAACACGCGCGACTTCGCCGAGCGCGTCCCTGCGCTGGTAGAGGCTGGCGCCGATGCCCTGTGCATCGACTCTTCCGAGGGCTTCTCCGAATGGCAGAGCCGCACCATCGCCTGGATCCGCGCCCATTACGGCGACTCCGTGAAGGTGGGCGCCGGCAACGTGGTAGACGCCGAGGGCTTCCGCTTCTTGGCAGAGGCTGGCGCCGACTTCATCAAGGTGGGCATCGGTGGCGGTTCCATCTGCATCACGCGTGAGACCAAGGGTATCGGCCGTGGCCAGGCAACTTCCCTCATCGAAGTGGCCAAGGCTCGCGACGAGTACTACCGCGAAACGGGCATCTACGTGCCGGTTTGCTCCGACGGCGGCACCGTGTACGACCATCATGTAACGCTGGCCCTGGCCATGGGCGCCGACTTCATCATGCTGGGTCGCTACTTCGCCCGCTTCGACGAGGCTCCCAACAACAAGGTTGTGGTGAACGGCCAGCATATGAAGGAGTACTGGGGCGAAGGTTCCAGCCGCGCCCGCAACTGGCAGCGCTACGACCTGGGCGGCAAGAAGAAGGGCATGACCTTCGAAGAGGGCGTTGATTCCTACGTTCCCTACGCCGGTTCCTTGAAGGACAACGTGGACATCACGCTTTCCAAGGTGAAGAGCACCATGTGCAACTGCGGTGCGCTCACCATCCCCGAGCTGCAGGAAAAGGCGAAGCTCACCGTTATCAGCTCCACTTCCATCGTGGAGGGCGGCGCGCACGACGTTCTGCTGAAGGACAAGACGCCCTACGTTAGCAACACCATTCGCTAACATCGGCCTGCCGAGCGATCGGCAAACAGGCATATCAGAGCACAGCGGGAGCCTTCGGGCTCCCGTTTTCTCTTTCCGGACAACTGCACCGAGCTGTGGGGCTCTTCATAAAATCTCCCGGCTGAAAAAGCGCTGGATTGTGCGCAGTACAAGCTTTCTACCTGCGGTTATTCAGTTGTTCGGGGAACCGTGAAGGGCCTGTGGATTCCTGGCGATTAGGCTCCATCTGCCGGGTACGCTACACTTCAAAACATGTTTAACACAGCACATAAAGCGTTTTTCGCAGTGCCGCTTTGCATGGTTCTGGCCGCTTCGGTGGCCCTGCCGCTTCCCGGGTCGCTGCGTCAGGCGCATGCAGACGAGCTCTCCGACGCTCAGGCAACCCTTTCTGCGGCTTCGGCCGAGCTGAGTTCCATCAACAAGGAATACGATGCGCTGCAGCAGCAGCTCTCAAGCCTCGATGGCCAGATCAGCGAAACCACCGAAAAGGTGATTGCCGCCCAGCAGCAGATGCTCAAAGGGCGCGACACCCTTTCCGATGCCATCCTTTCCCAGTACAAAAGCGATGGCTCGCTTTCCTTGGTCGGCATCGTTCTTTCCTCTTCGAGCATCGCCGACTTCACCAAGAACCTCACCTACTACACCGCCATCCAGGAAGACGAGGCGGAAAAGGTAGCCGAGCAGAAGCAGCTGCGCGATACGTTCGCGTCTTCGCTCGAAGAACTCGATTCCCAGCGCGATCAGCAGCAGAAGCTCTTGAACGAGGCGGAGCAGAAGAAGGCTCAGGCCCAGAAGGTGGTAAGCGACGCCTCGGCGAAGGTTTCCTCTATCCAGGAAGCGCAGGCCCAGGCGGCGCTCGCGGCTCTTCAGGCTCAGGCCGAGCAGATGAAGGCGGCCGAAGAGCAGAAGCAGGCCCAAGCGCAAACTCAGACCACGGAAAGCGCCAACTGGAACACCAACACCGATCGCAACACGAGCGCCAACACCAATAGCGGCAGCTCGAGCAGCAATTCCAGCAGCAACTCTGGCAGCTCGAGCTCTAGCAGCTCGGATTCTTCCACCGGCTGGAAGACGGGCGTTGCCTCTGCCTACGGCGGCAGCTCCGATGCCAGCACCCCGAACCCCGGCACCACGGCGACGGGTGCGGTCTGCAACGACAGCTCGATGGGCGTTGCCATTCCCATGGCGTGGTCGAACTACCGCTCGTACTTCGGGCATGCGGTGGAAATCAAGTACGGCGGCAAAACGGTCGTTGCCACCATCAACGACTGCGGTGGCATGGGCGGCGGCTCGCGCTCGCTGGACCTGCAGCCCGGCGTGTTCAAGGCGTTCGGCTTCAGCACTTGCCAAGACTGGGGTCTGCGCACGGTGAGCTACCGCATCCTGTAGCGCGCCTTATGCTCAGAGGTCCGAGACAGAGCCTTCCTTCGGTTTGGGCAGATTGCATATAACCATTCGAAGAGCCCTTCGGGGCTCTTCTTGCTTGTTGGGTGAAATGCGGCAGTGGTTCGGGTGGGGCGCTGTTGGTGGGCCTATAGCGAATGGGCGCATAGGCCTGGGTTGGCGGCTGTCGGTTGGCGGCTTTGGCAACGCAGGCCGTGCCCGCAGGCAACATGCCTGTGCCGCGGGTCTGCTCCGCACGGTAGCGCTTCTCCGCCGCTCCCCAGTCGTACCGATTGCGCCTGTTTTACGCATTGGGCGGTACGCGCCGGCCAAGGCAGTATAATGGCAAACCGTATATAGATTTGCGCTGGCAGCCAACGTGCTGGCCAGCTTCGCAAGCAGGGAAGATGTCGGAAAAGGAATTGCCGCATGAAAGAATACAATCCGCACGAGATTGAGCCGCGTTGGCAGAAGGTGTGGGCCGATACGGGCGCGCACAAGGCAACCGAGGATACCAGCAAGCCCAAGCGCTACGTGCTTGAGATGTTCCCGTATCCTTCGGGCGACATCCACATGGGCCATGTGCGCAACTACACCATCGGCGATGTAACGGCCCGCTACTACAGCATGCGCGGCTACGATGTGCTACATCCCATGGGTTGGGACGCGTTCGGCCTTCCGGCGGAAAACGCCGCCATCAAGCACAACTCCCATCCGGCGAAGTGGACCTATGCCAACATCGAAACGCAGAAGGCCAGCTTCAAGCGCATGGGCTTTTCCTACGACTGGGACCGCACCGTCGTTGCGTGCGACCCGGAATACTACCGCTGGGGCCAGTGGATCTTCCTGCAGATGTACAAGCGCGGCCTGGTGGAGCGCCGCAACAGCCCGGTTAACTGGTGCCCCAACTGCAAAACCGTTCTTGCCAACGAGCAGGTAACCGAAGGCGAGTGCTGGCGCTGCCACGGCGCGGTTGAAAAGCGCGACCTTACCCAGTGGTACTACAAGATCACCGATTACGCGCAGGAGCTGCTCGACGACCTGGACCAGCTTGACGGCTGGCCCGAGCCGGTGAAGCAGATGCAGGCAAACTGGATCGGCCGCTCCGAAGGCGCCGAGGTCGACTTCGAGCTCGTTGCCGCAGAAGGCAAAGACGACGCCCAGACCATCACCGTGTTCACCACGCGCCCCGATACCCTGTTCGGCTGCAGCTTCTTCCTGCTTGCCCCTGAAAGCCCGCTGGTGCACGAACTGGTGTGCGGCACGGAATACGAGGCCGACGTTATGGCGCTGGTGGAAGACGCCAAGAAGGTAAGCGCCGTCGAGCGCGCCCAGGGCGACCGCGAAAAGCACGGCGCCTTCACCGGCCGCTACGTGCTGAACCCCGTGAACGGCGAAAAGGTGCCGGTATGGGTTGCCGACTACATCGTGGCCGACTACGGCACCGGCGCGGTAATGGCCGTTCCCTGCGGCGACCAGCGCGACTTCGAGTTCGCCCGCAAGTACGACCTGCCCATCGTCCCCATCATCCTAGGCGAAGACGACCCGCTGTATCCGCAGCTCAACGGCGTACAGGAGCGCAAAGTCACGTCTGTGGACTGGGAGAAATCCTATGAGGCGGAAGGCGTGCTGGTGCAGTCTGGCAAGTACACCGGCATGGTGGGCGGCAAGCACTCGCCTGCGGTGGACGCCATCATCGGCGACCTGGAAGCGCAGGGCAAGGGCAAGAAGTCGGTGCAGTTCCGTCTGCGCGACTGGCTCATCTCCCGCCAGCGCTACTGGGGCAACCCCATTCCCATCGTGTACTGCGACGAGTGCGGCATCGTTCCCGTTCCCGAAGACCAGCTGCCCGTGAAGCTGCCCGAGGATATCGACCTGGCAGCCGGCGAGACGCTGGCCACTCACGAGGGCTTTGCCCAGTGCACGTGCCCGAAGTGCGGCAAGCCCGCGCGCCGCGAAACCGACACCATGGACACCTTCACGTGTTCCAGTTGGTACTACATGCGCTATACCGACCCGCACAACACCGAGCTGCCCTTCGCGCCCGAGCGCGTGAACCGCTGGATGCCGGTCGATCAGTACATCGGCGGCATCGAGCACGCCATCCTGCATTTGCTGTACAGCCGCTTCTTCACGAAGGTGCTGCGCGATATGGATATGCTCAGCTTCGATGAGCCGTTCACCAATCTGCTGTGCCAGGGCATGGTACTCGACGAAAACGGCGAGGTCATGTCGAAGTCCAAGGGCAACGTCATCAGCCCCGAGGACATGATCGCCGGCTACGGCGCCGATGCAGTGCGTGCCTACATCCTGTTCATGGCTCCGCCCGACAAGGAGCTGCAGTGGAACGAAGACGGCCTGGCGGGCATGTACAAGTTCCTGAACCGTGCCTGGCGCATGGTGAACGACCTGGCCGGCAACGCGGGCGAGGAAACCTACTTCCAGGCAGGCGCCAAGGAAGCCGATGCGAAGAAGGCCCACGACGAGCTGCTTCGCGAGCGCCATCGCGTAGTGGGCAAGGTCATCGACGACTTCGCCCGCAACAACTTCAACACCGCCATCGCTGCCATCATGGAGTTGGTGAACGCCACGGGCGATTACCTGCGCAGCAACTCTGCCGAAACCCGCGCTGCCAACGCCGAGCTTTCTGCGTTCGACAAGGAAGTGGCCGGCGTCATCGTGAAGCTGCTGGCGCCTATGGCCCCGCATTGGGCCGAAGAGCTGTGGCAGGACGTTCTGGGCAACGAAGGATCCGTGCACAAGCAGGCATGGCCGGAATTCGACCCGAACGCCGCCAAGTCGGCCGAGGTCGAGCTGGCAGTGCAGGTGAACGGCAAGGTGAAGGCCAAGATCACCGTTGCCGCCGACGCTGCCGAGGAAGCCGTGCGCGAAGCTGCGCTGGAAGCGGTTGCCTCTGCCACCGATGGCAAGGACATCAAGAAGGTAATCGTGATCCCCGGCCGCCTGGTGAACGTGGTTGCCAAGTAGCGTGCCGCACGCGCCCCACCCGGAAGGGCGGTTGGCCATATCGTTTCATGCCCCAAGGGCTCCGATGTTCGGGGCCCTTGCTCTTTGTTGGGGCCGCTATCGAACAAAACGCGCTTACCGCGTGAAGGGTACGGAACCTTCCGCTCTGTTTGCTATGATCGGTTCCTATGGGAAGCAGGCGCAAACAACACGGATGCCTATTCAGGCTGGTACGGGCGGTATTAGGTTTGGTCCTTGCTGCCGTGATCGTGGTGGTGGGCGTCCCCTTGGGAATCAACGCTTGGGTCTGCGGTTCCACCCGTTCTGCGATACAGACCCAGCAGCAGGCCGCCTCCGACGCTGCGAGCTTCGATGCCGATGCCATCGTTGTTCTGGGTGCGGGCATCAACTGGGACGGCAGCCCTTCGGCTGTTCTGAAGGACCGGCTCGATGTTGCCATCGCGCTCTACAGCGCCGGCGTTGCCCCTAAAATCATCATGAGCGGCGATAATTCCAATTCCTCGTACAACGAGGTCATGGCCATGGCAAAGTACGCGCGTGCGAACGGCGTTCCGGCCAGCGACATATTCTGCGACCATGCCGGCCTTTCCACGTACGACTCCATGTACCGCTTAAAGAATGTTTTCAGCGTGCAGCGCTGCGTTGTGGTTACCCAGGAGTACCATCTGTATCGCGCCTTGTACGATGCGCGCGCTTTCGGCATAGATGCCCGCGGCGTGAGCAGCAGCCTCAGCGAGTACGCCGATATGCAGTCGTACGAGGAGCGTGAGTTCCTGGCGCGCATCAAGGATTTTGCCGGCGTGCTTACCAGGATGGAACCGGAAACGAAAAGCGAGCCCGTCTCGCTGAACCAGTCGGGCACCGTTACCCAGTGGTGGTAGCGGCGTAGGTGCTACCCGTTCGCGCTGAGTGGGGGCGCCAGCCTTGCGCGGATGCTGCCGCAGGGCAGCCTCCGGCAGCTCGCGGGTTTGCAAGCCAAGCGGAAGAAGGGAAGAGCCGTGCCGAAGATCGTCGTCGTAGACACTGATTTCGATAGCAATGACATCGAAGTGGAGATGGCCGCCAAGGCCGGTATCGAGATAGCCCTGTTCCAGGACCGCAGCCCCGAGGCCATTATCGAGCACGCCGCCGACGCCGATGGCGTGGTTACCTCGTACGGCAACTTCCCGGCAAAGGTGTTCGAGGCACTGCCCAACCTGCAGGTGGTAAGTCGTACCGGAATCGGCTACGACAGTATCGACGTCGAAGCCGCCACCAAGAACCGCACCGCAGTATGCGTGGTTCCCGGCTACGGCACCGAAGTGGTTTCCGACCAGGCAATATCGTTGGCGCTTGCCTGCTTGCGCCGCCTGAATGAAACCGATGCCGACATGCGTGCCGGCATATGGGATTACGCCCGGCATCGCCCTTATGGCCAGGTGTTCGGCCGTACGTTCGGCGTGGTGGGCATGGGCGAGATCGGCCGCTGCTGCGCGAAGAAGGCGGCCGGCCTGGGCTTCAAGGTGGTGTGCTATTCGCGCTCGCTCGTGCCGGGCAGGCGCACCCCCGAAGGCTACGAGATACTTTCCTATGAGGACCTTCTGCGCGTATCCGACGTGGTGAGCTTCCATACGGCGCTTACCCCGCAGACGCACCATATGCTCGATGCGCAGCATATTGCGCTCATGAAGGAAACCGCTGTGGTGGTGAACACCTCGCGCGGGGCCGTCATCGACACCGTGGCGCTTGCCGATGCGCTGCAAGAAGGCAAGCTTTGGGGTGCCGGCATCGATGTGTTCGAGGGCGAACCGGTCGATTTCAACCATCCGCTTCTGAAGGCTCCCCATACCGTGCTCAGCCCGCACGTGGCCTACTGGTCCGAGGAATCGGGGCTCGAGCTGCACCATCGCAGCATGCAGGCAGCGATAGACGTGGTGCTGGGCAAGCGCCCCGCCGATTGCCTGAACCCCGAAGCCCTGCGCTTCTAGCAGGGCAGCCTGCTCTGCGTCCATCGCAGTCTGATTGCGGTTGGTCTCGCTGCCTGAGCTTCTTTTCAGCCGCCGGGGTTGCGATAGGCCGGGCCCAGAAAGGAAATGCAGCATGCTGGTTGGCATCATCTCCGACATACATGGCAATCTAAGCGCCCAGGCAGAACGGGCCCTTTCGCCCTGCGACCTTATTCTCTGCGCTGGCGACGTAGAGCGTCCCACTGTCCTTATGGATCTGGATGCCATTGCCCCAACCGTTGCCGTGCTGGGCAACTGCGATACCAGCCTGCGCGGGATGGACATCCCGTTTACGGCAAGCCCGCGCATCGGCGGTGTGCGTTTCTTCATGACGCATCGCCCCGAGGATATCGGCACGCCTGCCGAAGACGTGCGCGTGGTGGTGCATGGGCACACGCACATTCCGCGCGAAGAGCGCATCGGCGAAGTTCTGTACCTGAATCCGGGCAGCCCGACAAAGCCCCGCGGTGGCAGCAAGAAGAGCATCGCCCGTATCTCCATAGAGGCGGGAAAGGTTGCCGGCGTCGAGTTCGTTGACCTGGAGTGCGCTTCCTGCTGACGTCGATTTGGTCCGTGCCGATTAGGGCTATTCAACCAAAATTTGAGTTTGCCCAGCTGGGGCGCATGCCGTCTGATCTGATAACGTTAGTGAACGTTCACACAGCAGTCGGTCTGCCGGTTTGCAAAGATCAACGCGATTTCAGCGTCGAGGGGTTATGCGCGGCGGCCGGCCGCACTCATCTGTTCTGTTGTAGATTGGAGAATATCATGGAAGCAACCTCTATCCAGAAGTACGGCGCCGAGGCCATCGGCACCTTCGTGCTTACCCTGTTCGGCTGCGGTACTGCCGCAATCGCAGGCGCTGTTGTCGGCACCGTCGGCATCGCCTTGGCATTCGGCCTTTCCATCGTGTGCATGGCGTTCGTCATCGGCAACGTTTCCGGCTGCCATATCAACCCTGCGGTCTCCCTTGGCCTGTTCCTCGATAAGCGGCTTTCCGGCAAGGACCTCATCGGCTACTGGGTCGGCCAGTTCATCGGCGGCATCTGCGCCGCTGCCGTGCTGGCTCTCATCATTGCCTGCTCCGGCCTTTCCGTTGCCGAAACCGGCCTGGGGTGCAACGGCTACGACGCCTGCAGCTCCGTTGAGCTTTCCATGGGCGGCGCCTTCCTGGTCGAGATCATCCTTACCTGCGTATTCGTGATGGCTGTGCTCGGCTCCACCGATTCCGAGAAAACTGCCCCGTTCGCCGGCCTTATCATCGGCCTTTCGCTCACCTTCGTGCACCTGTTCGGCATCGCCCTTACCGGCACGTCCGTAAACCCTGCCCGTTCTTTCGGTCCCGCGCTCATGATGTTCTTCAACGGCGACGCAGTGGCCCTGGGCCAGGTTTGGCTGTTCATCGTTGCCCCGCTGGTGGGCGGCGCGCTTGCAGCAGCGGTGTACCGCTTCCTGAAGGTGAAGTAGCAGATTCTGGGTCGAAGCACGGTCAAGCATTCGGCTGATTGGAACATGTCTATTCCCCTGCGAAGGGCAACGGGTCTGCGGCAGCAGTGGGTGTTGGCCACCATTTCCTATGTGGCTTTCAAGCCCGCTATTGCCCGATTGACCAATCATGGTGCTTGCCGTAATATTTACGACTGCTTATGAGATGCGCCGTTAGCTCAGCTGGTAGAGCAGGGGACTTTTAATCCCAAGGCCGCGGGTTCGACTCCCTCACGGCGCACCATCGCAAACATCGGCCGCAGCCTTGTTCGGGCTGCGGCTTTTTTGCGCCTGTTGGGCGAAACGGCCACCGCCGGCTGCCTAAAGCGCCCGACGAAAAGGCCGCCCGCGGCTCCTTGCCGAACATGTGATGGCCTTGTGGGGTTTCCTTGCAAAAAAACAAACGGGTTGGTAGACTTTCCATTTGCGTTTGACTACCTACCTGTATCAAAGGAGCTGTCTTGGCTAAACAAGATGCAATCGAGCTTGAGGGAACCGTTGTAGAAGCCCTTCCGAACGCCATGTTCAAGGTCGAGCTCGAAAACGGTCATGAGATCTTGGCCCATATTTCCGGCAAGATGCGCATGCACTACATCAAGATCCTCCCCGGCGACAAGGTCCAGGTCGAGCTTTCCGTGTACGACCTCGATCGCGGTCGCATCACCTATCGCTACAAGTAGGAAACGCTATTTCACCAAACCAACTATCGCCTGCGGCTGGGCGTGGTAGATAAAAAGAAACACATTACCGAAAGGAAAATGATATGAAGGTACGTCCTTCGGTCAAGAAAATGTGCGACAAGTGCAAGATCATTCGACGTCATGGCAAGGTCCTCGTAATCTGCGAGAACCCTCGTCATAAGCAGCGTCAGGGTTAAAGAGAAAGGGAACGTATTCATGGCACGTCTCGTTGGTGTCGACCTTCCTCGCGACAAGCGCATTGAAGTCGGCTTGACCTATATCTACGGCATCGGCCTTACCACCTCCAAGAAGATCCTCGCAGAGACCGGCGTTAACCCGGACACCCGCGTAAACGATCTCACGGAAGATGAGCTTTCCAAGCTTCGCGATTACATCCAGGCAAACCTCACCACTGAGGGCGACCTGCATCGCGAGGTTTCCCAGAACATCAAGCGCCTCATGGAGATCGGCTGCTATCGTGGCCTGCGCCATCGCCGCGGCCTTCCCGTTCGCGGTCAGCGCACTCACACGAACGCTCGCACCCGCAAGGGCCCGAAGCGTCAAATCGGCGGCAAGAAGAAATAGGGGTGTAACTAGTGGCAGCTAAGAAAAACGTACGCACGCGCATCAAGCGTTCTGACCGCAAGAACATCGCTGTTGGCGCTGCGCACATCAAATCCACTTTCAACAACACGATCGTCTCCATCACGGATCCTCAGGGCAATGTGATCTCCTGGCAGTCCGCTGGTACCGTCGGCTTCAAGGGCTCTCGTAAGTCCACGCCGTTCGCAGCCCAGATGGCAGCCGAGGCAGCGGCAAAGACCGCTATGGAGCATGGCCTCAAGAAGGTCGCTGTGTACGTGAAGGGCCCCGGCTCCGGTCGCGAGACCGCTATCCGCTCCCTTCAGGCAGCAGGCCTCGAAGTAGCCAGCATCCAGGATTGCACCCCCATCCCGCATAACGGTTGCCGTCAGCGCAAGCGTCGTCGCGTCTAACTGAAAGGATCGATACACTATGGCAATTAATAGGACTCCGGTTCTCAAGCGTTGTCGCCAGCTCGGTCTGGATCCTGCTGTCCTCGGTTACAGCAGCAAGAAGGAATCCATCCGTCAGCCCAAGCGTCGTCGCAAGGAATCCGAATACGGTATGCAGCTGCGTGAAAAGCAGAAGGCCAAGTTCATCTACGGCGTTCTGGAAAAGCAGTTCCTCGGTTACTTCAAGCGCGCTAAGTCCATGCCCGGCGTTACCGGTGCAAACCTTATGCGCATCCTCGAGTCCCGTCTCGACAACGTTGTATTCCGCCTTGGCTTCGCCAAGACCCGCAAGGAAGCTCGCCAGATCGTGACCCACGGCCACATCCAGGTGAACGGCCGCCGCGTGGACATCCCGTCCTTCCGCGTGCGCCCCGGCGACCTTGTGGCTGTTGCCCCTAAGGCCAAGGAGCTTCTGGTAATCAAGTCCGCACTCGTTTCCAACGAAGGCGTTCAGGTTCCTGCATGGCTCGAGGTTGACATCGAGAAGCTTCAGGGCAGCGTTCTTGCTCTTCCCGAGCGCGATCAGATCGATCTCGACATCAACGAGCAGCTTATCGTCGAACTTTACTCGAAGTAGCAAACGCATTGCGGTTTATTAAGGAGGCTTATTCAATATGACAGAGTTCATGAGGCCGACAGTAACGATCGAAGAGGTCAACGAAACCGTTGCCCGCTACGTCGTAGAGCCGCTAGAGCGTGGCTACGGTTACACTCTTGGCAACTGCATGCGTCGTGTTCTGCTCTCGTCTTTGGACGGAGCGAAGGCGACTGCCATCCAGATCGATGGCGTCCAGCATGAGTTCACCACCGCCGAGGGCGTGATCGAGGACATCACCGATATCGTCTTGAACGTTAAGGGCCTGGTATTCAGCGCCCTTAACGGCGACATCAGCGAGGCAACTGCGCATGTACATGCCGAAGGCCCCTGCACCGTCACGGGCGCTGATCTCGAGGTTCCCACTGAGTTCACCCTCATCAACCCCGAGCATGTCATCGCAACCGTTGCTGATGGCGGCACGCTTGATATGACCGTCCGCATCGGCGTAGGCCGTGGGTATGTTTCCGCTGAGCGCAACAAGCGCACGGAAGATCCCATCGGCATCATCCACGTTGATTCGCTGTTCTCGCCGGTTCGCCGTTGCACCATGGGCGTCACCGATACCCGTGTTGGCCAGCGCACCGACTACGACAAGCTTGTTCTTGAGGTTGAGACCGACGGTTCCATCAACCCCACCGAGGCTGTGTGCCGTGCTGCGAACATCATCAACCAGTACATGGGCGCATTCCTTATGCTCGATGAGGTTGAGGAAGACGAAGAAGGCGAAGTGGTTTCCATCTTCGCTCCTGAGAATCAGGAGACGAACGCCGAGCTCGACAAGCAGATCGAGGATCTGGACCTTTCCGTCCGTTCCTACAACTGCCTGAAGCGCGCCGGTATCCACTCCGTGCGTCAGCTGGTCGAGTACTCCGAGAACGACCTGCTCAACATTAGGAACTTTGGTGCGAAGTCCATCGAGGAAGTGAAGGACAAGCTCATTTCCATGGACCTCAATTTGAAGCAATAGGAGATTTTAAGATGAGGCACAACTACAAGGGCCGTAAGCTTGGCACCGACTTCAGCCACACCAAGGCAATGAAGAAGAGCCTTGTTGCCGCTCTGTTCACCAACGACCGCATCAAGACGGTCGAGGCTCGCGCCAAGGAGATCCGTCCTGATGTGGACAAGATCATCACGTGGGCCAAGAAGGGTGACCTGCATTCCCGCCGTCTGGCAATCGCCAAGCTCGGCGATAAGGAACTGGTACGCGAGGTATTCGAGAAGGTTGCCCAGGGCCAGTTCGCTGACCGCCAGGGCGGCTACACCCGCATCATGAAGCTTGGCAACCGCAAGGGCGACAACGCTTCCATGGTAATCATGGAGCTCGTTACCGAGCCCTGCCAGCCCAAGGCCAAGGCTGAAAAGCCCGCTGCTAAGAAGGAAGCTCCCAAGAAGGAAGAAAAGCCTGCTGAGGAGCCTAAGGCAGAAGAGGCAGCAGCCGAGGAAGCAGCTACCGAGGAAAAGGCTGAATAACCTTTCCCCGTTTGCATTGCATCCAACTCTCAAAAGGGATCCGATTCGTTCGGGTCCCTTTTTATATGGCTCCGCAAGATTAGAATCGACACACAGTTGAGCGCCCTTGATCTTTTAACGTCCTGCCTCGCACGTCGCTAGCTGAAAGGCCGTGCCCATAGGTTTGCCGGGACGGCATTCCCCCTGTCGATTCTGCTCCAACAGTGTCCCATTAACGATGTAAGTTGTGGCCCGGTACAGACTCCAGGGCTCCTGACCGTATGCGATTTTTCTGACCGAGTCTTATGCCTGAACCCGGGCTTAAATGTGTGTTGGTCGTTGGCAACGTCTCGATGGCGTTATCAACCTGCATGCCTGCTGGCCCTTTTTGGTGGGTATCATAGAGCCTCGTAACCGATGAAAGGTGGGTTCCCGAATGGGCAATCGCGGCAATGCCTGGAAATATCGCATGGCGCAGTGGATGGTGGGCCGTTACGGCATGGATGAGCTGATGCAGGCGATGATGATCGTTGCCTGTGTGCTTATCGTCATTAATTTCTTCGTCCATTCCGGCTTGCTTTCCACGCTTTCGCTGGTGCTTATGGTTTTGGCGCTGTTCCGTTGTTATTCCCGCAACCACCAAGCTCGCAGGAAAGAGCTTGATACGTACCTTCGGCTGATGGAAAAGCCGAAAGCCTGGTGGCGTCTTACGAACAAGCGCTACGAGAACCGGAAGACCACGCTCTACTTCAAATGCAAGGGCTGCGGCGCAATGCTCAACGTCCCGAAGGGCAAGGGCAAGATGCGCGTCACGTGCCCGAAATGCGGCGAGGTTGTCGAAAAGAAATCCTAGATTCAAGGCGGGCTTTGAGGCTCCGGTTTTCATTCCGTCTCAAAATGCGGTTGAATCAATCGCCACGGAATCGACATAATGTGTTCGTATTTATTCACGGATACAATATATAGCGTATATATGGCCCAAAATTTTCTATACCGCTCAGAAAATCAAGGGGTTATTTCAAGAAATCTTCGGCGTAATATAACCCTCGCTCCCGCAGAACCAAGCGTTTTGCAGGGAGGCCGCCCCCTTTGCGGGGCAGCATAACCAAGGGGAATCGGCGGCAAAACCGCCTACAGGATAGAGATAGGGGTACGCATGAAGATCATCAAGCGCGACGGTTCGGAAGCAGTGTTCGACTTGCTCAAGATCGCCAACGCCATCAAGGGCGCCAGCGACGAATCTCCCGAAGAAGAGCGTCTTACCGCCCGCCAAATCGACTATGCTGCCCACAATGTGGCAGACACCTGTGAGGCCATGGCCCACACGGTTTCGGTCGAAGAGGTTCAGGACATGGTCGAAAACGAGATCATGGCCCTCCATAAATTCGAGGTAGCCCGCCGCTACATCATCTACCGCTACGTGCAGAACCTCAAGCGTCAGTCCAACACCACCGACGACAAGATCCTTGCCCTTATCGAGTGCAACAACGAGGAAGTCAAGCAGGAGAACTCCAACAAGAACCCTACGGTGAACTCCGTTCAGCGCGACTACATGGCCGGCGAGGTTTCCAAAGACCTGGCAACGCGCATCCTTCTCCCGGAAGACGTGGTGCGCGCCCATGAGGAGGGCATCATCCACTTCCACGATTCCGACTACTTCGCGCAGCATATGCACAACTGCGACCTGGTGAACCTGGAAGACATGCTGCAGAACGGCACGGTTATCTCGGGCACGCTTATCGAAAAGCCCCACAGCTTCAGCACGGCCTGCAACATCGCCACGCAGATCATCGCGCAGGTTGCCTCCAGCCAGTACGGCGGGCAGTCCATCTCGCTTACGCACCTGGCTCCCTTCGTGGAGGTAAGCCGCAAGAAGATCCGCGCCGATGTTATCCGCGAGTTGAACGAGGTTGGGGTGGAACCCAGCGCCGACCAGCTTTCGCGCATCGTGGAATCCCGTCTGCGCGATGAGGTGCGCCGCGGCGTTCAGACCATCCAGTACCAGGTGGTAACGCTGATGACCACCAACGGCCAGGCCCCGTTCGTCACCGTGTTCATGTATCTGAACGAAGCGCGCTCCGAGCAGGAGAAGACCGACCTGGCCATCATCATCGAAGAGGTGCTGCGTCAGCGCTACGAGGGCGTGAAGAACGAGGCGGGTGTGTGGATCACCCCGGCCTTCCCGAAGCTGATCTACGTGCTGGAAGAAGACAACATCACCGAGGACTCCCCGTACTTCTACCTTACGCAGCTTGCGGCGAAATGCACCGCGAAGCGCATGGTGCCCGACTACATCTCCGAGAAGAAGATGCGCGAGCTGAAGCTTTCCAAGGGCGAAACCGAGGGCAACGGCGACTGCTACACCTGCATGGGCTGCCGCAGCTTCCTTACCCCCGACCGTTCCGGCAACGGCTACAACAACGTAGCCAACGCCGGCAACTACGAGCCCGGCAAGCCGAAGTACTACGGTCGCTTCAACCAGGGCGTGGTAACCATCAATCTGGTGGACGTTGCCTGCTCTTCCTACCGCGACATGGACAAGTTCTGGCAGATCTTCGAAGAGCGCCTGGAGCTGTGCAAGAAGGCGCTGATGTGCCGTCACAACCGACTGAAGGGCACGCTTTCCGATGCTGCGCCCATCCTGTGGCAATACGGTGCGCTGGCACGCCTGAAGAAGGGCGAGCCTATCGACAAGCTGCTCTACGGCGGGTACTCCACCATCAGCTTGGGCTATGCCGGCCTCTATGAGTGCGTGAAGTACATGACGGGCCTCAGCCATACCGACGATGCCGCAACGCCGTTTGCCATGGCGGTTATGCAGAAGATGAACGACAAGTGCACCGAGTGGAAGGCCGAAACCGACATCGACTTCAGCCTGTACGGCACGCCGCTCGAATCCACCACGTACAAGTTCGCCAAGGCCCTGCAGCGTCGCTTCGGCATGATTCCGGGCGTTACCGACAAGGGCTACATCACCAACAGCTACCATGTGCACGTGAGCGAGGAGATCGATGCGTTTGAGAAGCTGCGCTTCGAGAGCCAGTTCCAGCAGCTTTCCCCGGGCGGCGCCATCAGCTACGTTGAGGTCCCCGACATGCAGGACAACCTGAAGGCCGTAGTGCGCGTGATGCAGTTCATCTACGATCACATCATGTACGCCGAGCTGAACACCAAGAGCGATTACTGCCAGGAGTGCGGCTTCGATGGCGAGATCCAGATCATCGAAGACGACGGCAAGCTGGTGTGGGAGTGCCCGCATTGCGGTAACCGCAACCAGGAAAAGCTCAACGTTGCCCGCCGCACCTGCGGATACATCGGCACCCAGTTCTGGAACCAGGGCCGTACCGAGGAAATCCGCGACCGCGTTCTGCACTTATAGTTACGCCGTTCTACGAGCAGCGTAACCCTCGCAAGAGACGCAATGACGCTGCGCGAGTCCCTGGCGGCGCAGCTGGCGGTCCAAGCGGGCTGGACATCTGTAGGCACACTGCCTGGCGGACGTTGCAACGGACGCGCGAGGCGCTGCGATGCCGAGCGCAGATCGATGCGCGCGGTTAGGCTTCAACCGGACGGGGCGGTGCAATGCCGGCCCGCCCGCTTTCATTCCCCCGCAATTGTCAGGATTGCGCTCGCTGGCGCACACCCTGCGAAAGGATTCGGCATGAACTACGCCAACATCAAATACTGTGACATTGCCGATGGGGAAGGTGTGCGTACCACGCTGTTCGTTTCAGGGTGCTCGCATCATTGCAAGAACTGCTTCCAGCCGGAAACGTGGAGCTTTTCGTACGGCGAAGAGTTCACGCCTGAAGTGCAGGCCAAGGTGCTTGCTTCGCTCGATGCCCCGTTCGTCGATGGCCTAACCTTTTTGGGGGGCGAGCCCATGGAGCCGGAAAACCAGCGCGGCTTGCTGGAGCTGGCACGCGCGGCAAAGGCGGCGCATCCCGACAAGACCATCTGGTGCTACACCGGCGATGTGTACGAGGATCTGGCGAACCCCGAATCGCCCCGGCGTACCGAGGCAACCGAAGAGCTGCTTAGCCTGATAGATGTGCTGGTAGATGGCCCGTATATCGAGGCGCAGCACGACATAACCCTGCGCTTCCGCGGCTCTTCCAACCAACGGGTGATCGACATGGCCGCCACCCGCGAAAAGGGTGAAGTGCAGCTGTGGCAGGACGAGAGGGTCTATGCCGCACGTGGCGTGATGTAACCGGCCGGGCTGCGTGGTGTTCCTGGCTGGTTGCGCGACGCGGAGTTGGCAAGGCTTGCTTCCCCTATACTCTTTCCCATGAGCGACGCGTTTCGCATATACATTCCCGGCAATACCCCCATCCATCGCGCCGATGCGCGCGCGAAGCTGGTGCTTCTTCTGGTGTTTTCTGTAGGGGTGTTCTTCGTGGGAACCTGGAGGGGGCTGGGCCTCTATGCGCTGGCTTTGGCGGCGGTTGTTGTTCTTGCCCGCCTTTCGTGGGGCCGGCTTGCGAAGCTTTCCGTACCCCTGTTGGTGATACTTGCTTTCATCTGGGCTTTCAATGCGTTCGCCTTGGATGTGGGCCATTTGGCGGAATCCGGCATGGGCGGCGTCTCGGCAGGGTTTGCGCAGGGCTGGCAGCCCATCGCCCTTGTGGGCACGTTCGGGTTCGTGCCGGAAGGTTGCATGGCTGCGCTGTTCTATGCGGTGCGCATCGTGCTTATCCTGGTTGCCAGCTTTGCCGTCTCGTTCACCACTACGGCAGAGGCTCTTATGTTCGCTTTCGCTTCGCTGGCGGGCCCGCTTCGGCGTTTCCGTGTGCCGGTAGACGATATGGCCACCATGCTGTCCATCGCGGTGCGCTTCATTCCCCTTACGGCGGCGGAGCTGGAAAGCGTGCGCGATGCCCAGGCATCGCGCGGCGCCGCATTCGGCACGGGCAACCTGTTCAGGCGCATATTCCAGTGGCGCACGGTGTTCATCCCCCTGTTCGTGCGGCTGTTCCGCCGTGCGGGCACATTGGGCGAATCCATGGAAGCCCGGTGCTATGGTTTTGGTCCTCGCTCGTGTCTGAACGAGGCGCATATGGGCGTGCGGCAAACGGTAGTTTTCCTGGCGTGTTCGGCATTCTTGGTAACGGTAGCGTGCCTTCTGTAGCGGCAAGGGGCGCGCTTGCCTTGGCGGGGCAGGGCGAAGGCCGGCTGCATGGTATCATTCGGCTGTTTGATACAAACCTTTCCAAGGAGGAAATTAGATGGCTACCATCATCGATGTGTTCGGTCGTGAGATCCTTGACTCCCGCGGCAACCCCACGGTAGAGGTCGAGGTTGTGCTCGACGATTACGCAGCAGGTCGTGCTGCTGTTCCTTCCGGCGCATCCACGGGCGCATTCGAGGCAGTTGAGCTTCGCGATGGCGATTCCGAGCGTTACCTGGGCAAGGGCACGCTGAAGGCCGTTTCCCACGTGAACGAGGAGATCGCCGATGCCCTTATCGGCATGGAGGCCGAAGACCAGCGCGGCATCGACGCCGTCATGATCGAGCTCGACGGCACCGAGAACAAGGGCAACTTCGGCGCGAACGCCATCCTGGGCGCCTCTCTGGCTGTTGCCAAGGCCGCAGCCGAGTCTGCCGAGCTGCCCCTGTACAAGTACGTCGGCGGCGCGAACGCCAACATGCTGCCCACTCCTATGATGAACATCCTGAACGGCGGCGAGCATGCCGACAACAACGTGGACTTCCAGGAGTTCATGATCATGCCCGTCGGCGCCGACTCCTTCGCCGAGGCGCTTCGTTGGTGCGCAGAGATCTACCACACCCTGAAGAAGGTCCTGCATGAGGCCGGCCTTGGCGGCGGCGTGGGCGACGAAGGCGGCTTCGCTCCCAACTTCACCACCAACGAAGAGCCCCTGAAGTACATCGTTGAGGCATGCAAGAAGGCCGGCTACGAGCCCGGTTCCGACATCATGTTCGCCATGGACCCGGCTTCCACCGAGTTCTACAACGCTGAAACCGGCAAGTACGTTCTAGCTGGCGAGGGCCGCGAGCTTACCAGCGCCGAGATGGTTGACTACTGGGCTGCCCTGGTAGAGAAGTACCCCATCATCTCCATCGAAGACGGCATGGCCGAGGAAGACTGGGACGGCTGGAAGGCCCTTACCGAGCGCATCGGCAACAAGGTGCAGCTGGTGGGCGACGACCTGTTCGTAACCAACCCGAAGCGCCTTGCCAAGGGTATCGAGCTGGGCTGCGCCAACGCCATCCTGGTGAAGGTGAACCAGATCGGCTCCCTTACCGAGGCGCTTGAGGCTGTTCAGATGGCCAAGCAGGCAGGCTACGCTTGCATCATGTCCCACCGCTCCGGCGAAACCGAGGACACCACCATCGCCGACCTTTCCGTTGCCACCAACGCCGGCCAGATCAAGACGGGCGCACCGTGCCGCTCCGACCGCGTTGCCAAGTACAACCAGTTGCTCCGCATCGAAGAAGAGCTGGGCGATTCCGGCCAGTATGC
>CAVBST010000014.1:0-36232 GCA_963598325.1 uncultured Prevotella sp. | reverse complement strand
ACAACACCATGGTTACTTGCTACAACGACTGCGTGCAGCGTATCAGCGTTATCTGCGAGTCTTGGACGAACAGTTTGTCTTATGCTGATCCAACCAGTCACGAAGATGCTATCTGTGCTCCTCTTAGTAGGGATAAGGTTGGGGATAGCAACAAGTACTATACGGAATTCCAGCAGAATTACCCGAACGCCAAGCCGGTTTCACCAAGCAATTAAGCGGTTTGGGTTTTCAGTTTTCAGTCGGTGCTGACGGCTCTGTTAAACCAAGATTGATGTACGGGTGTGGGTCCTGAGTCCTTAGTGACCTGCTCTTGTATCACCAGCCGAAAGGGCGTAGCGATAGGTTTGCAAGGACAGCTTGCCCTATGTCGATTCTGGTCTAGCGGAGCCATGTTGAATAAGGAAAGGTTTGTTTATGTACGGATACGGTAGTAGTTTCAGCTCTGTCCAATCAAATGCGCTTCTTGCATCTTTCGGAATCTACGCGGTGCTTGGATTTATTGCCTTCGTCGCTGCGATCGTGGTTACGGTTCTGCTTTACAGGAAGTTCATTTCCGATGGTGCTCCCCAGGGTGCTTCTGACAAGCGTGATTGGCGCCCCTTCTTCAGGTTCGAGACGCTTCTTATTGATAAGATCCTGAAGGCCTTGTACATCTTTTTAACTTGCCTGATTGCCTTCGAGTCCGCTGCGGCGATTCTGGCTGGGCTGTGCTCGATTATTGCCGATCCGTTTGGTGCGATTGTCGGCATTATCTTGATTGCCATCCTCTGCGTTGTCTTTGAGATTTTGAACCGCCTTGGTTTCGAGCAGACCATGCTTTTGATCTTGGTATGGCGCAACACTTCCGATCTGCGCAAAGGACTTGTTGGCGATGTAAATAATGGTAACGGCCCTTCTGCTACCGTCGGCGGCGTTTCTCCCTCGAGCCCGGCTGCTCCTGCTGACGGCGCTGTACCCTCGCAGGCCGCTTCAGCCGTTGTGCACCCCGCAGCATCTGCGGTTGGTTGCACTGCGGTTCAGGAGCCTTCGTATGGCTTCGCTACTGCCCAGACTTCGGGGTGGACATGCCCATCTTGCGGCAACTCCAACAAGGCTGGTTCATTCTGCGCGCAATGCGGGCAGAAAAAGCCGGAATAGCCGTTTGGTTTTACTGCATAGCTAGAAGAAGGACCGTGAATCATTCGCGGTCCTTCTTGGTTTATGGGGTGGAAGTAGGATTGTGGGCTTATACAAAGGCCTGTTGGATCTGGGTGACATAGGGCAAAATGCCCCTGCAAACCTATGGCTATGCCCTTTCGGTTAGCGATGCTAGAGTCGGGATGCTGAAGAACCAAGGCCACACCGTTGTGTCGATCTTGGTCTAACAGGGCTTATTAAAACTAAAGGCTCTATTTGACCGAGATTGACATATGGGTGAGACCTTGAATCCCTAGCGGGTCTTACCTCTGGCATTGATAGCTGAATGAGGTATCCATGAGGTTTCTGGAGCGGCTTCATGCAAGTTGATTCTGGTCTAGCGGAGTCAAACTAAAGTGTGTCCTTGAAAGGGGTGCTGACACTGGTCAGCACCCCTTCTTTTTTGCCTATTTCCAAATATTTTCGCATCGGTTTAATATCGCCTTCTCATTTTCGATGAGATGCGTCCTTCACGATATGGGCAGAAAGAGGGGGGAGGACGTATGAAGAAAGGTGCCTTGGTTGCCGGGTTGTTATGCGGGGCAGTTTGTGCCGTATGCGTTTTCTCGTACGCCTCGTTGATTCGAGGTGAAGCCGATTCGGCTCGTGCGGAAGCAATGGAGAGGTATGGCGGCGAGCAGGTTGAGGTGCTTGTGGCCACAAAAGACATCTACCCGGGGGAGACCCTGAACTCTTCGAACAGCACCACCAAAACATGGCTCAGCGATCTATTGCCCGAGGAATGCATATCTACGCTAGGCGATGTTAAGGATGCTCAGGTTTCTTCGATGATCGTTAAAGGTGAGGCTATCTCGAAGAGAAGATTCGACTCGAGTGCTGCGAGCATCGATGTGCCTGAGGGCTGCGTTGCGCTTTCGGTGCCAGCCCAGGACGTGCAGACGGTTGGGGGAAGCTTGTGTGCCGGATGCCTGGTTGATGTGTACGCAACAGGTTCGCAAACCGCCTGCATCGGGAAGAACATTCTTGTTCTGGCCACTAACGTCGAGGGCGGTAATTCGTCTAAATCGAAGGTCAGTTGGGTGACCTTGGCGGTTCCGCTGGATCAATCCCAAGAGTTCGTTACTGCGTCCCAATCTATGGATATCTACTTCGTTCTGCCGGCCAAGAGCAGTGATTCTTCCTCGGGCGATTCGCAGAATGGTGGCGAGGCTTCAAGTGAAGCGGCCTCTGGTGCCTCGGGCGAAACGGGGCAGGGTCAGGCTTCCAGCTAACTTCTACAGGTATTGGCCAATGGGCGAGTTCCCGGTGATTTTGCCGTGGGGAGAGGATTTCAAAATGCGGAAAACGGTACTATGCGTTGATTCACAGACGTTGAATCATCCTGAGGTTATCGGCCTGGTGGACGAGAATCTTGTTGCCCAGCCATGGCTGCGGGTGTTCAGCAGTGCTGCTGATGTTCGTAGGGCCCTTGCGGGCGATGGCGGGTCGTCTCCGGTTTGGGTTGTTTCTTCCGACGATATGGAGGGGATCAACCTTGCTGCCGCGCTGAAGGGCGACAGGATCGATAGAAACGTTGACCTGATCTCGTTCGGTGGCACAGGATCGGAAGTGGGCAGATGCCAAGCTGCGGGCGTAGGACTGATCAGAGGGTTGGAGGAATTCGTTCGCGCATACTTTGAGCAGAAACGGCTATGGCTGGATAGTCCTGCACCTACGGCAACGCCGGGTGGATCCAAGCTGGAGGATATGGGGCGTTGGGATACGCGCGGCTTCCGGAAAATAGCCGACATACCGCTAGATGAGCCTTATGGCGCTCAGTTCGAAGACGATTGTCTTGCAGGGGAAGAGCTGTTTGGCTCCGAAGCCCCTAGACCCGAACAGCCTCGTAGCGCCGGGCAGGTCTTTGCGGCAGGTGGCGGCTCATTGCCTAAATCATCTGGTAGAGCGGTTCAGAAAACCCAAGAAGAGCTGATATCCCAGGCGGTGTTCAAGCAGAGCCAATCTGAGCAAAGCGCCTTTGTGGTTTCCGTTGTAGGCGGATGCGGGGGTGTGGGGAAAAGCACCGTTGCGGTTAGCCTTGCCGCCATGGCGCAATCGCGGGGATTGAAGACGCTTTTGATCGACGCGGATCTGCAGTTCGGTGATATGGGGTTCCTTCTGGGGAAAGAAGACGGCTTCGACATTGCCGACCTTATGGCGCAGCCAGAGAGGATGGCCCAGGTTGAGCCCGACGGGGGCTTGCCCGCATTGATCAGATCGCCTCGAAAACTCGAGCAATCGGAGCTGATCATGGGTAGATTGGCAGAATTCATCTGCAGCTTCAAGGGTTCGTTCGACCTGATCGTCGTCAACACCGGAGCATTCTGGTCTGAGTCCCATATGCAGGTGATCGAGGCTTCCGACAAGATCCTGTTCATGCTCGACCAAAGGCCTTCCTCGGTTCGCTCGTGCTCTCATGCCCTTGAGCTGTGCGAGCGATGCGGAATCGCTACGCGCCAATTCCTGTTCGTGCTCAACTTCTGCTCGAAGCATGCGCTTCTGACCTCGATAGATGTTTCCTGTGCGCTTCATGGCGTGCATGTCGAGGAATTGAGGGACGGCGGAAAGGAAGTAGGCGAGCTCTTGGGGGCAGGGCTTCCCGGAGACTTGATTGCGTCTAAGAACGCATTTGTCTCTTCGCTGGAAAAGCTGTTGTTGGCTGTTGTGCCAGATGGCACCCAATCTGGAGCGCCTGCTGTCTCTGCCGGCGATTCTGCATCAAAGAAGTTCCTTTTCGGGGGCTTTAGGAAAAGGCGGGCAGCATGTCTTTGATAGAGCGGGCATCGGCGTCTAGGGCGCCGGGAGGCGTCTCGGGAAGGAGCGCATCCGATTGTGCGCTTGACGAGCTGCGCCTGAAGGTGGGCGAGCTGGTTCCGGCGAACCAGGCAGCGCGCTTGATAGCCCGCAATCCCAGGCAAGCCAGAAACGAGATCCGCCAAGCCTGTAAGCGTGTGCTTAGGGACGAGCCTTGGCTTGTGGACGAATCGATATCTTCCGATTCTTTGGTAGAGCGCTATCTTGATGAGGTTTTCGGGCTTGGGCCGCTCGAGGAAATGCTCGAAGACGAGTCGATCACGGAGATCATGGTGAATGGCTCCAAGTCTTTGTATTACGAGAGGGAGGGACGTCTCTATCAGGCCAAGCACCCATTCGCTGAAGACGCCCAGGTGTATTCGCTGATCGACAGGATCGTGGGACCGCTGGGAAGGCGAGTCGATGAGTCTTCCCCCATGGTGAATGCCCGTTTGCCGGAAGGACATAGGGTTAACGCGGTGATTCCGCCGCTGGCGCTAGATGGCCCGGCGGTCACCATCAGGAAATTCCGCTCCCATGCGTTTTCCTTGCGGGAGATGAGGGATTTGGGATCGTTCGATTCCCTGATCGAGACGTTTTTGGAATGGGCTGTTCGCAGACGATGCAACATTGCGGTTTCCGGGGGAACGGGCAGCGGCAAGACAACCCTGCTCAATGCGCTTTCGGCGATTATCCCGCAGGAAGAGCGGATCGTCACGATAGAGGATTCTGCCGAGCTTCGTTTCACCGAGCATCCTCATGTTGTGCGTTTGGAGGCGCGGCCAAGGAATGCCGAGGGGCAAGGAGAGGTTTCCATCCGCGATTTGGTGGTCAACTCGCTGCGAATGCGTCCTGACCGGATCGTTGTGGGCGAATGCCGCGGTGCCGAGGCGCTCGATATGCTTCAGGCAATGTCTACAGGCCACGACGGCTCGTTGACAACGCTGCATGCGAATTCTCCCAGCGAAGCGGTGGCTCGCCTTGCAACGATGGTGCGCTACGGCGCCGAACTTCCCATCGATGCGATAGAGGCGCAGATAGCCAGCGCGATTGATTTGGTGGTGCAAACCACGCGTTATCCCGATGGCCGGCGCGGAATTTGCGAGATATCCAGCTACTTCTGGGACAAGGAGAAATCGACCTGCTGCGTTCGGCGCTTCTTCTGTCAAAACCTCGTTACGGGAAACAGGGCTTGGGAGCTTTTCCCTGATTGGTTGGACGACCTGCCTTTTCTGGGCATAGCAGATAGGGAGGAGGTGCGTTTATGGAAACAAAGAGCATCCTGCTTGTAGCGGCTGCGGTTTCTGCTGGGCTTTTCGGGATTGCGCTCGCAAGGATCTTAGGCGGCATCTTCGTAGAGCGCCTAAGGTCGAAGCGGGCGATAGTCCGTTCAGGCATCAGCGGTTCGTTGCTTTCGACGGTGCTCTCCGATGGGGTCCCCGCTTTCAAGGCACCGGCTCGCATGGCCTTGCGCTCGCAGCGTGTTACGGCATTTGCCGATGGGCTGGTTGGCGAGGCTCAGGTTGCGGGATTCGTATGCACGAAAGAGTCGGTAGCCTCCCTTGTCGTTCTCGGTCTTTTAGTGCTGGGGATTGCGGCATTTGCCGTTTCGGGGTCTTTGGTTTGCGTGCTGGCGATTTGGGGTTGCGCTCTTTTGGGAGCAGGGTCTTGGGTTGCCAGACGGCGCGAAAGGCGGCGGGAGGAAATGCGCGAGGAGATACCCGAAGCTCTTCAGTCGATGAAGGCCTGTTTCCAAACGGGATATTCCCTTAGCCAAACCATCAGCGAGGTTGAGCAAAGAAGCAGCGGCGCGCTGAAGGATCTTTTCGCAAAAGTATCGGGCGTTCTTGAGACCGGCGGCGGAGCTGAGGCCGCGCTGGGGGAGTTGAAGAGGGGGTCAACTGAACCGGAGTTGGTGTTTCTTGCGACGGCATTGGAGATCCAGCATCGCACAGGAAGCAGCATGCAGCGGATCCTTGAGGCAACGCGCCAGTCTGTTTCCGACGAGATAGAGCTGAAACGATCGCTCCGAACGCAAACGGCGCAGGCCAAGCTTTCGGCCCAGATCGTTACCGTGATGCCGTTTGCCCTTATCGGCTTGTTCTCCCTTGTGTCCCCTGGGTTCCTTTCGCCGTTCTTCGAGAGCGCGTTGGGGCTTGTTCTTCTGGCGGTTGCCCTGGGGATGCAGGCAACGGGTGTCGTGCTTGTACGGAAGATGCTGAAAGTGGGTGCCAGATGATAACGGGGGCGCTTGTTGGCACAGCTGCGGCTTGCGCTTTTGCGGCAGGCGGCATAGTCGGATACGGCGGGTTCAGCAGGAAAGAGAACCTCAGGCGGAAAAGGGATGCCCTGCGGGCGATGGGCAGCGGCTCTGTTCTTGGGTCTATGGGGGTCTCCCTGGAATCAAGAGGGCTTGGCGCTTGGGTGATCGAGCGAATGGCAGTTCTCTCAAGCGGCACGGGGCAGCTTGCCTCGTCTCTGGGGCGTTTGGCAGCCGGGGATTTTGCAAAGAACGCCGATCTGGTTGCAAAAGCGGGGCTTGAATCCGTTTTGACGCAGGAAGGCTTTGCTAAGACGCGTTTGCGCTTGGCCGGTGTCGCTGGCCTGGCGGGCGCATTGGTCGGCTGTGTTTTCTCGTCTTTGCTGATGTGCATCGGCTTTGCGGTTGGCTTGATGCTTGGATGGAGCGCGCCGATGCGGGCGCTGAAAGAGGAATCGCGTTGCCGTTCGTTTTCCGCCGAGCATCAGTTGAGCCAGATGATCGAAGTGGTTGTGCTTGGCCTGAAGAGCGGCATGTCCTTCGATAGGGCTCTTTTGCTGTACTGCGATTCCTTCGATGGGTCGCTGTCTGCTTCGCTTGCCTCTGCCCAACGGCAGTGGAGCCATAGCCTTATATCCCGCGCGGAAGGGCTAAGGGGCATTGCCCGCTCGTACGATTCTCAGCTGTTCGAAAGGTTTGCGGAAAACGTTATCCGGTCGCTGAGGTTCGGTACGTCGTTGGCGGATAATCTGGGCCTTTTGGCAGTTGAGGCTCGGGCCATAAGGAAGGCGAAGCTTGAAGAGCAGGTGGCGAAAGCGCCGGTGAAGATGCTGCTGCCCGTAGGGGCCCTGATATTGCCGGCGATGCTGATATTGATCATGGGTCCGATCATGTTGGATCTGATGAACGACTTCTAGGAGAAAGGAAAGGAAGATGGAAAAGCAAGCAGGGATTCATTTCGGCAAGGAAGGGTCGATTTGTCGGAGCGGGGGCGTATCTCGTTCTGCTTCGGCGATGGTGCGCGCTCTAGGCGAATGCATCGATCGCCAGATCCGTCCTGTTCGCCAGGTTTGGAATCTTCGGCATGAACTGCGAAAAATGCCTGGTCAGGGCACCACAGAGTACGCAATTATCGTTGGAGTACTCGTCGTGATTGCGATTCTGGCCATCACGGTATTCCGTCCGAAGATCCAGGAGCTTTGGAATGCCATATCTGATGGCATCAACGGTTTGTGATGGGCGGCAGAAGGCTATCGGGCCAATCGACGGTCGAGTACGCAATCGTCTTCGCCGCGTTCCTGGCTCTTGTGCTTGGGCTGGGGGCCATGGCGGACTTGTTCCAATCGGGGATGGTTGTCGAGCATGCATTGCAATCGGCATCCCATCATCTGAAGAACGTCGCGACGGGTGCGTGGGCAGACGTGCTGCTGTATTGAGTGAAGGAGGGGGATCGGAAACTATGGCAAAAAGGCAATTGCGCGGCCAGGCAACAGTTGAGGGAGCCTTTCTCATCCCCCTCATATTGCTTTTGCTGATGATGCTGATCCAACCGGGGATATTGCTGTACAACCGCATGGTTATGCAATCGGCGGCTGCGGAGGGGTGCCGGCTTTTGGCTACGCGTCCCGTCGACGAGTACGGCTCCGAGGACGCGTTCAAGGGATACATCCTGCGCCATCTTGGCTCGATTCCCCAGCAAGAGAATTTCCATGTGCATGAATCCGATTGCTCGTGGGTGGTGGAGCTTCGGGGCGACGAGACCCACGAGCGGGTGGGCGTTTCCATCGAGAACCGCGTCAAGCCGCTGCCCTTCTTCGACTTCGGGGCAAGCGCCTTGGGCTTAACCGGCAGCGACGGATGCTTCTCCCAGAAGGTGGAGGTTGCCCAGCAAGTGAAAAGCGATTGGGTTTTGGGCAATGACCTGGGTCTTGTCCCGGATGCTTGGGTTGCCCAAGACGGCTCGACGGCGGGGCGCTCATGATTCGGCAGGAACGGGAAAGATCATCGTTGTTCTGGACTGAAGAGGGCTTTTCTACCGTTGGAATGGCAATAGCGCTTTTGCTCACCCTGGCGCTGATATTCACTGCGGCACGCGTTTACGAGGTGAATACCGCTTCTGCCCAGGTACAGGAGGTTGCCGATGCGGCGGCTCTTGCAGCAGAGAACACGGTTGGTGAGTTCTACATTGCCGCAAGCATATGCGACGCGGTGATCTTGAGCTTGTCGCTCACTATGGTCTGCTCGCTGGGTTTGGGGGTTGTCTGCGCGTGCATCCCGCCCACCGAAGCGCTGTCGAAGGTATTCATAGATGCGGCAAAGCAGCTGAAGGAATCGCGCGATTCCTTTAGCAGGTCCGCAGAGGAATCGTTGACGAAGATCGCGGAGGCATTGCCGTTTCTGGCAACCGTCAAGGCGCAGGAGGTGTTTGCCGCCAATTCGAAATCGGGTGCCCGTTACCAGGGAATCGCCATACTGCAGCCATGGGAGATGGAGAAGGGGAGCGAATCTTCCTTCAGCGAGTCGGACGAAGCCCTTTCGGAAGTGGATGCGCATCAGGAGCAGCTACGAGAGGATGCGCGAAAGGCGGAGGAAGCAGCCCAGCGCGCCAATGAGTGGAAGCAGCGCGCCTACGAGCACGATTCCGGCAGCCAGGACTCCTACTGCATGTACGAGCGCGCCTCGAAGCTTGCGGGGATGCAGGGATTGCAGAACCCCTTCTTCTCTACGGTCGATACCTGGAATTTCTCGGCAGCCCTTGAACGGGCGAAGGCTTATTACCAGGTGCGTTACCGAATAGAGGCGCCTCTAGGCTCGTCGGTTGACGAGCGGGCGGATTCTGCCTTGAGGAAGCGGTTTTACGCCTATGCGCAAGCCGAGGTGGGCAAAGGATACGTTCATGAAGCGGACGGTTCGTTCGACGCCCTGTTCCCCTTGCTCCCGAAGAATACCGACGAGATGAGGGCAACCGCCCTTTACCTTGATGCGGTTTACCCCAAGACGGTAGATGCCAGCGGGGTAATGGTGATGCACGCATGGGAAGGCTGTCCCGGCGCGGCGCAGGGTTCGAATCTCGGGCTCGGCTGCATTCGGGAGATGGACAGCGTTTCCGGCTACGTGGCGTGCCCGTACTGCAAGTTCTCCCCGACCAGCATGGGCAGGGTGGCTGCGGCCTCGTCTTCCATCGAAAACGGCTTCGAGTACCACTACAACATAGTTGCCGAAGCTGCGGCTGAGTACCAGAAGGCCCGTGCCGAGTTCGACCCCCTAAGCGGCAAAGTGAAGGAAGAGGCTGAAGGCCTGCTTTCATCGGTTGAGGGGGCTCTGGCGCAAGCCTGTGAGAACCGCATAGACATAACGCCGCCAGGCCATTACGGGGCGGTGGTCCTTGTTGTGGACACGATGGCTCCTGCCTCCCGTTTCCCCTCGTCGTTCGTTGATTCCGGGAGCTCGGCAGAATTGGGCGCTCGGATGGCGCTTTCGTGCGCGACGTTGGTGCGCGAGTCGTCGGACGAGGGCAGCAACGTTATCACCTCGTTCTTGGACGGCGTTTCCGCCGAAGGCGGCGCACTGGTCGGTTCCGCGAAGCCGGTCTTGAGCCTTTGGTCGGGTTTGCTGGGCGTCTATACCCAAGGGCATGATGCCATGGCGGATTCGGTGAAGCAGGCGATCGACTCTATCCCCCTGGCCAGCGCCAGCGGTTTGGGATCGTGGGCCTCCAAGAAGCTCGAGGGCGTGGTTTCCGATGTTGGGTTCTCGCCACCGGATCTGCGCGCGCGAAAGGCGGTGCTGGTGAATTCCTCGCACGTGCTGGAAGTCGATGGGTCGTCGGTTTCCGCCGCCCTTCTTTCTGCCAAGGACCGAGCGGTTGCCCTGGAAGGGGATGCAGGTATCGATGGCGCGCTATCCAGCTTGCAGTCTGCGGCGCTGCAATCTATCGAGGAGCTGGGAGGGGAGTACACCATCGCGACCATCGTTCTTCTGGACGGCGTGGTGGAGATCCCGGTTACCGTGGCCCTGCCCCAGGCGGTAACCGGTGGTTTGGAGCAGGCGGTAAAGGACGGGATCTCTTACCTGAGGGATGTTGCCGCAAGTTGGACAGGAGTGCGCCAATGGAGATGATCTCAAAGAAGACAGCTGGCCAGATGACCATCGAATTCGTTGTGCTGTTTCCCGCCATGCTGCTTGTTGCCCTTACGGCCGTGAACGCCGTTCTGTTCCTTTCCGATTGCGCCGCTTTCGATCGTGTTTTCCGAAGTGCGGTGTGCACCTATGCGGCTTCGCCGGCGTACGGGCAGGGACCAGAGCAAAGCTCGGCATTGGTGCAGGCCGCCATGGAAGAGGAATTTGCGGCAGAGAACCTGGAGGTAAACGTTTCCTGCTCTGGCACGGAAGGCGGCATCGTCTCGTTTTCGGGAAGGCTTTCGTTCGAGCCTACGCTGTTTGGCAAAGGCAGGCTGGGAGGGGCTTTCGGGGTGAGCTTTCCGGCGCTGAACCACGAGTCGAGCATATCGGTTTCCGCCTACAAGCCGGGGGTGGTGTTCTAGATGGACAAGCTCAAGGCTGGCGGGCGGCCGGTATGCCGTGCCCTTTACCCAAGAGCATGGCGGGTTGTTGCCCTGTTTCTGCTGCTGGCAATCGTTTTGCTCCTGTGGCCCAGCAAATTGCAATCGAGCGGCGTGGGTGCTGAGGGCGAACAGGCTGGCGATTCGGCCGTTGTCGGGGTCGACGATGGCGGCACAGAGGTGCTGGCCCGATTGGTTTCGGGGGAATCGCTTTCGGGGTACAGGACTGCTCTTCCGGAAGGCGCGCAACGCGAAGTGCCGTTGTTCGCCGATGCCCTCTGCTCGGTGGATGCTGACGGGGTGGTTGTCGGCTTTGTTCTGGATGGGTCTTCGGATTCCGCCTTCGACCAGGTAAAGGCAGAGATGGCAGGCAAGGGCTGGACGTTCGTTTCTGGCGGGAATCAGACGGGGGCGACGTTCGCGAAAGACGCTGGAACGTACCGATGGGCTACGGCAACGTGCTCTGGGGTGGGCAGCGGGACAGCCGTGGTGATAAATGCTAGGAGCTGCGATGAGTAGAGATGGCGAAACGTTCGTGCTGGTGCCGGCGGTTGGCTTCTTGGATCGGTTGCGGGGGTTCCTTGTGCCTCGGCCGAAGGGGTGCGTGCTGATGATAGCCCCCTGCTGCTCTATCCATACGTTCGGGATGAAACACCCCCTTGATGTGGCTTTTTGCGCTCGGGACGGAACCGTGGTCCGTTCGCTGGAGAAAGTGGCGCCGGGCAGGCTCGTTCGCTGCCCGCGTGCATGCGCGGTCCTTGAGCGGGAATGGGTTCCCGGGAACGTTGGCAGATGGTATCGCGAAGGAGAGGAGATAGCGATATGTATAGGAAGATGAATGCTCAGCAGGCAACCCAGGCAAAGCGGAGGCGGGCGGCTATGGGCGTGGCAGGGGCTGCGGGCGAAGGTTTCGCCGGAGCAACGCGCACCGGTTTGGCCGGGGAGGTTTTGCTTTCAGACGGCACCAATGCGCCAGGCTCTGCGATGGCAATGAAAGAATGCCCCGTTTGCAAGGCTCGCTGCTTTGCGGATATGCCGGTTTGCTACAACTGCCTGCATTCGTTTGGGACCTCCGAGCGGCAGGATGCTGCCAAGACTGCCGAACGGGGAGCCGATGGAGACATGGATCGATGGGCGGGCCCGGGTGCAGAGGCGGAAGGATGGCAGGAGAAGGTCGAGATCCCGGTTGCTGGGTTCGATGACGTTCTTCCCGGCGAAAACCTCAGCGCTCCATTGCCGCCGAAGAGCTCTTTGGAAGATGGGAGCGGCATAGGGCGCATTGTTCCCGTTGAGGAAACGGCGCTGGCCGTAGACGGCCCGTTCGGTATTACCGTGAACGTCCCTAAGGGACTGACTGCTGCCTGTAAGCGCACGGAAGGCGGGCTGCTGCGGCCCGACCAGCTGATGGAAGTGATCATCAGCATCAAGGTTGCCCAAGACGCCTGCTCGAAGCAGCAGACGGTGCCTGCCGGGCGGGGTAGGCCCGAGCAAGGGTAAGGCCTAGGAACGGGCAAGCCCCTTGGCTTTCTGCTGAAGCAGTTGCCAAGGGGCTTGCTGTTTTTAGCTGGGGCAGATTTCCCAGCTGGCCTTGTAAAACAGGGTGTTGGCCTATTTCAGGAACGAGAGAACCGCCTCTTCGATGGCGGGGGTGGTGCCCTCGATCACGTCTTTGAAGCGGATGGGCAGCGAATCCAGTTCGGCTAGGCCCTTCGGGATGTTGTGGCTGTTTGCCTCATCGGCGATAAGGTCGTTCAACTGGCATCCGCTGAGCTCTGCGACCTGGGCGGGCAGGGCATCGCCGGGGTTAAGCCCGTGAAGGGCGCGGTAGACGTTCTCGCCGAATTTCGCCCAGTGCGCGGTGGAGGCGATGAGCACGGGGTTTTCGCCGCGAAGGCGCTCGGCAACCTTGTAGGCAACGGCGGTGTGCGGGTCGATAAGGTAGCCGTGCTGCTCGAGCACTTCTTTGATGGTTGCCAGGCAGGTTGCGCTGTCGACCGAGTCGGACTTGAAGTCTGCTTGCAGCTTGGCAAGGGTTTCGGCGTCTACCGAGAACTTCTTGTTCTGCTTGAGCTCGTCCATCCAAGTGGCGATTGCCTGAGCGTTGCGCCCGGTGAGCTCGAAGAGCTGGCGCTCGACGTTCGACGATACCAAGATATCCATGGAAGGGGAGGGGGTGAGCACGAACTTGCGCTCGGAGATGTCGTAGCTGCCGGTGTTGATGAAGTCGGTGAGCACGCGGTTCTCGTTGCTGGCGCAGAACAGGGTGCCCAGCGGCGTGCCGATCTGCTTTGCGTACCAGGCGGCAAGGATGTTGCCGAAGTTCCCGGTGGGAACGCAGACGTCAAGCGGCTTGCCGGCTTCGAGCTTGCCCTGGGCAACGAGCTCGGCGTAGCTGGAGACGTAGTACACAACCTGGGGAAGCAGGCGACCCCAGTTGATGGAGTTCGCGCTGGAAAGGGCAACCTGGCTGCCTTCCATGATCTGCTTGGCGAAGGCCTCGTCGCCGAAGACATTCTTCGCGCCGGTTTGGCAGTCGTCGAAGTTGCCCTTCACGGCCCAAACCATGGTGTTGTTGCCGCCCTGGGTTGCCATCTGCTTGTACTGGATGTCGCTCACGCCGCCGTCGGGGTACATGACGGCGATCTTCACGCCGTTCTGGTCTTTGAAGCCCTCGAGTGCGGCCTTGCCGGTATCGCCCGAGGTTGCCACCAGGATAAGGAAGGTGTTGCTTAGCTTGCCCTGCTCACGCAGCTGCTGTGCGCTGGCGCTGAAGAAGTTCGGCAGGCACTGCAGCGCCATGTCCTTGAAGGCGCTGGTGGGGCCATGCCACAGCTCGAGCACATGGGTGGAGCCGTCGATGGAGTGGATGGGACAGATGGCCTCGTCGTCGAAACGGCCGCCGTAGGTGGCTTCCATGAGCTCGTCGATCTTGCCCTCGGGCAGGTCGATGTTGAAGGAGCGGTAGATATACGCTGCGCGCTTGGCGTAAGGGAGCTTCGCCAGCGCCAGGATCTCTTCCAGGTTAAGGTGCGGAAGCGTTTCAGGGACGAAGAGACCGCCGCCATCGGCAAGGCCTTTCACAACGGCTTCGGTGAAGGTTGCCGGCTCGGCGCACCGTCCGCGGGTGTCAACGTAACGATTGGTAGGCATGAATCCATCTTTCGTGAAGGTTTGCAGTGTGGGACAAGTATACTATGGAGCTAGCTATGCATGTTGCATTCGAAACGCCCATTTCACGCATGCGCCGCAGTGCCGTACTGCAGCGTTTCGGCGTAAAGGGGCAGATTTCACCATGAGCCCTGTTCCTGCATGGCAGTGCAATCTGTTCTGAAAACCGGCTTTCGCCGGAGAGGGGAAATGGAATATGGAAAAGGTATCCATGTCGCACGAGGACTACCTTGAGGCCATCGTCATGCTGGGCGGCACCGATACTCAGGCGGTTCGCTCGGTTGATATCGCCTCCAAGCTGGGGGTTTCGAAGGCCTCTGTTTCGAAGGCGGTTGCCAGCCTGAAGGCTTCCGGCATGCTTGACCAGCCCTATTACGGCGACATCACTCTTACCGAAGACGGGTACAACTACGGCAAGTCGGTGCTCGAGCGCCACGAGAAGCTTACCCGCTTCCTGAACGAGAAGGTGGGCCTTTCCCTCGAGGTCGCCGAAGAGGAAGCATGCCAGATGGAGCACGCCATCAGCGACGAGTCCTTCGACAAGTGGCTGGAGTACTTCAAGAGCATAGGCCTTTAGCGAAACGCTGGCCGGTTGCGTTTCGTTGGCAAAGCTTCCAGCCGGTTTTCCCGCAAAACTTAACGCGCACCCCGCCTTCCCCATTCGCATGTTCGTTGGCTTGTTGTGCTATTATACGAACAAATGTTTGTTTGAAAGGGAAGCATGGCCAGTTACCGAACGATACTCGGCATAGACCCCGGCCTTGCCCATACGGGGTGGGGCGTGGTCTGCCAGCAGGGGGCGAAGCTTTCCTGCGTTGCCTACGGTTGCGTGGAAACCGGCCCCAGCTCCTTGCTCCACGATCGTTTGGGAACCATATATCAGCAAGTTAGCGCAGTGGTTCGCCGTTATAGCCCGGAAAGCGTGGCCATCGAGACCGTATGGTTCGGCAACAACGCCAAAAGCGCCTTCGCCACCGGTCAGGCGCGCGGCGCGGCTTTGGTTGCCTGTGCGGGCGCCGGTATGGGCTTGGCAGAGTACTCGCCTAGCCAGATAAAGCTTGCGGTGGTTGGCTCCGGGTCTGCCGACAAACGGCAGATGCAGTACATGGTGCAGCAGCTTTTGGGCCTGGAAAAGCCCCCTTCGCCCGACCATGCCGCAGATGCGCTTGCTGCTGCCATCTGCTATACCACCCATTCGTTCGGCGTACGCGAAAGGAGCGTTTGCCCATGATCTCCTTCCTGCACGGAACGGTTGCTGCGAAAACCGCAACTTCCGCCATCATCGAGGTGGCCGGCATCGGCTACGAGGTTGCCATGTCGGGCAGGGGGCTTTCGCGCCTTGGCCAGACGGGCGATAGCGTTCAGGTCCTTACGCACCTTCAGGTGCGCGATGACGCGCTGGTGCTGTACGGCTTCAGCTCGCAAGGCGAAAAGGAAGTGTTCTCGAAGCTGGTCTCGGTTTCGAGCGTGGGCCCGAAGGTGGCGCTGTCGGTGCTTTCCACCTACGACCCACAAGAGGTTATAGCGGCCATCGTTGCGCAGGACCTTGCCGCCATCCAGCGTGTTCCGGGGGTGGGGAAGAAAATGGCTTCCCGCATCGTTTTGGAGCTGAAAGATTCGTTTGCCGCTTCCGATCAGGGGGCTCTGCCGGGTGTTTCTGCCCAGTCGGCCAATGCCAAGAAGGGTGCGGCAGAGGCGCTGCTTTCCATGGGCTTCACCTCCGAGGAAACCGAGCTTGCCTTGAAGGGCGCGCCGGCGAATGCAGACGAGGCGGGTCTTTTGCAGTACGCTTTGAGGCGTTTAGGTAAGTAAGCCGCTGGCTGGTAAGGTGTTAAGTTGTCCAATGACCTTGAAATAGAGAGCGCGCTGTTCGAGGCGCCCATGGCGGCTCCTGGCAATCCGCTGCGTGCTGGCGCCGATGCTGCCGAGCGCACCTGCTCGGTTGGCCTTGTGGAAGACGACCTTGCGCTAGACCGCAGCTTGCGCCCGGTTCGTCTGTCCGAGTATTTGGGGCAGGCGAAGGTGAAGGATAGCCTTTCCATCCTTATCGAGGCGGCGCGGGCGCGCAACGATGTGGTCGATCACATCCTGTTCTCGGGCCCTCCGGGCTTGGGCAAAACCACCCTTGCAGCGGTAGTCGCCAACGAGCTGGGCGTTCGCATCAAAACGACGAGCGGCCCGGCTATCGAGCGCACGGGAGATCTGGCGGCCATCCTCACCAACCTTGAAGAGGGCGATGTACTGTTCATCGACGAGATCCATCGCTTGAACCGCATGGTGGAAGAAGTGCTGTATCCGGCGTTGGAGGATTTCGCGCTCGATATCGTGGTGGGCAAAGGCCCGGCCGCGCGGTCGATTCGCTTGGATCTTCCGCGTTTTACCCTGATCGGCGCCACCACAAGAACGGGTTTGCTAACCGGCCCCTTGCGCGACCGCTTCGGCATAGCCTTCCGCCTTAACTACTATGCGCCCGAAGAGCTGGCGCTTATCGTGCGCCGGTCGGCCAAGATCTTGGACGTGGATATCTTGGAAGAGGGCGCGTTGGAGATTGCCCGGCGCAGCCGCGGCACCCCGCGCTTGGCGAACCGTCTGCTGAAGCGCGTGCGCGATTGGGCGCAGGTGAAGGGTGTATCGCCCATAGACGAAGACTGCGCAGCCCAGGCGCTGGCTTTCTTCGAGGTGGACTCGCTCGGGCTCGACCCGGTGGACAACCGCATATTGGAGCTGCTGTGCGTTCAGTTCTCTGGGCGCCCGGTGGGCCTTACCACCTTGGCTTCGGCCCTTTCGGAAGAGCCCGATACCATCGAAGACGTGTACGAGCCCTATCTGCTGCAGCAGGGCCTGTTGGTTCGTACGCCCAAGGGCCGCCAGGCAACCGAGCGCGCCTACGGCCATTTGGGAATTCGCTGCCCAGGAGGGGAATAGCATGTTCACGCAGGATTATCTTATGCGCATGTTCTTGATGCTGGCAGGCGCTATCCGCGAAAGCCTTCAGCGCGCCCACGGGGACGACGACCCGCGTGCAGCCGCAGAGCTGCTGGACGCATCGCTGGAAGATGCAACCGAGATGGACGGGTCTCTTCTGCTTCGCATGACGCCCGATTCGATGGCTGCCATGCTGCAGCTTTCGCAGCCCGACCCTCAGCTTATGGGGTATGTTTCCCGGTCGTTGCTGCTCTCATCGACCTACCTCAAGCAGGCAGGCGACGAGGATGCTGCCGCCCTGCGCCGCGCTCAGGCATTTGCCGTGTCGGATGCCTTCGGCTTGGGCTTGAGCGATTCCTCTGTGGAGCCAGAGCAGCTCGAGGAATTCCTGTCTGAAAATTAAGTTGAGGCCAGCTCTTCCCAACTCACGGAATCGTCGCTGGAAGTTGCCCCCTCGATCCGTCTTCAGATTCGGGATATCCCCTGGAAGTAGGCTTGTTTTGGCTGTTTGCGTTCTTGCGAGGCTTGGTTTCCATCCGATTAAAGCATCAATTGAGCCGACCTCGGCGCTCTAAGTTATCCATTGCCAACTTTGTTTGATCAGGTTAACATCGTCTGATAGTTAACTACAGATAACATGCCCATGCTGTATAGCCGCGCATGTTACGCATCGAAAGGGTTCCAGATGGTCTTGGCCGAAGTGAAGAGCAACGGGGTTTACCGTGTTAAGGCATTTCGCGGCGATGGCGACCTGCATCGCCATTTGGAGAACCTCGGTTTCATCCCCGGCGACGAGATCACGGTGATCTCGCGCAACGGCGGCAACCTCATCGTCAACGTGAAGGGCGCGCGTGTTGCGCTCTCCTCGGAGCTCGCTAAGCACATCATGATCTAGCGGCTCTCCGTTGCATATCGCATCCCCCCAGCGAAAAACGGAAGGAGGAATACGTGAAGACTCTTCGAGAAACAAAGAACGGCGAAACCGTCACCGTCGTGAAGCTCGCAGGTGCCGGTGCCGTCAAGCGCCGCATCATGGACATGGGCATCACCAAAGGCTGTTCGGTTTATGTTCGCAAGGTGGCGCCTTTGGGCGACCCGGTGGAAGTCACCGTTCGCGGCTATGAGCTGTCGCTGCGCAAGGAAGATGCGCAAATGATCGAGGTCGAGTAGATGCCCGCCAGCCAAAGGGTTAAGCAAGTATCCTTCGGCAGGCTGGCACTCGTGCCCGCGGCCGCTTCCCCAGCGGTCTTTTTTAAACCCATCAGTTAGCTTTATCTAACAAAGAATGGAGGAATGAATGAGAGTTGCACTTGCCGGCAACCCGAACAGCGGCAAAACAACCCTGTTCAACGCTCTTACCGGTTCCAACCAGTATGTTGGCAACTGGCCGGGCGTAACCGTAGAGAAAAAGGGCGGTAAGCTCAAGGACGACAAGTCCATCGAGATCACCGACCTCCCCGGTATCTATTCCCTTTCCCCGTATACCCTCGAAGAAGTTGTTGCGCGTAATTTCCTTATCCAGGAAAAGCCCGACGCCATCCTGAACATCGTCGATGGTAGCAACCTTGAGCGCAACCTGTACCTCACTACCCAGCTGCTTGAGATGGGCGTTCCGGTGGTTGTCGCCGTGAACATGATGGATGTCGTGCGCAAGCGCGGCGACGAGATCCATTCCGACGCGTTGGCCAAGGAGCTTGGCTGCAACGTCATCGAGATCTCTGCCCTTCGCAACGAGGGCATTGACGAGGTGGTGAACTGCCTGAAGACCATCGGCTCCGCCGCCCCGGCCACGCCGATCACCCTTTCCGCCCCTGCAGAGGAAGCGCTTTCCGGCATCATCGAGCGCCTTCCCTCCGACATCCCCGAGAAGCTGAAGCGCTTCTACGCCATCAAGCTGCTGGAAAAGGACGAGAAGATCATCGCATCCTTGCCCAGCGCGCCCGATGTTTCCGACATCATCGAGAAGCTGGAAAAGGAAGCCGATGACGATACCGAGAGCGTGGTCATCAACGACCGCTACTCGCATATCTCGAGCATCATCGATCACTGCCGCAGCAAGAGCTCTTCGAGCGGCATGACCACTTCCGACAAGATCGACCGCGTGGTAACCAACCGAATCTTGGCACTGCCCATCTTCGTGGTGGTCATGTTCCTGGTGTACTACATCGCGGTAAGCACCGTGGGCACGGTTGCCACCGACTGGGCCAACAACGGCGTCTTCGGTGACGGCTGGTACATCGGCCCTGGCCAGGAGCAGCTTGACGAGGCGAACGCTGAGTACGACAACGCCAAGAGCTCGGTAGAGGCATACGAGGCCGCTGCCAAGGAAAAAGGCCTTGATCCCAGCTCAGAGACCTTTGTGCAAGACGCCAAGGCGGCTGGGCTGACGGCCAGCTTCCAGTCGTACGACGGCGAGTCCGGCGAGAACTCCACCGTTGAAGTAGACGCGAAGGCATACCAGGACGCACAGGGAGTGCTTGCTCCCTATGCAGGCGACCAGAAGGTAATCGACGCCTATGAGAAGGCCGCGACCGAGGCGGGCCTCGACCCCAAGTCCGACACGTTTGCTGACGAAGCATCGAAGTCGGATATCGTGGCCAGCTACGTTGACGACGAGGGCCAGGTTCAGGAAATCGATTACAAGAAGTACTCGGAAGAGCTTGAGGGCAGCAAGCCCGATCCTACCAAGTACGGTTTCTGGGTTCCCGGCATCCCCGTGTTGGTTGAAAACGCGCTGGATTCCATCCAATGCGTTGATTGGCTGAAGTCGCTGATCCTCGACGGCATCGTTGCCGGTGTCGGCGCCGTGCTCGGCTTCGTGCCCCAGATGCTTGTCCTGTTCTTGATGCTTGCGTTCCTGGAATCCTGCGGCTACATGTCCCGCGTGGCCTTCATCTTGGACCGCGTGTTCCGTCGCTTCGGCCTTTCCGGCAAGTCGTTCATCCCGATTCTCATCGGTACCGGCTGCGGCGTTCCCGGCATCATGTCTTCCCGCACCATCGAGAACCAGAACGACCGCCGCATGACGGTTATGACCACGACGTTCATCCCCTGCGGCGCGAAGCTGCCCATCATCGCCCTGTTCGCCGGCGCGGTGTACGGCGGCGAATGGTGGGTTGCCCCGAGCGCTTACTTCCTGGGTATCATCGCCATCCTGTGCTCCGGCATCATCCTGAAGAAGACCCGCTTCTTCGCAGGCGACCCGGCACCGTTCGTTATGGAACTTCCTCCTTACCGCCTTCCCACCATCGGCGCCGTGCTGCGCAGCATGTGGGAGCGCGCATGGTCGTTCATCAAGAAGGCCGGCACCATCATCTTGGTGGCATCTATCCTTATCTGGTTCATCTCCAGCTACGGGGTCACCGCAGAGGGCTTGGTTGCCGTTGAGGATCAGAGCGATTCCATCTTGGCGGTTATCGGCGGCGCGATCTGCTGGATTTGGGCAGGCCAGGGCTTCGGCGATTGGCAGGCTGCATCCGCAACCATCACCGGCCTCATTGCGAAGGAGAACGTTGTTTCCACCTTCGGCATCCTGTACAACGGCGATGGTGGCTGGTACGCAAACGTTCAGGCCGCATTCACCTACTGCTCCGGTTACGCGTTCCTGGCGTTCAACCTGCTGTGCGCACCTTGCTTCGCGGCAATGGGCGCCATCAAGCGCGAGATGAACAACCGCAAGTGGTTCTGGGCGGCTATCGGCTACCAGTGCGGCATTGCCTGGGTTGTTTCCCTGTGGATCTACCAGTTCGCTGGCATGGCCATGGGCGAGGTTACCTTCAACCCGTTCACGGTTGTGGCAATCGTCCTGTTCGCCGCATTCCTGTGGCTGCTCTTCCGCCCCAACAAGTGGCAGGGCAAGCCTGTGGCCCGTTCGGTAGACGAGGCGTAATACAGGTTTCGGCTTAGTTGCACGAATCGGCCGCGGGCTTGCCAGATGCTATGGTGAGCCCGCGGCTTTCGTGTTTCCTGAAAAGGAGTGATCGGATATGAACTTGGGATCTGCGATCGTGCTGATCGTCCTTATAGCTGTGGTAGTGGCCATCATCGCCAGCTGGGTGCGGGCGCATAAGCAGGGCAAGTACATTGCCTGCGATGAATGCGGCGGCTGCAGTGCGCATAACCCCGATCATTGCCCCTGCGCCGATGACATGGTGAAGAAAATGGACGAAGCTGCGCGCGCGGAAGAGCGCAAGTAAGCAGGCACGTTGATCCTGTTGCGTCAATGACAGAGGGGCGCAGGGGGTGCAGGCAGCGTTTGCCGTATGGGGTACGCGGGTTTGCCATTGAACCGAAAAATGCCGTGAAGCTTCCTGCTTTAGCAGCAGCTTCACGGCATTGCTGTGTCTTGGGCTCAAGGAACAGCCCTATCGTCTCCTCGGTGTTTCCCCGTCGGTTTGAGCAGCGGCTGCACCTAAAGCGAAAGGAACAGCTCGTGGATGCGGTTGTCGGCATCGAGCTCGGGGTGGAACGCCATGCCCAACTGGTTGCCGCTTCGCACGGCAACCACGTTGCCCTCGTATTCGGCAAGCACTTGGGTGCTGCCACGGACTTCGGTGATGTAGGGCGCGCGGATGAAGGTCATCGGAACATCCTTGAATTCGCCGAAAGCGCCGTACGCATGGAAGCTTCCCAGCTGCCGGCCGTAGGCGTTGCGGCATACCGTTATGGGCAGGGTGCCGAAGCCCTGCACCGCAAGCCGAAGCTCAGCGGCTTGCGGGTTCAGGTTCGCCAAATCGCCGGTGCCTTCCACGGTTTCCGCCAGAAGGATAAGCCCCGCGCAGGTGGCGAGCACCGGCATGCCGGCTTCGATTCTTTCCTTCAAGGGCTCCAGCAAGCCCAGCTCACGCAAAAGCTTGGCCTGGGTGGTGCTTTCGCCGCCGGGGAGCACTAACCTGCTGAAGGGCCTTTCCAAATCGGAGAGCTGGCGAATTTCGAAGCAGCTCTCGCCGAGTGCCTCGAGCTTCTTCTGGTGCTCGATGAAGGCTCCCTGCAGGGCCAGGATGGCGGTAGCCATTAGCGACCGCGCTCTTCCATAATGAGCTCGATCTCGTCGGCGTTGATGCCTACCATTGCTTCGCCCAGGTCTTCGGAGAGCTCGGCGATGAGCTTCGCGTCGGTGTAGTTGGTAACCGCCTTCACGATTGCCTGGGCGCGCTTTGCGGGGTTGCCCGACTTGAAGATGCCGGAGCCAACGAACACGCCTTCGGCGCCCAGCTGCATCATCAGCGCGGCATCGGCCGGGGTTGCTACGCCGCCGGCGGCGAAGTTCACCACGGGCAGCTTGCCGTTCTCGTGGACGTAGCGCACCAGCTGAACCGGCACTGCCAGCTGCTTCGCCTCTTCGAACAGCTCGTCTTCGCGCAGGGAAACCACGTGGCGGATCTGCGCGTTCATCTTGCGCATGTGGCGCACGGCCTGCACCACGTCGCCGGTTCCGGGTTCGCCCTTGGTGCGGATCATGGTTGCACCCTCGGCAACGCGGCGAAGGGCCTCGCCCAAATCGCGGGCGCCGCAGACGAAGGGAACGGAGAACTGGGTCTTGTCGATGTGGTAGGTGTCGTCGGCGGGGGAGAGCACTTCCGATTCGTCGATGTAGTCGATCTCGATGGCCTCGAGCAGCTGCGCCTCAACGAAGTGGCCGATGCGGCACTTGGCCATAACGGGGATGGAAACTGCTTCCTGGATGCCCTTGATCATCTTCGGGTCGCTCATGCGCGAAACGCCGCCGGCTGCGCGGATGTCGGCGGGGATGCGCTCGAGGGCCATAACGGCGCAGGCGCCGGCCTCTTCGGCGATGCGTGCCTGCTCGGGCGTGGTGACGTCCATGATCACGCCGCCTTTGAGCATCTGCGCCAGCTGTCGGTTGAGCTTTACCTGTTCTTCGGGGGTGTTCGCTGCTGCCATGGGGATCGTTTGCCTTTCGTTTGGTGGACATTCTGTTCGGCTGTTGACTTTAGGCGGCTTCTGGTATTGCTGGTATATCCAATTAGCTCAATAATCGTATAGCCAGAATATAGCCAGTTAAGATATAGCCAGTTGCAATGGCGCGGTCGTTGCCCGGGTGAAATCAATGGCTCTGTTAGGCTGAAATCGGCACGCTGAAGTGGCTCCTTGAACCTTCGGCATCACGCCCCTTGTATCGCTAGCTGAACGGGCGTACCCACGGGTTTGCAGGAGCAGCTTGCCCCATGTCGATTCTGGTCTAACGGGGAAAATCAACGGAAGGCGGCATGCATGCTTACGTACTCTTTCGCAGAGCGCGGCGAAATGGGGCTCTATGAGTACCTGTATCTTTGCATCAAGCGCGACATCGAGCGCGGCGCCATCGCCGCCGGGGAAAAACTTCCCTCCAAGCGCAGCTTCGCGCGCCATTTGGGAGTGAGCCTTATCACCGTGGAAGGCGCCTACGCCCAGCTTGTTGCCGAAGGCTACCTGCGTACCGAGCCTCGCCGCGGGTACTATGCCTGCGACCTTGCCTCGGTCCGGCCGCTTTCGGGGGCGCGTGCCCGCGGCGTCGATGCCCATACTCCCAAAACACCTTCTCTTGCCGATACGCCGCAGCCGGAAGAGGGTTTGGCAGAGGCCTATGCAAGCCTTGCTGCGGCGAAGGAGCGCAGCTGCCCGAAGGGGAGGCTGCTGGCCGATTTCACCGGTGGCTCTTCTGCTACCGAGCTGTTCCCTTACACCGCGTGGGCGAAATCGGTGCGCGAGGCCTTAACCTGCGAAGCGGAGCGATCGCTTGTCGGCGATGTGGGGTCGGCGGGGACCACCCGGTTGCGGCAGGCGATAGCTGCGCACCTGAAGGGGTTTCGCGGCATGGAGGCAAATCCCGACTGCATCGTGGTGGGCGCAGGCTCGCAGGTGCTGTACAACTGGATCATCCAGCTTCTGGGGCGCGGGTTGCGCTACGGCGTGGAAGACCCGGGCTACGTTCGCCTGACGCAGATCTACCGCGCCAACGACGTGCGGCTTTCGGCCGTGCCCTTAGATGAGCAGGGGGTGCGCCTTGGCTCGGTGCGCAGCCAGGGGGTGGACGTTTTGCACCTTATGCCCTCGCATCAATACCCCACCGGGTTGGTTACCTCGGTGAGCCGCCGCTACGAGCTTTTGGGTTGGGCATCGGAAGAAGAGGGGCGCTACCTGGTGGAAGACGATTACGACTGCGAGTTCCGCCTGACGGGGCGCCCCATCCCGTCGCTTCAGAGCATCGATGCGCTGGGCAAGGTGGTGTACACCAACACCTTCACTAAGAGCCTGGGGCCGGCATTCCGCATCGGCTACATGGTGCTTCCGCCGGCGCTGGCGAAGCGCTTCCACGATGAGCTGGGGTTCTATTCCTGCACGGTGAGCGCCATCGACCAGCTTGCCCTGGCGCGCTTCATCGAGAGCGGCGACTACGAGCGGCATGTGAACCGCATGCGCACCCACTATCGCGATGTGCGCGATGCCCTGATAGGCGCACTGCGGCAATCGGGCCTTTCGGGTCGCATAACGATAGAGCGGCAAGACGCCGGCATCCACTTCCTGTTGGGCATCGAGGCGCCGAAGAAGGCCGATGCCCTGGAATGGGAGCGTGCGTTCGCGCAGTGCTGCGCTAAGGGCGGGGTGGCCATACGCCCCCTTTCCTCGTTCTGCCTGAACAGCGAAAACGCCGCACCTGCGGATTGCCCGGTGCGGCGTTTCGTGGTGAGCTACGGCGGGGTGGACGCATCGTGCATCCCCGAGGCCGTTGGCGTGCTCGAGCAGGCGGCCGAAGCTGCCGATAAGCCTTACTCTTCGATAAGGCGGAAGTAGATGGTCTTCACGCCGGAGGTTTCGCTTTCCTTCACGCTCTTGCTCTCGAAGTAGCCCAGCGACTCGATGAAGGGAACGAACTTCTTGAAGCCGAAGTTGCGCGTGTCGAAGTCGGGCAGGCGGCGGGCAAGGCGTGCGCCCAGGCTGCTGGAGTGGATCCAGCCATCGTCGCCGCTGAATTCCTCGGCAATCTCGCGCAGGGCGTTTTCCACGGCGATGATGTCCGAGCCGTTGCCCAACTCGTCGTTTTGCGCCTCGGGGTGCTGCTCGTGCTCGCCGGTGGTCTGGCGCGTTGCCTTTTCCGTTGCGCGATCGTTGCTGCCGGCCGCGTCCTCGTGCTGGGCAGGGCGCTGCTTTTTTTCCGGCTTGGGAGCCTCGGGCTTGCGGGTGCTCTTCGCCAGCTCGGTGCTGCCGGCCTCGGTTTTCGCAAGGGCGTGGGAAGCGGGCTTCTTCTTCGAAGACGATTTCTTCTTGGCCTTGTTGGCCGATTCCTTGTTCGCCTTGTAGATAAGATCCAAGTAGACGAACTTGTTGCAGGCGCTGATGAACGCGCGCGGGGTTTTCTGCTCGCCCATGCCCATGACGTACATCTCGGATTCGCGCAGGCGGCTGGCCAGGCGCGTGAAGTCGCTGTCGGAGGAAACGATGCAGAACGCATCGAGGTTCTTCTGGTACAGCAGGTCCATGGCGTCGATGATCAGCGCCGAGTCGGAAGAGTTCTTCCCGGTGGTGTTGCTGTACTGCTGGATGGGCTGGATGGCGTTGTCGAGCAGCTCCTTTTTCCACGAGTTCAGAAGTGAAGTGGTCCAGTTGCCGTAGATGCGCTTGTATATCAGGTTGCCCAGGCTGCTGGCCTCTTGCAAGATGATGTTCACGTATTTGCTCGATACGTTCTCGGCATCTATGAGAACGGCGATCTTGAGTTCTTTGTCCATAAGGTCTCTTTCAGATAGGGCGCATGCCTTCAAGGGAATGCCGGCGGCAATGCGGGCCCCGGTTGCAGGGCGCCTGCTGCGGGCTTTCCGGGCGGTGCGTTACTCGATGAACATGGCGTCGCCGAAGGAGAGCATGCGGTACTTGTGCTTGATGGCGTGACGGTACGCCTTCATGATGTTGTCGCGGTTGGAAAACGCGCTTACCAGCATCATCAGCGTGCTGCGCGGCACATGGAAGTTGGTGATAAGGGCGTCCACCACCTTGAATTCGTAGCCGGGCAGGATGAACAGGCTCGTTGCCTCGCGGTTGCGCGGCAGCACTTCGCCGGCCTGCGTATCCCATGCGCTCTCAAGGCTGCGCACGCTGGTGGTGCCCACGGCGATGACGCGCCCGCCGTTTGCCTTGGTGCGCTTGATGGCTTCCACGGTTTTCTCGGGCACGGTGTAGCGCTCGGTGTGTATTTGGTGGTCGCGCGGGAATTCCTCGTCAACGATGCGGAAGGTGTCCAGGCCAACCTCCAGGTGCACGGTTTCCCAGTCGATGCCCTTTTCCTTGATGCGCTCGATGAGCTCGGGCGTGAAGTGCAGGCCGGCTGTGGGCGCGGCGGCGCTGCGCTCTTCGCGGCTGAACACGGTTTGGTACAGCTCTTCGTCGCCCGCGTAGTTCTTGATGTAGGGCGGCAGCGGCGTGTGGCCGGCGCGGTGCAGCGCATCGTCGAGCGAGGGGAGCGTGGTGGTAAGGCGTGCTAAGCGCTCGCCCTTCTCGGCGTTTTCAACCCAGTCGATGATCTCGGCGGAAAGCACCACCTCGCCATCCTTATCGGTGAAATCCACCAGGGCGCCGGTGCCGGGCTTCAGGCGCTTGCCCGGGCGCACCAGCACTTCCCAGATTGCCGAAGATCCGGTTTTCGGCTCCACGTCGAAGCGCTCGCGCAGCAGGAACACCTCGGCCTGGCCGCCGGTGTTGCGCTTGGTGCCCAGAAGGCGCGCCGGCATGACGCGCGTTTCGTTGGCAACAAGCAAGTCGCCGGGCTTCAGGTGGTTGATGATGTCGCGGAATATCTCGTCGTGCAGGGCCCCGTTGGCGCGCTTCATCACCAGCATGCGGCATCCGTCGCGCTCGGCTGCGGGCTCTTGGGCGATAAGCTCTTCGGGCAGGTCGTAGTCGAAGTCGTCGGTGCGCATGTTCATCAGTTTCTCTCGTTTCTCTTTCGCTTTGGCGGCTTTGCGCGCTGCCTTGCGCTCGGCTCGCTCTGCTGCGGCCTCGGCGTCGGAATAGGCGCAGCCGCAGTAGTTCTGGCGGTACATGCCAAGCTCGCGGCTGCGGACGGTTGCCTGCGGGTAGAAGGGGCGGAAGTCTTGGAACACCGCGGTCAGCTCGGGGTAGGGTGCCGCGGCGCGCTGAAGTTCTTCGGCGATTACCTGCGTGTACTGGTAGGGGCTTACCGCAAGGGTGGTGCCGATGCCCTCGAAGCCGTGCTCGTGCGCATAGCGCGCAAGCTCTTCCAGGCGTATGCGGTAGCAGGCGCGGCAGCGGTCTTCGCGGTGCTCGGCGGTGCCGTCCCAGGCCCTTCGCACGGCTTCCTGCCAGCGCTTGGGCTCGTAGGGGCCCTCTATCACGGGGATGCCTTCGCCCTTCGCCCAGCTGAGCAGGGTTTGCAGGCGATGGTCGTATTCGGTGGCGGGGGCGATGTTGGAATTGAGGTAGGCGATGGTTATGTCGTGCCCGGCTTCTGCCAGGATGCGCGTAGGCTCCAAAGAGCACGGCCCGCAGCAGGCGTGAAGTAGTAATTTCATAGGATCGTCCGAAGCTCCTTCCAACCTCACCTATACTAGCACCTGATAAATCCCCGGCAGCCTCGTGGAAGGAATGCCCACAATGCCCCAACGCAGCTACAAGGCCGTGTTCTTCGACCTTGATGGAACGCTTCTGCCCATAGACATGGACAAGTTCCTTGAACAGTACTTCGGCGATATATCGGCCTTTGCGCAGGCGCGCGGCTACGACCCGCAACGCTTCGTGCATGCGCTGGGCGCCGGCGTGCGCAGCATGGCAGGCTCCGAGGGCGGCCTGAACTGCGAGCGCTATTGGGCCACCTTCATGGAGCAGATGGGCGAAGGCGACCTGGGCGAATACCAGCGTTTCATGGACGAGTACTACGACGTGCACTTCGGCCGCTTGGGCGCCCTGGTTCCCAACCCGAACCCCGATGCCGCCCGCGCGGTGGCTGCGCTGCGCGAAAAGGGCTACACGCTGTTCCTTACCACCATGCCGCTGTTCCCACGTGTTGCGGTGGAAAAGCGCCTGGAATGGGCGGGCGTGCCGGCAAGCTCGTTTACGCGCATCACTACCTACGACAACTCCACCAGCACCAAGCCGCACCTTGCCTACTATCAGGAGAACCTGGAAGCTGCGGGCCTTGCCGCCGAGCAGGTGCTGATGGTGGGCAACAACACCCGCGAAGATCTGGCTGCCATGAAGCTGGGCTGCGACGGGTACCTGGTAACCGACTGGCTGTTGGACCCCGATGGGTTCGACATCGAGTCGGTAAAGCACGGCAGCTTGGCGCAGTTCGCCCAGTTCGCCGAAGAGCTTCCGGAGTGTGAGTAGATGGCCCTGTTCGAGTACCACGTAGACGCCCAGTGCGGCTATGCCCGCGCCGGCCATTTCGAAACGGCCCACGGCACGGTGGAAACGCCGCTGTTCATGCCGGTGGGCACCAGCGCCACGGTGAAGGGCATCCGCCCGCAGATGCTCAAAGAGCTGGGCTCGCAGATCGTGCTTTCCAACACCTACCACCTGGCCATGCGCCCCGGCGCCGACCTGGTGGCAGAAGCCGGTGGCCTGCATAGGTTCTGCGCTTACGACGGTCCCATGCTCACCGATTCGGGCGGCTTCCAGATATTCAGCCTGGAAGACACGCGCAAGCTGGACAACGACGGCGTTACCTTCAAGTCCATCTACGACGGCGACAAGATCCGCTGGACCCCGGAAAAGAACATGGAGATCCAGCAGAAGCTGGGCGCCGACATAATCATGCAGCTGGACCAGTGCCCGCCGTACCCGGCCACGCGCGAGTTCGTTGCGCGTGCGGTTGACCTTTCGGCCATGTGGGCCAAGCGCTGCCTTGCCGCCCATACCCGCCAAGACCAGGCGCTGTTCGGCATCTGCCAGGGCGGTATGAACCTGGACCTTCGCCTGGAGTCCATCCGCCGTCTGCGCCAGATAGGGCAGGAAAGCCTGGCCGCCGGCCATAAGGACTTCGCCGGCTTCGGCATCGGCGGCTATTCGGTGGGCGAAAGCCACGAGACCATGTTCGAGACGCTGGGCGAAGTTGCCCGTGCCCTGCCGGAAAACAAGCCCCGCTACCTTATGGGCGTGGGCAACCCCACCACCTTGGTGCGCGCGGTGCACGAGGGCGTGGATATGTTCGACTGCGTGCTGCCCACCCGCACGGCGCGCATGGGCACGGCGTTTTCCAGCCAGGGCCGCATGAACATGCGCAACGCCAAGTACGTGCACGACTTCGGGCCGTTGGACGCGCAGTGCAGCTGCCCCACGTGCCAGACCCACAGCCGTTCCTACATCCGCCACCTGGTGAAGCAGAACGAGATGCTGGGCAGCGTGCTGCTGAGCATCCACAACCTGTACTTCCTTCTGCATTTGATGGACACCGCCCGGGCGGCCATCAAGGCCGGCGCGTTCGAGGAGTTCTACCAGGATTGGATGAACTCGCCGGCTGCCAACGACTACTAGGCGCTCCCGACCCCCCCACGAAAGCGAGCATCATGGCGCACAGCGAAAAGCAAAACCAGAAGAGCGACTTCCAGAAGGCCCAAGAGAAGATCATGGAGGGCTTGCCTCCCATCAACATCGGCGCGCTGTTCATGCCTCCTATTTGGGGCGCGGCAAACGGCATCTGGCTGGCCATTTTGTACTACCCGGTGTGGCTGCTGATGGACAACCTCCTGTACGGCGCCTATTCCAATCCCGAGCCGCTCACGGTTGGCTTGGCGCTGCTGGCCGCTGCCGCGCTCGCCTTCGTAACGGTGGTGTTCGCCCGCGCGGGGCAGGGCTATGCCTGCCAACGTGCGCTGAAGATGGGCAAGACCAAGGAACAGTACCTGGCAAGCCAGAGGAAGTGGGCTGTTGCCATGGTGGCCGTGGCTGTGGTGATGATCGTTGCCGCAACCTACTACAACCTGGCTATCCGTCCCACGCTGGGGGCCTAGCATGAAACGCATCGCAGTGTTCTTCGTGGGCAACCGCCTTATGCTCGACGATGGGGTGGGGCCTGCGGCCTTCGACCTGATCAACGAGGAATACGTGCTCCCCGAAAACGTGGACCTGTTCGATGTGGGCTGCATGAGCCTTGACATGGTGGGCAAGGTGAACGAATACGACTTCATGATCTCGGTGGATGCGGTGGACGATTCCGACGAGGAGCCGGGCACGGTGTTCCGCTACCAGCCCCACGACATCGCCCGCACGTGCGGCGCGCGCACCTCCCTGCACGACACGCGCCTGGCCGACCTGTTCGACGCTGCGCTGCTTTTAGGCTATTCCTGCGAGGGCATGTGCTACGGCATGCAGGTGCAGAACCTGGAGCCGGCCGATTTCGTGGAGGGGCTCACGCCCAAGGTGAACGAGCGCCTGCCGTTCTTGGCCGAATCGGTGATAGCGGAACTGGTGCGCCAGGGCTGCGAAGTGCGCCGCCGCGACGGCAAGCCCTTGCCCGAGCTCCAAGCGTAGGGGGCGCCCGCGCTTTGCTTATGCGGCGCTTTGTCGCGTTTCGATTTTTCCGCCTGAGCCGAGCCGCCGCGTTGTGGCTGCGGCCTGCTTCCTGCGATCTCCATGCCGCGATTCGCCGTGCGCCCCGTGCGCCTTTGCCCAACCCGCTCCCGCCGGGTTTTGCCGCGGCTGCTGTGTTGGAGGCGTAGAAAAGTCCGCCAATCGAAATTAACTTCTGCTAAGCCACCGCAACGGTGCTATAGTTGCAGTCACTGAAAAGCGTTGACGAGGAAAAGTAGGGACGAATCCTTCCCACAGAGAGCTGGCGGTTGCTGGAAGCCAGCGGTTGGACGGTCCGAAAGGCACCTCTGAGCTGTTCTGCCTGAACATTCGCCATTCTCCGCGGACGATCTCCGGGGCGGTGGTGGGTCAGTAGGCTGAATCGGAGGCCCCGTTACCGGTCGGTGGGAATGGTTATCCCCCTTGCTTGTGGTCCTGATGCAGTCTGCTGCACAGGATTTTTTTATGCGCGGGTTCGCCCGCCGACATGAGCCCACAAGAGCCCGAAAGAAAGGGGCGTGATCAGATGCGCAGCGATGCTATCAAGAAAGGCCTAGCGCGTGCACCGCACCGAAGCCTGCTGAAGGCTGACGGCCTGACCGACGAGGAGCTTGAGCGTCCTCTCATCGCCGTAATCTCTTCCACCAACGACGTTATCCCCGGCCATAACCACCTGGACAAGATCGCCGATGCAGTCAAGGCCGGCGTGCGCATGGCGGGCGGCACTCCCTTGGAGGCAACCACCATCGGCGTGTGCGACGGCATCGCCATGAACCACGACGGCATGCACTACTCGCTTACCAGCCGCGAGGTTATCGCCGACTCGGTTGAATGCGTGGTGAAGGGCCATGCCTTCGACGGCCTGGTGCTTATCCCGTCCTGCGACAAGATCGTTCCCGGCATGCTGCTTGCGGCCTGCCGCCTGAATATCCCCACGGTGCTGGTTTCCGGCGGCCCGATGCTGGCCGGCCACGACAAGTGCGGCAACCAGACCGACCTGAACAGCCTCTTCGACGCCGTGGGCCAGGTAACCGCCGGCACCATGACCGAAGAGGAATGCAAGTGGCTCGAGAACACTGCTTGCCCCACCTGTGGCAGCTGCTCGGGCATGTTCACCGCCAACTCCATCTGCTGCCTTTCCGAGGGCCTGGGCATCGCCCTTCCCGGCAACGGCACCGTTCCGGCCGTGTACTCCGAGCGCATCCGCCTGGCCAAGCACGCCGGCATGAAGGTTATGGAGCTGGTGGAAAAGGACATCACCGCGCTCGACATCATCAACGAGCACTCTATCCGCAACGGCATGGCGCTTGACATGGCCTTCGGCGGCTCCACCAACACCATGCTGCACCTTACCGCCATCAGCCATGCGGCAGGCTGCCCCATCACCATGGACGATTGGGACGAGGTTTGCCGCCAGGTTCCCAACATCACGCGCATCGCGCCGGCCGGCCCGCTGCACATCGAGGACCTGAACGCCGCCGGCGGCATCCCCGCCATCATCGGCGAACTGGGCCGCCACGGCCTGCTCGACGGCGAGGCAACCACCTGCCACGGCTCCATGGCCGAGTGGATCAAGGAATGCCCCGAGGTCGACGGCGAAGTGGTGCGCACCGTTGAAAACGCCTACAGCCCCTATGGCGGCCTGCGCGTTATGCACGGCAACCTTGCGCCCGACCGCGGCGTGGTGAAGCAGTCGGCCGTTTCCGACGACATGCGCAAGCATCGCGGCCCGGCACGCGTCTTCGAGTCCGAGGAACAGGCCTGCGAGGCCATCTTCGGCGGCAAGATCAACGCCGGCGATGTTGTGGTTATCCGCTACGAGGGCCCTGCAGGCGGCCCGGGCATGCGCGAGATGCTCACGCCCACCAGCGCCATCTGCGGCATGGGCTTGGACAAGTCCGTTGCCCTTATCACCGACGGGCGCTTCTCCGGCGCCACCAAGGGCCCCGCTATCGGCCATGTGAGCCCCGAGGCTGCAGCGGGCGGCCCTATCGCACTCGTTCACGAAGGTGACATCATCGACATCGACATCGATGAGGGCACCCTTACGCTTGAGGTATCCGATGCAGAGCTTGACGCACGCCGTGCGGCATGGGTCAAGCCCGAGCCCAAGTACCAGGTTGGCGTGCTTGCTCGCTATGCCAAGTTGGTTTCCAGCGCAGACAAGGGGGCGTATTTCGGATGAGCATAATCGACAAGGAGTATGAGGCCAAGATGGGTCTTGGCCCCCATACCGAAAAGCAGGGCAAGAAGATGCTCGGCGCAGAGGCCATCATCGCCTCGCTCGAGGCAGAGGGCGTAGACACCGTGTTCGGCTACCCAGGTGGCCAGGCCATCAAGATCTACGATGCCCTGTACGACTCGAAGAAGATCAACCACGTGCTTGCCCGCCACGAGCAGGGCGCAACGCACGAGGCCGACGGCTATGCCCGCGCAACCGGCAAGCCCGGCGTGGTAATCGTCACCTCCGGTCCGGGCGCCACCAACACGGTAACCGGCATCGCCACCGCCTACATGGACAGCGTGCCCATGGTGGTTATCACCGGCCAGGTTCCGCGCAGCGTCATCGGCACCGATGCGTTCCAGGAGTCCGACATCGTGGGCATCACCATGCCCATCGTGAAGCACAGCTACCTGCTGCAGAGCTGCGAGGACATGACCAAGACCTTCCGCGAGGCCTTCTACATCGCCAATTCCGGCCGTCCCGGCCCGGTGCTCATCGACATCCCGTCCGACCTTGCCGGCGCGGAAATGGTGTTCGAGTACCCCGAAGACGTGCTTATCCCGTCGTACAAGCCCACGGTGAAGGGCAACCTGCGCCAGATCCGCCAGGCTACCGAGATGATGAAGGAAGCCGAGCGCCCCATCCTGTACATCGGCGGCGGCATCATCGCCTCCCATTCCGAGGAAGAGCTGCTTGCTGTTGCCGAAAAGCTGCAGATCCCGGTGGTAAACACGCTTATGGGCAAGGGTGCCTTCCCGTCTACCAACCCGCTGAACCTGGGGCTGGTGGGCATGCACGGCTCCATGTACGCCAACTACGCGGTTACCAACGCCGACCTGCTTATTGCAGTGGGTGCGCGCTTCTCCGACCGCGTTACGGGCAAGCTTGCCGACTTCGCGCCGGATGCCAAGGTCATCCATGTGGATGTGGACCCTGCAGAAATCGGCAAGAACCGCATTCCGCAGATCCCCATCGTGGGCGATGCGAAGGTGGTGCTCGCCGGCATAAACAACCAGCTTGAGCAGAACGGCTACGAGCCCAAAACCGCGGAATGGCTGAAGCGGATCGAGGGCTGGCGCTCGCGCCATCCGTTCTACAGCCCCGGCTACGCCACCCTGAACGGCACCATTTCGCCCGAAGGCGCACTGGACCTGCTTTCCAGCCTGCTTGAGCCGGAGAACTCCATCGTTACCACCGAGGTTGGCCAGCATCAGATGTGGGCCGCCCAGCACATCGACCGCGACGTGCCGCGCACCTTCCTTTCCAGCGGCGGCTTGGGCACCATGGGCTTCGGCTTCCCCGCGGCCATCGGCGCCAAGGTTGCCTTCCCGGAAAAGGAAGTTGTCTGCATCGCCGGCGACGGCTCGTACCAGATGAACGTGCAGGAGATGGCCACCGCCGCCATCAACGGCATCAACGTGAAGGTGCTGCTGATGAACAACTCCGCCTTGGGCATGGTTCACCAGTGGCAGGGCCTGTTCTACAACCAGCGCTACAGCGAAACGCTTTTGCCCGACAACCCCGACTTCGTGAAGCTGTGCGAGGCGTACGGCTGGGGCGGCAAGCGCATCAGCCAGCCCGAAGAGCTCGAAGATGCCATGAAGTGGCTTCTGGCCTACGACGGCCCGGCGCTGTTGGACATGCGCATCGACCGCGGCGAGAACGTGTTCCCGATGGTTGCCCCCGGCGCTCCGCTCGACGACATCATCGGCGCCATCAACGTAGGCCCCATCTCCGACATGCTGGAAGGCTTCGAGAGCCTGCCCTTTGCCAATGCCGCCGAGGCCAACGCCGCCGCGCAAGCCGGCGAGAACAAAGAAGGGGGTCGTTAAGATGAGCGAACCGCAAAGGCATATCCTCTCCATCCTGGTAGAGAACAAGTCGGGCGTGCTCAGCCGCGTTACCGGCCTTATCTCCCGCCGCGGCTTCAACATCGAGTCGCTTTCCGTCGGCCCCACCGAAGATGTGACGCTTTCGCGCCTTACCATCATCATGATCGCCGACGACACGGCCTACGAGCAGATTACCAAGCAGCTGCACAAGCTCATCAGCGTGCACAAGATCACCGACCTCACGCAGGAAAAGGCGATCGAGCGCGAGCTGGTGCTGTTCAAGGTGCACGCCAACCCTGAGCGCCGCAGCGAGATCATCGAGATCGCCAACGTGTTCCGTGCCAACATCGTGGACGTGGGCAAGAGCTCGCTCACCATCGAGGTAACGGGCACCGAGTCGAAGATCGCCGGCATGGAAGACCTGCTGCGCGCCTACGGCATCAAGGAGATAATCCGTACGGGTATAATTGCAATGTCCCGCGGTTCCAAGGTCAGCTAAGCTGCCCGCCGCACGTGCAATTCGCCATATAGTAAACAGTCAGTCATTAGAAGAAGGGATGAATCATGGCTGTAACCATCTATTACGAAAACGACGTCGATCCCAAGGTTATCCAGGGTATGAAGGTGGCCATCATCGGCTACGGCTCCCAGGGTCACGCCCATGCGCTGAACCTGAAGGATTCCGGTGTTGACGTTCGCGTCGGCCTTCGCGAGGGCTCCAAGAGCTGGGCTACCGCTGAAGAGGCTGGCCTGAAGGTTACCACTATGGACCAGGCTGCCGAAGAAGCAGACCTCATCATGATCCTCGTTCCCGACGAGCTGCAGGCCAAGGTGTACAAGGAGCACATCGAGGCTCACCTCAAGGCAGGCAACACCCTGGCCTTCGCCCATGGCTTCAACATCCACTACGGCTACATCAAGGCTCCCGAAGATGTGAACGTCGTTATGTGCGCTCCTAAGGGCCCCGGCCACATCGTTCGCCGTCAGTTCACCGAGGGCTCTGGTGTGCCCGACCTGGCTTGCGTATACCAGGACGCAACCGGCAACGCTTGGGACATCATCATGTCCTACTGCTGGGGCGTTGGCGGTGCCCGTTCCGGCATCATCAAGGCAACCTTCGCTCAGGAAACCGAGGAAGACCTCTTCGGCGAGCAGGCAGTTCTCTGCGGCGGCCTGGTAGAGCTGGTTAAGGCCGGCTTCGAGACCCTGACCGAGGCAGGCTATCCGCCCGAGCTGGCATACTTCGAGTGCTACCACGAGATGAAGATGATCGTCGACCTCATGTACGAGAGCGGCATCCACTTCATGAACTACTCCATCTCCAACACCGCAGAGTACGGCGAGTACTACGCTGGCCCCAAGGTCATCAACGAGCAGTCCCGCGAGGCCATGAAGCTCATCCTGAAGCGCATCCAGAACGGCGAGTTCGCCAAGGAGTTCGTTGCCGACTGCGAGAACGACCACAAGTGGCTTCTCGAGCAGCGTGAGGCTATCAACAACCACGAGATCGAGACCACCGGCGCCAAGATCCGCAACATGTTCTCTTGGGTGAAATCCGCCGAGTAATTTCGGCTAAGTCGATTTTGCCAACAGGCATACAAGCAAAGAAACCGCCTTCGGGCGGTTTCTTTCTTTTGGAGTGATGCTGGGTTGTCGGTTCCGGCGGCCTGGTTGGCTGCGCTTGGCTGGTTGGGCAGGGGCGGCCTGTGTTTGCCTTGCCTTCTTTACTCGTAGTTGATGTGGAAGGTGGAAGGGTCTTCGCCTTCGCGCG
>CAVBST010000013.1:0-37370 GCA_963598325.1 uncultured Prevotella sp. | reverse complement strand
CCTTCAGCTCGGCGACCTCGGGAACCTTGTAGATGGAGCCGTCGGCGTTGATGGCCGACACCCAGTCGTAGGCGTAGTCGCCCTCGGCGATGGAAAGCGTCTTGTCGCCGCCGGCCGTGAACGCATGGTAGGTCTCCACGGCGTTGCCCGCCGCGTCGGTGCCGTGAACGTGCACGATCATGGGCGAGCTCTCGTCGGTCCAGTTCTCGGCCGTGATCCCGAACTCGACGGAAGACTGCGCAGCCTCCGCCTTGACGGCGACCTGCGACACGGCGCCGCCTTCGGAGCCGTCGGCAGGGGAGGGCTGCTGCGAGGCTACGGCGACGCCGGCCCCGATGCAGGCGATCACGGCCACGGCGGCGATGCCCGCCGCTACGCCCTTCTTCTTGGCGCTCCATTTGCCCTGGGGCGTGGGATCGGTTGGATCCACCGCCGCTGCTTCCGCGTTGGGCGTCTCCCCATCGGCGTTTGGCGGCGTGTTTGTCTTGTTCTCTTCTTCGCTCATGGCGTCCTCGCTTTCCCAAGTGCTGGTAGACGGATGTGCTATTCAGGCGGCGCGGGCCGTTCTCTGCCGCCGGGAGGGCCCCGAACAGGCCTGGGCAGCCTACGGCCATTCGGTCCCATCGCATCGCCCGATAAGTGGCGGTGTGAGCACATCCTCCCATTTCGGGGGGGGGGTAAGTCCAGAGCCGAAACGCCCAATGGCCTAACGATCTTTCCTGCCCATCGCGTGCTTCCCTTCCCGGGCGCCCCTTCCGGCCCGTTCTCTGTGCTTCCATGGTCGGTCGGTTTCGACCCCTGAAAAAGTGTTTATGAAGGGGTAAAAATACGGTTAGGCATCGCCGGGCCCCGTCCGGCGCTACGGCAACGGAAACGCAGTGGCGTGGGTTGGGGCATCGCCCTGAGGGGTTCTCTGAAATCCTTTCCTGAACGGTTCGCGAAGCGAACCTTATTTCAAAACATGAAGCAGCGACCGCACGAGCGAAGCGAGCAGGGTAGCGGGAATCCCCGAAGGGCTGGTGCCCCAGCCCGCGGCGCGGGCAGGTCGGGCTGCGTGGGTCCCTCCCGGCGCGGATGGGTGTGCGGCTCTGGCGGGCTGCGGAGGCCTTAGGCTCGCCAGGCACGGGTGCGCGAACGGTGCTGTGGGGTGGCGGGGTGTACAATTCGCCTATGTGAAAATCCGCGTTGCGAAGGACAGAACATGAGCACGAGTTTTGACGACAAGCCCGTAGTCGGCATCATCATGGGTTCCCAGTCTGACATGCCCACCATGGAAGCCTGCATGAAGCAGCTTGAAGAGCTGGGCGTTCCCTACGAGGTGAAGGTGGCCAGCGCGCACCGCAAGCCTGCCGAGGTGCACGAATGGGCTTCTTCCGCCGTCGAGCGCGGCATTCGCGTCATCATCGCCGCCGCCGGCAAGGCCGCGCACTTGGGCGGTGTGGTTGCTGCTTACACGCCGCTTCCTGTTATCGCCGTGCCCATGAAGACGTCCGATTTGGGCGGCCTCGATTCGCTGCTATCTATGGTTCAGATGCCTTCTGGCGTGCCGGTGGCAACGGTTGCCATCAATGGTGCGAAGAACGCCGCCATTTTGGCTGTTCAGATGCTTGGCACCGGCAACGACGAGGCGCGCGCCAAGATCGAGAAGCTCAAGGCCGATATGGCTCAGGCCTAAAGGACCATTCATGCCTAAAGAATTCCTGAAGGGCAACGAGGCCTTTGCCCATGCTGCCCTCGAAGCGGGCGTGCGCGTATGCGCGGGTTATCCGGGCACTCCTTCTTCCGAGGTGATAGAGACTGTCGCCGCCGAACACGCGGCCGGGCGCGCCAAGGGCGTGCATGTTGAATGGTCTACCAACGAAAAGGCGGCGCTGGAGTTGTTGGCTGGCGCTGCCTACTCCGGTGCGCGCACCCTGTACACCTGCAAACAGGTGGGCCTGAACGTTGCCAGCGACCCGCTTATGTCGCTGAACTACGTGGGCGTGAAGGGCGGCACCGTGCTCTACGTGGCCGACGACCCGGGCCCCATCTCTTCGCAGACCGAGCAGGACACCCGCCGCTTCGCCCAGTTCGCGAAGGTGCCGGTGTTCGATCCGGCAACGCCCGAGCAGGGCTGCGCCATGATGGCTGCTGCCTACGACCTGTCCGAGAAGTACGGCACCCCGGTTATCATGCGCCCCACCACGCGAATCTGCCATGCCTCTACCTATATCGACATTGCCGCGGAAACCGAGGCGCGCCAGCCCGAAGGCTTTGAGCGCGACCCGAAGTGGGTTATCTTCCCCAAGCGTTCGTTCAAGGGCCATGGGGAAATCAACGAGCGCCTGCCTAAGATCGCAGCCGATTTCTCGTCCGCGGAATACGACCAGTTCAACCCCGAACTGCAGGTGGGGGAGGCTCCTTCGTTCGGCATCGTTGCCGGCGGTATTTCGTACGCCTATGCGCGCGAGGCGCTTCGCCTGCTGGAAGCGCAAGTTGCCGAGGGGAAGCTGGTCTGGGCTGAAGGTGCTGCCGCTGCACCAGTCTTGCCGCCGCATTGCGAGGGCGGCTACTGCACCATGGGCGGCCCCGCTTGGGGCAAGCCGGTGGAAGCCCTGCCGGCCTACCGCATTATGCAGGTGGGAACCCCGTATCCGTTCCCGGCACAGCGTGCCGCTCGGTTCGCCGAAGGGCTTTCCGACGTGATCTGCTTCGAGGAGCTGGACCACGTTCTGGAAGACGAGATGCTCAAGCTCGCCGGCGCAACGCGTGCGGGCTATGCCGTGCACGGCAAGCTCACCGGCGAGACCACCGACAGGGGCGAGAACACGGTAGATGCCATCGCCGCCCAGCTGCGTGCGTTCTTCGGCGTTCAGCTTTCCGAGCCCGAACAGGTGCTTTGCGCCTCAGCTGAATCTTCGGCCGATGGTCAGGCTGCTACCGAAGCTCCCGCGCGCCCGCCTATGCTGTGCCCGGGCTGCCCGCATCGCGGCGCGTTCTATGCGGTGAAAACCGCCCTGCGCAAGCCCAGCGACGGCATCTTCTGCGGCGACATCGGCTGCTATACGCTAGGTAACGCCAAGCCGCTTGATGCAGTGGACACCTGTTTGTGCATGGGCGCCGGCATCACGGTTGCCCAGGGCTTTTCGGTGGTGGAGCCGGGCAAGAAGGCACTTTCGTTCGTGGGCGATTCTACCTTCCTCGCCAGCGGCATGACGGGCATCGCCAACGCGGTGTACAACCAGCACGACATCACGGTGTGCGTGCTGGACAACGCCACCACCGCCATGACCGGTTCGCAGCCGCATCCGGGCACGGGCGTTACGCTGATGGGCCCGAAGACGAAGCCCATCAGCATCGAAGCGGTTCTGTGTGCGCTGGGCGTCACCGTTATCACGCACGCCAACCCGTTGCATCTGGACGAGGCGCGCGAGGCTGCCCGCAAGGCCATCGCGTTCGACGGCCCTTCCGCGGTCATCTTCGAAAGCCCTTGCGTGAAGCTCATCAAGCCCGGCAAGTCGGTTAGCTTCGATGAAGGCGCCTGCACGGGCTGTGGCAAATGTGTGCTGAAGATCGGGTGCCCTGCGCTTTCCTGGAATAAGGAAGAGCGGCACCCGGTGGTGGACGTTTCGCTGTGCAACGGCTGCGGGCTGTGCACGTACCTGTGCGAAAGCAGCGCGCTGACGTGCGAAGGCAACGAAGGGAGCGCCCGATGATCAACATCTCCATTGCCGGCATCGGCGGGCAGGGCAGCGTCCTTGCCGCGAAGATCCTGGCCGAAGCCGCCCGTTCCAAGGGCTGGCAGGTGCGCTCCACCGAAACCACGGGCATGGCGCAGCGCGGCGGCGACGTGATGAGCCACCTGCGCATGGGCAACAACGGTGAAGAGGTGTTCAGCCCCTTGCCGGGCAACGCCTCCGACGACGTGATAATCGCGCTCGAGCCGGGCGAGGGCCTGCGCGCGCTTCATCTGCTGAACCCGGCGGGCGTTATGGTAACGGCGCGCTCGGGCATCGCCCCCACGGTGGCCAACTTCCGCGCTCCCAGCTACAACCCGGCCGAAATGGTTGCCGCGCTTGAAGGCTCGGGCGCCCAGGTGGTTGCCGTCGACGATGTGGCGCTGTGCGGGCGGCTGGGCTCGCGCAAGGCGCTGAACATCATCATGCTGGCAAGCGCCCTGAAGGCGGTGAACGACCCGGCGTTGGGCAGCAGCCTTGCCGGAGTACTCACCCTCGACGACATGCGCAGCGTCATCCCCGCTTGCGTGAAACCGCGCTTCGTTGACATGAACCTTGCCGCCATCGACCTCGTGGAGAGCGCTCCATCGTGCTAAAGTCTGGAAGATAACCGTTCGCTGGCGGCTGCTGTCGTAGCGCGGCGGCCCGTCTTGCGGGGCGCGCGCCCGTTACTTTGGCAGCCTGCGCAACCAACCGCTTCAACTGATACGAAAGGCAGATCTATGGAACTCACCAAAGATCAGTTCGACCTGATAAAAGAGCAGTTCAAAACCTTGAAGGACCGCTCGCCCTTCTACGCCCGGAAATTCGAGGGCATCGACCTTTCCGATGTCCAGACCCAGGCCGACTTCCAGAAGCTGCCCTTCTCCGAGAAGGCCGATCTGCGCGAGGTATACCCGCTGGGCCTGGCCGCCGTGCCCGAGGAAAAGATCGTGCGCGTGCACTCTTCTTCCGGCACCACGGGCATCCCGGTGGTTATCCCCTACACCCAGAAAGACGTGTGCGACTGGGCCACCATGTTCGCGCGCTGCTACGAGACGGCCGGCATCACCAACACCGACCGCATCCACATCACGCCTGGCTACGGCCTGTGGACGGCGGGCATCGGCTTCCAGCTGGGCGCCGAGAAGCTGGGTGCCATGGCGGTTCCGATGGGCCCGGGCAACACCGAGAAGCAGCTGCGCATGATGGAAGACCTGCAGTCCACCGTGCTGTGCGCCACTTCCTCGTATGCGCTTCTGCTGGCCGAGGAAATCGCCGCACGCGGCATCCGCGACAAGCTTGCGCTGCGCAAGGGCGTTATCGGCTCCGAGCGTTGGGGCGAGAAGATGCGCCACCGCATCGAAACCGAGCTGGGCATCGAGATCTTCGACATCTACGGCCTTACCGAGATCTACGGCCCGGGCATCGGCATTTCCTGCCACGAGCACGCGGGCATGCACCTGTGGAGCGACTTCGTGTACGCCGAGGTCGTGGACCCGAAAACGGGCGAGCCTGTGCCCGATGGCGAAGTGGGCGAGCTGGTGCTTACCACGCTGCGCAAGGAAGGTGCGCCGCTTATCCGCTACCGCACGCACGACCTTACGCGCATCATCCCCGGCGACTGCGCCTGCGGCATGCGCCATCCACGCATCGACACCTTGGTGGGCCGTACCGACGATATGTTCAAGGTGAAAGGCGTGAATATGTTCCCCGCCCAGGTGGAAGAGGTTATCGCCGCAACCTCGGGCACTTCGTCCGAGTACCAGGTGATGATCGAGCACATCATGGGCCGCGACGTGCTTACGGTGCTGTTCGAAACCGCGCTCGAAGGCGATGCCCTTTCCCGCTGCGAGGAAGAGCTGAGCCTTATCTTCAAGGCGAAGATCGGCTGCACCCCCGAAGCCAAGGGCGTGCCGCTAGGCGAGCTTCCCCGTTCCGAGAAGAAGACCCAGCGCATCTTCGACAGCCGCTACTAAGTTTGGCGGCTGCCGCGAGGGCGGCCGACTCCCAGCTGTTGCTGGACGGCGAACCCGTAAAGGGCTGTGTCCTAAACACCGCCTCAGGCGGTATCATGCCAGTAATTCCGAACCCAACGTTTCTTGCGAAGCGTTGGGTTTTTCTGTGCGGAGTGTGTATTCGCCGTGAACGCGGGTGCGGTGGCTGAATGCTGCCCGGAAGGGGCGGGGCTGCGGTCTAAAATCGCTGTGAACACAGTTGAAAACGGGGCTTGCCCCCTTCGCACTTGCTCTTAACCGCACCTCAAACACACCAAGGAGTCAAACGTGCTCAGCCGCTTCAGCGTTCGGCGCCCGTACATCATCACGGTTGCCGTTATCGTCATCCTTATCTTGGGCGGGGTCTCGCTCTCGAAGATGAAGACCAACCTTTTGCCCGACATGGACCTTCCGTACCTGATGGTGGTCACCACCGACCCCGGTGCCAGCGCCGAAAAGGTGGAATCCGAGGTCACGGACGTGCTGGAGGGCTCGCTTTCCAAGATCAGCGGTGTTTCTTCCGTGCAGTCGCAAAGCGCCGACAACTATTCCATGATCTTCTTGCAGTTCCAGGACGGTACCGACATGGATTCCGCCATGGTGAAGGCGTCTTCGGCGGTGAACGAGGTTTCGGCCCAGCTGCCCGATACCGCCGGCAGCCCCAACTACATGGAAATCAGCATGGACATGATGGCCACGCTCTACGTTGCCGCTTCCTACGATGGCCACGACATCTACGAGACCTCGAACCTGGTCGATGAAAAGGTGGTTCCCGCCTTAGAGCGCGTCGACGGCGTAGCCGATGTTTCCACGGTGGGCTCGGCCCAGCGGTCGGTGGAGGTGCGCCTTTCCGACAGCAAGATAGAGGACATCAACAACAAGCTTCTGGCCAGCGTGAACTCGCAGCTCTACGATGCGAAGAAGCAGCTCGACGAAGGCGATGCCCAGCTTGCCCAGGCCGAAGAGCAGCTAAGCCAGCAGAAGAGCACGCTGGAATCCCAGCAGCAGCAAACCAACGACCAGCTTGGCCAGGCCACCAGCGCCCTTACCCTGGCCGTATCGGGCAAGACCTCCGAGGTGGCCACCATCCAGGCGCAGATCCAGGCGCTGAAGGCCACCGACCCTTCGGGGGCCAACCCGCAGATCCAGGCGCAGATAACCCAGCTCGCCCAGCAGGCGCAGACCTCTGCAGGCGAGCTTACGCAATACCAAAGCCAGCTGGCTCAGGCTCAGTCGGGCTCGCTTACCGCCGCTTCCCAATTCGGCAGCGCCAGCGCCCAGCTTTCGGCCGCCCAGCAGACCATCGAGTCCAACAAGCAGCAGCTTGCCAGCGCGCGTCAGCAGTACGAGGATTCGCGTGAGAAGGCCATCGCCAGCGCGAACGTGGATGCCCTGGTAAGCAAGGAAACGCTGGCCAGCCTTATCACCGCCCAGAACTTCAGCATGCCAGCCGGATACATCGATTCCGGCTCCGACAGCCAGTGGCTCCTGCGCGTGGGCGACAACATCACCAGCGAAGCCGACCTGCGCTCGCTGCTGCTCACCGAGATCGACGGAGTGGGCGAGATCCGCCTAGGCGACGTTGCCGAGGTAACCACTATCGACAACGTGGGCGAAGAGTACATGCGCATCAACGCCAAGGACGGCGTGCTGCTTTCCATCTTCAAGAACTCCACCGCTTCCACCAGCGACGTTTCCAACGCCGCGAAGGCTGCCCTGCAGAAGATCGAGGCCGCCAACCCCGGCCTTAGCCTTACCGTGGTAAGCGACCAGGGCTCCTACATCGCGCTCTACATCAACTCCATCCTGCAGTCGCTTGTTCTGGGCGCGCTGCTGGCCGTAGTGGTGCTCATCATCTTCCTGCGCGACTGGCGTCCCACGCTCATCATGGCGTTCAGCATCCCGTTCTCGGTTCTGTGCGCGTTGCTGCTCATGTACTTCTCGGGTATCGACCTGAACATCATGAGCCTAGGCGGCCTTTCCCTTGCCATCGGCATGCTGGTGGACAACTCCATCATCGTGCTGGAGAACATCTACCGCCTGCGTTCGCGCGGCATCCCGGCGGCCCGCGCCGCAGTGCAGGGCGCCAAGCAGATAACGGGCGCGGTAATCGCTTCCACCCTAACCACCATCTGCGTGTTCCTGCCCATCGTGTTCACCACCGGCATGGTGAACCAGCTGATGCTGCCCTTCGCGCTCACCATCGCCTATGTGCTCACGGCTTCCATGCTCATCGCGCTTACCATGGTGCCGGCAGCTGCCAGCTTCATGTTCAAGAACTACGTGCCGCGCCGCAACAACTGGTTCGAGGCGCTGCAGACGAAGTACGCCCATTCCCTCACGTTCTTCCTTCGCCACAAGGCGTTGCCGCTGGTGGTTTCGGTGGTGCTGCTCGGCGTTGCCGTGGTGGGCGTTGCCAACATGGGCATAACCATGATCCCCTCCATGATGTCGAAAACGGTGAACGTTACGGTGAACATGCCCGATGGGGTAAGCAAGGAAACCGCCTATGCCACCGCCGACAAGGTGATGGACGCCGCCATGGGCATCGAAGGCGTGGAATTCGTGGGCGGCATGGACGGTACCTCCTCGGTTTCCATGGTCTCGAACGGCGCCTCGAGTTCCGGCAGTTCCAGCAGCGGGAACAGCGATAGCGAGATGTACAAGGTGTTCACCTTCTACCTGCAAGCCGATAGCAGCGTTACCACAGAAGGCCAGGTGCAGGGCATCTTGGACCAGCTGGCCGCCGACACCGCCGGCTTGGATTGCGAGGTTATCACCGACGCCACATCGTCCGAGGCCATGAGCTCCATGATGGGCAGCGGCCTTTCCCTTACCATCAAGGGGCCTGACCAAGACAAGCTGGTTGCCATCAGCGAAGACGTGATGGGTATCGTTGGCCAGGTGGAAGGCTACACCGAGATAGAGAACGGCATGGAAGACGCCGCCACCGAGCTGCACCTGGTCATAGACCGCGACAAGCTCACCAAGGCGGGCTACACCGTGGCGCAGCTGTACGCCGACCTTCAGAAGAAGGTTTCCGAGAGCACCGCCAGCACCTCCCTTACCATCGACGGTACCAAGATGGACGTTTCGGTGGTGGACAAGACCAACCCGGTAACGGCCAGCAACCTGCTTGATACCGAGATCGACATCACCAACCAGCAGTCGGGCGATACCACCACGCATAAGCTTTCCGAATTCGCCACGGTAGAGCAGGGCGTGGCCGCCAGCACGGTAACGCATAAGGACTCCAGCCGCACCATCACGGTTACGGCCGATGTGGAAGACGGCTACAACAACGCCCTTCTGGCGCGCGACCTGCAGCAGAAGCTGGACAGCTACCAGCTGCCCGATGGCTACAGCATCCAGACCTCCGGCGAGCTGGAGAACATCAACACCATGCTCACGCAGATGATGCTCCTGCTCATCCTTGGCTTCGTGCTTATCTACCTGGTTATGGTGGCGCAGTTCCAGAGCCTGCTTTCCCCGTTCATCATCATCCTTACGGTGCCGTTGGCGTTCACCGGCGGCCTGTTCGGCCTGTTGGCTGCGGGCGAGCAGCTGAGCATGCTCTCGCTGTTGGGCTTCGCGGTGCTCATGGGCACGGTGGTGAACAACGGCATCGTATTCGTGGACTACGTGAACCAGCTGCGGCGCGGTGGCTTGGACAAACGCGATGCGCTGGTCGCCGCCGGCCGCACGCGTATGCGCCCCATCATGATGACGGCAATCACCACCATCTTCGCCATGCTGCCCATGGTGTTCAGCCAGGCGGTTGGCAGCTCCATGGAGCGCGGCATGGCCGTGGTTGTGGTGGGCGGCTTGCTGTACGCCACCTTCATGACGCTATATGTGGTGCCGGTGATGTACGACATCCTGTACCGCCGCGTGCCTACCGAAGTTGACTTGGGGGATGAAAGCATCGACGACGATCCCGGCGATGCGCAGGCGTACCTGGAAGCGCTGCGCGGCGCCCACGCGCTCATCGATTCTTCGGCTGCCGCTCCCGCAGCGGCTGGGGCAGGTGCTTCCGGCGCAACGCAAACCGTGACGCCCGCGGTGCGCACGCACCTGGAAACCAAGAAGAAGCGCCGCTTCCGCCGCCGTTAGTACTTCTCAACCCGTCCGCGCCGCGGGCAGGGGCACCAGCCCTTCGGGGATTCCCGTTCCGCTGTTTGATGCGGCCCGCTTAGGCGGGCCGCATCTGCATGCGCTGCACTGCTTCATGCATTGGAAGGAGATTCGCTTCGCGAATCGAACAAGGCCAGTATTCAGAGAACCCCTCAGGGCGATGCCCCGACCCACGTCGCTATGTTTACGTTGCTGCAGCGACTGCCGGGGCCTGGGCGGCGAAGCGCTCTTCCGTAGCGCGGCCTCTGAGCAAGCGCCTTCAAGGCGGCGCCCCAGGTACTTGATCAACGGTGTTGGGATGAGGCGAACCATGCGTCAAGCCGTTTCTTCGCGCCGCCCCTTCGCGCTTGCTCGGAGGCCGATAAAAGCGAAGGCGAGCGCTGAGGTGCGCAGGTCCCGGCTGGCGCGGACGAGTTGGGCGATGCTGCTTTGGTGCGGGTGGGGTCTGGGTCTTCGGCGGTTTCTTATCGATCATTTCCCCAGTAGGCGTTTCTTATAGCGGATCTTGATGGTTTCGCCCCCTGGTTATACTGCTAAAATAAAGGAAGGTAATAACACGAGGCGCATGGGTGCCTTGTTAAAAGGGGTCTTCGTTAACGGCGAAGAAGAAAGAGGGGGATAACGATGAAGCAGTACAAGCGCGTATTTGCGGCTCTTGACGGCGGCAGCACTCAGGAAGAGGTTGCCGAGCGCGCCATCCAGATCGCAAAGCTCAACCATGCCGAGCTCATGCTGGGCCACGTTGTCGATTCCGTGCCGGATTCTCTGACTGGCACCGACTACAAGGAACTTGCCGATACGGTTCGCAACCGTTTGCTGGATTCCTTGGGCGACATCCTTACGAATGCGGAAAACGATCCTGACATCCCCTCCGTCGAGGTAGTGGTGAAGGTCGGTCGCATTCAGGAGACCATCCACAACCTGATGATCAAGCCGTTCGAGCCTGAGCTGGTTGTCTGCGGCGAGCGCGGCCTTTCGAACATCACCTACGTGTTCGTCGGCAGCGTTTCCACCTACCTCATCCGCAACCTGCGTTGCGATGTTCTGGTGGTCAAGCAGGACTAAGCTCGAAAGCAAAGCTAGTCGAAGGGGCGTCGGTGCTGTGCCGGCGCCCCTTTTGCGTTTACGACCGGGAACGGCTGCGCTCCGGACGGAGGCGAGGAGTCTTGGACGGGGTTGCGCCTATCCTGTTTGCGGCATAAAACGCCGTGCTTTGAATTGCGCCGAAGCCAAGAGCAGAACGCCCCTGTTCTCTTTGGGCTAAAATAAAGGGCTGTATGCGCCCTTGCGCGTATTCGAAACAGACACGAGAGAGGCTCACACCCAAAATGCAGAACAGCCATTACGACTACCTTATCGTCGGCGCCGGCATCACCAGCGCCGTTTTCGCGCATGAGGCCGCCAAGCTGGGTAAATCCTGCCTGGTAATCGACCGCCGCGATCACATCGCCGGCAACATCTACACCGAAGAGATCGACGGCATCAACGTGCACAAGTACGGCGCGCACATCTTCCATACCTCGCTGCGCCCGGTGTGGGATTACGTCAACCAGTTCGCCGAGTTCAACAACTACGTGAACAGCCCCGTTGCCAGCTACAAGGACGAGCTGTACAACCTGCCGTTCAACATGAACACCTTCTCGAAGATGTGGGGCATCAAGACCCCGGCGGAAGCCAAGGAGATCATTGAGCGCCAGAAGGCCGAAGCCGCCGAGCAGATCGGCGAAGGCGAGCCCACCAACCTCGAGGAACAGGCCCTTTCCCTTATCGGCAAAGACGTGTTCGAGAAGCTTATCAAGGGCTACACGGAAAAGCAGTGGGGCCGCAGCTGCACCGAGCTTCCGCCCAGCATCATCAAGCGCCTGCCCGTGCGCTTCATCTACGACAACAACTACTTCAACGATCGTTGGCAGGGCATTCCCATGGGCGGCTACACCGCCATGGTGCAGCGCATGTTCGGCGATACCGAGATCCTGCTGAACACCGAGTACCGCGAGTTCATCGCCGAGAACGCCGGCATCGCCGACCGCGTTATCTATTGCGGCACCATCGACCAGTACTTCGACTACCAGCTGGGCGCCCTTGAGTACCGCAGCCTGCGCTTCGAGTCCGAGCGCATCGAGTGCGAGAACTGGCAGGGCAACGCGGTGGTTAACTACACCGAGCGTGAGGTTCCGTTCACGCGCATCATCGAGCACAAGCACTTCGAGTACGGCACGCAGCCTACCACCATCATCACGCGTGAGTACCCGGCCAACTGGGAGCGCGGCGACGAGCCGTATTACCCGCTGAACGACGATCGCAACAGCTCCCTGTACGAAAAGTACGTCGAGCTGGCCAAGCAGGAGGGCAATGTGGTGTTCGCCGGCCGCTTGGGTGGCTACAAGTACTACGACATGGACAAGGCCATCGATGCCGCGTTCGACTTGGTCGCAGACGAGCTGGGCGTTTCCCTGAAGTAGCTTTTGGCGAATTCCCTGGCGCGGTGGCGGGTTCGATTCCCGCTGCCGCGCCTTTCTTTTGCCCGTTTTGCCCCATAATGGGCATATGACCTGGCGCTTGCCCAGGGTTGCCGGTTCGCTTCGCCGTGTTCCCCAATGCGCGGCGCAATCGGAATTCGCCGGAACTGGTGCTGTAGGAAAGGATGAAACATGCCCCAAAGCGTTGTTGCTGCCGTTGCCGCTTTGACTTTGGCGTTCTTGCTCGCCGGATGCTCGCAGCCCGAATCCGACAGCCAGCAAGCCGATGCCCTTCAGGTAAGCGACGTTGCGGCGGAATCCGCAGAGTCCCAGACGTCTGCTGCCGAATCCGAGAAGGAAGCCGCAACCCAGACCGCGAAGCCAACGGCGGAAGAGCTGCGTGCGAAGCTCAGCATCTCCGAGGATTACCGTTCCAGCTTCAACCACGGCATCAAAACCGCCGAATACCAGAAGTACATCGTGCTGCACGATACCGAGGTGGATGCCAGCGCTGCTTCCATCGTTAATTCGTGGGAGAGCAGCGGGAACAAGGTGGCGGCCCATTTCGTGGTGAACAAGGACGGATCTATCGTGCAATGCGTGCCGATCGATGCCATTGCCCATCATGCCGGCTATGGCGACACGGGCCACAACGAAAGCTACGGGGTGCTAGACGAAAGCCGCGACGACAAGGTGGGCACCACCGGCGCTCCGTCGAAGACCATAACCGATTACGGCATGAACTCGTATTCGGTGGGTATCGAGATCGTGCATGTGGGTGGCGAAGGCGACTACCCCGAGGCACAGCTGCAGGCAGTGGACAACCTTATTGCCTATATCGATGCCTATTATGGCAACGAGAGCACCATCATCGACCATAAGGCGTGGCGCACGGGCAATTCGGACACGTCCGCTGAATTCGCCGTTTATCTGGCCAATTACCGGGATCACCGCACGCACGCCTAGCCGCGCGGCCGGCTTATGCGGCGGCGCGCCTTGGGTTCTTGCGCTGCCGATGGATTTTGCTTGCATTGGAGCGGTGGTTCTGCAATAATACCAACTCGTGACACACGGGAGATTGGCGCAGCGGGAGCGCAGTTGCCTTACAAGCAAACGGTCACAGGTTCAAATCCTGTATCTCCCACCACTTATTCTCGCCGGGCTTTTCAGCCCGGTGTTCATATTTCGGGCGTTTAGCTCAGCGGGAGAGCACTTCCTTCACACGGAAGGGGTCATCGGTTCAATCCCGGTAACGCCCACCACACATTCAGCCGAGGTTCTGCCTCGGCTTTTTTGTTCTGTGTACCCCTGTCGCTGCGGGCGTTCGGCAACGCCGTTACCGGTTCCGTATGGCGGACGTGCGAAGCGTCTAGTGCAGGGTTTGACCATGCAATTCCTTCTTGTTACTGTTTTGAGGTTTTAGAACTAGTTGCCGTAGATTCAAGAACGTCAACATCGGTGCGCAGCAGGCGCATGAGCTAAGAAGGTTTGCTTTCGTGGAAAACAGCACGGGTCGCACGAAGCTGGCAACGGTCGCGTTGGTGATCGTGGGCTTCGCGCTTGGGTTCGCAGAGTTCATCGTTATCGGCATCACGCCCGACATCGCGGAAACGTATGGCACCTCGCTGGCTTCGGCCGGCAACCTGGTGGGCTACTTCGCGGTTTCCTATGCGGTGTCTACGCCTATCATCGTGCTTTCCACCGGGCGCTTCAGGCGCTTTCCCCTGTTCTGCATCTTCCTGGCGGTGTTCAACGCCGGCAACATCCTTGCCATCGTGGCTCCTACCTATGAAACGTTGTTGGCGGCGCGCATCCTTACCGCCGTGGTTTCGGGCGTGCTGCTTTCCACGGTGATGACCTTCATCAACGACATCGTCCCGCGCGAAAAGACGGCCCGCATCATCTCGTTCGTCTACGCGGGCTTTTCCGTTGCCAGCGTTCTGGGCACGCCTATCGGCACCCTGCTTTCCGACAGCTTCGGCATCAAGTCGGCGTTCATCGCCGTGGAAGGCGTGGCCTTGCTGGTTACGGTGCTGCTGCTTGTCTCGGTGCCACGCTCGGGCTCTACCGATGTTTCCGCCAAGGTGCGCGACCAGCTGGTTATCCTGAAGGACCGCCGCATCATCCTGGTGTTGGTTATGAAGAGCTGCGGCATGGCGGCAACCTACGTGTTCTACGTCTACGTCACGCCCACCCTGGAAAACGGGCTGGGGCTTTCGGTCTGGGCAACGAGCATCGTGCTGTTCTTCTATGGCGCGGCCACCATCGTTTCCAACCTGGGCAGCGGCTCCATCGCCCAGCGCTTCGGCTTGGCTAAGATGCCCATCATGTTCGGCTTGCAGGCGCTGGTGCTGTTCGCTCTGGGCGCCAGCCTGGGCTCGGGCAACGTTGCCCTTGCGGTGGTTAATGTGGTGCTTACCGGCGTGTTCATCTACCACATGAACGCCCCGCTGCAGTCGTACCTGCTGCAGGTTTCCACCAAGGATTACCCGCGCGCCCTTACCTTGGCTTCCGCGGTTATGCCCACCTCTTCCGACATCGGCATCGCCACCGGCTCGTTCATGGGCGGCGTGGTGGCATCCGGTCCCGGATTCGTGTGGGCCGGTCCTATTGGTGCGCTGTTCGCCATCGTCTCCGTTGTAGCGGCCTTCATGATCCTGCAGCCGGAAAGCCGTATGAAGGTGAAGCGCTAAGCCGCAACTGCCTGGCGGGGCGCTACTGTATGTCGGCGTACTCCAAGGGGAAGTCCACACCGGTCCAAAGCTCGAAGGCGCGGGCACCCTGGTGGAACAGCATGCCCAGGCCGTTGATGGCCAAACAGCCTGCTTCCTTGCCCATCTTCATCAGCTCGGTTTCCGCGGGCTGGTAGATGCAGTCCTGGATGGCGATGCCGGGGTGCAGAAACGTTGCGTCGGGAATGGGGGATTGCCCTTCGAGTTTGCCCATGCCGATGGGGGTGGCGTTGGAAAGCAGCTCGGCATCGGCAAGCTGCGCACGCAGGTCGTCCAGGTCGTTGGAGTCGTGAAGCGACATCTTGCAGCCGGTTTTCTGGGAGATCATGGCAACTTCCTTGCCGGCACGCTCCCACGACTTGCCGTTGCTGCGGCTGAATACCACGATTTCCCCCACGCCGTCGAGCGCGGCCTGTGCGGCGATGGCGGTTCCGGCGCCGCCCATGCCCATCTGCACCATCTTCTTGCCCTTGCACTGCACGCCGGCATCGGCGAAGGCGGCCATGAAGCCGTAGCCGTCGGTGTTGTAGCCGGTAAGCTTGCCGTTGTCGTTAACGACGGTGTTCACGGCACCGATGATGCCGGCAGCGGGATCGAGCTCGTCCAGATAGGGCACCACAGCGATCTTGTGGGGCATGGTGAGGTTGCATCCGCGCGCATCCAAAAAGCGGATGGCGTCGATGGCCTTCGGCATGTCATCGGCAGAAATGGTGAAGGCCATGTACGCGTAGTCGAGCCCGGTACGTTCGAACGCCAGGTTGTGCATGGCGGGTGATTTGCTGTGATGGATGGGGTCGCCGAACAGGGCGCACAGGCGGGTGGTTCCGGTTATGTTGACGGTCATGGAGGTTCTCTCCTTCGGGCTTATGCGCGGTGGGCTCAAGCGGCGTTTGCGCCTAGCCCGCGTGCTTCACTGCGTTCCTTAAAGAGTGTAAATAGCGTATGGGTAGAGTTTATCATTGCGTTTTGCGAGATAACGGGGCCGGTATTGCGAAAGTCAATCAGCGGAAGAAGTTGGCTGTCGGGCGCGCGGTAAGCCGTTTCTTGTTTCGAGTCGTTTACGGTTTCGGCTGGTGGCACTCCATCACTTTAGTTGGGTATAGAATGAGATTTCGCAGTTGAAAGGAATCCATTATGGAAAATCACGAGCTTTCCCTGTACGACAACATCACCAAGGTGAACTCCATCGACCCCGAGCTCTACGAGCGCTACCCCGTCAAGCGCGGCCTGCGCAATTCCGACGGCTCGGGCGTTATTGCAGGCGTTACCAATATCTCCAACGTTCATGGCTACCTTATGAGCGAAGGCGATAAGATCCCCGACGAGGGCAAGCTCACTTTCCGCGGCTACAGCATCTACGACCTGCTTGACGGCAGCGCGGAAAAGCGCCGCCGCTTCGAAGAGGTTGCCTACCTGCTGCTTATGGGCGACCTGCCCACGCAGGCCCAACTGGACAAATTCGTGGAAGTGCTGGATTCCTACCGCAGCCTGCCCGACGGCTTCACCGCCTCGAAGATCATGAGCACGCCTTCGCGCAACATCATGAACCTGCTGCAGCGCTCCGTGCTGATGCTCTACGCCGACGACGAGCGCGCTGAAGACCGCTCCTTCGAGCACGAGATCACCACGGCGGTTTCGCTGCTTTCGCGCCTGCCCCGCATTATGGTGTTGGCCTACTACGCCAAGCGCGCGGCCTTCTACAATGAGAGCATGATCATGCACCGTTTCGTGCCCGGCCAGTCCACTTCGGAAACCATCCTTTCCATGCTGCGCCCGAACCGCGAGTTCACGCCCGAGGAAGCACGCATGCTCGACATCATGATGTGCCTGCACGCAGAGCACGGCGGCGGCAATAACTCCACCTTCACCTGCCGCGTTCTTTCCTCTGCCGACACCGACCCGTACGCGGCGTACGCTGCTGCCATCGGCTCGCTGAAGGGCAGCAAGCACGGCGGCGCGAACCATCAGGTCCTTGCCATGCAGAAGGAAATCAAGGAAAACGTTTCCAATTGGGAAGATGAAGACGAGGTTGCCTCCTACATCGCGAAGATCGTGAACAAGCAGGCCTACGACCGCACCGGCCTTATCTACGGCATGGGCCATGCGGTGTACACGCTCTCCGACCCGCGTGCGGTTATCTGCAAGAAGTTCGCCACCGACTTGGCGGCTGGCACGGAATACGAGGCCGAGCTGAACCTGCTGAAGCTTATCGAGCGCCTGAGCCCCGAGGTTATCGAGCGCGAGAAGGGCACCAAGAAGGAAATGTGCGCGAACGTGGATATGTACTCCGGCTTCGTGTACTCCATGATGGGCATCCCACAAGACCTCATCACGCCGCTGTTCGCCTGCTCGCGCATGGCTGGCTGGGCGGCGCACCGCTTCGAGGAACTGGTAAGTGGCAAGCGAATCATCCGCCCCGCCTACAAGACCTCGGTGCAGCCCCGTACCTACAAGCCCATCGAAGAGCGGTAGGTACTGGCTTTCGCCGTTCTACGAACGGCGAAAGCGGTTGACGCTGCGCGAGGCCCTGACGGCACAGCTAGCGCTGCGGGCGGGCTTGACGTGCGAAGCACGCCTGGCGCCAGCCCTCCCGCTATCTGTACTCGCCAGGGCCTCGCTCGCTGTCGCGTCCAAGGCGAGGACATCTCTTTTGTTGGGAGTGGGCGGGTGAGCCCGTTTTCTGCGGGCGATGTTACTCGGTATCGTTGTTGGCCCCCAACAAAAAAAGCGCCTGCCGGAGCAGATCCGACAGGCGCTTTGCTTGCGGCAATGTGGCTTGTGCAGCTTGTTGCTAGGCGGCTTTCTTGCCGGCGAATACGCGCGTGGCTGCCACGATGACTAGGATAACGGCCATGCCGCCGATGAGCGAAGGCCAGGGGCTTGCGGTGAAACCTGCCACCAGGTAGCCAATCAGGCAGACTGCGGCAACCAGGGTTGCGTAGGGAAGCTGCGTGGCCACGTGGCGCAGGTGGTTGCATTCCGCACCGGCCGAGGAAAGGATGGTGGTGTCGGAGATGGGCGATACGTGGTCGCCGTACACGGCGCCTGCCAGGGTTGCGCCGATGGTGATCAGGAACAGCGGGTCGCCTTCGGGGAACACGCCCAGCACGATGGGCAGGATAAGGGCGATGGTGCCCCAGGAAGTGCCCATGGCGAAGCCGATGAAGCCAGCAACCACGAAGATGATGGCCGGCAGCAGCTGCAAGGCGAAGCCGGTGCTGGTTAGGAAGCTGGAAACGAATTCGCCGGTGCCCAGCATGTAACGGCAGCAGCCGCCCAGGCTCCAAGCCAGCACCAAGATCATGATGGCGCCCACCATGGAGCGAACGCCCTCGGAAACGCCTTCGGTATAGCCCATAAGCGTGGTGAGCTTGCGGGGCAGGTACATGCAGGCAGAGACCACCAGCGCCACCACGGCGCCGATGCACAGGCCGGTGATGGGGTCTTCGCCGATTGCGGTTGCGAAGTCGGCGCCCTCGAAGTAGCCGCCGGCGTAGAGCATGCCCAAGATGGCGAACACGATAAGCACCAGAATAGGGACGATAAGGTCGTACACCTTGCCGTTCTGAGACACCGGCAGGCCCTTGAACTGCTCTTCGGCCTTGGTGGCGCCTTCCAGGTCGGACTGCTCGGTTACCACGGTTTCCACCGCATCGGGGTCGGCGGGGACGCCTGCGCCGGAAACGCTGGCAAGGGCCGAAGGACGGTGCGGGATGTCGCTGTAGGAATGCGCCTCGCAGTCGCGCTGGGCCTTGCCCATGCTGAAGAAGTCCTTGCCGTAGATGCACATGGCGAACACGAACACGATGGTGATCAGGGCGTACAGGTTGTAGGGGATGGAGGCAACAAAGGTGTTGAAGCCGTCATCGCCCAGATAGCCGCCCACGGCAACCGCCCATGAGGAAACAGGCGCGATGATGCACACCGGAGCCGCAGAGGAGTCGATGATCCAAGCTAGCTTCTCGTGGCTCATGCGGAACTTGTCGGTTATGGGGCGCATAACCGCACCCACGGTAAGGCAGTTGAAGTAGTCGTCGATGAACATGACCAGGCCCAAGATGGCGGTCATGATGGCGGCCATGCGGGCGTTCTTGATGTGCTTGGCCGCCCATTCGGCATATGCGCGCGAGCCGCCGGCGATGGCGATGAGCACCACCAGCGCGCCGAGCAGCGCAAGGAACAGGATAAGTGCGCCGTTCGAGGCGATCTGCTCGGCCATGATCTGCGGGATGTCGCAGAACGCGGCGATAAGCTGGTCGATTCCGGCGCCGCCCAGCGAGAACTCGTAGATAACAAGGCCGCTGAAGACGCCCACCAGCAGGGAGGAGTACACCTCCTTGGTAATAAGCGCCAGGCCAAGTGCCAGAAGCGGCGGCACGATGGACCAGGCGCCGGTGGAAATAAGCTCGAAGCCCTCCATGGCATCTCCTGTCTGTTCGGTGCGGCAAGCGCTTCGCGGGCAAGGCGGTCGGTTCGGCGGTGATGCGCGGCCAACCCGGGCGCATTGCCTGCGGTGCGTTATGCGCGGTTTAGAGCTGTGCCGATTATATGCCAGGCGCAGGCCAAGGAATGTTTCGAGTGGAATAAGTGCGCTGATGGCACGTGGACGGCAGAAAGAGGAGCGAAAATCGGCGCATAGTCGCAGCTCAGACGCGCTCGATAACAGGCGTTAGACAATGCGTATAGCGGCAGCGGCGGGTTCTGGCGCTACACTACCCACTCGGAGAACACCGACTGGCGGGCACTTTGCCCGCCTTCGAGCAGAAAGGACGCCCGCATGAACGATTCCAGCTTCGAGGCCATGGCCAGCGAGATCGAGGGCCTGATGGGGATCGATCCTGGAAAGCACGCCGGTTGGCACACCGACTCCATTGCGGTGCGTGGGTACGAGGGTATCGACAAGAAGACGGGCTCTATCAGCTATCCGTTGTACCAATCCGCCACGTTCGCGCACCCCGCTTGGGGTGAATCAACCGGCTACTGCTATTCGCGCTGCGGCAACCCTACGCGCTTGGAGCTTGAGAACACCATCGCGCTTCTGGAGGGCGGCAAGAAGGCCCTGGCATTTTCGAGCGGCATGGCGGCCATCACCACATTGCTGAAGGTCGTGCGCTCGGGCGACCATGTGCTGGTGAGCAACGACCTGTACGGCGGAACATACCGGCTGTTTAGCAACATATACACGCAGTACGGCATCGAGTTCAGCTATGTCGACCTTACCGACTTGCAGAAGGCAGAAGCTGCATTCCGCTCGAACACGAAGCTGGTGTTCCTGGAAACGCCCACCAATCCCACCATGAAGGTTGCCGACATCGCGGCGGTGGCGCAGCTTGCCCATATCCATGGTGCTGTACTGGCGGTGGACAACACGTTCCTCACCATGTATTTCCAGAAGCCCCTTGAGCTGGGAGCGGACATTACGGTGTACAGCGGCACGAAGTACCTGTGCGGCCACAACGACGTGCTTTCCGGTTTCCTTGTTCTGCGCGACGAAAGCCTGCTGGAAACGCTGTTCAACGCTGCCATGAGCGAGGGGAACCAGCTAAGCCCGTTCGACAGCTGGATGATGCTGCGCAGCCTTAAGACGCTGGGGGTGCGCTTGCGGCAACAGGAGGCGAATGCGAAGCGGATAGCTGAAGCGCTTAAGGCGAACCCCAACGTTACCGAAGTGCATTACGTGGGCAGCCCGGATCACCCCGGCTATGAGCTTTCTCGGCGACAGTCCGCGGGGTTTGGGGCGATGATCTCTTTTAAGGTGGATACGCAGGAACGCGCGCTTGCAGCGTTGGAGCGCACTAAGCTTATCCTGTTCGCCGAAAGCCTGGGCGGCACCGAGAGCCTGATAACCTATCCGTTGGTGCAAACCCACGGTTCCATGCCGAAGCCCATGTTAGACGAACTGGGCATCGACGAGCGGCTGCTGCGCCTTTCAGTGGGTATCGAAGATGTGGAGGACCTGCTGGCCGACCTGGAGCAGGCGCTTGCCTAACGGCGTAATGTGGAGATGCGAACGAACCGTGCTGAAGAGGGTGCAAGGATGACGAAATACGATTTTGAGACCATAATCGACCGCCGCAACAGCGGATGCTTGAAATGGGACGCCTGGTCCAAACGAAACCATGCGCCTGACGACTTGCCGCTGTGGGTGGCCGACATGGACTTCAAAACCGCGCCCGCTGCGATCGAGGCGCTAACCCAGCGCGTGCAGCAGGGCGTGTACGGCTACACCATGGCGACGGATTCCTACTACGAAGCCGTGCAGAGCTGGTTCGACCGCCGCCATGGCTGGCGCCCCGAGCGCGAGTGGTTCGTGCTTACCCCGGGTGTGGTGTTCGCGCTTGCAACGGCGGTAAACGCCTTCACCCAACCAGGCGACCAGGTGATAATCCAACCGCCGGTGTACTACCCGTTTCGCCTGATGATCCAAGACAACGGGCGCAAGATGGCAACTAGCCCGCTGCGCTACGAAGACGGGCGCTACACCATGGATTACGAGGGATTCGAGCGCCAGCTGAAGGAAACCGGGGCAAAGCTCTTCATCCTGTGCAACCCGCACAACCCCGTTGGCCGCGCATGGACGCAAGATGAGCTGCGGAAGATCGGCGATATCTGCCTGCGCCACAACGTGTTGGTAGTTGCTGACGAGATACATGCCGATTTCGCCCGTGCGGGTCATACCCATGTGCCTTATGCCTCGCTTGGGGAAGAGTATGCCCAGCGCGCCGTTATCTGCACAGCGCCCAGCAAGACCTTCAACCTGGCCGGGCTGCAGCTCTCGAACATCTTCATCCCTAATCGCGACTTGCGCGCCGCCTTCAAGCGTGCCCGCAACCGCACCGGATATGACGAGCCCAGCGTGTTCGGCGTTGTTGCCGCCCAGGCGTGCTACGAGCAGGGCGAGGAATGGCTGGAGCAGCTGAAAGAGGTGCTCGATGGGAACTACCGCGTGCTGGAAGCCGCTGTCGACCGGATGCCCGGCGTTCACCTGGTTCCGCTGGAAAGCACCTACTTGCCCTGGCTGGATTGCCGCGGACTCGGGCTGGATGATGCGGGCATAAAGAAGCTGGTGGAGCAGGATGCGAAGCTTTGGCTTGATTTGGGCCCTATGTTCGGCGAAGAGGGCTCGGGTTTCATCCGTTTGAACCTGGCAAGCCCCAAGCCTCTTATCGAAGAGGCGTGCGCGCGCTTGGAGAGGGCAGTGACGAAGCACCACGGCCTGGCCAACGGTTAGTCATTGCCAGGGTTTAAGCCCCGCTATGACCGCGGCCCAAGGGGACACCCCTTGGGCCGCTTTTGCATATCGAGACGGCTGGGTATGCCGGCCAGAGCCGAGGGCTAGCCGATGCCCAGAACCTGCATAACCAGGCAGATGGCGGAAAGGATGCCCACCACCACGATGGTGAGGTACAGCAGCGCGCGCGACACCTTGCCCGAAACGTACTTGCCCATGACGTGCTTGTCGCAGGCGATGATGGCCATGAACACCAGCAGCACCGGAAGGATAACGCCGTTGACGAACTGAGCAGTGAGCATGATTCCCATCAGATCGAGCCCTGGAACAAGGATCACCACGGCCGAAATCACAATGACGAAGGTGAAGATGCCCTTGAACAGCGGCGCTTCCTTCCAGGTGAACGAAACGCCGGCCTCCCAGCCGAATGCCTCGCAGATAACGAAGGAAGTGGTAAGCGGCAGCACGCAGGCCGCAAGCAGGCTGGCTGCCACCAGGCCGATGGCGAACAGCGCCTTCGCGTACTCGCCGGCGAAGGGCTCCAGCGCGGCGGCAGCAGCTTCGGCGCTTTCCACCTCGATGCCCTGGGGGAACAGCACCGTGCCGGTGGTAACGATGATGAACCAGGCCACGATACAGCCCACCACGGCACCGGTTACGGCATCGATGCGCTGGTAGGGCATGTCGCGCACGCGCACGCCCTTTTCCACCACGTTGCTTTGGGTGAAGAACATCATCCACGGCGCGATGGTGGTGCCCACCATGGCAACGGTAAGCGAAAGGAAGCTCACGTCGGTGCTGGCCGCCGGCGTCACCGTTGCCAGCAGGGTGTCGTCCCAGTTCGGCTGCGCCAAGATGGCGGCCACTATGTAGGTGACGAACACGCAGGAAAGCGCCAGGAAGATGTTCTGCACGCGCTTGTAGCTTCCACCGATGATGAGCCCCCACACAGCCGCGGCCGCCACGGGGACCGATATCCAACGCGGCACTCCGAACATCTCCATGCCCGATGCCACGCCGGCGAATTCCGAGAAGGTGGTGGCAACGTTGCCGATGAGCAGTGCCAACATGGCAAGCGCGGTAAGGCGGATGCCGAAGCTTTCGCGGATCAGCGCCGAAAAGCCCTTGCCGGTAACGGCGCCCATACGCGTTGCGGTGGTCTGCACCACGATAAGCAGGATGCACATGACGGGGATGATCCACAGCGTCATGTAGCCGAACTTCGCGCCCACGGTGGAATAGGTGGAAATGCCGCCGGCATCGTTGCCCGCCATGGCGGTTACGATGCCTGGGCCCATAGCTGCCAGCACCAAGAAGGCCTTGGAGCGCTGCTTCTTCCCGTCTTCGCTCTGGTCGTCGGGCTTGTTGGCCAAGTCGGCGGAGGAAGCGGCGCCTGCGGGTGCTGCCTGCAGGTTGCTGTCCTTTAACGTCATAGGGAAGCCTCGATCCTAGTTGCTGCCGAAGAAGTGCAGGATTGCGAACGTGTAGGGAACAAGCAAGACAACGAACACGGCCAGCATGATGGCGAACTGCCCCCACGCCCAGCGTGTGCGGTTCTCTTCCACGTTGTCCTCGATAACCTCCATGGCGTCGTCTACGGTGACGATGCCCAGAAGCAGGCCCTGCTCGTTCACCACGGGCATGGCCATCAGGTCGTACTTGGAGATGTCGGCGGCAACCTCGTCTTCCGATTCTTCTGGCAGCGAAGTGATCAGCTCGTCGAACATGATGTCGGAAAGCGGGGTGTCGTCCTTTGCCAGCACCAGGGTGCGCAGCGAGAGCACGCCTACCAGCTTGTCGTATTCGTCCAGCACGTACACGTAGTTGACGGTGGGGTGGTCCTCGTCGAGCCCGCGCAGCACCTCGGTGGTTTCCTGCACGGTGTCGGTGGTGTGCATGGCCACGTATTGGGTGGTCATCAGGCCGCCGGCGGTGTCTTCCTTGTAGCCCAAGAGCTTGCGGATCTCCGCGGCGTCTTCCACGCCCATCAGGCGCAGCAGGGTTTCGGCCTTTTCGTAGGGAAGGTCGCCCACGATGTCGGCGGCGTCGTCTGGGTCCATGTCCTGCAGAAGGCGGGAAGCGCGGTTCTCGTCCAAGCCGTCGATGATGTCGGCCTGGAACTCGTCCTCCATCTCGGAGATGGCGTCGCCGGCCTGTGCGTCGTCCAGGTGCTGGAACACGTTGGCGCGCTGCTTCGGGTCAAGCTGCTCCAAGATGTCGGCCACGTCGGCGGGGTGCAGCTCCTCCAGGCGGGTGTGGGAAACGGAAAGCTGCACCTTCGAAAGATCGCGGTCCAGCAGCTCCATGTAGTTCCAGGCGATAAGGCGCTCGTCGATGCTCTTGCCGAACGCTTTGGCAACGCTGCATGCGGCCTTTTCCACCCAGGGGGCCAGCCCGCGCAGGATGCCGCGCATGCCAACCTCGGCGCCCAGCAGGCGAAGCTGCGTGCCCGATTCGGAGAGCTTCAGGTCGTTTACGCGCACGACCTTCATGCCTTGCGTGTCCACGATCTGGCGGTCCAACAGGTCGCGCGCCAGCAGCACTTCGGCGGGCTGAAGGTAGCTGAAGCGGATGGCGGTTCGGTCCACCTTCAGGCGGATGCCGTCTTCCTCGCTGAAGCTGTCCACGTACTTGCGCCACGAGATCATGAAGGGCGTTTTCCCTGGTCCGCGGAAGGCCAGGCTGGTGATGCGCGGGAACACTTCGCCGGTTTGGATGGCGAGGTCGGAAATGGAGCCGATCTTTTCGCCGTTGGCGTCGATGACGGGCTCGCCGAGCATCTGAGATAGGTAGAGCATGCAATTCCCCCTTGGTGAACCGCGCGCTGTCAGCCTTGTTTTGCGGGCACGGTGTGCTCAGCGCAAGACAAGCGCCGGTAGGCGCAGTACGTTCATGTCGCAGTCGTCCCTCGACCGCCACATGATGCGCAAGTGCGAATGCGGGGGCCGAAGGCTAATTACTGTGAGGTTTCGATTTTCGAACCTTCAAGTAATGTCCTTTCCTAATTGGCCAGGTAGGCACCGATGGCGTTTGACAATGCCCTTCGGTGCGGGCTTTGGGCGCAGCAATGAAAGCCTTGGCCTCAAAGCACATCTGATTGTAAGGGATGGCTGCTTTTTGTGCGCGCCGGCAAAGTGAAAAGAAAGTAAAAAACGGGGTTGGCGGAAGGGTGGTACAAGCTGTGGCGCGGATGTTTCGCGGCATGTGCCTGCCGGGGATCCAGCTGGCAATTCGGTTGGGCTTCGGTTGGGCTTCGGCGCCACCACATTCCCTTCATATTCAAAGAAAAGTGTTGACGCGGCATGGGAAAGCGAGGATACTAATCCCTGCTGAAAACGCGCCGTTACCTCAGCTGGATAGAGGGACTGACTACGAATCAGTACGTCGGGGGTTCGAATCCCTCACGGCGCACCACTTGAAGCACCAAGCCGGAATCGGATCCCGATTCCGGCTTTTTTGTTCTCGACGGCTTTTTGCTGGAGCAGGCCCCAAAAGCTGTCCGCGCCGCGGGCTGGGGCATCATCCCTTCGGGGATTCCCGCTACCCTGCTCGCTTCGCTCGTGCGGTCGCTGCTTCATGCATTAGAAGTTGGTTTGCTTCGTGAACCGTTCAGGAATTGGCTTCAGAGAACCCTCTGAACGATGCCTCAACCCACGTCGCTGGCTGCCGAAAACAACGATGGCCGCTCTAAAAAGAAGCGCCCTGGCGTTTGGCCAGGGCGCAGGGCGAGTAACGTCAAGCGCTCGTATGAGCTGCCGCGTTTCGGCAATTAGTCGATTGCGATAAGGCGCTTACGGTCTTCGGGCTTGGGCAATTCCTTCTTGGGGACGTTGATACTCAAGATGCCGTTCTCGAACTTGGCGGAAATATCGTCTTCCGAAACGTCGTCGCCTACATAGAAGCTGCGGCGGCAAGACCCAACGAAACGCTCCTTGCGGAGGAACGTGCCGTTTTCGTCCTTGTCCTCTTTCTCTTCCTTGGTGTGGGCGTTGATGGTGAGGTAACCCTCGTTAAGCTCGATCCGGACATCTTCCTTTGCGAAGCCGGGCAAGTCGATATCAAGCTCGTAGGCCTTGTCGGTTTCCTTGACGTCGGTCTTCATCAGGGAAGCATTGGTCTTCGGTGCGGGCTCGGTCCCGAAGAAGCCGAAGTCGAACGGATCGCTCATGAAATCATTGAAAAAGTTCCTGCGTGCCAGCATTCTGATCATCTTCTTTCTTTGCCGCGTTGCGGGCTTGCCTGTCTTGGTGAAGCCCCTCGCGCGACGCTTGTTCCTTTTGACAATTGCTATAGTAGTCGCTTTTTAGCACTCTCAAAGGCAGAGTGCTAATTGGGTACCATTCTGTAACCTTTTGGCAGATTATCTAAGTGCTGTATTGTTAGGTTTGGCAAACGAGGGGTGCAGCCTAATGCGCATCACCATGAGGGCTTCGGTGCGGTGGGCGCACCGTCTCTGCGGTTTGCCCGGTAAACCCTACTTTCAAGACGCCTGATTCATATCAAGGCCGGTTTGGCTTTGGCGGCAGTTTTCGCCTGTTAGGAAATTCGGTGGTACAATGCGAAGCATAAATGGTGCCACGCCAATCCGGGCAGCATCGTTCACTTAAAGGCCAGGCTCAGCGCTCAAACTTTTGCCTGGCTTTTTTCATGCCCAAATGCAGTCCACACCTCCCTCCATCCTGCCTTACCGCTAACGGCGTTGGCTGATTTCAGGTCAGGTATCAAGCACCGGGGCAAAAAGAAAAGCGCCCGAAGACGCTTTCCTTTTGCTATGCGGTTTTGGGAGGCAGATGGGGAATCCGCTTCCCGGTAATGCCGTGCCGCAGTTGCCGAACCCGCAAACGCGGGCTGTGGGGAGCCTGCCGGCATGGCAACGGAAGAAGCTAGTCCTTCCAGGTTTCGATCTTGCCGTAGCGCTCCTCGGTGATCTGGTCGAGGGTCTTGCCCTGGGTCTTGGGGCACCAAACAACGCCCACAACCAGGGAGATAAGCAGAACCACGCACATGATCACGGCAGCGGGGAAGAAGCCGGCCGGGTTGGCGGAGATGTCGCCCATGATGGCGCCAACACCTACGAGCGACCAGATGCCCAACGCACCACGAACCAGGAAGAACATGATGCCCTGAACGCCGCCACGGTACTGCGTGGGGAACAGCTCGGTGCCCCACAGCGCGTAGAAGCACTGAGCAGAGAAACCGGCGGAAACGCCCCACAGAATAACGTAGACCCAAAGGACCCAACCCATGGAATCGGTGTTGCCGTTCTGGATGGCGATGCCGAACACGGCGATGGCGATCCAGGAAAGCAGTGCCAGCAGCGCGGAAGCGCCGAACAGCACGCGGTGGGAAACAACGTCACCGAACTTGGAGAAGATGGCCAGCGAGCACACGGCAACCAGCACCCACTGCACAACGCCGAGCAGGCTCTGGCCGGTGGAGTCGATGTTGCCGGCAGCAGCGTAGAGGTACGGCATGAACTGGCCGTTGGTGCCAGCAGCCAGGTTCCAGGTAAGGTACACAGCCACCAGGAAGATGATGGTCTTCACGTTCACGGGGTTCTTCAGTGCGTTGGCCATCATCTTGCCGAAGCCAACCTTCTCTGCGCCTTCCTCGTTCTTCTCTGCCCAGTCAGCGGATTCCTGCAGCTGGCGCTGAAGGTTCCAGGCGATAAGGGCAACGATGAACAGGATGGCGAACAGGATGCGCGTTGCCAGCAGGCCATCGAACGGGCCGTAGGTGCCGGCGGGCAGCAGCGTGGTGCCGTCAGACTCGAACCCGGGCAGGATGAAGGAAAGCGCCAGGGAAACGATGAAGATGATGGCAGGGCCGCAGCTCCAGGCGAACTGGCTGATGCCGATGTTGGAAGCGCGCTTGGTGGAAGTGGAGGTCTCGGAGATGTAGCTCCAAGAAGCCGGCACGCCCGCGCCTACCGAAAGGCCGGAGAGCACAACGCCCACCACAACCATGGGCAGGTTCACGGCAACCATGGCGATGAACACGCCCAGCGCGTACACCAGCAGGTTGTACTTGTAGATGGCGGTACGGCCGAACTTGTCGGTAAGGAAGCCGCCGATAAGAGCGCCCACGGCAGCGCCGAAGGCGTTCGCGCCGATTGCGCCCAGGATTGCGGTCCAGGTGGAACCGAAGCCGAAGGCGGCAGCCCATGCGGTAAGGGCCACGCTGGATGCAACGATGCAGCCAGAGTCAAGGAAGTTGGTAAGGGAAACCGCCATGGTTCCCTTGCGTTCTTGGGAAAGCGCCAATGCTTTTCCTTTCTAGTCGAGGTGGAATGCGCAGGGCAGGTCTACGGAAACGGGCGAGTTGTCCGCGTTCGTTTCCATGACGCTGGCCATGAAATCCCACCATTTCTTGCAAATATCGGTCTTGGCGCTCTCGGCATAGCGATCGGGATCGTCAAGCTCGATATATCCGAAGAGGATGTTGGTTTCCTCATCGATGAAAATGGAGTAGTTATGTCCACCGTACTCGTGGATCATATCGGCCATTTCGGGCCAAAGCTCGTTGTGGCGCTTCTCGTATTCCTCGGCAAAGCCGGGGTAGAGCTTCATCTTGAAGCCCGAGATAGTGCGTCCATCAGCGGTTTTGCGGATAGTCATAGGTTGCTCCTTAATCCAGGAACTCGTCGTTGACGGTAAGGCCGAAGTCCACACCGATCTGGCGAAGGCCCTCGTCGGAAATGGTGTTCAGGAACTCGTCGGATCCGCCGTTCATCTGGCGGGCGCGACGGTACACGTCGGCGGCCTTCTCGATGGTGTGCATCAGGCCGAAGGTGGTGTCGAAGTCGGGGCCGGAAACGAACAGGCCGTGTTGGGCCCAAACGGCGGCTTCGTACTTCTTCATCAGCTCGGAAGTGGCATGCGCGATGTCGGCGCCGCCCGGAACCATCCAAGGCACAACGCCCACGCCCGAGGGGAACACCACGACGCACTCAGTCATGGCCTTCCACAGCGCGCGCGTGAAGTAGCGTGCCTCAAGCGGGCAGACGAACGTCATGGCGATGACGTTGATGGGGTGCGCGTGGTAGATAACGCGGCACTCGTCGTTGGTGGCAGCCATGCGCACGGCGTGGTTCATGAAGTGGGTGGGGAACTCGCTGGTGGGCTTGCCGCCGTCGGTAAGGCCCCAAACGATGCGCCAGGAATCGCCGGCGTCGTTGATCTCCACGATGCCGATGTTGTGCGCGGGGTCGGTAAGGACGTTGCGCATGTAGCGGCCCGAACCGGTGGTAAGGAAGTAGGCGCCGCGCAGGCTGTCGGCCTGAACGCCCATGTTCACCCATTCGCTGGGGGTCTCGTTGAAGAACGGCTTGGCTGCCTCAACCTCTTCTTCCTTCATGCGGTAGGTGAGGTTGCCGCCGTTGCGCTCGTGCCAGCCCTGCTGCCAGCCGTCGTCGCACATGCGGCAGAAGCCGCGCACGAAGCCCAGCTGCTCTACCGCAACGCCGGAAACCGCACCACGAGCTGCGGAAACGCCGGTTTTCAAAGCGCTCTGGGCACTGTTGAGGATATCCATCGAAGTCCTTTCCTTCTGATAACTGCTTTATCCGTTTCGGTTCCTGGCGCAGCGGTAGCCCTGCCGCGCTTGGCTGCTTTCCCGGTACGCGGAAGCGATGCCGCTGCGCCAGGAACCGTTGTTGGTTGTGGTTGGTTTCGCCCTTGCCTGCTCCTACTCGAAACGCTGCACGTCGAACGAGGTGGCTATGGCGTCGCGCACGGCCTGCAGGTCGCTGAAGGCGCCATCGGCCAGCATCTGCACGGCCAGGTTGCCCAGGCTGGTGCCCTCCACCGGGCCGGCGAACACGGGAATGCCGCAGGCGCGGGTGGTGAGCTCGTTCAGGTAGCCGTCCTGGCAGCCGCCGCCCACGATGTTGATGGAGGTGTAGGTGCGCCCGGTGAGCGATGCCATTTCCGCGATGGATTCCGCATAGCAGTTGGAAAGGCTCACGTACACGCAGCGCATCAGCTCGCCGACGGTTTCGGGCACGCTCTGGCCGGTCTCGAAGCACGCCACGCGGATCTCGCTGATCATGGAATCGGGCGCCAGGAAGCGGTCGTCGTTCACGTTCACGTGCGCCTCGAAGCCCTCGCTGGCCTTCGCTGCGGCGATAAGGTCGGGGAAGCCCCACTGCTTTTCCTCGTGCTTGAAGGGTGCAAGCCCTGCCTCTTCGGCGGGCTGGTGGGTTGTTTTGCCCTCGACGTAGGAAACGCCGTTCAGCTCGCGGCGGATGGACTGGATCATCCACAGCCCCATGATGTTCTTCAGGAAGCGGAAGCGCAGCTCGAAGCCGCCTTCGTTGGTGAAGTTCTGGAAGCGCGAGGCGTCTGAGGTGATGGGGCCTTCGTTTTCCACGCCCAGCAGGCTCCAGGTGCCGCTGGAAAGGAACACCGCATCGGCGTCGCGCGCGGGAACGGCCAGGTAGGCGCTGCCCGTGTCGTGCGTTGCGGGCGCGATGATGTGCGTGGCGTAGCCGATCTGCCCCTCGATGGCAGGGTTTACCGCGCCCAGGTCGGTGCCGGGCATCACGATGTCGCAGAACATGCCGCGCGGGATGTCGAAGGCTTCCAAGATGGTTTCGTCCCAGTTCTGCGTGCGTGCGTTCAGCAGGCAGGTGGTGGAAGCGTTGGTGTACTCGTTGGCCTTGGTGCCGGTAAGCAGGAAGGCCAGGTAGTCGGGGATCATCAGGAACGTCTTGGCGGCGGCCAGCTGTTCGGGATGCTCGCGCTTCAGCGCCAGCAGCTGGTAGATGGTGTTGAACGGCTGGCGCTGGATGCCCGTGCGGCGGTATACCGCATCGTGCGGCATAATGGCGTCGGCCACGGCGTACATGCCGTTGGTGCGCTCGTCGCGGTAGGCCACGGCATCGCCCAGCACCTGGTCGTTTTCATCCAGCAGGACGAAGTCTACCGCCCAGGTGTCGATGCCCACGGTTTTCGGCGCGAAGCCGGCTTCCTTGCATTTGGCCAGGCCAGCAACCGTTTCGCGGAACAGCATGTCCACGTCCCAGCAGTCGTGGCCGTCCGAGCGCTTCTGGATGTTGTCGAAGCGGTGGATTTCGGTAAGCTGGATGGTTCCGTCTTTAGCCACTTCGCCCACAACAACGCGGCCGGAAGATGCGCCGATGTCAACGGCGGCATAGCAGTTGGTCTTGATTTCCATTAGCGATCAGCCTCCGTATCGACGCCGATTTGCACAACCTGCATCACGTTGGTGGGGCGCGGGCTGGGTGCGGCCGGGTCGAAGCTTGCCAGGTGCGCGCTGCCGGCGGCATGCGGGGAAGTGGTACGGTCGCCCAGGGTTACCACGCAGATGTCGCCGTCGTGCACGAAGCCCTTTTCCTTAACCACGCTGCAGGCTTGCTCCAAGATGAACGAGGCATCGCCCACCACGTTGCCCAAAACCGGGGTAACGCCCCAGTTCAGCTGCAGGGAACGACGGTAGGCCTCCGTGGAGGTAACGGCGTAGATAGGCACGTTGGGGCGGTAGTTGGAAACCAGGCGCGCGGTGCGGCCGGTCATGGTGGGCGTTACCACGCAGCAGGCCCCAACGCTTTCTGCCGTGGTTGCGGCGGCAAGGCCCACAACGGCGGAAATGCTGTTGTACTTGTCGGCGCGGTTGGGAATGGACCCTTCCGCGTACAGGTAGGGCTCGCTTGCCTCTGCGATCTGCGCCATGGTCTGAACGGCTGGCACGGCGTACATGCCGATGGCGGTTTCGCCCGAAAGGGTAACGGCGTCGGCGCCGTCGTAGATGGCGTTGGCCACGTCGGCAACCTCGGCGCGGGTGGGGCGCGGGTTGCGGATCATGGAATCCAGCATCTGCGTGGCGCAGATGGCCGGACGGTAAGCGCGGTTGCACGCCTTGATGATCTTCTTCTGAAGGTGGGGCACCTGGTTCGAGGGAACCTCTACGCCCAGGTCGCCGCGGGCAACCATCACGGCGTCGGACGCTTCGATGATGTTGTCGATGTTCTTCACCGCATCGGCGTTCTCGATCTTCGCCACGATGCGGATGGCGCTGCCGCCGTTTTCGATAAGGAACTGGCGGATGGTTTTCACGTCTTCGCCGCAGCGCACAAACGATGCGGCCACAAAATCCACTTCCTGTTGGATGCCGAACAGCAGGTCTTCCTTGTCCTGCTCGGTCATAACGGGCAGTGGAACCTCGGTGTCGGGCAGGTTTATCTGCTTGCATTCGCCCAGCATGCCGGAGTTCTGCACCGTGCATTGGATCTCGGTGCCGTCCACGCGGTCTACGGCGAGCTCGATCAGACCGTCTTCTACCAGGATGATGGTGCCGGGCTCTACATATTTATGTAGGCCCTTGCAGGTTTGGTGAACGCGGCGGGAAGTGCCCAGCACTTCTTCTTCGGTAAGGAAGAAGTTGTCGCCGGCGCGCAGGAGCACGGGCTTGCCGCCTTCGAGCTTGCCGGTGCGGATGGAAGGCCCCTTGGTGTCCAGCATGATGGCCACGGGGGCGTCCAGCTCGCGGCGGACCTTCTTCAGGCGGTCCATGCGGGCCTTGTGCTCGGCGTGGGATCCGTGCGAGAAGTTGCAACGGGCCACGTCCATGCCGGCGACGACAAGGTTCTTCAAAGCCGACTCTGAATCCACGGCGGGACCCAGGGTGCAGATGATCTTGGTTCGCTTCATCATAGGATGATGCGCCTTTCGCTCGTGCGGTTGAAGCCCGTTCGAGGGCATAGCTCTACCGCTAAACGACAATACGTTCAGAATTGTAATCTTTTTTAACAAATTGTGCTTGTCTTCTTCGATTCCCATGAATCGAATATCCCTATAAATGCGCAGGTGGGATTGTTCGCGCATAATCAAGGGGAAGGATAAGGTCGCATAGGTGAAAGGCGGCTGGCATGGCCTGTGGGCAAGAACTCGATTCGGCTGGCGCAGCGGCAACGGGCGCCGAAACTGCGATGGCCCAGCCGATGACGCATGAACTAAAAGTTGAAGCGACGAAAATCGAGCCGTACGTAATAGAGATGCGCCGGCATTTCCATGCCCACCCCGAGCTGAGTGGGCACGAGTTTGAAACGGCGAAGCGGATTGCGGCCGAGCTGGATGCGCTGGGGGTTGAGCATCGCTGCGTGGCTGAAACGGGCATCATTGCCACTATCCGCGGCGGTGCCCCCGATGCCTATGACGCTAGCGGTAACCCGCGCCGTCGCATTGCCTTGCGCGCCGACATCGATGCCCTGCCTGTTCATGAGGAAACGGGCGTGCCGTATGCCTCCCGAAACGAAGGCGTTATGCATGCCTGCGGGCACGATTGCCATGTGTCCATGATGTTGGGTGCGGTTCGCCTGCTGCTTTCCATCCGCCAGCAGCTTCGCGGCGAGGTGCGCATCATCTTCCAGCCGGCCGAGGAGATTTCCATCGGCTCCCGCAAGATGATCGAGGCCGGGGCGCTGGAAGGCGTGGACACCATCTTCGCCTCGCATATATGGAGCGAGGTGGACGCGGGCACGATTTCGGTGGAACCCGGCCCCCGCATGGCGAACTGCGACTGGTTCCGCGTGGGTATTGCTGGGTCGGGGGCCCATGGCGCCATGCCGCACAAGGGCATCGATGCGGTGGTGGTGGGCGCCGCCATCGTCGAGGCGCTGCAGGTGGTGGTGAGCCGCGATGTTTCCCCGTTCGACCCAGCCGTGGTTACCGTGGGCGAGTTCCATGCCGGCACGGCGCGCAACGTGATGGCGGGAAGCGCCTACCTTACGGGCACGGTGCGCTCGTTCACGCCGGAGGTGCGCGCGTACCTGCAGGAGCGCATGGCGCACATCGTGGAGGAAACGGCCGCATCATTTGGGGCAACCGCCCAGTTCACGTGGGAGTTCGGTAACTCGTGTTTGGTGAACGATGCCGCCTGCGCCGCCCGTGCGCAGGTTTCGGTTGCGAAGGTGCTGGGCGAACAGGCACTTTGCCATTACGAGGGAACCCTTTCCGGCGAGGACTTCTCGGAGTACTTGGCGTTCGTGCCCGGCGCGTTGGCTTTCATCGGCACGCGCAACCCGGAGGTTGGGGCAAGCTTCCCGCAGCACAGCTGCTTTTACGCAGTGGACGAAAGCGTGCTCGTAGGCGGTTCGCTGGTGGCAGCGCAGTACGCCTACGATTTCCTGGCGGAAGAATAGGGCGCATCGCGCTGTTTTCCTGGGTTCGGCGGTCGGTTCCCCAGGGCTTCGCTTCGGGCCCGGCGCCGACTCTGGTCTTGCTGTTTCAGGCCTGGCGACGCCCTGCTTTTCTGTATCGACCACGTGCCGAACAGCGCCTCTCGGCTGTCCCGCCGGCTTTGCTGGCACTGGGGCTGTTCGCCCGTGCTGGGCGCTACAATGGCCGTAGGGGCTTCGCTTGGGGCTGATAGTGCGGCCTGGCGAAGGCATTCTGGCGGGTGCGCATCGCATTGGGGCATGGCGCACTGCCGCGAGGGAAGGGGCTGCTATGCAGGAAAAAGATGTTATCCGTTGGGGCGTTATCGGCTGCGGCGATGTGGTTGAAACGAAGAACGGCCCGGGGCTTTACCTGGCTGAAGGGTCCGAGCTGGTAGGTATTTGGAACCGTACTAAGCAGAAAGCCGTCGATTGGTGTGCGCGTCACGGGTATGGCCGCGCATTCGATTCGCTCGATGAACTGCTCGCCGACCCGAGCATCGACATCGTCTACGTTGCCACTACTCCCAATTGCCATAAGGATCATGCCATCGCTGTGGCGAACGCCGGCAAGAACTGCTACTTGGAAAAGCCCATCGCACTTACCTGGGGCGAAGCTCAAGAGATAAAGGCCGCGTTCCAGGCTGCGGGGAAGCGCTGCTTCGTGGCACATTATCGCCGTGGCATGCCGCGTTATCGCGAGCTGAAGCGCCTGCTTGATTCGGGAAAGATCGGCACCGTGCGCGGCATTCAGGTTATTCGCACGCAGCGCCAAACGGCCGAGGAGCGCCTGCCGGGAAGCCAGAAGCCCTGGCGCGTGAGGCCGGAGGTTTCCGGCGGGAGCCATTTCTTTGAGGGCGATGCCCACATGCTGGACCTTATTGCGTTTTTGGCGGGCGGGCCGATTGCCGATTTCAGCTTGAAGGTAGACAATCGCACCGGCTGCTACCCAGGCGAAGACACGGTGGCCCTTTCCGGCGAAACCGCAAGCCATGTGATGGTGTCGGGCATTTGGTGCTATGCAACGTACAGGGCCATCGACCGTTTTCTGGTTTATGGCGACAAAGGCAGCGCCGAGTTCTCGTACTACGACAATGCGGCGCCCATTCGGGTGGAAACGCTGGCCGACCCTGCCGCTGTTGCCCATGAGGGCGTGATGGGCGGCGTTCGCAAAGAGGCCGATCTGGTGGTGGAAGAACTTTGCCCGCCTGTTGAGAGTTACCCGGGGAACGGCCAGATCCAAGATATCGTGGACGAGCTGCGCGGCGTTCCCGATGCAGTGTGCTCCAGCACGCTGGACAACGCCCTGAACACCCTGCGCATCACCTGGACTGCCCATGAGCTGCGCGCCCAACAGCTTGCAAACCAATAGGTGCTGTTCCATGGGTAAGCACCAGACCCTTCCGCACCGGACCGCCGATTGGCTGGACTATGCCCAACGGTCCTTTGCGAAAAGCTGCTTTCGCAGCTGGGCGCGGCGTTCGTCTATGTCTGCATAAGTGGTTCTAACGCGTTTGCCCATCAGCGAGGCAAGTGATTTTGCAACTACATCCATTTTTGACGGATCGGCGATATGTCTGCGGGTGACGGCAACGGTTTTTATCCCGGATCCTAGAAGATCGTTTACTCGCGAAGCATCTCGTTCTGCCGCTTTCTCGTTCAAGTGGAACTCGCGGCTGTTGTATTCCAGAGCAACGCGTTGCTTGGCCCAGTAGAGATCGCAGTGGTAGCGAGGATGGTTCGTTCGCTGCGCTTGGTTTTCTGCAACGCTCACTTCAGCATTCATGCGCGGCAAGCCAAGGCCGTACCCTCCCAACGATGCTGGTAAGCCAAGCATAAGCGCCAAGCACGTTTCCATCGGCGATGCCGACCGGTCTTGAAGGAAGCGGGCCGCATAGCGTGCTCTTTTAGGGCAATTTCCCGGTAGGGCCTCGAGCGTCTTGGCGATTGATTCGCTTGTGGTGAGGGGCTTTCGGTTGCAGAAGCCGCGCGGCTGCGATGGGTCGAGCGAGTACGTTCCGCAGAACTCGAACCCTAATTTCATCAGCTCGATAAGACTGGCGTCTTTGGCTAGTTGTGCAAAGCAAAGCTCGGGGGATGCGATGAAGAACCCGCTCCCTAGCTCAAGGAAGCAACGTTGGTTTGCGGGAAGACTGAACGTGCGGGAGGTCAATTCTTTCGACCGACATCGTGAGCTGGCATCGGGCGCAACAAGGATGGCGCCGCTGTGGGCGATTGCCTCTACGAAGTTAGGCGGCAGGGCTTTGATTGACCTGCGGAAGAGCCTGGCATCGGGGACGGATTTTGGTTTTGGCATGGCCCGAGTTGGTTTCAGGTGGTCCGCCTCGCGGAGCGTGCGCAGGCAAGCGAGTGCCGTGGTGTATCCCAAGAAAAATGCCATGTCTTTATCGTATTGGACGTTTGGGAAAGAGATAGGAAGCACATGCGAAAAGACTGCGAAAATGGTGCGAAATGCGTGGAACGATACCCCGGCAGGCGGCCATTCCACCATGGTCTTCCCCATAACGCAGGATCCTACCGCTGGCCGTTGCTCTGCCTATGGCAAATAACTCTTGTTTTGTACGCCTGCGCCGCCAAAAGCAGCCTACCTGGCGAAAAATGCCCAGAATGTACGCCCCGACACCCAGAATTGGCAAAATGAACTTATTTTGTACGCTTTTGGCAAATTATCACTGTCGTGGCGCGCATTTGGGGAATTTTTTGCCAGGTAGGCGACTGATTTCTGCGCAAGTGCGCATAATGGGCATTTTTTGCCATGTATTCGCGGTAAGAGGGGCGGCAGCGGACGCTCGACATGATGAGGTGGAAGCGAAGTGTGCGGTGGGGGCGAAAGCGTGCGTAGTAAGGGGCGGAGCCGGGATTCCCGATTCCGCCCCTTGAGTGGAGGGTGTTTGACGGACGCGTTCGTCAGGCATCCCGTCTGTTC
>CAVBST010000012.1:0-42446 GCA_963598325.1 uncultured Prevotella sp. | reverse complement strand
CGTCTACCTTGTTGCCCGTGACAGTTTTAGAGTCGGCAATCTCGTTGCCGTCCTCATCTACATATTTAATAGTGTACTTGCTGTACTCCGTGAAATTCCAAGTGCCAAGGAAGGTGATACCGTCTTCGGTCATCGTCTTGCTATCGGCATCCCAGCCGTCGAAGGTCCAGTAGCCGTCGTTGCCCGCATCCTCGTAAACGGTTCCCGACTTCAGATCCTTGGAGACTTTAACCTTCTTGCCCACCTGGTACTGCCCAGAATCCTTGGGCAGCAGCTTGTAAATACCGTTGGGGAGCACCTTGTCGCTCGTGCCAGACTTGAAGTCGTACGTCACGTCGCTTTTGGGCGCAATGGCACACGTTGCCGTCGCCGTCTTACTGATGGACGACGTAGTAGTAATGGCGCTGAGCGATGTGCTGAGACTTGCCTCGTAAGTCGAGGTCGCATTTACCATCAGATCCACACTGGAGCGATTGCAGTCAGCTTCAGTAACGGTATAGGAAACCGTTGCAGTGAACGTGCCATCACCGTTATCGACGATATCGGAGCACTCCGCAGCCAGCCCATTAACGGTAACGCCGTTCACGTGAACACCCGTCACCTTGTCCCTATTGCTGCCGGTAAGCTGGGGCGTCATGACAATTGTGAATGTCAGGGTTTCGCCAGCGAGAACATCACTGGTCTTGCTGCTCGTTGCAACAATGCTCATGTCAGGCGACTGAGCCGTCACCTGGAAAGCAGAATTCGTCGGGGGATTGTCGCCCTTGACCCTTGAGTAACCAAATGCCGCAACGTAGCCCGCGGCCTTCGCTGCGGTCATTACTGCGGAGATGTTGGGGTATCCGGCAATGTTTCCGTACTCACCGGAACCGACAACGTAGGTGTCACCATTGCCGGCAGCACCAAGACCCGTAAAGAGATAGTTGCTGTTCGGCTTGACAAAGAAAACAACGTAGCCGGCTTGGTTCCGGCTGTTGTAATCGCTAATGGAAAGAGTGCCACCAGACGCAACGGGCGTAAACGAAATGCTGCTCGTGTCGCTGGCAGAATGCCAATTGAAATACGCAACGTCAGCGTTGGAAATAGTGGGGTTGAATGTAGCGGTATTACCGCCGCTCCAACGCGAGTTAGATGAATCCGCCACAGCGATTTCGTCTTCAAGGCTGGTGATGGAAATGGCGTCTTCGTTGGCCTGGCTGTTCTGCGCCTGCTCGGTTTCAAGCTTGAGGGATGCGCCCTTTAGAACATCCGCCGCTTCAACGGTGTACACCTCTTCATCGTTGGGGGTAAGCTCGCGCTCAACGCCGTTCACCGTAAGCTTCACTGCGGTAAGCTCGTAACCTTCAATGGCGGTTGCGGTGAACTTGAAGTCTTTGCTGGTGGGAACCGTTACCTTGGTTGCCGGAAGGCTGATGTCCTGCTTGTTGTAGGTGATGTAGGCATTGCCCAGGTCAAGCTCAACATCGGCCTGGGTTGCCTTCTGCTCGGAGCTCTGGGCAGAAGACGAGCTGCTTGCCGAACCAGAGCCCTTGCTGGAGGAAGCGGAATCAGAGCCCTCGGCCGTCTTAGAGGCTGCCGAAGAATCCGACTTCGTGCTGCTGGCAGCAGAGCTTTCGGCCTTCTTGGTTTCTGCACTCGAAGCCTTTTCGGCAGAAGCGGAAGCGCTGCCGGAGCCGGAAGCTTCTTCACCAGTAGCCGTTTGGGTTAGCGCTGTATCGTTTTCTGCAAAGCTGTTGGCGGGGGAAACCGCTGGCCAGCCGAAGCCAAGCATGACTACCGACATGGCAACAGCGATTGCCTTATGCCCAAGCGAGAAATGCTCGGTCATGCTTTTTGCTGCTTTGCCGTTTACGTTGTTGTTGCCCATGGCAATTCACCTCATCAACCGTTCCGTTGGGGAACCTCGCGGTTGGTATTTCCTATGCTCTACGCCCTTGCCGGGCGTAACGTGTAAGCGTTTTGGCGCCTGCATGTTTTTGGCCATACAGGAGACTAAACGCATGCCTGTTGATATTCCCTTAAAATTTTACTTGAACCCAGGCTTTATTACCAGGTTTAAATGCGGATTTTTTGCGCTTCCATCAGGGTGTTCAACCTACGGATTAGGCACCCGGATACCGAGGTGAAAATCGCTCGAACCGCAGAACCGCACAAGGAAAACTTGTTTACCGACAAATTCCACTAGGCGAACACCGCTTCCGGCCCATAGACGCCAAGAATATGCGGTCTTGCCCCTTCAACCGGGCACATTGCCGGAATAGCCGAAAACGCCCCGTTCGCCCACAGGTTCCGCCGAAACCACGCACGTTGCCCTGTTTGATTCCGCACCCGACCTCCTAACGGAAGTGAAGAGCATTTCGCTTCCGTTATTTAACTTATTACGGAAGTGAAGTAGAATTCACTTCCGTAAGAGATCGATCAGAGGGAAGTGAACGAGCATGGAGCATCAGTGGCCACCTATCGAGTTCGAAACGCTCCCTTGGGATTCCGATCCCGAACTTTCTGCGCTCATGCCGAAAACGCAAAGGCGCAAAGTACAAGGCACGTATCAGGCAGCACTTCCCCTGTATATCTCCCAAAAGGACATCGAAATCCCCGCAAGCCTTTCCGCCCGCATCGCCGAACTCTTGGTGAGGCTTGCTCGATTCGACGCGGAACAGCAGGCCAGAGACTACAACCTTCCGGTCATGCTGCTTCGAAGCGAATCATCGGCAAGCTCCCAGATAGAGAACCTCACCTCAAGCGCCCGCAATGTTGCCCTGGCGGAGCTTTCGGAAAATGCGCCCCACAACGCAAAGCTCATCGTGGGCAACCTAACTGCGATGAAGAAAGCGCTTTCGCTGGAGGGGGCACTTTCCGTAGAAGCCATTTTGCAGACACACGCTGCCCTCATGAATCACGATGGGATAACTATCGGCGGCCAGCTTCGGGGCGAGCAGGTATGGATAGGCGGAACTGCATACAGCCCCCATGGGGCCATCTATGTGCCCCCTCACTTCTCTCGTGTCAATGGCTACCTTGATGACCTGGTGGTATATGCCTCTCGCGAAGACATCGACCCTTTGGTTAAGGCGGCCGTTGTTCATGCACAGCTCGAGACCGTCCATCCTTTCATCGATGGAAACGGCAGAACCGGCAGAGTGCTGCTGCACAAGGTCTTGCGCGACGAAGGGGTGCTGCGGCAGGCAACGCTCCCTGTTTCAGCGGGGCTGCTGCACAACGTGGACGGATACATGGCGGCCATCACCGAATACCAACAGGGGAACCCTGTGCGTGTTGTGGAGTGCCTTGTGGAAGCGCTTGAGCTCGCGGTGGTTGTGGGCAAGCTGGTGGCCGCGAAAATCGATACCATTTTGGACGAATGGTCGCAGAGCTTCATCGAGCGCAAGGGATCGAGCATCCACCGCCTGCCCGCAGTGCTTGTTGAACAGCCGGTGGCTAACGCTGAATTCCTTGCGAACCGCCTGGGCATCACGCCAAGGGCAACGCGAACCCTTATAGAGAAGGCGTGCGAGTATGGCGTCTTGCGGCCCTTAGGCAACCGCAAGCGCGGTGAGTTCTACCAGGCCGATGCGATTATCGAGGTGCTGGAAGAGATATCGAGCATTCAGGGCATTCGCCGCGTGGTATCCGGGAAGGGGCTCTAAACAGCCCCAGCGGGCGCTACTGCGGCTATAATCAGCTCCGTGACCGCGATTACTGGAAATAGCGTCTTTTCACTTGCCGAACGGCCGCTTAGGGCAGCATTCCCCTTTGTGCGGAAAGCCGCCTTGTTCCTTGCCTGCGCGGCGGCCCTTGCCGCAGCGTTCGCGCTTAGCGGATGCGGCAGCGCCGACGAGGCAACCGGGGCGGCTTTCACCCCTGCGACAACGGTGGAAGAGGCCGCCTTCAACAAGCAGGCAGCCAGCGGAACGGGCGGCGCACTCATAGACACTTCCTCGGTGGCCGAAGGCTATGTAGCCGCGAGCGCCACCAGTTCTTCCCGCCTGAAGCTGCAGGTTTCCAGCGGCGGGAACAGCGCCAACTACGACCTACCGCAAGACGGAACGCCCATTGTTGCCCCGCTCACCTTCGGCGACGGCAGCTACGAGTTCCGCGTGATGCAGAACACCTCGGGCAATAGCTACGTGGAGCTGTACCGCACCACCGCAAACGTGCAGCTGGAAAGCGAATTCGCGCCCTTCTTGCGGCCCAACCTGTTCTGCAACTACAGCGCCGACAGCGCCTGCGTTGCCAAGGCGCGCGAACTGGTTGCCAACGCGCAGAACCAAGGCGAGGCAGTAGAGGCCATCTGCACCTATGTAGTAAGCAGCATCTCGTACGACGAAGCCAAGGCGCAGCAGCTGAAAGAGGCCAGCGGCTACGTGCCCGACCCCGATGCCACCCTTTCCAGCCAAACCGGCATCTGCTTCGACTACGCCAGCCTGGGCGCGGCGATGCTGCGCAGCCAGGGCATCCCCACCAAGATAGTTACCGGCTACGTTTCGCCCAACAACATCTACCACGCCTGGATCATGGTATACATCGACGGCACCTGGAAAAGCGCGCAGTTCAGCGTGGAAAAAGATACTTGGAGCCGCGTGGACCTGACCTTCGCATCGGGCGGCAGCAGCAGCAACGTGGGCGACGGGAAAAGCTACTCCGACCGCTATACGTATTAGGGAGCGGGACGGAAACTGGGCCAAGCCGATTCCTGGCTGAAGAAGCCAGGCCGGAGGCCAGCGGCGGTGCGAACGGGCGGCGCCAAGGGCCGCCCCGGCGAAGGCCTAGGGCTCCAAAACCGCACGTAATGGAAACCCTCAACAAAACCCCGTGCCGCCGTTCGGCCCGCAGGCAACCAGCCGCAAGCGGCCGGGCACCGGGAGCCTACAGGATGTCCTCGATGAAGCCCACCCGGTAATCGCTGAACACCACGCCGTCGCCTTCCTGGGTGGCGTCCAAGTCCACATCGGCGCGGATGGCGAAATCGCGGTCGCCGTCGGAATCGCTGAAAGTCTGCTGCACGTGCCATATATGTTCGGCTTCCTCGTCCGATTCGTCGATGGTAAGAAACGCCATCGAACGTGCATCGGCATCGAGCAGCACATCCTCATGCGCATCGTAGAACGCATCCAGCGCCGTGCGCCACTTGTGCACCGGGTAGCCGTTTTCCACATCCGCTTCGCCCAAAGCCTCGGCATCGTCGGCGGCGGCCAGGCGCACGCGGCGGAACAGCGCGTTGCGCACCAGCACGGTAAGGCCGCGACGGTCGCGCACCACCGCTTCCTTGGCGGAAGGCGGGCGGGCGTCCAGCTCTTGGCCGGCCTGTTCCCATTCGTCCACCAAGCTGGAGTCTACCGAGCGCACCACCAGGCCCAACCAGGCAATGATGTCTTCCATTTCGTCGCTGCGCTTGTCGGCGGGCAAGGTGCGGTCCAGCGCGCGGTACGCTTCCGAAAGGTAGCGAAGCAGGGCGCCCTCGTAGCGCATGATGCCCAGCTTCTGGATGTAGCCCTTGAAGTCGGCGGCCGATTCCAGCATGTCACGCAGCACGGATTTCGGGCGCAGGTAGTAGTCGCGCGCCCACGGCACCGATTCGCAGTACTTGCCGAACGCGGCGAACAAAAGCTCGCGCAGGGGACGCGGATACGTCACCTCGGCAATGCGATCCAGGCGCTCCTCGTATTCCACGCCTTCCGCCTTCATGGCGGCCATGGCCGCATCCTTCGCCTTGCGCTCCTGCGCGCGAAGAACCTGACGCGGGTCTTCCAGCGTGGACTCCACCATGGAAATCATGTCGAGCGTGTAGGTTTCGCTCTCGGGGTCCAACAGCTCCAACGCTGCCAACAAGAACGGCGATAGTGGCTGGTCAAGTGCGAAATCTTCGGGCAGGTCCATAGTTACGAAGTAGTCGGGCGTGCCGTCTTCCAGCTCTTCGATTTCCACCACGCCGGCATCGATGAGGGTCTTGAACACCTCGCCGGCACGCACCTTCAGCTTCAGCTTTTCTTCCGGCGTTTGCAGCGAATCGTCGATGAGCGCATCCACGCGGGCGCGGGCATCGCCACCCTGCTCCACTTCAGCCAGTACCATGGAATGGGTGATGCGCATGCGCGGGGTAAGCGTTTCGGGCACCGCGGCGATAAGGCGGTTGAAGGTGTCCTCGTTCCACACCACGAAGCCCTCGGGCGGCTTCTTGCGCTTCACCTTGCGGCGCTTCTTCGGGTCGTCGCCGGCCTTGGCAAGCAGCTTGGCGTTCTCTATCTCGTGCTCGGGGGCAAGGGACACCACCATGCCGCTGGTGTCGAACCCGCTGCGCCCGGCGCGGCCGGCAATTTGATGGAACTCGCGGCTCTTCAGGCGGCGCATCTTATGCCCATCGAACTTGGTAAGCTGCGTTAACACCACCGTGTGGATGGGCACGTTGATGCCCACGCCCAAGGTGTCGGTGCCGCAGATAACGGGAAGAAGCCCCTGTTGGGCAAGCTTTTCCACCAGCAGGCGATAGCGCGGCAGCATGCCCGCATGGTGCACGCCGATGCCGCTGAGCAGCAGGCGCTTCAGCGTTTTGCCGAACTGAGTGGTGAACTTGCCCTGGCCCAACGTGGCCTTTATCTGCTCGCGCTGCTCCTTGCTGGTAACGCCGAAGCTGGAAAGCGCCTGGGCGGAAGCCAGCGCCGCATCCTGCGAGAAATGCACGATGTAGAGCGGCCCCTCGTCGTTGCGCAAGGCCAGCTCCACCGTGCCCTCCAACGACATAAGCTCGTACTTGTATTCCAGCGGAACGGGGCGCGGGGCGTTGGCGATTACGTCGACGTCGGTTCCCGTTTTCGCCTTCAAGGCCGAAGCGATGGCGCCCACATCGCCGAGCGTGGCGCTCATCAGCAGGAACTGCGTATGCGGCAACGTGAGCAGCGGCACCTGCCAGGCCCAACCGCGGTCGGGGTCGGAATAGAAATGGAACTCGTCCATGGCAACGCAGCCCACGTCCGACCATTCACCTTCGCGCAAGGCTTGGTTGGCCAGGATCTCGGCCGTGCAGCAGATTATGGGGGCGCCGGGGTTTATTTGCGAATCGCCCGTGATCATGCCCACGTTTTCGCGCCCCAGCATGTTCACCAAACCGAAGAATTTCTCGCTGACCAGGGCCTTGATGGGCGCAGTGTAGAACGCGCGCTTGCCTTGGCACAGCGCCATGAACATCATGCCGATGGCCACCATGCTCTTGCCCGAACCCGTGGGCGTGCCCAGGATAACGTGGTTGCCCACCATCAGGCTCATCAGCGCTTCATCCTGGTGCGGCCACAGCTCCACCTCGCGCTCGGCAAGCCAGTCGTAGAACAGCTCCAGCGCCTCTTCCGCCGAAAGCTCGTCGGCGCCATCGGTGCGCCATTCGGGGGCCAACGCGCCTAACGAGCCGAAATCGGCAACGGCGCCTTCCGCCTCTTCGGCAAGCTCTTCGTTCTCGAATTTAACGGAGTCCACGTTAGGTTCCCTTCATTGGTTTTGTTCGTACAGGCCGGCACATGCATTTACAGCCTTGGGGCAGTGCCCGTCGGCCCTGTTTCCGAAGCGCGCTTTTCAAGAAGATGCCTTCAAGGCGGCGCCCCAGGTACTTGATCTTGGATTCCGGGACAAGGCGAACCATGCGTCAAGCCATTTCCCCGCGCCGCCCCTTCGCATCTTCTTGAAAAGCGAAACAAGCGAAGGCCAGGGCCGATGGGTACTGCCCCAAGGCCGCCGGCAGAGCCGCAGCAAGAATATGGAAAGACCTAGGCGAACTTCAGCATATCCTTCGGCTCGTGGATCAAGGCATCGGGCTGGCCGGTTTCCAGCTTTTCGAGCGGATTGTAGCCCCAGGTGCAGCCCACTGCGTACATGCCGGCATTGTGTGCGGCCACCAAGTCGGTGGCTGAATCGCCGAAGTAGGCGCAATTGTCGGGCGCCACGCCCATCTCTTCAGCGCAAACCAAGAGCCCCGTAGGGTCGGGCTTGCGAGGAATGGCCTCCGATTCGCCATGGGAAACGTCGAACAGCCCGGGGAAGTATTTCGCCTCCACATCGCGCACGCCGCCTTCGAACTTGTTGGACACGATGCCCAGCTTCTTGCCCGCGGCCTTCAGCGCCCGCAGCGTTTCGCTCATTCCCTCGAACTCGGCAGTAAGCGCCATGCCGAATTCGCTGTAGAGCGCCTTGAAATTGCGGAACACGTTCTGCGCTTGCTCTTCTGTTGCGCTATCCGGCACAGCAAGGCGCGCCAGGGCCAAGGCCCCGTTGCCCACATACGAAAGCACCTCGTCCTGCGAATGCGTGGGGAAGCCCTCCGTTTCCAACGCCTTGTTCACCACCACCGTTAGGTCGGGCAGGGTATGCAGAAGGGTTCCGTCCATATCGAAGATGAACCCATCGAAGCGGGGTGCGGGGATTTCCTCTTCAAGCGTCATCGCAAGAGCTCCTTAGTGCCGGCCAGGGCAGCCAGCCTTGAAATGAGAACGGGCCCGCTTGCGCGAACCCGCTCAAAACGTCTTGTTCCAGCCTACCCCAGCAAGGGCAAGAAGCGCGTTATCTGCATCAACCACAACACAAGAAGCACGAGCGCGGCTTTCCATAAAACGGAAACCGGGCGGCAGAACAGAAGCTCGCAGGCGCTGCGCTTGCGGGGGGAGGTTTGAGGAACCGCCGCACCTTCGGGCTTGGCCGTTGCTTCGGGGGCACCGGGGGCGGCGGACGCTGCTCCCTCGGCGGCCTTCGGGGCAGCAGGCGATGCTAAGGCCGCGCTGACTTCGGCCGCAGCCACCAGCTCTTCCAGCTGGTCGGCACGAAGTTCCACGCCGCAGGTAACGTTCTTCTGCGGGCACACGTCGGCGCAAGCGTTGCACATGATGCACTCGCCGGCCAGCAGGCGGCCCTTCGGCTCGATGCTCACCGGACAGACGTGCTTGCAGGCAGCGCAGTTCTTGCGGCACTTCGGCCGCTGACGGCGCATACGGCCCGTGGGCAACGTGGGGATGATGGAGAACAGGGCGCCTAGCGGGCACAGGAACTCGCAGAAGAAGCGTTCCTTCAGCAGCATGCCCACCACAACAAGGCCCAACAGCACCGCGCCCACGGCGGTAACGCTGGAAACAGAGAGGTTGGCCAGCTTACCGAACACCGTCCACGGGCTGTTGTTGTTGATGGTGGTGTAGAAGCCCATCAGCACCGCGGCGCAGATTGCCACCAGCACTGCATACTTGATGCCGCGCAGCACCAGCTCCACCTTGGCGGGCAGGGGCTTGCGCTTGATGCCCAGCTTCTTCGCCAGCGCGTTGCCGGCAGCGTACACAGCATCGCCCAGAAGGCCGAAGCTGCACACATAGCCGCAGAAGAAGCGCCCCAGCACCACCGTAAGCACCAACAACAGCACCAGGAACACCGTGAACGACATCACCTCGAAGTCGTAGCCACGATGCGTGTTCATAACGTTGATCTGCATAAACAGGGTTTTCAGACCCATGAAGCCCGTGGCGAACGAGGAAGGCGCCAACAGGAAAAACATGCCCTGGATGCACCAGCGCTGGCGGCGCGTGAGCTTCGCCATCTGCGCGCGCGAGCCACTTGCCAGCATCTTGCGCGCCAGCCATACTGCCAAACCGAACAGCACTGCCGCCAGGGCGATCATCGCAGCGCCGAACCAGACGCTGCTGGTGATAGCCACGCTGCCCGAGCCGCTCATGGCGTCCTTCACCGCAGAAAGGATGCCGCGAGAAGAAAACGTCACGCCGGAAACGGTGTCAACATCGGCAGACTGCTGGCTGATGATGTTGGGAATGAGCTTCTCGGCGCGGGCAACATAGGGAGCATCGTCCGCATGGGAGACGATGCGCACGTCGGTGATCTTGCCGCTGGCCACAGTCACTGCAACGGTGATGGTGCTTTGGTAGCCCTCACCGCTGCCGTAGTACACGCCGTCGGAAAGGTCTTTGGCAATTTCGCCCAGCTGCTCCGTTTCCTGCTGCGAGCTGTTCGCCTTGCTTTTCGCCTTCGAGTCGGCATAGGCCGGCGCAGCGCACACCAGCGCCAACGCAACCGAGAGCATCAAGGCGCAAAGGGCGCTCAGCCAACATGATCGGGCGGTATTCGTTTCGTTTTCCATGGTTTCCTGCTTTGTCCTTACTTGCCCAAAGGCGCCTTACGAAAGGCGTCCCTGGTCTACTACTAAAGTGGTGTCGGCGAATGCCGCTGCCGACATGCGGTGGCTCACCATCGCGATGGTCTTCCCCTCGCGCGCCTGGGCCAGGGCGTTCAGCACGGCAACCTCGTTCAGGCAGTCCAAGTTGCTGGTAGGCTCGTCCAACAACAGGAACGGGGCGTCGTATAGGAAGATGCGTGCCAGGCCGATGCGCTGGCGCTCGCCCGCGGAAAGGCCTTCGCCTATCTCGCCAAGCTGTGTTTCAAGCCCCTTCGGCAGGCGCTCGATTAGGCTGGCAAGCGATGCCTGGGAAACGGCGCGGTCCACCTCTTCGTCGGTGCAGCCGGGGCGAACGAAAGCGATGTTCTGGCGGATAGTGCCGCTGAACAGGTGCGTTGTTTGCGTCATGGACCCTTCCAAGGTGCGCAGGGTGCGGGTTTCGATGTTGCGCACCTCAACGCCTGAAACCGTCACCGATCCCTGCTGCGCATCCCACACGCGCATGAGCAGCTTCAGGAAGGTGGACTTCCCGGCGCCGCTGGGGCCGGCAACGTGCAGGAACGCACCCGGCTGGATGCGCACGTTGAAGTTGCTGAGCACTTCCTCTTCGCCGTACGAGAAGGTAACGTCTTGAAGCTCGGCCCCTGTGAAGGCTGCGGGCTGGGCGCCTTCCTCCACATCGAGCGTTTCGGGGCGCTCATCGAGGAAGTCGAGCACGCGCTCGCCCGAGGCAAGCGTCTGGTGCAGCGAGGACCCCAGGTGAGCCACCGCGCGAACCGGATCGAACGAAACCGAGTAGGCCACCACGCACGCAGCAGCGGCAACGCCGGCAACCAGCCCCTGAGCCGTTAGCGCATAGGCCAGGTAGGCGAACAAAAAGCAGCTGGCCAGGGTGATGGCATCGGTAAGGCCCTGCGCAACGGCGCTGCGGCGGGCCATCTTCACCTCTTCGGCGGCAAGCGCCCCCATGCGCCCACCCAGCTCATCGCGGCGCAGATCGGTGGCACCGAAGCGCAGCACTTCCGAAAGCCCCATAAGGCTCTCGTACATGAAACTGCCGAAGCGCACCGAGCGCTCCTTCGTGCGGCGGCCCAGGGTGTCGGTCCAGAGGTTCAGCAAGATGGGCAGCAGCACGCCCACCACGGCAAAGCCCGCCAGGGCGGCAATCCCCAGCCACACCTGCTGAGCGCCGATGCCCACCGCCACGGCAACGGACACGATAAGCGCCACCAGCACCGGGGAAATGGTGTGGGCGTAGAAAACCTCCAGCAGCTCGATATCGGCAGTGAGCAGGGTGATAAGGTCGCCCGTGTCACGCGCCTCAAGACGGGCGGGGGCCAACGTGCGCATATGGCGGAACACCTTGGAGCGGATAACCGCCAAGGCCTGGAACGTCTGATCGTGCGAGACCAGGCGCTCGCCATAGCGCAGAAAGCCGCGCACCACGCCGCACAGCAGCACCAACGCCGCAACCAGCGCGATGTTCCACGTGAAGCAATCCGCCGCAATGCCCAGCATGGCGGCGGCACCCAGCACCACCATCAGGATTGCGGCAGCGAAGCCGAACGACGCGAACAGCGTGGAGGTGCCCACCAGCGGCCACAGCTTGCCGAACAGACCCAACAGCCCCCAAACAACGCTGGGAACCGAGCGCTTCTTCTTGGCTGAATCCGCGGTTGCGCGGGCTGCCGACCCGTTCGATCCGGCAGCCGAATTGGCCGTTGCGGCATCGGGGCCTTCGGCCTGCGCGGCAGAGGCATCGCCCTTGACGGCAGCTCCGCCTTGAGCGGAATCGGCGGCATCGATAAGGATATCGGCCGGGTGCCCCGCCGGCATGCCGCCGCCCTCTTCCACCAGCGCACGGATCTTGGCGCCCTTCATGTAGGAACGCGTGGCCGTGGCAATGCTGGGCGGCATCTTCTGCAGCGCTTCGGCCATGGCCTCGGGAACATCCACATCCGCCTCGCCATCGGATTTCGAGTGCATGGCGCGCACCTCTTCGGCTTGGCGGGCCAACGCCTCCATCTGCTCCTGCTGCTGCCACAGCTTCGCGTAGGCACCGCCGCCCACCGCCAAGCTGCCGTGGGTGCCCTGCTCAACGATGCGGCCCTTTTCCATCACCACGATATTGTCTGCCCAGGCCAGCGCGGAAAGACGGTGCGATATAACGATCACTGTCTTTTCGATGGAAAGGCGCTGGATGCAGGCCAGGATGTCGCGCTCGCTGTCGGCATCCACGTTGGAGGTGGACTCGTCGAACAGGTAGATGGGGGTGTCGCGCAAAAGGGCGCGGGCGATGGCCAAACGTTGGCGCTGCCCACCGGAAAGGTTGGCGCCGCCTTCGGCAACGGGGATGTCCAACCCGCCCTGGTTCAGCACGAAATCATCCAGGTTGCACTTGCCCAGCGCGCTCCACAGGGCGTAATCGGTTGCGTTGCGGTTGCCCACCAGCAGGTTGGTGCGGATGGTGCCCTTGAAGATGTACGCCGAGGCAGATATGTGGGTTACCAGGCCATGGAGCGAATCGGGGCTTATGTCGCGCAGCTCCACGCCGTTGAAGCGCACACTGCCGGTATAGCCCATAAGCTCGCCGGAAAGCAGCTTCGCCAAGGTGGATTTACCCGAGCCACTTTCGCCGGTAATGCCCACGAAGGTGTTCTCTTCCGCTTTCAGATTAATATCGGCCAGCGCATCGCCTTCGCCGTAGGAATACGAAAGCCCCTCGCAGGCGATCTCCACCTCGCTCGCTTCCACGATCTCGGTTCCCTGGTTCAGGTCGGGCAGGCCAAGCAGGGAAAACATCTGGTCGAGCACCGGGGCGGCGCCCATGGCTGTGTGGAAGTACGACCCCAGAATGCGCATGGGCAGGAAGAACTCCACGGCAAGCAGCGCCACCGACACGGCTGCAGCGAGCGAGATTTCGCCCGCAGCCAGCTGGAACAGCGCAATCACGATGCCCACCGCAGCCCCGCCGAAGGTGAAGAAGTCCATAACGGTGATGGAGTTCAGCTGCATGCGAAGAAGGCGCATGGTGGAAGCGCGGAAGCCCTCGGCCTCTTCGTCCATCTGCTGCTGCTTTGCCTCGTCGGCCTGGAACAGCTTCAACGTGGTAAGCGCGCTGATGGACTCGTAGAAGGTTTGTCCCAAGTCGGTATAGGAATCCCAGTACGCGCCCATCACGCGGCGCGCCACCTTCATGATAACGACGATGGCGATGGGGATAAGCGGCACGCATACCAGCAGCACCACAGCTGCCGGCACGTCGATGAACAGGAACAGCACGAACAGGGTAAGGGGAGCCAGCACCGCATAGAACAGCTGCGGCAAATACTGGCCAAGGTACACCTCCAGCTTTTCGGCGCCCTCGCCGCAGATCTGCACCGCCTGCGTGGTGGAAACCTGCTCTTTATAGGAAGAGCCCAGGGCAACCAGCTTGTCGTAAACCCGTTCGCGAACGGCGGCCTTGCCCACCGCCGATGCCTTCGACCCTGCATACTGCGATACGGTCACGAACAAGAATCGCAGCACCATGGCCACCGCCGAAACTGCAGCCCACTGCCCAACCGCGGCCGCATCCAGCGTGTTCAGCGCCAAGGCGGAAAGAAACGAAGCCAGGGCAAGCATGGCCACCGCATAGCAGATGAGCGCAGCCCAGTTGCCCGCAACGGCAAGCACCAGGTACTTGCGCGCTTCGGGTATCAGCTTCAGCAATCGCTTGTCGAACATCTTGGCCTCCTTTTAGGTGCGTGCATCCTCAGAAAACAGCAAAGGCACCCCCGCCTTTCGGCAGGGGCGCCCAAAGAACTTCGCGGCTTACTCGAAGAACTCCTGACCAAGGTAGGTGCCCGTGGCCGGCGCGTGCGGAACCGCATACACGCCGCGGTAGTCATCGTAGTAGTACTCGTTCAGACGGTCGTAGCGGCCCATGTCGTCGCGAAGCAACCAGTAGTGGTACGGGTCGTTCACGTACACGCAGTTCAAAAAGCCGGCGTTCTGGTCGCCATGGTCGTTCAAGCCCGTCCAGTAGTTGTAGCTGCGGCGATGCACCTTGAAGCCCAAGCGCTGGTCGCTGGTGATGGCGGCATGGCTGTTCGGGTCGATGAGCAGGTTGCCGTCCGCATCGCGCGCAGTGAAGTCGGGGATGTCGAACTCGTCGCCATCGGGGTTGGAAAGCGGAGCGCCCGTGTCCTTGCGGCGGCCGATGAGCTGCTCCTGGTCGGAAATGCGGTCCGATTCCCACGTCTCAACGTCGGCGATGGTTCGGCCGTGGCACATGAACGAGCCGTTCTTCAGCCATTCCTGCTTGGTCTCCTTTACCCACACGAACTCCTCGTACTCCTGGTCTTCGGTGGGGTTCGTGGTGCCGTCGCGGAAGCCGAACAGGTCGCGCGGGGTGGGCTGGTTGTCGGACTGGCGGATGGGCAGGAAGCCTTCCTGCTGGAACACGATGGATGCCTTGCCGCGGGCGATGCGGGCCAGGGAATGCACCGCATGGAAGATAACCTGGCGGTCGTCGGCGCAGATCTGCATGCCGATGTCGGAACCGGTGGTATCGGTTACCAGGCGCTCGCCCGTGATGCGGTCCCACTCCTTGAAGTACTCGAAATCAGGCGCGAAGGACTGCAGGCCGAAGCGATCGTCGAAGAGCGTGGGCCCGAAGCCTACCGTGATGGTAAGCGAGCACGGGTCCAAGTCGGCGCATTCGCCCATGTCCTTCGGCACGGAAGACTGGCTGAAGTCGGGGCGGATCTGGCCTAGGGGCTTGCCGGTCTGCAGAACGGCGATGGTGGCCGTCCAGCGCGCAAGCAACAGCTGCAGGTCCTGCTTGGTGGTGCCTGGCTTCATGTTGAACATCACGAACACGCAGTAGCGCTGCGACGCGTCCTTGATACCGCTGGGGTAATCAAGATCGTAGAACTGCTGGGCGTTGTTCAACTCGATGCGCGTGTAGGCTGCGCCGTTGGGGTTGCTGTCGTTGAAGGCGTCTTCCTTCACCACATGGGTCACGCCCGAGCCAACCAGCGCGCCGCCCACAACACCGGCGGCAACCCCGCCGATAAGCTGACGACGGCTGAACTGACGGGCCTGGCGCTCAGCCTTGGCTGCCGCAGCGCTTTTCTCCTCGCTGTCGCCGACGAGCTCTACACCTTCGTTCTTCTCTTCTGCCATTCGTGGCCTCTTTTCCTTGGATACGGCAGCGCGCTGTTAACGCAACTGCAACAATTCCCTATAAATGCAGGGGAGAGTGTCGCGTTGCACGGCACTCTTCCCCTTTTGCGAAACCCCTATATGAGCTGCGCAGATATGCTTTTCAGCTTTCAGCCTTAAGCGGTTGCGACCTTTTCGGCGAGCTTCGCAAGGTCGTCATGAAGGGCCATGATGCCGTTGGAAAGCTTCTCGGCATCGCTCTTCTTCAGCTCGTCGGTGTAGGCAACGTAGCCACCCAGAGCGGATTCATCGCGGTAGCTGTCCAGCATGTCGGAAACGGACTGGAACTCGCTGTCGATGCGGTTCACCAGGTCTTCGTCGACCTTCTTCAGGCCGTCACGCAGGTTTGCGTATGCCTGCTGAGCGCCCTCGACATTGGAGCGGAAGTCGGAAAGGTCAAGATGGCTGTACTTGTCTTCCTCACCGGTGATCTTGGTGGTGGAAACTTCCTCAAGCAGGTCGGCAGCGCCGTTTGCCAGGTCCTCGGGGAGCAGCTCGTCTGCGAAGGAAGGCAGAACCTGCTCGTTCAGGATCTTGCAGTTCTCGGCAAGCTCGGCAGCGTACTGCTTGGTGGTGTCGGTGATTGCGCCCTTCTCCCACAGGTCACGCTCGATTGCGTGGAAGCCGTGCCAACCGGCAGCCTCGTCAAGGTTGGACTCGCGCATGTCGATGAGGTAGTCCAGGAAGTAGTTGTTGTCGGCTTCCTGGCCCTCGGGAATGGTGTAGCCGGGCATGAGGAAGTTGTCTACGGCAGACTCAGCATGCTCGTAGAAGGGGCGGGCAGCAGCCCAGGCCTTCTTGGCAGCCTCTACATCGCCGGAATCAACAGCGGTCTTCAGGGCAGCGGAAGCGTCCTGCAGGTACTGGCCCTGGGCCTTGATGTACGTAGCGTACTCGGCAACGCCCTTCTTCATGATCTCCTGAGCGGAGCCTTCAGGGGCAGCGGCAGCTTCGCCGGTTACCTTGAAGTCGACGTAGGAGTTGTCTGCGCCGGGAGCGTAGAGCTTGTAGTCGCCGCCGTTCAGGGTAACGGTGAAGCTAACGGTGTTCAGGCCGGGGGCGAGGTTTTCCTTCTCGCCGACGATCTTCTGGTTGTACAGAAGCTCGAACTCGGTGATGCCTGCGGCAGACTCGTTGGTTACGTTGAAGGTAACCGGGCCAGCCTCTACCTCGGTGGTGTCAACTTCCTGGGAGTTGCCCTTCAGGGTAACGTTGACCTGGGTTACGCCGTCAGCGCTCTTGTTGGCCTGCGACTTGGAATCGTTGCTGCCAGAGCAACCGGTAAGGCCCGCACCCAAAGCAAGTGCGAGCACGCCAGCGAAAGCACCGGTAAGGAGCTTGCGGGCAGGTGCCGTCATTTCCATTCTTCCTCCGTTCTGACGGGGCTTCCCGTCATGTTCTTGGCGGAAACGTTCCGCCTCTTCCCCGGCGCGTGCCGAGCTTGTTACCTTTGTCCAAAAGCCCGCGGCGCATCATGCCCGCAGGTCAGTGAAACCAATGTTTGCGGAAGCGCCCTATGCGGCCGCCTCCTGTTCCTGCTGCTTCTTCGCATGCGAGCGCTTCTCCCATTCGCTGTACGCAAACAGGCCAGCGGCAACGCACACAAGGGCAACGGGGCACCACAGCCACCAGAGCTTCGCCTCTTCGGCGGCAAGCTGAGCCTGCTGCACGGCGCTCTCGGAAGCGGAAACCTCGTCGTCGGCGATGGCCCAGCTGCCCGAAACCGCGCCGGAAACGCTTACGGTCTTGGTGCCGGATATGCCGCCGCCGGTGAGCGTGGCGATGAGCTTCACGTCGCAGCTTGCGCGCAGCAGCGATGCGCTGCCGGCGGTTCGTGCGCTGTAGGTGGCGGATTCAGACCACTTCACCTCGAAGGGGCCGGGGGTGCGCTCGGTGTTCAGACCGCTGGGAACGCGGCCGTTGTTGAGGTTGCGCAGCTCGCCCAGCGTGATGGTGGAAGGAAGCGATGCGTCAGGCTCGATGCTCTTCGAACCCTCCCACTGCGTGAGGGGCACGCCGTCGAGCTCGCCTTCAGAAACCTTGGTAAGGTCGACGGTTTCCGTGCTGTTGCCGTCTTGGTAGGAGATCTGCGCGGCATCGGAGCTGGCAGAAACCAGGGTTACCTCAGTGGTTTTGCCATTGCCCTGAACCGGGTGCGTGGCGCCGGCAACGTCGGTGTTGCCGTGCGGGCACAGCAGCGCCATGCCGATGGCCACGGCCACGCAGATGCCTGCGCAGGCGCGGCGGGCGCGCTGGCGCCGCTCGAAGGAAAACGAGTACTTGCTGGGCCAGCAGTAGATGATCATGACGGGAATGAGGTAGGCAAGCCAGGCGATGACCTCGATAAGGCGCGGGTCGGCCTGGATGCTGAACATGCCGGTGAGCAGGGCGCCCACCACAGAATCGTTCTGGATAAGCCAGGAAAGGTCCAGCACCTGCTGCTGGCCGATGTTCACCCAACCGGCCTCATGCGCGGTGCGGAAGCAGTTGGCAACGAAGCCGGCGGCCACCAGGATAAGGAACGGGCCGGTTACCTTGAAGAAGGTGCTTAGGTTGAAGCGGGCGCCACCGTAGTAGATGAGCCAGCCCACCACAACGGCGATGGCCACGCCGATGACGGCACCCACGATTCCCAGCCATTCGCTTCCGGCGGTAGAGGCCTGGAACACCGCAAGCAGGAACACCGCGGTTTCGAAGCCTTCCTTGATGATGGCCAAGAACGCCATGCCGGCCATGGCCATCTCGCCACCAGCGGAAAGCGAGCTTTGGGCAGAGCTTTCGAGCTCGGCCTTCATGTTGCGGGCGTTGGTGTTCATCCACAGGATCATGGTGGTAACGAACACCACGGCAACGATGCCGATGATGGTTTCCAGCGCTTCCTGCTGTGCCTGCGGCAATGCCGCGCTGAACAGGTTGAGCCCAACCGCAACTGCGATGGAGAGCAGCACGGCGGCGATGGTGGCAATGATGAGCGGACGCAGGGAAGAGCCGTTGCGCTTCAGGAACGCGGCAAGGATGCCCACGATGAGCGAGGCCTCCAGGCCTTCGCGCAAGCCGATCAAGAATGCCGCCAGGAACAACGCGCCCTCCAAAAGTAAACACTAGGTAACATTTAAGCGGGTTCACGATACTCCCAGAGTTAACCATAGTCAACAAAAAGTTTGCGAGGGCTAACTAGCCGCGGTGCGAAGGGGCGGGCTGTGCGTTTCTTCGGTTTAAAGCCAGATGTGCCGTCAGGGTCCCGCGCAGCGTCATAGCGTCTCAAACGAAAAAGCGCCGGCCGGAAGGACGGCGCAATATAGTTGGAGCGGGTGACGGGACTCCCGCGCCTTCGGCGCTCAACCCCTTGGCGCAAGCGCCTGCGGGCGAATTCCTAAAAACGTGCCACTGGCACGTTTTCTAAACGGAATTTCACCTCATCGGTTCGAGTCCCTTTGCCTGGTTGCAAAACAAAACGAGCAAGGACATTGCCTTGCTCGTTGGTTTCTATGGAGCGGGTGACGGGACTCGAACCCGCGAATGCGAGCTTGGGAAGCTCGTGCCTTACCACTTGGCGACACCCGCATTGGTAGTAATCATACCGATTCGGCCTATCGATGCAAGCCGGACGGCTGGCGAACTAGTACTTCTCCATCACGGAAACGGTGAAGTAGGTTCGCTCGTAGGGGCGGTAGTAGGTGCGCGAGTCAACCATATCTATGCCGTCTTGGGCCAGCAGGTACTCTACTTCCTTCGTCTCGGCGCTGGAGCGGGCCTGGCTCAAAACGATGAACTCCCCGGTATAGCCCGGCAGGATATCGTTCCAAGAAGCTACGACGCTCAGGGTTGGGGAATACGCGCTGTACGCAAGGTCCCAATTGCCAACCTGCCAGTTCAGGTACGACTGCTTGATCTGGGGGAAGGTAACGGCGGTTACCCCCTCGAAGCCGATGTCGGTGGAAACCACCGGTAGCTGGCCATCGATGCCCTCGCCCTGATTTTCCGCCACGGTTTCGGCGAACCATTCCAGGGGAAGCTGGTTTTCCTCGCTATAGGCATCTTGGATGAACATCAGCTGGCTGGTTATCGACGCGCCCAGCAGCGCAGCCACCAAACCGCCTACCACGCTGCGTTTCGGGATGCTGGCAATCAGCACCGATGCCGCCAAGACAAGCGGGCCCAGTGCGATGGACAGGTACCGCGTCTGCACGATAAGGATGTCCAACGCCGCAGAGGCCACAACCCCGAAACCCAGCACGCACAGGTACAGAAGCAAGCCCAGAACCGCCGGAAGGGCGCCTTCGCAGGAGCACAGCCATTCCTTCAAACGGTCAGCGCCGGCCCTTCGCGTCCCTTCGCCCACCCGAGCTTTCCTCACGAAACGGAACAGGTTTGCGGCGCCGACAGCCGCAGCCGCGACAGCGACGATGCCGCAAAGGTACAGGGCAACCACGAACGGCCAACCCGATTGATCCGCGAAGATTATCTGGCTGGTGTACACCGGGTAGAGCGCCCACTCGATGAACGTGCGCGGGAACGTGGCATCAGACCAGTAGGTCCCCGAAGAAACCACCCCAACCTGGCAGGCAAGAACCATAAGCCAAGGGGCGTACAGCACCAGCTGCGCCACCGCGCCCACAATGAACACCACAAGCCCCTTTGCCGGCGCAAACAACTGCGCAGAAGCGGAAGCGCCTTTTAAGCAGGCACGACGGGCAAGAACCTGTTTCACGCAGAACACCAGCAGGAACAGGTTGATGAAGAACGCGGAAAGCACGCCGTAGTAATGCAGGTACGCCGACATCAGGCTGGCGGCGAAGAAGGCAAGCCACCAACGGCACGGCACGCCGGCCCATTTGCGCATACGGCCCAGGCGGGGGTCGCAGCCGACGCGAGCCCACCAGCCGGTTGCAGCGCCAGGCGCCTGCGCGCGCATCGCGCAGGCAATGCGCCACGCCATGAAAGCGCACAGGGCCACCGAAAACGAGGCCCACGAGTACATGCGGATCTCCACCGCCATGAAAGCCATGTAGGGAAGGAACAGCGAAAGCGCGCTGAACGCCAAGCCGGCGCGCCAGCCGAAATCGCGGCGCACCACGAACAGGCCCAGCAGCGAGAGCGCCAACGTGCCGGCCGCCGCGAACAGGCGGTACACCAGCACGTTCTGGCCGAACAGCAAGTTCAGCACATGCAGGCACCAGTAGAAAAGCACCGGGTGAACGTCGCCCGAGCCGATGCGCCAGATATCCCGGAAGGAATGGTTGGCGATGGCAACCGAGTAGCTTTCGTCGAACCATACGTTGCCATGGAACGCCCCGGTCAGGATGAACGCAAAGCCCAGCAGGATAACCAAACCATGGAATGCCTTGGATCCCAAGACACGGCAAGGCTTTGCGGTATGCGCGCTAGCAGTCAGCTTCGTTCATCTCCTAAATTCGGCGAAACGAAGCCACGGTGCGCCCCGTTACGCATCGAGGTTACCCCTCGCGCGCAGAAAACGGGCAATCAGGGGCAGCTTTTAGGGCAATCGTTGCCGATCCGACACCTTCCGGCAAAAGCCTCGCGTACACTGAGGGTAAGAGAATCGAGGGAAAATGAGCAACGCACACACCACCGTTTTGTTCCACGCCGACGATTTCGGCATCACCGAGGAACAGGCGCGCGATATCCTGGCGCTCAGCGGCGCCTGCGGGGGAAACGGCGCCCTGAACAGCGTGAGCATCTTCGCCAACTCGCCCGCTTTCGATGCGGCCGCCGCGCTGGCGCAGCCCTTCGTTCAGGCTGGCAAGCTGAAAATAGGCCTGCACCTGAACCTGGTGGAAGGATACCCGGTAAGCCCAGCAAACGAGGTGCCGCTGCTGGTGAACGACCGCGGCGCCTTCCGCTGCAACTTCATGGGGCTGCTGCTCGAGAGCAAGGGCGTGCACCGGCGCGCCTTCGCACAGCAGGTGGAAAAGGAGTGCACCGCTCAGCTGGAACGCTTCCTGCAGGCATTCCCCGCAAAGAAAACGGCGCTGCGCATAGACAGCCACCAGCACACCCACGCCATCCCCGCAATAACCAACGCCCTTGTGCGCGCGGCGGAAAAGCTGGGCTGCAACATCGAGCACCTACGCGCACCGGCAGAACCGCTTGCGCCGCATAAAGCAGCTGCCATCCTGCGCAGCGAGCTGGAGCCGGGAAAGCCCGACCCGCGCATCACACCCGACAACCGGGCGAAAATGATCCTGCTGAACAAGCTCTGGAACAGCAAGAACGGCGGCGCCGGCCTGGGGCTTCCCTATTCGCTGTTCTGCGGTGTGGCGCTTTCGGCCCATATGGATGAAGTGGACGGGGAGCTGGTGCGCGCCTTCGCGCAAAGCGCCGCAAAGCTGGGAATGGGAGCCGAGATACTGTTCCACCCCATCAGCGTGCCGGTAAGCCGCTGCCTCGACCCCGAGAACACGCCGTTCGCCCGAGCATGCGCCAGCGCCGCGCGCGACCGCGAAGCGAAAACGCTGGTGAAGCTGGAAGGCAACGCCTAAGGGGCGCTGGGCCGCGCTAGTCGTTCTACGGTGGCTGCCCGCACGCGGCAGCAGATGGCGGTCCTACGCGACCCTGCGCGGCAATACAGCTTCGGGCTTCGGGCTTCGGACTTCAGGCTTTGAGCGAAGCCCCCTTCGGCCCCTAGCGGCTCATCAAGAACGGCGAGCCTTTATGGCGCCGGCCGTGGGCAGTGGCGGCAGGCTGCCCGCTTGCCTTCGTTGCGCAGGCTTCCACAAACGCCTGGAACACCTGTCGCTGCGCCACATCTTCCTCCCAAAGGAACTCAGGGTGCCACTGAACGCCCCAGGTGAAGCTCTTCATGGGGTGATAGAACGCCTCGATAAGCGAATCGGGGGCGTACGCCATGGCGGAAAGCTGGAACGAAAGGTCGCGTATGCCCTGGTGGTGATAGCTGTTCACCTGCAAACGCGTGGCTTTCAGCAGATAGTACAGCGGAGTGCCCGGCACCAGCGAAACCTCATGGAAGGGGCGGTTGTACGGCGCCGTCATCTGGTGCGGAACCGGCATCGGCATCTGCGAGGGGATGTCCTGGTACAAGGTGCCGCCTAGGCAAACGTTGATGAACTGCGCACCGCGGCATATCCCCAGCACAGGAAGGTCTATCATCAGCGCTCGCTGCAGCAGAGCGAACTCCAGCTTGTCGCGCTGCGTGCTCACCTCACCGCACTTGGGGTTTTTCCGCTCCTCGTACAAGGCCGGGTCAACATCATGCCCGCCGGTGAACAGGATGCCGTCGCACATGCTCACAAGCTGGGCGATGTCCGCTTCCGCGGACGAGAACGGGAGGATAAGGGGCAGGGCGCCGCAGCTTTTCAGCGCATCTACATAGCCGGGCAGCATCCAGATGCTCTCGCGCTCGTCATCGTACAGCGGCGTTACGCCGATCACTGGCTTGTCGCCCATGTGCTCTTCCCCTTTCCTTTCAGCTCGAACGGCAGATGCCCATGGGGCGGGCAGCGCTGCGCCACCCGCCCCGTGCTTACTAGAACTTCGCCTTGAAGCGGTCGTAATGAAGGCCGCTGATGTCGATGGTGGTGCTTGCCCCCGTTTCGATAAGCTCGGAGAGGGCAGAGCCGATGGCCGGCGATATACCGAATCCGTGCGCGTTGAAGCCGTAGGCGGTTACCAGGCCGGGAACCTCTTCGCAATCACCCAGAATCGGCACGCCATCAGGAGTGATGTCGATCCATCCCGCCCAAGTGCGCACGATGTTCATCTCGGCCAGCTTGGGGAAGTACTTCATGATGCCGCGGCATACGCAAGGCGCCGTGGTGGAAGCGCCCTGCGTCTTCAGGTCGTAGATGTCGAAGCCCTCCAGGTCGTCGTCGCCGCCGAACACGAACGAGCCGTGGTTGGTCTGGCCGCCGTAGAAGTCGGCCTCGGCGGTGCCCAGCATGGTGTCGAACATGTGGGGCTGGGCCTCGGTAACCAGGCAGTGGTCGATGCGGGGGCGAACCTTCGCGTTGATGCCGATGGTGGCCAGGATCTCCTTCGACTGGGCGCCGGCGCACACCATCACGGTATCGGCCTCGTACTCGCCATGCTCGGCAATAACCTTGCGCACGCGGCCCTTCACCTTGCGAAGTGCCAACACCTTTTCGCCGGTGATGAACTTCACGCCCATGGCCAGGGCGTTCTTGTAGAAGCCCAGGCCCGTCTTCAGCGGGTTGGCATGGCCGTCGGTGGGGCACCAGCTTGCGCCGATAACCTCTTCGGACAGGAAGGGGTTTATCTGGCGTGCCTCTTCGCCGGTGATCATGCCCACGCCCACGCCGCAGGCGGCCGCATTGTTCGCCAGGCGCGTAAGGGTTTTCAGGTGCTCTTCGGTCTTGCCCAAGCGCAGGTTGCCGCCCTGGTTGTACTCGACGTCCACGCCAAGCTCTTCACCCAGGGTGGGCCAGATATTCTGCACGCCGTACAGGGCCAAGGGCAGCTCGCGCGGGTCGCGGCCGCTCTGGCGCACGCCGCCGGCGTTACGCGATGCGCCGCCGTTGAGCATGATCTCCTGCGCCTCAAGCACGATCACGTTGGTGATGCCTCGTTTGGCCAGGTAGTAAGCGGTGGAACATCCCTCGATTCCGCCGCCGACGATGATAACGTCTGCTGTAGTGCTCATTGCTCGCTCCTCCTAAAACCGCTCGTTGCCCAATTCCTGCATCTGCAGGGGGCGCTGAGGCGAGCGGGCATGGGGGTTCTGCAGGTCCTCGATGGTAAGCCCCGCCTCGCGGGCAAGGATCCCCTTCACCAGCTTGGTGCAGGTGCGCCCTTGGCAAAGGCCCATGGCGCAGCGGGTGAATCGGCGAACCTCCGGGAAGCGGTACAGTCCCTCGTGAACCGCGCGGCGAAGCTCGCCCTTGGTCACTTCCTCGCAGCGGCAGATGATCATGTCATCGTCGGGCTCGGGCTTGAACGGCTCGTCGGCAAGCCGGCGGATGGTTGGTGTGGTGTCCATGGTGCGTTCCTCTTCTCTCTACGCGGTCATGGTTGCGGCTGCCGTCTTGAAGAAACGCGCCTGGTGCACGAACTCCTTGGGCACGCTCATGGTTAGCAGGGCGGTGTGGTCGAAGGCCTTCGGGTTCATCACCTTCACCACTTCGGCATCGCAAACCACTTGGCCGCTTCGGTCGAGGGCCTTGCCGGTGGCGCCCTTCTCGGGCAGCGGGTAGAACTCGTAGGGCAGGGTTACCTGCGCGGTGCCGTCGCCCATGTCCTCGTTCACCAGGAAGATGGCCTGGCCAGGGCAGAAGGCCACGCACTTACCGCAGTTGCTGCAGTTGGCCTCGGTGTTGATGGTGGGCAGGATGGTGATGTTGGACCCGACGTTGATGCAGTGGCGCGGGCACACATCCTGGCAGGGATTGCAGGGGATGTTCTGCGTGCACTCGATAACCGCATGCCAGCCCTCCATATGCTTCACGCCGCCGAACGAATCCACTTCCTCGTCGGTGACGAAGCCCTTCTTCAGCAGGTTCTGCGAAAGCGGGATTCCCTCTTCAGTTTCGGTGAACACCTTGCCGCGGTTCTGCGGGGCGAACATGCCTATGCGCAGGCGGTCGAGCGCGTCGTAGTGCTCTTGGCGGTCGGCCGCGGCCTGATCAGCGTCGATGAAGCCCAAAAACTCTGCAGCGGAAACGGCTGCGATGCGGCCCTCGATCATGGCCGAGCTTGCTTCCTCGATGCCGGCCGCGTCACCGGCAACGAAAATGCCCGGTACCGTTGTTGAGCAATCCTCGTTGCTCACCGGAATGCGGCCGCCGCGCTCCACCATCTCGCAGCCGGCCATGTCAAGCAGCTGCGACTGCGGGGAAAGGCCAACGGCCAGGCAGATGGTGTCCACATCGAAGTGCTTTTCCGTGCCCTCAATGAACTGGAAATGGCTGTCCACCTCGGCGATAGTGACGCCGGTTACATGGTCTTCACCTTCGGCCTTCTTGATGGTGTGCGACGTGTAGAACGGAACGCCCGTGCGTGCCAGCTTCTGGGCATGTACGCCGTAACCGCCAACGCGCGGGCCGGCATCAACCAGGGCAACCACTTCGCAACCAGCCTGCAACAGCTGGTAGCTCACCACCAGGCCAACGTTGCCGGTGCCCAGCATCAGCACCTTGTTGCCCGGGCGCACCCCGTTCAGGTTCATGAACATCTGGGCGGCGCCGGCGCCGATGACGCCGGGAAGCGTCCATCCTTCAAAGGTAACGGCGTTCTCAGAAGCGCCCGTTGCCACGATGATGCTGTCTGCCTTGTAGTGCTCGGTGCGGTCCTCGCGGTGAACCAGGACCTCGTTTTCGGGGAAGATGCCCATAACAACGCTGTTCAGCTCAACGTCTACGCCAGCTTCTGCGGCTTCCTTCAGCAGGTCCTGGCCGATGGTGATGCCGCGCAGCTTCGCGCCGTGCTCCTTCGAGCCGAAGAACTTGTGGATCTGCTTGAACAGCTGGCCGCCAGGGCGGGAGTTCTCGTCGAACACCACAACCTCAAGGCCGTAGCGGGCGGCGGCGATGGCGGCGCACAGGCCAGAGGGGCCGGCACCCACGATGATAAGGTCGTATCGCTTCATCCTAACCGCCTCTATTCTGCAGCCTCGGTGCCGGGCTTTGCCGAAACGCCGTATTGGGTTTGCACTGTCATCCCAGCTCGCACGGGCGTTATGCAGGTGCGCACGTTGGGCTTGCCGTCTACCACCATCACGCAGTCGGTGCAGCGGCCGATGGCGCAGAACACGCCGCGCGGCCTGTCCATCTTCATGGTGTGGCGGTGCACCATCACGCCTGCGGCCTTAAGGGCGGCGGCGATAGGCTCGCCCTCATATCCTTCGATGGGCTTGCCGTCGTAGCTGAAGGTGACCAACGGCCCCTTCTCAGGCTCACCCAAGATAGGGTGGAAATCGATTCTTTGAGACATAACCTGTCCTAACCATGTGTTTATCAATGGTGCCGCAGCCTTTGTCCGAGCTGCGGCACCTGAAAGTGAGAGGGTCGATGAGGAAAGACCCTGGGTAAGCGGTTCAGCGCCTATGCGAACGTGGGGGCGTCCCACAGATGAAGCTTGGTGCCGATGCCCATCTTCACCGCGTTGTCGTAGCAGTACTTGCCCCAAGCAACGTCTTCAACCGGCATGCCGCCGACGCTCATGGTGATTACCTCGTCGTCGCTCTCGCGGCCGGGGGCCTTGCCCAGCAGGATGTCGCCCATAGAGATGATGCGGTCGCGCGTGATCAGGTCGTCGTGCACCATGTCGGTGAACTTGCAGCCGAAGATGTCCATGCCGTATCCGAAGGTGGGGTACGGATATTCCTGAGCCCATGCGTCGTACAGGCCGATGTCGTCTACCACCAGCTTGCACTTGTCGATAAGGAACTGGTCTTCGACGTCGTAGGCCGAGGTGCCCACGATGAAGGCGCCGGGCTTAACCCATTCGCCCATCACCTTTGCGTAGGTGTTCGGGTCGGAGGTGGCGGTGGCGCCGAAGTACACGCAGTCGGAATCGCGGACCAGGGATTCCAGGTCGTCAACTACTTCGATGGTGGTGAACTGCGGGTGGTGTTCCTTCACGTAGGCCACGTAGTTGTCGATGCCGCGCTGGCTGCGGCCCTTGATCTTAACCGTGTCCATCTCGGGGCATTCAGCGGCGAATGCATCGATGGCGGTGCGGCTCATGCCGCCCGGGCCGTAGATACCCAGAACCTTGGAATCCTTGCGAGCCAGATGGCGGATGCCAACACCCGGGATGCCGCCGGTGCGGTAAGCGGAAAGCAGGTTTGCGGAAAGCAATGCGATGGGGGCGCCCGTGTCCTTGTCGTTCAGCATCACCATCAGGATGGAACGGGGCAGGCCCTTTTCCTTGTTGGCGGTGTTGGAGCCGTACCACTTGCACCCTGCCATGTCGAAGGGGCCGCCAAGGTAGGCAGGCATTGCCATGAAGCGACGATCCTCGCCCTTGTTGGTGGGCATGTTGGGGAACGGGGAGGTTTCCGGGAAGGTAACCATGCAGCCGTGCGACGTGCCGTCCTTGCCGCCCATCATGAAGTCGCCAACGCGCAGGCACTTCAAAACCTCTTCCATCGTGTCGATGCAGTCGGAGATGTTCATAACGCCGGCTTTGATCATGTCTTCCTCGTTGAGATACAGGAAATCAATCGCTGGATAACTCATTGGGGGCCTCCTCATATCAGGCATTGCTTCCTTGCTTCGTCCGCGAACCGCCCTGCGTTTCGCTTGCCTTCAATTATTCGAAGCCGCGTTACTGGCTTATTTCGGCGAAATGAAGGCTTCTTTGCTAGCCCGTGTACGTCTTGGGTCATCTGGGGTTCATTCAAGTAACAATTGAAGCCATTTGCTGTAAAACACCTGGTAGATTCAATGTTCATCGTGAAACACAACCGACATGACGAAAGAAAAAGGCCGGCACCATGGGATGTTTGGTCCCATGGTGCCGGCCTCGCACGAAAGCGTTATAGGTGAGGGCTCGCGCTTAGCTATACTGCAGCCTCGCCCGATTCACCGGTGCGAATACGGATAACCTGGTCCACAGGCATGACGAAGATCTTGCCGTCGCCAACTTCACCGGTATAGGCGGTTTTGCGGATAAGATCCACCACCCCTTCAACTTCGCTGTCGGGCACCACCAAGTCGAACTTGATCTTCGGCAGCATGGTTACCAGCACCTCGGATCCGCGAACATATTCGCTCCATCCGTGCTGGCTGCCGCAGCCCATCACCTCGGAAACGGTAAGGCCGCCGACGCCGCTTTCGAATAGCGCTTCCTTCAAAGGCTCAAGCATGCTCGAGCGAACGATCGCCTCTACTTTCTTCATGATCTACCTCACTTACTGATCAAGGCCGGTAAAGGACGGGTAGCCGGATTCGCCGTGTACCGTGGTATCCAGGCCGCGGTTCTCGATTTCCTTGCTCACGCGCAGGCTACCGCCGAACAAGGCCTTGGCAATATAGCCGATTATCGCCGTGGTAACCGTTACGTACACCAAGGTAACCAAAACGGAAAGCACCTGGTTAACCAGCAAGGTTGGGTCGCCGGTGTACAGTAAACCACCCAGTTCGTTAGTAGAAAGGCCCGGCATTGCGAAGATACCGGTAAGGATGCACCCAACGATGCCGCCAACGCCATGGCAACCGAAGGCATCAAGGGCGTCGTCCCATCCCAGCTTACGCTTCAGCACGGCAATGAAGTAGTAGCAAATCGGGGAAACGATCAGGCCCATGATGATCGCGATCATCGGGTCTACGAAACCGCAGGCGGGGGTGATAACAACCAAGCCCGCCAGGATGCCCGTGCAGCCGCCTACCAAGGTGGGCTTCTTAGTCACTATGCGCTCAACCGCAAGCCAGCTTGCCGATGCCGCGCACGCAGCCAGCAGCGTATTGCAGATTGCCAAACCCGCGTAGCCATCGGCAGCCAAGGCAGACCCGCCGTTGAAGCCGAACCAGCCAACGAAAAGCAAGCCGCAGCCGATCACAACCGCGGGAACGTTGTGTGGACGCACAGTGCGCACGCCAAACCCGGTGCGCTTTCCAAGAATCAGGGCAAGCACCAAGCCACCAAGACCCGAGCAGATATGCACAGCAGTGCCGCCCGCGAAGTCCAAAGCCCCAATTGCGTTCGAGTTGCCGATAAGGCCGCCGCCCCACACCATATGGGCCATAGGCGCATACACGATCAAGCTCCAGAACAGAAGGATGAAGGCGATAGCGCCGAATTTCATACGACCAGCCAAGGCGCCGGTTACGATCGCGGCGGTAACCATGGCAAACGTTGCCTGGAAGGCCACATCCATCAAACCTGGATACGTGCCAAGGGCAACATCGGCATATGTTGGGTCGGTTGGTGCCGTTGAAAGAGAGGCAAGCATCTCGTCCAGCGACCAAGTGGCAAACATTCGGTCGAATCCACCCACGAAGAGGTTGGCGACGCTTACCAAGTTGCCCTCTTCATCAAACGCGTCTGAGCCGCCATAGGCAATGGAGTCGCCGATTATCGCCCAAAGGCATCCAACGATGCCCATCGCCAACACGCACATCAGCATGGTGTTAACGACGTTCTTCCTTCTGGACAAACCTCCGTAGAATAAGGCGAGTGCAGGGCTCATCATGAGCACAAAACCGCAGCTCATGATCATAAATGTAGTTGTTCCCGGATCATACATGAGCCTCTTCCTTCCTGCTACGAGGGTCTGTTCTTTTTTTCTTTAGGGGAGCTCGTAACAGGGCTCATTCTAGGAAGCGTTTGTTTCCGAATATGTTTCGTTTCATCGATTAATTTGCATTTGAACCAACGTGCATATGGCAGAAACGCCCATGCAACGAAAGCGAAATACAACGCAATTAAGGTACATAACCATAGTTCCGGCCCTCGGAACTTATTCAATACGCCATCTACGATGGAAGAAGAGGATGTTATGACAAACGCAATCCGCAACAGGAAAGTTGCCGTTATCGGCTGCGGCTTCGTCGGCTCCACAACCGCTTACAGCCTTATGCAAAGCCGGTTGTTCTCCGAAATGGTGCTTGTGGATATCGACGAGCAGCGCGCCGAAGGGGAAGCGCTTGATATCAGCCACGGCATCCCCTACTACAGCCCTATGAATATCTATGCTGGCACATACAAGGATGCCGCCAGTGCATCGATCATCATCATCACAGCAGGCGCAAACCAGAAGCCCGGCGAAACCCGTCTTGATCTGGTTCAGAAGAACACGCAGATTTTCAAGGGAATCATCCCCGAGATCATGCAGCACGGCTTTGATGGCATATTCCTGGTGGTATCCAACCCAGTAGACATCCTTACCCAGGTTGTTCTTACGTTATCCGGGCTGCCGAAAGAACGGGTAATGGGTTCTGGCACCGTTTTGGACAGCTCCAGGCTCAAATACACACTTGGGCGCATGCTCGATGTAGACCCAAGACACGTGCATGCACGCATCATCGGCGAGCATGGCGATAGTGAGCTTACGGTTTGGAGTGGTGCCAACGTATCGGGCATCCATATCGACGACTTCTTCAAGCTTCGCGGTATCGAGGATTCAGCTAAGCTTCGCCAAGAAATCGAAGACAGCGTGCGCAACAGCGCCTACGAGATCATCAAGCGAAAGCATGCAACGTATTTCGGCATCGCACCTTCGGTTAAACGCATCTGCGAAGCCATCGTCCGAGATGAGAAGTCGGTTATGAACGTATCGAACTTCAGGGAAGACGTTCGAGGCGTTACCAATGTGGTAATGAGCATGCCAGCAATCGTCGGCAGCTGCGGCGTGGAGTTCCCCATTCCCCTGCACCTGAACCACGACGAAGCTGAGCATCTTAAGGCCTCCGCAGAAACCCTTAAGCGAACCCTTTCCAGCATCGATCTATCGCTGTAGCACAGCTCTTTCTACCGCAACCAAGAAGGCCGCATTACCGCGGCCTTCTTGGTTGCATTTATGTTGTTAGCCCAACTGCGCTTAGAGCACTAGAAGCACTTCAGGAACGACAGAGTGAACTTAGCCGCATCGTTCAACGTCTTTTCGTTCACGTTCTCGAAAATATCGTTGTCTGCAGAATACAACGCGGTGTTCCCTTCGCCGATGCCGGCAAACGTAACGGCCTGAACGCCACGAGCCATAGCAACAGAGGCGGGTGTTTCACGTGAAACTATCTTATCAACGCTGTAACGAACTCCCGACCTATCAGCAGCTTGGCGGAAAACACGCTTCAGGCGAGAAGAGACCTTGTGGGGGCGATAGGGGCCCTCTTCCTCGACGAAAGACAGCGTACCGGCTCCCAATGCCTCAAGGTTGACGATAACCGCCCCGCGCAGCTCGTCGGCATGCTCATCCAGGAATGCATTCATGCCCGAATGAGAGTAATGCTCAGCGCCCAAGGCAACGAACCAAACCTCAGTATCGATATCCGGATGGCGGAATTCCTGGAGTTTCTTGAGCTCATGGTTAATCTGCTCGGCAGTCTGACTATCGCCATCGATCCGGACAGCAGGATTCGTTTCCATATAGCCATCATCCTGCATATCGGCGGTTTCAGCAGCAGGCTGCTGACCCTTACGCAGGCGATCCAACGAGAACGCACCACCATTCCAGTCGCGGTTATTGCCATTCAGCTGATCATTGCCCTCTTGGAAGCTCGACCAGTCTCCGCGAGCCTTCCCTACGCTGCGGGCATTGTAGCTCTCGTCCACATCAACCCATTCGTTGACCGAAGTCTCATGGTTGGGCTTGTTCTTCTTGCGGAAGTGGCCGAACAGGCGGCCAGCGCGGGACTTAGGCATTTCTACATACCCCGTTCCAGCAAATGCGCCATTTTCGGTGTAATCCGCATCATAGGCAGAATCATCAGCGTCTTCCACATAGCGCTCTTCCGGATCGATATCGGAAACCAGTTCATCGCCAACCGGAGCAAAGGAGCCGGTTCCGCCTACGGTAGAGAACGAACCAGTAGTGGAAACCGCCTGTTGGGAGCCGGTATTCCCTAAAGAGGGAAGGTTGAGCTCGACCTTTTTCGGAGCAGGATCCGATGCATCATCCGCTTCGATGCTGGGAAGCATATTGGACAGAAGGGAACGAGCGCCGGCTTGGGTGCTGTTGGCCGAATCTGCCATAGGGGCACGCTGACGGGATCCTTCCTCGTCTACCGAGTGGCTGGTGGTTACCTCTGGCAGAACTATCACCTGTCGCTTCGGAGCGGATGCTGCCTCGTTGGCAGTAGGCACCGGCAGCATTTCTTCCATTCCCACAATGGGCGATGCGGCAGACTGAACGTCCTGATAAGCTTGCTGTTCTGTTTCAGCATAGTAAGAACCATTAAAGGAATCGTCTTCTGCTGCATACCCGTCGTAAGCACCCTCATTGGTCTCAGGTTCATACCCATACTGAGCGCTGGGTTCTTCCGCATAGCCCATCGGCGGTACAACAGGCTCAGGCGTGTCGTTGATGCGCCTAATCGGAACGAACCTATCGTCCTCAAGCTCTTCGTTGTCGATATATTGAGAGACGTCTACCGGCGCAACTGCGGCAGTTTTTCCGGGGGCCGTGGGCTCTTCTTCAAATTGCTCTTCCGTCTCCACATAGGAGTTAGCGGGCTCTTCTACATACTCTTCCCTGTACTGCTGATTGAAGCCTGCTGCTTCATCGACAGGCGATTCTTCCTTCCGCAGGAACGACGGCTTCCGCACCGATTTGAGCTTGGAAGCAAACGTGTTCTGCATGCGCTCGCCGGCCTGCTTTGTCCTATCAAGGAAAGACATAGGCTGCTGAGCAGGCTCTTCATCTACCGGCTCTTCGTCATACGGCATTGCATCGATGTACTCGGCTGCCTCGTCGTAGTCGGACTGACCATATGGCTCATCAGCATATGCCGGAGAAACTGGCATTTCGCCGGTCGCCTCCAACGTATCGCCATCATCCTTTATTGCGTCCATCGGCGAAGTGGTGGAAGCCGACGGGGTTTCCGCAGCCTCATTCTGCTCGTGGACATCGAACGCATTGCGCTCTGCTTCGCGGGCAGCATGCAGGTCTTCCGCTATACGGTGGATCTTGTGCGGCTTGCTTGCGGACTGGCGCACGGTGGGCTTGCGAGGCTCCTCGTTGCGCTCGGCCGAATGCTCCACCACTTCCTCAATAGCGTCCTGATCAAGAGCGCGGCTGTTTGCCACAATCTCAGATTCCTTGCGAAGTGCCGCCACAGGGCTCGTCATAGCCGGTGCAGGCTTTTCGTTCACAGCGTCCTGCGCAGGAGCAGGCGATTCTTCTACTGTTTCACGTGAAACAGATGCAGCTTCCGCCGGGGAAGCAACCTCAGGCGCAGGACCTGCTTGCTCGTTGGAAGGCGCCGGTGCTTCAGGCACCGCCTCGGCGACACCATCTACCAGCTCAGACTCGACAGACGAGGTGAAGCGAGGGGCATCAACAGACTCGATTTCATCCCGAAGAGCATTCAGCTTCGATGAGAGGTCGGAGTCCACAGCAGCCTCTTGCGCAGAATCGGCTGCGTACCGGTTCGCCGAACGATCATTGGACGCCTGCTGCTCAGCTATTTGAGCCGCAACGGTATCTGCATAACGGGAACGCGCGACTTTGGGCTCCGCCGCTTCAGGCTTGTTTGCTCGGGCCTTTTCACGCGCGGCTTTCGCCCAAGAGGGAGTGCCGCCGCTTGGCTTGGAGAACGAGAAGGCGTTGCCGCTAAGTGCCGCAGGAACCGGCCGCTGATAGGATTGCTCAGCGTTGTCCTGGGCAATTGCAGCAGATTCATCAGCAGCTACGGGTGCCTCTTCTGCAGGGGCATCGGCAACTGCAGGCGCAGGCGCCTGCTCAGGTTCCGCCGCCGGCTCTTCTTCCAGGGTGGCAGAAACCATTTCCCGGGAAAGGTAGCTTTGCTTAGGCTTGCGCTTCGGCTGAGGAGTCTCCTCGAAACGAACGCTCGATGCGGCAACCTCATCTTCAGGAACAAGCCCGCCACCCTTTACCAGGCGAGAAGATATATCCGCAACGGGAACCTTATCTGCAACGGGCTTACCGGTAAGGGCAGCGATGGCAGCCTTTGCTGCTGCCAGAGATTCCTGGGGCGACATATTGTCCACCTCGTACGACACGGCTGCGCCTTCGGGAACCAGGCCGGCCTCGCGGGCGGCTTCTTCGCCGTGCACGGTGCTAGCTTCGTTCGAAGCCTGCTCCATCAATTCGTCCTGGCTTACCAGGCCATTACCAACCTGACGCGCAACTTCCAGCATCACCGAAACACCGGTAGCGTTGTTGTTGGCCGACTGGTTATAGGGAGCCATGGTGTGGAGCACCGCGCGCACAATTGGCAGCACGAACAGGATTGCGCAGATAACCAGCAAGAAGGAGATGATGGAAGAAAGCGCGCCCGTGTCGCCCGAAAGCACCGTAGAGCGAAGCAGAAGCAGAAAAGCAGAAACCGCCAGGGCAATCGCACTTGCCTTCTGCATGATGGGTAGGAATTGCGCGAAGGGCGGCTTTTCCTCTTGCAGCGCCTTGGCGCTGTCGTAGTTGGCAACCAAAATCACCTTGCGGCGGCGGGGCGAAGAGCCAACCGATGCAGGCTGGTACTTCGCCACCACATTCTGGCTTGCGCCCGTCTTGAACAAGCGCGAAAGAACCGGCTTCCCCATGATCTCCATGCCGAACAGCACGGCGGCGGCAATGCCGAGAATCATCCAAAGAAACCCTAAGCCCGGAGCGACGAGCGAAAGCAGAACTGCCAACAGTGCGGCACCGAAGCAGATCAGGGTGGGCAGCTGATCGTTGGCACTGCACTGGAAGTCTTCCACTACCGTTGTGAAGCCCGCATCCTTCTGCATGCGATCGGCAATGTAGAGCGCCGCCTTCTGCTCTTCTTCCGTTCCAGCAGGATGAGGTCCGACTTCCTTAGTCAGATACTCAACGTCCTCGATAATCTCAGCCATGAAAAGCCCCTTTGTTATTTTCACGCGGTCGGCCATTATCCTCCGCATGGATATATTCCAAATCAGTATACGTCATTTGGCACGATCAGGCGCTTTGTCAACCATCGCTTGAACCGTGGCCAGCGGCGTCGAACTGAATCCACATAAATGTTTCGACAAGCCCACAGTCATGGACGGGCAGGGTGTGCCTGCGCTTGCGTCACCACTGCTTGATCATTGGGTATCCCCTAAATACTCCCGCAAGTAAGCGTCGTTTGCTGCAGCATCCGATCTCAGCGATTCATATTGGGAAGTTACCTCGGCCGTGGCCGCAGAGTACGCGTCCACCACAGGCTGAGCGAAGTTGGCACCGATCTTCTGCGCAAGGGCAACTGCTTCCTGATCTGCGATGTTGTAGGTATCGTTATGCTGTTCGGCAGTGCTTTTGTCTTGGATCAATATCGCCGCGTTCGAGGCTAGGGCCTCGTCTGCGGCAAGAATCCGCTTGTCAACGTAGGCAAGGGGGTCCTCCAAGTTCGCAGAAGGGTAGTAGCCCTTTGCGGATTCGATGCTCTGTTTAGCCAAGGCGAATTGAGCCCTTGCCGCCGTGGTGTACTCGGTCGATTTGGCCACGTTGTCGTTCGTGGTATCCGACACCACGTTGGCAGCCTGGAACAACAGCGAATTGCCTTCCTTGATATAGCCTTCCGCCTCGTCCATGGCATCGATTGCCTGTTTGGCCGCAATATCCTGCTCCATTCGCGAAACAGAGAGGTCAAGAAGCTGCTTCCTTTTGGCAACAGCGTTCAATGTGCGCTCCGCGGCTTCTTTATCACGCTGAGAACCTTCCAGCTCGCCTTCGGCCTTCTGTGCGTACACGCGCGCCGATTCCAGCTTTTCCTTAGCATCGGGCACCTGGGAAATAAGGCTTTGAGCAGTGCTTATAGTGTCATCACCGAATGCGGTTTGGAAATATTGGTCTATCGCAACGGTGGTTTCATCGCTCTGGGAAATAAGATCGCACGCTTCCCGGAGCACACCCACGCTTGTGCTGAGCTTCTCGTACTGCTGATATGCCCAGTACCCGCCAACGCCTAGGCCGCCGATGCAGATAAGCAGCACCAGCGCAACGCTGAGCCTGCGGGCACGACGGCGGCGACGCTGCCGTTTGAGTATTTCCTCTTGGGAATCGGCGGCAAGAAACGTGCTCTTATTCTCAGAATCCCCGCTATGGGCGTGGCTGGGTTTGCCGGCCGCCTTTGGCTTCTTTGCTTTTGTTGGCATGGCAAGCCTGGTATGGCCGGAACCGGCGCCGGCTTTTTTGCCAGGAAGCGCGGTTGGAGAGGGGCTTGACTCGCCCGAAACCCCCGAACCCCCTGAAGACAGCGATTCATCGGGAAGCTCCTGGGCATCCTCACGGAAGCGGAACAGCCGCCACGACGAGCCCTTTTCCTTTTCGTCCTGCGCGGCAGCCTTCTGTTCCAACACGTTGAAGGAGATCTCGTTCGGCTTGCCTTGGGAAAACTCCTTCAAGTGCAGGAACTGCTTTTCCTTGTTGCCAAGGCCTTTGCGGTTTTGCTTGCTCTTCTTCATAGGATGGACCTATTTGCCGTTGATCATGTTCTCTATACGAGCGGCATCGGTTACCTCGGCGATAATCTCTTCGCAGGTCAGACAGGATATATTGCGGCTTGGCAAGGAGTTGAGGAACTTCTTGCCGTAGTACTTGGTAAGCAGGCGCCTATCCGCCAGCACCACAATGCCCTTGTCGGTAGACTTACGGATAAGCCGGCCAACCGCCTGCTTAACCTCTATGACCGACTGGGGCAGCGAATACTTCGCCCACGCCTGCGGGAAACGCTCTTCACGCTCACACGAAAGCGGGTCGGACGGCAAACCGAACGGCAGCTTGGGTATGACAACACCCTTGAGCGTTGAGCCGGGAGCATCGAACCCTTCCCAGAAGCTTTTCAGTGCAAACAAGCTCAGATGCTCGTCCTTCAGGAAATCATCGCGCAATCCCTTGATAGAAACGCCCCATTTCTGGCACACCAGGCGAAGATCCTTGTCTTTGAGGACGGGGTACACCTCTTCATAGCACTTCTCCATCTCACGGCGGTTCGTGAACAGGGTAAGCAGCGATCCTTCGCGGGCAATGTGCAAGTCGGAAAGGAAGCGCTGAAGCGCAGGCAGGTATGCCGGGCTGGACGGCTCAGGCATGTCGGTAGGCACGTATACCTTCATGTTGGCATCGAAATCGAAGCTCGAATCCACCTTCAAGGTGTCGGCCTGCGATTCCTCGCTCTCGTTGAAGCCGACTGCCCGCTCGAACGCATCGAACGAGCCGTCTACCGCAAGGGTGGCAGAAGCGTATATCACGCTCCGCGTTTCGGCATACAGGGAGTCGTTCAAGGGAAGGCCCACGTCCAGCGGCTGAACCGTGAACACTTCGTCTAGCTCGGCCTTCTTCCTGTTCACCCGCACGGAATGGACCTGGTTGTCTTCGCCGTTGAAGAACACCGCGTCCAACGAATCGTTGAGTTCGCGCAGCTCAAGGGCCACAAGGGCAAGCTCGCGCTGGGCGCTTGAGTTGTCTTCCATCTGCTCGGCGTAGGCAACAACGTCCCTTACTGCGCGGATAAGCTTTTCCAGGGTTTCCTGAAGCGACTGGGCACGCCCAACCACCGCGCGGTACGCGGAACCTTGCCGGATATCGTTGTTCAGCCACAGGTCGAAGTACTCGTACCCGCGGGATGAGCGCTTGGAATCATGCAGCAGCAGATCCTTCGCTCCTAGGCAGAATTCCTCTGCAGCAATAGAGAATGCCCCGGCGCAGGTCTTGGCCTTGGCAATAAGGGATTCGTACAGGCGCATCCCCTCTTCAGGGGCCTGCGCGCTGCGCGAAACCCGGGTAAGCACATTGGTAGCCGACCCTTCGCCGACCACACGACGGGCAAGAGATAGCAACGATTCCGAGGAAACGGAAAGTGCAAGGGCGCGGCGAGCCTCGGCTTCGGCCCCATGGGCCTCGTCTACCGCCCAATAGCGAATCGGCGGCAAAAGGCCCCCATCGAAGCGAACGTCCCAAAACAGCAGGCTATGGTTCGTTACCACCACATCGCAGCGCTGAGCCTCTTCTCGGGCACCGTGAACGAAGCAGCTGCGGCCGAAGAAGGGGCACTTATGGCGCAGGCACTCGGAGCTCTTCGTGGTGATGCGCCAACGGGGAATAGCCCGGTAGTCGATCTTCAGGGAATCCATGTCGTCGTAGTCGCTCTGCTCCACGAAGGAAAGCAGCCCCGCAAGCGCGGGGGCCTGGTTGATAGGTTGCTTCTTGTAGATGATGGTCTCGGCGCCCTGCTTGTCTAGCTGGTCTACCTTGCGTAAGCAGGGGTAATGCGTAAAGCCCTTCAGGGGAGCATAGGTTATGCCCATAGCGCCTGCCAACAGCGGGAGTTCCTTGTTCACCAATTGGTCTAGCAGCGCGTTGGTCTTCGTTGCCACACCAACGGTGATCGAGTTCTTCTGCGCTGCATAGGCCATAGGAATAAGGTACGCCATCGACTTGCCTACGCCGGTTCCGGCTTCTACGGCAAGATTGCGGCCTTCGGCAAGGGCGCGGTTCACGGCAAGGGCCATTTCCCGCTGCTCTTCACGCGGCTCATACTCGTCGTACAGGGAGTCGAGAAGGCCGCCGGGGTTGAAAGCAGCAGCTATCTCTTCGTCCGAGGCGAAGCTCAAGGGTTTCTGGGCAGAAACCTCCCAATCCTTGCCATCGTCGAAGGCAAGGTCAACCGAAGCTGCCGGCGAATTGGCGTCTACACGCACCGGCGCCGTTGCCTTTGCAACAGCGGCCTTGCGGGAAGAGCGAAGGCTATACGTTTCCTCACATTGGTGCAAGGCAGCGATGCGCTGGAAAACGACAACCGTATTCCATGAATCAACGTCCGACATCTGGGCAATATGATTCACCAACGCTGCAGGCATGCAATCAACCGCGGCAAGCAGGATACGGTACACAATGCAGGTAGCTGCAACATCGTCATCGGCGCGATGGGTGGAATCAGGTCCGCCGAAAGCGCGCACCAAATCGAGCAAACGATGGGATTTCAAGCGGGGAAGGGCAATCTTGGCCAGGTCCAGGGAATCGAACCACAGGTTCCTCTTCAACGGCTCGCCGGCAGGGTACTTGGTGCAGAACGTTCTGTCGAAGTTGGCATTGTGGGCCACCACATCGGAATCGCCCACGAAATCCACCAGGCCCCTCACTGCCGTATCGGCATCGGGGGCATCGGCAACATCTTCGTTGCTGATGTTGGTAAGGTGGGCAACGTCATCGGGAATCGGCTTGCCAGGGTTCACGAAGGTTACGTACCACCCGGTTATAGCGCCTTTCTGCATTCGAGCGGCAGCTATCTGTATAAGCTGGTCGTTCGTGAAGGAAAAGCCCGTTGTCTCCGTGTCGATGATCACCACATCTTCATCCAACGCACCGAAATCATGCGATTCAGCGTAGGAATGCAACGAGTGGTAGCGCTCTCGTATCCGGTTAGGGGTGTTTTCTACGATATAAGAGTCAAGCCGGCGCACGGCTTCTTCGTTTTGAGTTTCCATGCAGTAAAGACTATCATTTACTGCATTCGCAAACGCCTTTATCCGCGCTACTCCTAGGAGAAAATATGTCCGAAATCGGCTACTTCGCTACGTACGCTCGGTTCGATACCGAAAGCAAGGAAGCCGCTGCGGCGTTTCTTGGGGCAGACAACATCATCGGCGATGCCTTCAGCATCGAAACCGAGTACATCGACGGGAAGCGAACCGCTTGGATCGTCAATCCATTCGGAAAGCGTATGGGCATGCTGGAAAACCGCGCTGCCAACCAGGTAGAGCTCTGCGCAGCGAAAGGCTGGAACACCATCGCGCTGCTTGCCTTGGTGGCCTTTACCGAAAAGCCCGAGCCCGGCCTTTATTGGGGCCAGGTGCTTATCGTTTCGTACGACCCTGAATACGAAGCCGCGTTCAGCACGTTCATCGATGGACTGGGCAATCAGCTAGGCAACGGCATACGGCCCGATGCTGATCTAGGCAGAGACGCTATTGCGCAGGTTATCAAAACAAACGGCAAATGGGTGCCCACCGGGCGCGTAGCCCTTCCGGAAAAGAAAAAGGGCACAGCGTGGGTAAAAACGGAACGCAGCAGCACCGAACGCTTAGTCAAGCAGGCCCGGAAGGGCAATATGGGTTGCATGATAGGTAGCTGGGTTTTCCTGCTGGCCGTTGTTGCGCTTATCGTGTTCGGCCTTCACTCCTGCGGCTTGTTCTAAGTTAACGCTGAAGGGCGTACCCCACCAGTTTCACGCAAAGCTCTGGGAACGATATCCCGGCAGCGCTTGCTGCATCGGGAAGAAGCGAGGTTGACGTCATTCCGGGGATGGTGTTGGTTTCCAGAACCCAGAAGTTGCCTTCTTCATCTTGAATGAGGTCGGTGCGCGAAACGCCTTGGCAGCCAAGCGCCTTATGGGCCTTTACGGCAAGGGACTGGGCAGCGGCGGTTTCCGCTTCGTTCAACGGCGCAGGGCAGATATGCTGCGAACCCCCTTGGGCATACTTCGACTCGAAGTCGTAGAACTCGTTGGAGGGGACTATCTTTATAACCGGAAGGGCGTAAGGCTCGTCGTTGCCCAATACCGCAACCGTGAATTCAGGGCCTTCGATGAACGATTCGGCGAATGCGCACGTATCTACCTCGAATACTTTTTTCACCGCTTCCGCAACCTCTTCAGCGCCGTTGCAAACGTATACGCCAAGAGCGCTGCCTTGGGTCGCCGCCTTCACCACACAGTGGGTACCAACCGCTTCCACGATTGCCGAGGCCGGAACACTGGCCGATTCGATGGTCATGGAGCGAGGGGTAGGAATCCCGGCCGCAAGGTAAACATCCTTAGCCTTCATCTTGTCGATTGCAGTGGCGCTCGACCATACGCCGGGGCCGGTATACGGCAAGCCGATGGTTTCCAGGAAGCCTTGCACCGTGCCATCCTCGCCGTACTTGCCATGAAGGGCCAAAAAAGCCACATCGAAATCGCCTTGAATCAATGCAACAAGGTCTTCTTTTCTTGCGGGGTCGAAAAGCGTTACCGAAAAGCCGGCTTGCTCCAGGGCTTCCTTAGATCCCTGCCCGGAAAGGATCGAGATATCGCGCTCAGCACTCTTGCCGCCTGCCAACAGGGCAACGTTTACTTCCTCAGGCTTAAAAGAACAAGACATGCTTCCCGCTTTCGACCGTCGAATAACTGAATTGAAAATCCTCGTGTGATTTGTTGTGAGTATATCAAAGGCAAAATACCAGACCACTACAAGGAAGAGGCTCCCCACCACTTGCGTATAATACGAGCCATGAACAATCCAATCCAATCCCTGAACATATGCCAAATAAACCAGGTAGTCGCAGACCTGGGGCAACCGAAATTCCGCGCTAAGCAGCTGGTTGACTGGCTTTACAAGAAGAATGTCTCGTCGTATGGCGAGATGAGCAACCTCCCAAAGGTAATGAGGGAACAGCTCGAGGAATGCCACCCGTTCTTCAAGCCAGCTATCGTCGACCGACAAGTATCCAAAGACGGAACACGGAAGTATGTTCTTGAGTACTTCGACGGTGCGCGGGTCGAGGCAGTAGGGATCCCCTCAACCGAGAAAAAGCAACGTAAGGACGAGGCGAAGCATCTTACCGTCTGCTTTTCCACGCAAGCGGGCTGTGCAATGGGCTGTGCTTTCTGCGCAACAGGGCATGAAGGGCTTACCCGCAACCTTTCATCCGCCGAGATGATCTGCCAGATAAATGCCGTGCAAGAAGACTTCGGATACCGCGTTACCAACCTGGTTTCCATGGGCCAAGGTGAGCCTTTCCAAAACTACGAAGCTACCCTCGATGCGCTCCGTTTCGCCAACTCCAAAGATGGCTTGGAAATCGGGGCGCGCCACATCACCGTTTCAACCTGCGGTATTTTGAGCGGCATACAGAAGCTCGGCAATGAGCCAGAGCAATTCACGTTGGCGGTCAGCCTTCACTCCGCCATCCAGGAAACGCGCAACGTGCTCATGCCCCGCTGCGCGAACATCCCACTAACCAAGCTGAAGGAATGTCTTGCTGCCTACAACGCAGCATCCGGAAGAAGAGTCAGCCTTGAGTATCTGCTTATAGACGGGGTAACCGACACACCCCAGAGCCTAGAGGCCCTTAAAGGTTTCTGCGACGGACTGCTTTGCCACGTCAATCTACTCAACGTAAACGAGGTAGCTGGCAGCCCATACCATCCCACTTCACCTAAAGTGCAGCAGGATTGGGTACGAGAACTCAAACGCGCTGGCAAAGAAGCAACAATACGAAACTCGCGCGGAGCAGATATAGACGGTGCCTGCGGCCAGTTGAAGAACAAGCTTCAATCCTAGGATCGCAGCGCTGCTCAAGCAGCAAAACCAGACCCAATGAAAAACAAGACTCTGTTAGACCAAGATTAACATACAGGGATGAGCCCTTGAATCCATGGCGGGTTCGGTAACGTAAAATTTCTTTCGCAAATTGACAGCTGAATACATCCAGACAGAAACGAACATGGCCCCATGCCATCGGTATTATTTGAAACGACCAAGAACCAAA
>CAVBST010000011.1:0-42661 GCA_963598325.1 uncultured Prevotella sp. | reverse complement strand
CCGACCGCAACCGCACCAGCCCGTTCGCCTTCACCGGCAACAAGTTCGAGTTCCGCATGCCCGGTTCCTCGGTGAACCTTTCCGACTGCAACATGATCCTGAACACCGCAATGGCAAAGAGCCTGAAGGGCTTCGCCGATGCGCTTGAGGGCACCGCAGGCGCCGATTTCGAGAAGGCTGCCATCGCCTACATCAAGAAGACGCTCACCGATCATCAGCGCATCATCTTCAACGGCAACGGCTACTCCGATGAATGGGAGAAGGAAGCCGAGGCTCGCGGCCTTGCCAACAACCGCAACACCGCCGAGGCTCTGCCCTGCTTCGTTTCCCAGAAGTCGCTGGACCTGTTCAAGGAGTTCAACGTCCTTACCGAGCCCGAGGTTCGCAGCCGCTACGAGGTGAAGCTGGAAAAGTACAACAAGCTTCTGAACATCGAGGCACGCACCATGATCCGCATGGCTCGCCGTACCTACCTGCCGGCCATCAACGACTACATGGCAGCTCTGGCCAGCAACATCACCACGGTGAAGGCTGCTGTTGCCGGCGCCGACATGACCGAAACCGAAAAGGTTCTGCAGTGCATCATCGACGGCAGCAACAAGGCTGCTGCGGCAACCCGCGAGCTTATCAAGCAGCATGACGCCGCCGAGGCTATCGAGGATGCCCAGGAGCAGGCAAACGCCTACGCCAACGACGTTATCCCGGCCATGGAAGCCCTCCGTGCCGAGATCGACGCCCTGGAAGTTGTTGTGGAGCGCGACTACTGGCCCGTTCCCACCTACAACGACATCCTGTTCTACGCATAAGCGGAAAACGGCAATCGTTCCAGAAAGCCGGCCCTCGGGCCGGCTTTCTTTGTTTTTGCGGGAAAGTTTGGTGCTGGAGCTGCGTGTCGGTGGGGGCAGTCTCCCTTTTTCGTGCCATGAGCAAGACCCCGAAAACGCATACGAAGGCCGGGTTTTCATCCGCTCTGACCGAAAAGCGATGTTTCATGCCGATGGTGGTCTAATAGAGCTACAATAAAACGATTGACTTCTTGACGTAAGCAGAAAGGGAGGGTGGGCAATGAGCAACACCAAATGCCATCCAATGGCAAAGCGACTGCTATCTGTGCTGTTTGCCATTACGTTGGTTACGGGCCTGGCGCCCATAAGCGCGTATGCGGCAACCGGCGACAGCCAGGGCACTGCCACTTCTTCGAATAAAAACGGTGTATCCAGCAGCGCAAACGCAATCATCGTCGTCGGCGACAGCATCGAGTGGAAGTACAACGGCGGGCAGGGGATATCTGAAAGAGCCATATACAATAAGTTGGCGGAGACTTACAAATACAGAATCTGTTTGAGTGTTCTCCCTTATACAGGGTACAAAGTAGAAAATAAAATGTTCACCACAGCTTCTAGAGACGATAAGTTTTGGAAACCCGAGTCAAGGACATATGATGTCACTGGAGCCGAAAACTTCGTCAGGTGGCGTAGAGTGTGCAAGATCACCTTCCAAAAGCAGTGGGACACTACTTTTGCTACCACCCCTGCTGGCGAGGGCTCAATAGTTAAGCAAGACGGCTCTTCTTTTGCCGATAACAAGGACACCAGCAACGATAATGCTACGGTTAAGTTCAAGGTAGAGAAGGTTAACGGGAAGACCGTTACCGTTAATCGCTACAATTCCAAGGGCGATAAGGTTTTCTCTTGGCATCAGCCCACTTTGGTCGGAGAAGACGAGAAATACATTACCTATAGCTTCACGGCCGACCGAAACTCTACCGTCAAGGTTGAGTACAAGGCGGCATCGGCTTAAACTTACCGCTACTTTTGATTCCAAACCTAAGGAGTCCGGCCATCTGGCCGGGCTCCTTTTGTGTGTGCGGGCAAAGCTTCCGTCGACGGCGATACGATTCGGCAAAGATCGGATGGTTGAACACACAAGAGGTTCAACCATTTGGCTGGGCCTCTTTGCTGTAGCGAGGTTGGGGCAGCGCAGAGCTGCTTGCGGCAAGACCCTACGAGTAAGGCGGGTACAGGTCGGGCAAGGTTGAAGGCTCGCCACATGCGGCACAGCGGGTTAGGGATGCAGATGCATAGGTAAAGGAAATGTAAAACACCAAATTAACCTGCAGTTTTATATTGCGGGGGGGGGGTTGCAAACCCTAGAATGAAACTAATTAATTTCGTGAACTATGCAGAAAGAGAGGGTGGACAATGAGCAACACCAAATGCCATCCAATGGCCAAGCGGCTGCTGTCTGTGCTGTTCGCCATTACGTTGGTTACGGGCCTGGTGCCCATAAGCGCGTATGCGGCAATCGGCGACAGCAAGAGCACTGCGCCGGCGGAAACCACGCAGAGCCAAGAGCAGGAAACTCAGGGCACCGACAGCCAAGACACCAGCAAAGACAGCAAGGATGCTGATTCCGACGGCAGCGCTTCCGATAAGGGTGCTTCCACGGAGGAGCCTGCCACCGAGGGAGAGTCCACCACTTCCTCCTCGGATGACAACGGCGTTTCCAGCAACGCAAATGACGCCAACGCAATCAGCCTCGCCGACGAGGGCATTGCGGTTGCCGCTGATATTGTTAATATCGAGAAGAGGTATAACCCAGATAAGGATGAATTCAACACGGACAATGTGTATGAAATCCTTAAAGACAATTTAGGTAGCCCGACGCTGGGATACTTCGATCTTGACGGCGAACAAATATACAAGTCAAACATCTTTTTCCCAGCTAAGTCTTTTTATCCCGAGGCAGGCCATAAGTATGTAGTCAAGAACTACATAAAGACTGGAACCATAAAGCGTGAATGGAAGCAAGTTGGCACCCTTACCTTCCTGAAGCAGTGGGACACTACCTTTAGCTCCAGCCTAACTGAAGGCGGCGCAACCGATCTCGAAGGTAATACACTGAGCAAATTGACGTCCGATGACGGTGCTGACGTGAAATTCAAGGTGAAGCAAGTTGCCGTCTCCGGTACTGAAGGCGTGTATTACGACGCAGTGGTTACGTGCGACGGTGAAACTCTTACCCCGGAAAACGGCGTTTATTCCATTAAGGCTAAAGCGAATTCCACTGTATACGTGGAGTATCAGACCCCCAAAGCAACGATTTCCGTTGATTATGATGTAGCTGGCGCAAATAAGGTAACCGTTGGCAACGATGTTGTGACTGCTCCTAATCAGGATGTCAAAACCTCAGTCGGTTTTGAAACTCCTGCATCGGTAACGCCCAAAAAGGATTATGCGGTTACTTCCGTAAAACTAACTGGCGGGGAATACTCTGGATATGATCTTCTTACCGCAGGATCCTTTGCAGATAATGAGAACCGTACGGCAACCTTCACCATCCCAAGTGATCTCGATAAAAATGTAGCCTACACTCTCTCCATCGAAACCAAGCAGTGCGAACTGAAGCTGCAGGGTAGCCCCTCAGCTGCAGTGAAGGGCCTTACCGACACGGCCAAGATCAAGCAGCGCGTTATTGATGGCGTTCTCGATCTTGAAAACAGCGTGCCTTCCAATATTTCTGCCGATGATCTGAAGATCGAATACCTGGCGGGTGAGATCGCTGGCTATAAGGTGTGGAAAGATATCTCGGAAAGTGTATTGGGCCGCAGCTTCGGTGATAAAGACAGTGAGACCATTCGTATCACCTACAACGGTAATTCGCAGTACTGCAAGCTCAGCAGCGATGAGTTCGAAATCCAGATCATTGATGGCCGCATAGCGACGCACATCACGGCAAATGAGACCGTTTCGGTTAAGTACGCACCCGAGAGCGATCTGAAGAAGGCCATCGAGGCTGCGATTGCTCCGAAGGTCTACGATGAGGATGGCGATCAGATTTCTGACCCCCAGGTTGAGTTCGACTACAGCAATTTCAACCGCGCGGTTGGCACGCAGTATGTAACCGTTAAGTACCCCGGCAACGAGGATTACAAGAACAGTGAGCTAACGGTAGAGGTTCAGATCGCCAAGGGCGATGCCAAGGTCTCCGTCGATTCCCAGAGCATCACCTACGGCGGCAGCTTCAACCAGCCCATTGTGTCGGCCAGCCCCACCGAGGCTAAGCCTGTCTACGCTATCGTGGGCATCGAGGGCGACGGCAGCTCCTACGTCAGCATTGACTTCGGATCCATTACCGTGAACGATGCGCTAGGCGGAATTATCCCTGACCTGGTTCCAGCGAAGTGGCGCGAAAAGCCGCTGCAGGACGTCTTTACGGATGTATTAGGTAACGAGTTCTCCGCTAACGACCTTTTGAATGGACTCGATAAGATTGAAGGTTATCTAGCACCTCTAGATGAGATTCCTGGTGTTGATGTTAGCGGAATGATCTCTCGTATTCGTGCCGTGCTTAATAAGGTGAGCGAGATTGCTCCGGGCGCAATGGACTCCAAGATCATTTTTGGTGGTACTCCTGATCAGGCCGGCGTGTATGCCGTTACCGCGGTAACCGTTAACCCCAACTACACCAATGATGTTGCCGTCGGCTACCTCACTATCGCCCCGGCCACCCAGAATGTTGAGCTTAGGTTCAAAGCCGAGCTTCCCGACTATTCGATTTCCATCGACGAAGCCAACAATTTCAACTTCTCAGCTGGCCTGTACCAGGGCGAACTGGACATCACCAGCAAGGGCAATGTTTCCACTAAGTTCATCGGTACGGATTACGAAGGCAATGCGTATGTAAGTTCGTCGGCCCCCACCGATCCCGGTGTTTACTCTCAGGTTGTAACCAACATCGGTGGCAACTACTACGCCAGCCCAATCCACCGTGAATTCGAGATTTCCCGCATCGCAACTACTCTGACTATTTCGTTCGACGGCACCACTGATTATGAACAGTCCGTTGTATACACCGGTAGCCAGATAAATCCGACATTCACGGTAAAGGCTGGAGCTGTTGACCTCGATCCCAGCAGAGTATGGGTGATGTATACAGGAAAAACGCAGTCCGGTGATTGGTACCTGAGCACTGAAGCGCCTACCGAAGCGGGTGAGTACTTCGTTGGGGCAATTTATCCCAAAACTGGGTACTATGATCGCTCCGATGCATCATGCAAGCTGACCATCAAGCAGCAGTCTATCGATCCGACATCCCCTGACTATCGTGATGTAAAGGTTCAGGGCATCGATGATGTTGTCTACGACGGCAACGAGCACGTGTGGAACCCGGTAGTGAAGGATGCGGCTGGCAACGAGCTGGTCAGGATGACTGACTACGTGGTTTCCTACGAGCCCTACGACTTCATCAACGCTGGCGAGATCAAGGTGACCATCGCCGGCATCGGCAACTACACCGGCACGGTGGAGAAGACCTACAAGATCGCCCAGCAGTCCATCAACCCTGAAGACGTGGACAATTACCTGGATGTTCAGATCCTTGATCCTGAGAACACCGTCTACAACGGCGAAGAGCAGAAGTGGTCTCCCGAGGTTAACCACAAGGACGGTAGTGAACTCGTTATGGGTAACGACTACACCGTTACCTACATGCGCGGCAACCAGGTGACGGACGACTTCACCAGTGCTGGCGAGATTACGGTTGTTATCGAGGGTCAGGGTAACTACACCGGCACTGTGACCAAGAGTTACAAGATCCTCAAGCAGTCCGTTAACCCCGATGAAGAAGACGCCTATCTGGGCGTTCAGATCGACAATCCCGAGAACGCTGTTTACAACGGCAAGGATCAGAAGTGGGCTCCCGCTGTAACCGACAAGGCCGGCAACCCCCTCACCGAGGGCACCGACTACACGGTTGAGTACAGCACCGAGGACTTCATCAACGCCGGCAAGGTAACGGTGACCATCACGGGCATCGGCAACTACACCGGCGAGGTTGAGCGCACCTACACCATCGAGAAGGCTGCTATCGAAGTTGCCGACTCCGCAACCAAGGTATACAACGGCGCAGAGCAGATGTTCTACGTGCAGGCCACCAATGCCACCGGCCTGGTCGAGGGCGAGGTTCTTACCCTGAGCGACGCCCAGGTGAAGGGCACTGAGCCTGGCGTGTACACCGAGGTTTCCCCTTATAAGTGGGTTGTGGTGAAGGCCGACGGCAAGACCGATTCCACCGGCAACTACACCATCAACGTTTCCGGCACGCTCACCATCACCGCGGCTGATTCCGCTGCTGCCGACACCAACAACGGCAACAGCGCCAAGGCCGACAAGGGCACTGCTCCCCAGACGGGCGACACCACCGCCCCGCTGGCAGCCGGCGCAGCAATCGCTGCAGCTGCTGCCCTGGTAGCGCTGTTCCTTTCCCGCAAGCTTCGCAGGAACGGCACGCGCTAAAAGCTAAGCTGAATAGCTAATGCCCCAAGGAGCCCGACCAATTGGCCGGGCTCCTTTTGTATATGCGGGTAGAGCCTCCGCCGACGGCGATACGATTCCCGCCACGGCAGTGGGTGATTTATCACCACGGCAATTGGCCTATTCTCATCACGGCAGTTGGCCGATTTTCGCCACGGCAGTTGGTGACCTTCAACGTGGCAGTTGGTTGGGTTTGGATTGAGTAGGTTACAGTCTCTTTGTAAGCGAAACGTAACTTAAGCCACAAGTGTGGTGAAACAATCGTGAAAGAAGGGCCGTTCGGCTTCGCTGGCGCGTAAGATGGGAACGAGAGAAGTTCCCGAAACCACAAGGGGTTGTTTACGTTATGTCGAACGCAAAGGCGTCTGACACGCAGATTGTGAACAAGGCAACGGAGCAGTATCGCCTTTTCGAAATGGCAAGCCAGCCGCTGTTCAAGAAATACGAAGCCGCCATCCGCGAGATGCGCACCCGCTTCGAGATCTTGGATGCCGACTTGGAATATCGCCTAAGCCGAAACCCGATTCACCATATAGAGTCGCGCATCAAGGCGCCGAAGAGCGTCTACGACAAGCTCAATCGCTACGGCGTGCCGGTAACGGTGCGCTCCATGGAAGAAAACATCTTGGACATCGCCGGCATGCGCGTTATCGTTTCCTACATCGATGATGTTCGGGCGCTGGTGAAGGTGCTTTCCCTTCAGGACGACCTGCAAATCGTGAAGGTGAAGGACTACATCACCAACCCCAAGCCCAATGGGTACCGCAGCCTGCACATCATCGTGAAGGTGCCGGTGTATTTCTTGGATCGCAAGCAGTATGTTCCGGTAGAGATCCAGCTGCGCACCATCGCCATGGACTTTTGGGCATCGCTCGAGCACACGCTGAAGTACAAGCAGGACGTGAAGCTCGAAGGTATCGATATGTTCGACGAGCTGAAGGATTGCTCCGACATCATCCAAGACGTGGAGCGTCGTATGCAGATCCTTATGCACGCCGTGGAAACCTCCGATGTAGAGGAAGCCGCCAACAGCTGCCGCCGCCAACTGGAAGAACGCGAACGAGCCGTAGCCGGCGAATAGCCCTCAAGGTTTTACAGCAATAGGACGGAATAAAGTGCAGGTCAGAGCTTGACAGGTGCTAAGTAAGGTAGAATCGAGCTTCCAGCAGAGTCCGCACGCGGGCGGCGCTTCTTTTTTGAAGGAAGCGTTTGCCTATGGATATTATCCTGCAAGCTTTCATGGCCTTGGCCTCGTTGGCCACCGTCCTCGACTTCTTTTGGAAGGCCTGGGGTCGGATGAAGCGTAAGCGTGATCGACGGATGGGGCAGAAGAGAAAGTAAAGCCGGGCGGGCACCCGGCTTTATAAGTACCGTACACTGCGCCGCCCGCGCATCCTAAAGTTTGCCGACTGAGGGAGCGGGCTTTGCTGGTACATCCTTATTATGCCCTGGTAGGCACGTAGGAATCAAGCACAAACCGAGCGCTGAACGAAAATCCCTCATTGCCCCTTTAGGCGCGTAAGAGGCGCAAGAGGGCGGCAGCCGCGGGGTTTTCTGCCGTTTACGGCGCGCTGCTGCCCAGTTGCTTGCTTTTCGTGACGAACTGCGTCACTCCAGCGCATTGGAGTAAAATAACTCCTTGAAAAATTCCCCCCATGCGAATTGCCCGTGCCCAAGGCATTTCGGCAATCGCAGGTCGGAGCTTGCAAGCAACCCGAAAGGAAGAGCAATGGCTGACGTGACACCTGTGGATTACATCTGGAAGAACGGCGAGGCAGTGCCGTGGGAACAGGCCACCACGCACGTCCTTACCCATGCACTCCATTACGGCTCCGGCGTTTTCGAGGGCATCCGCTGCTACCACAACGAGGAAACCGACGAAGCCGTCATCTTCCGTCTTCGCGACCATATGGAGCGCCTGCATCGCAGCGCGAAGATCGCCATGATCGATGTGCCTTACACGGTAGATGAGCTGTGCGACGCCACGGTAGACATCATCAAGAAGAACAACCTGAAGTCCTGCTACATCCGCCCGCTGGTGTACTACGGCTACGGCCAGATGGGCGTCGACCCCACGGGCGCTCCCGTCGATGTGATCATCGCCGTGTGGCCTTGGGGCGCCTACATGGGCGAAGACGCGCTGAAGAACGGCATCGCCATGGGCGTTTCCTCTTGGCGCCAGCGTTCCTTCAACGCCATCCCGCCCGCTGTGAAGTCCTCCGCTTCCTACATGAACTCCATCCTGGCAAAGCTCGAGGCCAAGAGCCATGGCTACGCCGAGGCCGTCATGCTCAACGAGCAGGGCTATGTGTGCGAGGGCACGGGCGAGAACCTGTTCGTGGTTCGCAACGGCATCGTTTCCACGCCGCCGCTGTCCGACGGCCTGCTTGAGGGCATCACCCGCGACACCATCCTTACGCTGTGCTGCGACATGGACATCCCCGCAATCGAGGAATCCATGACCCGCTCCGACCTCTACATCGCCGACGAGATGTTCCTTACCGGTTCCGCGGCAGAGCTCACGCCCGTTGCCAGCGTGGACGAGCGCAAAATCGGCGGCATGGGCCCGGTAACCGAGCAGCTGCAGAAGCGCTACTTCGACGTTGCCTACGGCAAGGTTCCCGAGTACGAGGACTGGATCACGCGCATCAAGTAAACCCTTATGGGCTAGCGAACATTGAAATCGAGCCGCATCTTCGGGCGTAACCCGGATGCGGCTCGATTGCTGAAAAGGGCTGCCAGGTTGCCTAAGGGCTTTGCCGCAAACGGCAGCAAGCAAAGCCGGCGGAAGGCCGGTCGCAGAAGAAGCCGGGCGCAATCCGGCTGCAGGGAATGGAAGGTGGATATGGCTGAGATCAGGACGAGAGAGGTAGACGACCTGCTTGAGGTTCTTGCGGGCCTTACCGACCCCAACGATGTGTTCGCCCTTTTGGAAGACCTGTTCACGGTGCGCGAGATCAAGGACACCTCCCAGCGCCTTGATGTGGCGCGCATGCTGCGCGATGGCAGTTCGTATGCGGTGATAGAGAAGGCAACGGGGGCTTCGGCCACCACCATCGCCCGCGTTTCCAAGGCGCTGAACTACGGTGCCGGCGGCTACCAGTGCGCGTTCAAGGTTCTTGACGCCCGGGAGGCCGGCGAAGAACCGCAGCGTGCGGATTCGTAGCCGCTGCGGCCTTGTAGGCGGGCCGCGGGCGTAGTGGCTTCCGCCGCGAGCCGTTGACGCGCCGCCGGCTTCGCAACCGCCGTCCAGCCGGCCACACCCCCCAATCCCCCCACCATTTCACGGAAAGGAACACCCGCCATGGGCTCTGTCTTGGCATTCGCCAAACGAAAGAACGTCGAGGTTTCGGTTCAGCGCTACCTTATCGATGCGCTGGGCGCTATGGCGCAAGGCCTGTTCGCCTCGCTGCTTATGGGAACCATCCTTTCCACCATCGGCCAGCAGGCCGGCATAGAGATGCTGGTGCAGGTGGGCGATTTCGCCAAGGCGGCAGCCGGCCCGGCCATGGCCGTTTCCATCGGCTTCGCGCTGAAGGCGCCATCGTTGGTGCTGTTTTCCCTGGTGGCAGTAGGTTCTGCGGCCAATAGCCTGGGCGGTGCCGGCGGGCCGCTGGCGGTTCTGGTGGTTGCCATCATCGCCAGCGAATGCGGCAAGCTGGTGGCCGGCGAAACCAAGATCGACATCCTGGTAACCCCATCGGTCACCATTCTGGTGGGCTGCCTGCTTTCCATGGCCTGCGCGCCCGGCATCGGCGCAGGTGCCACGGCGGTTGGCTCGCTTATCATGTGGGCAACCGAACTGCAGCCTTTCTTCATGGGCATCTTGGTTTCCGCCCTGGTGGGCATTGCGCTTACCCTGCCCATCTCGTCTGCAGCCATCTGTGCAGCGCTCAGCCTTACCGGCTTGGCGGGCGGTGCGGCCGTTGCTGGCTGCTGTGCTCAGATGGTGGGCTTCGCCGTTATGAGCTTCAAGGAAAACCGGTGGGGCGGCCTTATCTCGCAGGGCCTGGGCACCTCCATGCTGCAGATGGGCAACATCGTGCGCAACCCCCGCATCTGGATCCCGCCCACGTTGGCATCCATGATCACCGGCCCTATCGCTACCTGCCTGTTCCAGCTGAAGATGAACGGCCCGGCTATTTCCTCCGGCATGGGCACGTGCGGCTTGGTTGGGCCTATCGGCGTGTACACCGGCTGGGTGGCCGATGTGGCCTCGGGCGCCATGGCATCCATCACTGCAATGGACTGGGCCGGGCTGGTGCTTATCTGCTTCGTGCTTCCCGCGGTGCTCACCTATGTGTTCGGCCAGATCCTGCGCAAGATCGGTTGGATCAAGGAAGGCGACCTTAAGCTGGAATCCGCCGACGATATGGTGAAGGCGGAAGACTAGGAAATGGAAACCGCCCAGGAAAACACAGCGTCGAAGCGCCCCCGCAAGCACCTTGTGCTCGTTGCCGTTCTGGTTGCGGCGCTGGTGCTGGGCGGCGTGTGCCTGGTTGGCCACTATTCTTCCAAGGCGGCCGAAAAGGGCTTCACGCTGGTTTCGGCCGGCAAGCTCACCGTTGCCATGTCGGTGGGCCTGCCCCCGTTCGAGCAGTACGACGACAACGGCAACCCCACTGGCTACGATGTTGCCGTGGCACAGGAAGTGGCCAGCCGTCTGGGCCTGGAATGCCAGATCGTCGATGTGCCGTTCAGCGGCATCGTAAATGCGGTAAGCAAGGGCGATACGTACGACGTGGGCGTTTCGGCCATCTCCATCAACCCCGACCGCTCCAACATCGTCGACTTCAGCAGCCCTTACTATATTTCCGATCAGGCCATCGTTTGCAAGAAGGGCGCTTTCGACAAGGTTAGCCAGCTGAAGAAGGAAAACGTTGCAGCCCAGCGCGGCTCCACCGGCTACGATTACGCAACGGCCAACATCAACGACCATGTTCTACCTTGCGCCAGCTTGGAAGCGTGCTTCGCCGCCATGGAACAAGGCAGTGCGAGTGCCGTGGTGGGCGATGCCCCGGCGGCGCGCTACCTTATTGCCACGCGCTACCCCCAGTACTCAATCTTGGAAACCGTGGCAACCGGCGAAAAGTACAGCTTCGCCGTGAACAAAGGCAACCGTGCGCTTACCGAAGCCATCAACGAAGTCCTGGAAGAAATGATCCAAGACGGCACGCTAGAAGCCCTGCAGAAGCAATACGGGCTGTAACCGTTACTTGTGGTAAGGCTCGTGGCGGATGATCTTGAAAGCGCGGTAGATCTGTTCCACCAGCACTACGCGCGCCAGGTTGTGGGGCATGGTGATGGGTCCGAAGCTGATGCGCTCGGTGGCGCGCTGTCGCACTTCGCGGGTAACCCCGTCGCTTCCGCCGATGATGAAGCTGATGTGCGAATCGCTGCCCAGCGCGTAGTCGTCGATCTTCTTCGCCAAGCCTTCGCTGGATGTTTCCTTGCCGCGTATGTCCATCAGCAGCACCGGGCCTCGTTCGGGCAGCGCAGCCAGCAGCGCGGCAGCTTCCTTTTCAGGGTTGGAATCGGGCAGTTCGCGCACTTCCACCTTTGCGTAGGCGCCCAGGCGCTTCAGGTATTCCGCCACGGCATCTTTCCAGAACTGCTCTTTCAGCTTGCCAACGGCGAATATGGTGATGCGCAGCATGCGCCCCTCCCGTCTGGCGGGCGTTACCCGTCGGAAAAGAAATGATGCTAGATTGTTTGATCGCACGGTATCATATCCACCGAATGAAGGCGCGCTGCGGCGCGCATCCGCGAAACCAGCAAGTAGGAAGCGAGCGCTATGTCACTCCCCGCATCTGACCTGAACAAGAAGGCCGACGGCCGCACCACCATGGAGTTGGGCAAGGTTCTGCCCCGCACCGCTGAAGTGAAGGACAACCACCTGTTCATCGGCGGGTGCGACATGGTAGAGGTTGCCAAGGAATTCGGCACCGCCCTGTACGTGTTCGACCAGGCCGACCTTGAGGCCCGCATGGACGAGTACGTTCAGTCGTTCAAGAAGTACTACGGCGAAAAGGCCCAGGTGGCTTACGCTTCGAAGGCGTTCCAGAACCGCGCCATCGTGCGCCTGGCCAACGAGCACGGCATGTGCTTGGACGTTTCCGGCGGCGGCGAGCTGGCGCTTGCCCTGGCGGCGGGTTTCCCGGCCAAGCGCGTTATCGTGCACGGCAACAACAAAACGCCGCAGGAGCTGCGCGAAGCCATCGAAGCCGGCGTGGGCTGCATCGTCATCGATTCCCGTATCGAGCTGTACCGCATTTCCGAGATCGCCCAGGAACTGGGCGTTGTGCAGGACATCTACATGCGCATCACCCCTGGCGTGGAAGCCGACACGCACGAGTTCATCCGCACCGGCTGCGAGGACTCCAAGTTCGGCTTCACCATGCGCGAGGACTTCGCCTTCACCTGCGTGAAGAACGCCATCGAGACTCCGGGCGTGCGCCTTACGGGCCTGCACTGCCACATCGGATCGCAGATCTTCGCGCTGCATTCCTTCCGCGAGGCAATCGAGGTCATGATCCAGTTCATCAAGCGCATCAACGATGAATACCACTACGAGATCGAGGGCTTGGACCTGGGCGGCGGCTTGGGCATTGCCTATGTGGCCGAAGAAGAGCCGCCCACCATCGAAAGCTTTGCGAAGCTCACCTGCACCGCCGTGAAGGAGCTGTGTGCCGAGTACGGCGTTGCCGAGCCGCGCATCGCCGTTGAGCCAGGCCGTTCCATCGCGGCAACCCCGGGCGTTACCCTGTACACCGTGGGCATCCTGAAAACGCTGCCGGGCATCCGCAACATCGTGGCCATCGACGGCGGTATGTCCGACAACATCCGCACCGCGCTCTATGCGGCCGATTACGAGCCTGTTATTGCCAACAAGGCCGCCGAGCCGCGCACCAAGGTGGTAACGCTGGTGGGCAAGCACTGCGAGTCGGGCGATGCGGTTGCGGCGAACGCTTCCATCCAAGACCCCGACCTGGGCGATATCGTGTGCATGTTCGGCACGGGCGCGTACTGCCACTCCATGAGCAGCCGCTACAACGGCCAGCCTCGCCCCGGCGTGGTGTTCGTGAAGGACGGCAAGGCACGCCTGGTAAGCCGCCGCGAAAGCTATGCCGACCTGATGGCCTGCGACTGCGACTAGGCTGCGATTAGGCCGCGATTTGCGAGGGCGCAGGTTTCGCCAAGCGAACGGCGCGTCCTTTTGGCATCTGTTCGTGATCAATTAGCGCTCTTGCCCGCTGTGACGGTGGGCAAGAGCGCTTTTGCTTATACAATGGGCTGATACAGATTAGCGCGAGTGCGTCGATGCCTCGGTTCGGCGGAAAGGAATGGGTATGTCTGTCAAGATTGGCTTGGTTGGAACGGGCACGGTTGGTGGCGGATGCCTTGACATCCTGCAGAACCACCAAAGCGATTTCAAGCGTCATTTCGGCATCGATCTGGAACTGGTGCGCGTGTGCTCCCGCAGGCCCGATGTTGCCAAGGCGCACGGCCTGGAGGGCATCTTCACCACCGATTTCAACGAGGTTATCAACGACCCCGAGGTAGACCTGGTCATCGAGCTTATCGGCGGCACGGGCATTGCCAAGGACGTTATCGTCGGCGCGCTGAAGAACGGCAAAGCCGTGGTTACCGCCAACAAGGCGCTTATGGCTTCCGCCGGCGAAGAGATCATGGGCTTGGCCGAGGCCAACGGCCTGGAAATCGCGTTCGAGGCCAGTGTCGGCGGCGCCATTCCCATCATCGACCCTCTGAAGCATTCGCTTATCGCCAACCGCATCGATTCCATCATGGGCATCGTGAACGGCACCACCAACTACATGCTTACCCGCATGGACGAAGACAACATGGCCTACGACGAGGTTTTGGCCGAAGCCCAGGCCAAGGGCTATGCCGAGGCCGACCCCACGGCCGACGTCGACGGCCTGGATGCCGCGGCGAAGATCGCCATCTTGGCCTCTATCGCCTTCAATTCGCGTGTCACCATGGACCAGGTGTACACCGAGGGCATCCGCCGTATTTCCCCGGTGGACCTTACCATGGCGCACGAAATGGGCTACGCCGTGAAGCTCTTGGCCCATGCGTATCGCACCGATGCGGGCATCGATGTGCGCGTGCATCCCACTATGATTCCCGAAAAGCACCAGCTGGCCATGGTGAATGGTGTGTTCAACGCCATCTACACCGTGGGCGATGCTGCGGGCGAGAGCATGTTCTTCGGCGAAGGCGCGGGTGCCGGCCCGGCTGCAAGTGCTGTTATGGGCGATGTGCTCGAGGTTGCCCGCCACCTGCAGATGGGCATCAAGCCCATCGTTGGCTGCACCTGCACCGACAAGCTGCCTATCCTCTCCATTGAAGACTTGAAGACGAAGTACTACATCCGCTTCATCGTGGCCGATCGCAGCGGCGTGCTGGCTTCCGCAGCCGATATCTTCGCCAAGTACGACGTATCGGTGAAGACGGTTACCCAGCGCGGCAACGCCGCCCGCGACGACGTGGATCTGGTGTTCGTTACCCATACCGCTGAAGAGCGCAATGTGCGCAAGGCCATCGACGATATCCTCGAGCTCGATGGCGTGGTGACGGGCGGCTTCCCCAGCGTAATCCGCGTACAAGATTAGTTCGGTTTCGCCGTTCTACGAACGGCGAAGTGCTCGACGCTGCGCGGGGCCCTGATGGCACAGCTGCCGCTCCAAGTGCGCTTGACGTGCACTCGCACGCCTGTCGCGCGCTTTCGCGGCATCTGCACTCATCAGGGCCCCGCTCGCTGACTTTGCCAACATCAGGGCTTCAGCTGGAAGTGTTCAGGGATTCCCGTTCCGCTGTTCAACGAAGAAGGCTGCCATGGGCAGCCTTCTTCGTTTCATGCGCTCACTGCTTCATGCTTTTGAAGAAGATTCGCTTCGCGAATCTTGCAGGAACGGCTTTCAGAGAACCCTGAATGCCTCCAGGGCTCCCTTGCGCCGAGGGAAGTCTTTGGCGCGAATCGCGCTGGGGAAGCCTTATTGGAGCGCTTTATCTTCTGCGGCTGATGCTAGAATCTCCTGATGGGACGCTTTGCCGGCGCCTGGGCAGCTTACCTGAAGGGAGGCTGCCTATGGATGCAGATACAGTCAACGCCACGTGCAACATCTTGCTTGTGGCGATAAGCATCATCGGCCTTTTGCTGATGGCGTCCAAAGACTAACGGCAAACCGCGATTTTGATACAAAAGAAGCCGGGACACCCTGGAAAGTAACCCGGCTTTAAGTAACCAGAAACGCTGCCCAGTGCGCTGGGGCGTCCCTTGGGTTGATTGTATCAAAACGATGGTGTTGGTTGCAGCCAGCACCATCGTTTTTTCTTATGCCCTGCGGCCGATGGTGGAAAGGTCGTAGGGGGTGCTTTGGTACACGTAGTAGTTCAGCCAGTTCGTGTACAGCAGCTGCGCGGTGGCGCGCCAGTTCGAGACGGGCTGCTGCGTGGGGTCGTCGTTGGGGAAGTAGTGCTTCGGCATGTCGGGGTTCAAGCCCTTTTCCGTGTCCCGGTGGAACTCGTTGGCCAGCGTGTCGGTATCGTACTCGGGGTGGCCGAACACGAAGAAGTGGCGGCTGTCGGTGCTTTTGGCAATGTAGACGCCTGCCTCTTCCGATGTGGAGATAAGCTCCAGCTCGGGGATCTTCTCGATGTCTTCAGCATGCACTTCGGTCCAGCGCGAATGGGGCGCGTTGATCTTGGTGTCGAAGCCGCGCACCAAAGGCGAGGTAGGTTTCAGGATGTCGTGCTCGAAGATGCCGGTCATCTTGTGCTTCAGCAGGTACTTCGGCACGCCGAAGTGGTAGTAGGCGCCGGCCTGCGCACCCCAGCAAAGGTACAGGGTGGAATACACGTTGGTCTTCGCCCACTCGAAGATGTCGCACAGCTCGGGCCAGTAGTCTACGTCTTCGAACGGGAGCTTTTCCACCGGAGCGCCGGTGACGATCATGCCGTCGTAGTAGCGATGGCGCACTTCCTCCAGGTCCACGTAGAACGAGCGCATATGCTCGGCAGGTACGTGTGAGGCCTTGTGCGTGGTGGTTTGCAGCAAGTCCACCTCTACCTGAAGCGGCGTGTTGGAAAGCTTGCGCAGGATCTGCGTCTCGGTCTCTATCTTCAAGGGCATCAGGTTCAGTATCAGCACGCGAAGCGGGCGGATGTCCTGATGGATGGCGCGATGCTCGGTCATCACGAAGATGTTCTCGCTTTCCAGGGTATTGGTTGCGGGCAGCGCGTCGGGGATTCTGATTGGCATGGTTGCTCCTTTGAAGCGGCATGGGCGCAGGCGCCTGGCCGCGGAATCGTTCGGTGAGAACGATTTTAGGCAACCCGGCCAGCCCATTCCACGTTCCAAACGCAATTAATAGCCAGCTATAGGCAAATGCTTTGACCAAATGACCTGTGGTTTCGCGTTTGCGAGGCCGTTGTTTGCGGCGCCTGGGGCAATGCGGGCGGCAAGCAAGGCGTTTGCTTGAACGCAATCTGTGGGGGTGGCTCTCGGTTCAACCAATTGTTCAGGCGTTTTATTGCGGTAAGAAGCGGCAATGCTGCGCCTATAATGCAATAAGCGAATAGATAGCGGCAGCATGCCCCGCCCGGCCGCGGGCAGGCGGGGCTGCCGTAGACGAAAGGTGTTGCAAGGGCCATGCGTGATGTGCACAGCCATATCCTTCCAGGGTTGGACAACGGGCCGCGCACCATGTCCGGCTCCCTGATGATGCTCTCCGCCGCGATGCAAGCCGGCGTTACCTCCATCGTCTGCACACCGCATTGCGCCGACGGGCGTTTCCGCTTCGAACAGGCATGGCGGGCGTTCTTGCAGCTGAAGCATCGAGCATTGGCTATTCCCGGTGCGCCCCAGCTAACCATGGGCTTCGAGGTGGGCTATCACAAGCTGAAGAGCTTGGGGATGGATGCCGCCCCGCAACTGGGCAACAGCTTTGGCGAATTTCTGCTGGAACTGCCTACTGGCGCCCTTCCCCTTGATTGGTCGTTCATGGTCCGCCAACTGCAGCAATGCGGCTTCAAGGTGATAATCGCGCACCCCGAGCGCTGCAAGGAAGTGCAGTCCGACATAGGGATTGCCCGCCGCTTCGTCGATGCCGGATGCGAGCTTCAGATAGCCGCCGCGAACATGGAGGCCGGCTTCTTCAGCGCCGAGCGCCGCACGGCGAAGAAGCTGGTGCAGGCCGGCTTGGTTGCGCATGTTGCCAGCGAAGCCCATGTTCCCGAAGATTACGAGCTGCTCGCCGAGGCCTGGGAGTTCTACGGAATGGTCGAACCGGAGCGCCAGCCTCAGCTGCTGCATAGGGATGCGCAGCCCGCCTCGGCTAACGGCAAGCAGGCACCTTCGGGTGCTTCGGCTCATGGCCGTCCGCAGCCTTCCGCTGCCTCGGTTCGCGGCCAACAGGGTGTTGGGGCCGCTGCGTCCCACGGCAGCCCGCAGCCCGATGGCAGACAACTCTATGCGGCCGCTGCAGCCCGGGCCCGGCAGGCCTCGTTGCAGGCGGCGCAGACCCAGCCCGGTTACGAGCCCCAACCCAAGCGCGGCAAGCACGCTCGCTAAGGCGGCGTAGATTAGCTCCACGAGTGTTCACATGCAGTGTACGCTGAGGATTCAAGCACCGTGCGTCCGCTAAGCGTTTGGAACGCAACAGTGGCGCGGCTTCCATCGGGCGAGGCGTCCTTTTCAGCTGTAGCCCAGCTTCTTTTCGGCTTGCCCCATAAACAGAGAGCGCCGGCACGAGAGGGGTATCGTACCGGCGCGTGCGACAAAAGCCCAAGGCCTTGAATCGCTTTCACAATGTCCATTGTGCCACTATTAGTGTACGGTGTGAACCTGTTATTTCGGGATAACCTATAGACGAAACCTATATTACTGCTATTGTTGGGAACGATGCTCTCGGCCGGGCACCTCCCGGCGTGAGATAATAGGCCTAGGCATCGCCGGCACAGGCGAAGGCCTGCATCGCACAAAGGCGATCTAGAGAGGGGTTCCCATGAAATACCAACGCATCCTTGTGCCCTACGATGGCTCCAGCCATTCCCAGAGCGCGCTTTCCCTTGCCTGCTCCATTGCCAAGGAATCGGAGGGCGCCACGGTTTATGTGGTGAACGTCGTTCCCATGACGGTAACGCCGGCAATCGCGTTGAACGACCCTTCTACGGGCGCAGCCTCCACCTTCGCCGACAAGGGCGATTTCACCCAGCAGTTCGACAACGTGCTTCTGGGCATCAACCATGAAATGGAAGAAGAGCTTTCCAGTGTGGTGGAAGGCCTTGGCGAAAACCGCGTGGTTATGGAAACGGTGGCCGACCCTTCGCCGGTGAATGGCCTGGTGGCATACGCAAAGGAGCGCAACTGCGACCTGGTGGTGATGGGCCGCCGCGGCCTGGGCGCCATCCGCGGCATGTTGGGCAGCGTGAGCTATGGCTTGCTGCGTGCGGTGGATGTCCCGGTGCTCACTGTTAAGTAACGGGTTCGGGTATGGCTCCGAACGGTCCGGTCGCGGTACCAAACAGCCTGCTCACGCTACCAAACAGCCGCATCTAAAGCAATCAGCGCCCCACCTGAGGCTAATTCCTCAGGTGGGGCGCTTTCGTTGCGAACGGTCGATTTCGGTCGGCAAACGACTTTCTCAAAAAAGTTATTGACGGTTAACTTTCTCTAGGTTAAATTAGCTATGGTTAACTTTGAGGAAGCGAGATACTTCCGGTGGAGAACTTCTACACCTCTTCATCGATGGCATCTTCTTCGGGCTCATGTGGGATGCCGTCACTGCTTTGTCCTTTAATCTGCCGGAAGCCTCGCTCCTCGAACGGATCCTCTTGCTTTTGAACAAGAGTGTGAACGAAGGAGCAACCCGCCATCCCCGGCGGGTTGTTCCTTTTTCTGGCCAGAAACCAACCCCGATTCCGTAGGCGCAGTGTTTCTTGTCCTCTTTGGGGCGGGGTGGGAGCGCGGACGACTTCCCGGACTGCTCACGCCTCAAAGCACAGGCTGCGGCGGTACTCGTTCGGCCCCATTCAGTCCAGTGATCGCTTGATGCGACGGGCCGTGGGCAAAAGTGCGTCTGCTTAAGGGCTCGCCTCTGCCGGCCCGCTTTGGGGGTACGGCTGGGCGGCGTTACTTCTGCAGCCGCTTCAAAGCGAAGCGCGCAAGCAATGCGCCGCAAAGGGCGGCGACGGTATCTACTGTCCAGTCGGCCGGGTCGCAGCTGCGGTCGGGCACGAAGTACTGGTGCCATTCGTCGGTTATGCCGTAGACGCTGGCTATGACCACGGCAAGCACAAGGGTAAGCGTTCGATCCTTGCCCAGGTGCAGGCGCAGCGCATTGAAGAGCAGCGCACCGAATATCAGGTACTCGGTGAAGTGGCCTACGGGCGAAACGTCGATATCATGGCCGAACAGCGCGAATGCTCCTGAGGCCAGTGCGCCTTTGATTGCCGAGACCACCCCAAGTCCGTGGTTCACCGATTCGCCCGAGTTGGCCGACATCCAGAAGATCAAAGCAGCCATAACCGCAACGGCAGCCCAGCTGAGCACTACGATTTGGGTTCGCGATAGCTTTGGCTGTTCCTTGCGTGCAGTCATGGGTGCCTTCCTGGTGGAGTGTTGGTTCATTGAAGTATGGCACGCACGTGGCTGCACGTGTGCGGAAAGCGCTGAACCTGCATGTTTCGGGCCAGTTGGGAAGGGGGCGGAAAACAGGAGGCAGGGAGACTGCCGGCCGCTCCGGTCATGGGAGCCAGGGCTCCGACCGGCCCGCAAACGGCGCATGGCTTCCGTGCAGCCTTGCCGATCCGGCTGGCCTTTGGTAGTAGCTCGGTGGCATTGGCACTGCGTAGGTGCGATAATCGATGGCACGACAAATGCGAACAGCGCAACCATCGTGCCGAACAAGAGGGGAAGGCGCCATGCAGCAAAGCCAGCAACAGGCCGGGCAGCCGGACATGAAGCACGTCATCCTTCTTATCTCCGTCGTCATCTTGGGCTCGTGCCTGGGCAATCTTTCCCAAACCGCCCTGAACGCCATGTTCACCGGCATCGCCGAAGACTTCGGGGTGGAAACCGCGCTGGGGCAGTGGGTTACCACGCTCTACATGCTGGTGTTGGGAATCACGGTTCCGGCGGTAACCTTCCTTATGCGCCGGTTCCGGCTGAAGAGCTTGGTGTTGGGCGCGCTGTTGTTGTTGTTCGTGGGCGCGGTGGTGGACTCGCTGGCCGTGAGCTTCCCTATGCTCATAGCCGGGCGTGTGCTCCAGGCGGTTTCTGCCGGCATCACCATGCCCATGATGATCAGCGTTACCATGACCTCGTTTCCGCCCGACAGGCGCGCCACCGTCATGGGCATCTCGGGCATCGCCATGGGCTTTGCTCCCAACATCGGGCCCACCATCGGCGGCTGGATGATAGGGTGGGGCGGTTGGCGCAGCTTCTTCGTGGCGCTGGCCCTGTGCTCGCTGCTGCTTATCGTGGCGGCGGCCGCGTGCATCCAGCGCAAGCCCTGCCAAGACGCGAATGCGAAGCTCGATGTGCTTTCGCTCATTGCCTCGGCCTTGGGCTTCGGCGGGCTGCTGTTGGGCTTCACTGATGCTTCCAGCTACGAGTTCGCCAGCCCGCTGGTTTGGGGCCCCGTGCTGGTGGGCGCGTTGTTCTTGGCTCTGTTCCTGCTTAGGCAGAAGCGCATTGACACCCCGCTTATCCACCTTGATATCTTCAAGTCGTGGCGCTTTCGCGTGAGCTTTTGGGCGGGGAATACGCTTTTCGCCTGCTACATGGGAATCACGCTGGTGCTGCCGCTGTTCGTGGAAGGGCAATGGGGCGGCACGGCGCTGGAGGCAGGGCTCTCGTTGCTTCCCGGGACGGTTGCCGCATTGGTGGTGAACCCGTTGGCGGGGTATTTGGTAGACCGCATCGGCGCGCGGCCGGTGATAACCGTGGGCTCTGTGTGTTTGGCGGCGGGCGCCGTTTCCATGGCGTTCATCGACGAATCAACGCCGTTTTGGCTGATCATCGTGTTGCAAGGCGTGCGCGCCACGGGCGTTTCCTGCTTGATAGGACCACTTACCTCGTGGGGTTTGGCCGGCTTGCCGCATTCCATCATGACCGACGGCTCGTCGTTTTCCACCGCAGCGCGCCAGGCGTGCGCGGCCTTGGGTACGGCGCTCATGGTGTTTGCCATAACCCTCTTGCCCGGCATCGCCGGCTACCATGCCGCCTTCGCTGTTTCCGGCGTCTTCGGCGTGCTCACGCTGGTGCTTGCCTTCGCGAAGGTGCGCTAAGGAGCTCCCTGCCTCATTATCTGGCTGCCCAGCCCGCTAGATCGCTGGCGGCATCGGCAACAGAAAGCGCAGGTTCGCGCACAGCCGGCTTGTATCTAGCGCCCTGCTACTTCAGGAGCATTGCGTCCACCGCCACCACTTCGCCGGCCATGCCCGCTGCCGCATGGCCGCCCCAACATGAAAAGAGCCGCACTAGGGCGGCTCTGGGGAAGGTTTGCTGGCCTGCTTCGGTTAGCCGAAGATCTTCGCCAAGTCTTCTTCAGGGGTGGAAGTGGGGCTGATGCCGTAGTTTTCCACCAGCACGTTCAGCACGTTCTTGCTTACGAATGCAGGAAGGGTGGGGCCAAGGTAGATGCCTTGGATGCCCAGATGCAGCAGCGTAAGCAGGATGCAAACCGCCTTCTGCTCGTACCAGGAAAGAACCATGGAAAGCGGAAGGTCGTTCACACCGCACTCGAAGGCTTCCGCCAATGCCAGGGCGATCTTGATGGCGCCGTAGGCATCGTTGCACTGGCCCACGTCAAGGAGGCGGGGGATCCCGCCGATCTGGCCCAGGTCAAGGTCGTTGAAGCGGTACTTGCCGCAAGCCAGCGTAAGGATGATGGAATCCTCGGGCGCCTGCTTCACGAAGTCGGTGTAGTAGGAGCGCTCGCGACGTGCGCCGTCGCAGCCGCCCACCAGCACAAAGCGGCTGATGGCCCCCGATTTCACGGCATCGATAACCGCAGGTGCCACACCCAGCACCGCCGCATGGCCGAAGCCGGTGGTAAGGCTGGTGCCGCCGTTGTGGCCGGTGAACGCGGTGTCCTCGGCAAAGCCGCCGGCCTCTATGGCCTTGCGGATAACCGGCTCGAAGTCCTTGTCTTCGCCGATGTGCACCGTGCCGGCGAACTCGACGGGGCCTGTGGTGAACACGCGGTCGGCGTAAGTTGCCGCCGGCGGCATAAGGCAGTTCGTGGTGAACAGGAACGCACCGGGCAATTCGGCGAATTCCTTGCGCTGGTTCTGCCAGGCAGTGCCCACGTTGCCTTTGAGATGCGGGTACTTCCTCAGCTCGGGGTAGGCATGGGCGGGAAGCATCTCGCCGTGGGTGTACACGTTTACGCCGCGGCCCTCGGTTTGCTCCAGCAGAAGCTTCAGGTCGTGCAGGTCGTGGCCGCTGATCACGATGAACGGGCCGGCTTCCACGGTCATGCCCACGTTTGCGGGGGCGGGGGTGCCGTAGGTTTCTGTGTTCGCCTGGTCAAGCAGCGCCATTACCTTCAGGTTCACTTCGCCAACCTTCAGCGCGCAAGCCAGAAGCTCGTCGCCGTCGGCGTCGGAGCCCAGCACACGCAGTGCTTCCAGGGTGAACTCGTTTGCCTCGCTATCGGAATATCCCAGCGCCATGGCGTGGTACGCATAGGCTGCCATGCCGCGCAGGCCGAACAGGATCAGGCTCTTCAGCGAGCGGATATCCTCGTCGGCGTCCCAGATGCGGCTCATGCCGTAGTCTTCGTGGCCGGCGCTTATGGCATGCGCTTGTTCGATCAGGTCGTTCAGCTTGCCGTCATCGAAGTTCACGTTGGTAACGCAGGCGAACATGCCCTGCATCACCAGCTTCGATACCTTTTCGTTGGCGGGTTTGCCCGATTGGGCCTGGGCAAGGGCGATAAGCGCACCCGTCAGCTTGTCTTGCAGGTTCGCGGTGTTGGCGGTTTTCCCGCAGGCGCCCGCTGCGCCGGTGCAGGCGCTGCATTGGGCGGTTTGCTCGCATTGGAAGCAGAACATGGATGTGTTGCTCATGATGGCTCCTCTTCATCGTGTTGCCGTGCTTTCACCCTACGTGCTTTCTTTTCTATAGAATGTTCTTGTTGGAACACTTTGGGAAAGTGCGGTGAATATGCAGATAACCGATGCGCCGTTGTTCAGGGGAATCGACGAATCCGAGGCAAGCTCCATGCTGCCGTGCTTGGGGCTTTCGGAGCGCACCTATACTCGGGGCGAGCGGGTGCTTCGTGCGGGGCAGCCGGCATCGCGCATAGGTGTGCTGCTTTCCGGCCTGGTGCATATAGAGGTAGTGGATGCGTGGGGTCAGGTAACGGTTCTGGAATCGGTTGCTCCCGGCGAGCCGTTCGCAGTCGCCTATGCCTGCGCGAAGGATGGCATCATGGACGTCGATGTGGTTGCCGATGCGGAAAGCACGGTGGCCTGGGTGGATGCGCGCCGTGCCATGCATTCGTGCCCGAAGCAGTGCGGCTGCCACGCAACGCTGGTGCGCAACCTGCTGGTTTCCATGGCCGGCAAGAACGTAGCCCTGAACAGAAGGGCTATGGCGGTTGCCCCCAAAACGGTGCGGGGGAAGATCATGGCCTACCTTTCGCTGAGGCAGAAAACCTGCGGCACGCCGGCGTTCACCATCCCCTTCACCCAGGAAAAGCTGGCGGCGTACCTGGGGGTAGACCGCAGCACCCTTTCCGCCGAGCTTTCTGCCCTGCGCAAAGAGGGACTTATTGCCTACAAGGGAAAGAAGTTCGAGCTGTTGGGTTAGACGCCGGCTTTAAGGGTTAGGCCTTGTTCAGGATGGCGTCGATGTAGGGCTTATCGATATCCGAAAGCGGCCTGAAGGGGCTGGTTTCCTGCGGCTCGCGCTGGGCCAGGATGCGTTCCATCCAGATCATGTCGTACCAGCGGCCGAACTTCAGCGCGCAGCGCTTGAAGCTGCCGACATGCTTGAAGCCCAAGCGGGTGTGGAACAGGCGGCTTGCGGCGGGCACGTACTCGTCTGCCGGGTCGCAATGCGCGATGCATGCTTCCATGTTGAAGACGTTCTGCAGCAGCAGAAGCTTCGCCAGGGCTTCGTACAGGCGGCGGCCCAACCCGCGGCTGCGCAGGTCTTTGCGTACGTAGATGGAGCTTTCCGCTGCATGCGAATAGGCGGCACGCGGACGGAAGGAGTTCGCGTAGGCAAAGCCCAGAACCTCGCCGTCTTTCTCGGCCAGGATGTAGGGGTAGCGCTCCAGCACGCGGATGATGCGAGCTGTGAAATCTTCCAGCGTGGGTGGCTCGATCTCGAACGTCACTGCCGTTTCCAGCACGTAGGGGGTGTAGATGTCCAGCAGCGCGGGGGCGTCGGCCTCGGTTACCATGCGTATTTTGATCTGTGTATCCATGGCTCGGATTCTACCCTCATTTACCCGGTTTGCGAAGGGGGTTGCGGCCTGTGGTGCGGGTAAGGTTGCGCGGGTGGGGTCTTGCGCGAAAAGCCAGTCAGAAGCCTTGTCCGTAAGAAGAAGGCCGGGGCCAGGCGAAGCCAGCGAAACCCGTTCGCCCATTGCTTTGTTTCCAGCTGGGGAAATGCCCCGCGCACTTTATCGATGTAGCACTCTACTGTGCTATACTGCAGCCTGCTTTAGTTAAGTAAAGTCTTTCCGAGCCCGCCTGGCAACGCGCTTCGCCGCGTCAGGCAAGGAAACCACTGAAAAGAGGTACCCATGAAGAAGAAGTTCCTTTCGGTGCTGGCGGTTGCCTGCGTGGCCTGCCTTTCCGCGGCACTGCTTGCCGGCTGCAGCTCGAACCAGTCCAGCCAGTCCAGCAGCGACGGCGCCCCTGCGGGCAACAAGCTCGTCGTCGGCTTCGACAACAGCTACCCGCCCTACGGCTTCATGGACGAAAACAACCAGCCCACCGGCTTCGACCTCGACCTTGCCCAGGAAGTTGCCACCCGCAACGGCTGGGACATCCAGCTCGAGGCCATCGACTGGGACGCAAAGGACGCACTGCTGAACCAGGGCACCATCAACTGCATCTGGAACGGCTTCACCCTTGAGGGCCGCGAAGACAACTACACCTTCTCCGAGCCCTACATGCTCAACGAGCAGGTAGTGGTGGTGAAGAAGGGCTCCGGCATCAGCAGCCTTTCCGACCTTGCCGGCAAAACCGTGGTAACCCAGGCCGACTCCGCCGCACTCGATGTGCTCGAGGGCGACCAGAAGGAACTGGCCGGTACCTTCAAGGATCTGCAGACCCTGCCCGACTACAACAACGCCTTCATGCAGCTTGAATCCGGCATGGTAGACGCCGTTGCGTGCGACCTTTCCATCGCCCAGTACCAGATTGCTGCCAAGGCCGATGTCTACGAGCAGCTTGGCACCCTGAGCTCCGAGCACTACGCCGTGGGCTTCAAGAAGGGTGACGACGCCCTGGCCCAGAAGGTTACCGACACGCTGAAGGAAATGTACAACGACGGCACTGTTGCCAAGCTCATCGAGAAGTATGCAAGCTACGGCATGAGCGCCGACAACTGGGTGCTTAAGTAAGAACCAAGTATCGGGCCGCTTGGCGCGGTAGCGTTAGGGCGGCTCGAAAACGGGCGGAGGGCAACCTCCGCCCTTTGTTGCGTTTGCGGATGGGTTCGCCTGGTTGGGCGAACACGCCGCAGGTGAAGGGCTTGCGCCATGGCGCGGGCCGGGAGCGATTGCAGGAGGAATCTATGGAACTTAGCGTTATGCTCGGCGCCCTGGTAGAGGGCCTGGGCCTTTCCGCGTGGATCTTCGTGGTCGCGCTGATGGGCTCGCTGCCGTTGGGCATCGTGGTGGCCCTTGCGCGCATGAGCAGGTTCAAGCCGCTTTCGCTTTTGGCGCAGTTCTACATCTCCATCCTGCGCGGCACGCCGCTGGTGCTGCAGCTTATGGCGTTCATGTTCGGCCCGTATTACCTGTTCGGCATGAACATGGGTACCGACTGGAAGTACGCCGCCTGCGCCATCGGCTTCATCCTGAACTACTCGGCCTACTTCGCCGAGATCTACCGTTCGGGCATCCAGTCCATCCCGAAGGGCCAGTACGAAGCTGCTCTGGTGCTGGGCTATTCGCGCTCGCAGACTTTCTTCAAGATCGTGCTCCCGCAGGTTATCAAGCGCATCCTTCCCGCCATGGGCAACGAGATCATCACCCTGGTGAAGGACACTTCCTTGGCGTTCGTGCTGGGCATGGCCGAGATGTTCTCGGTGGCGAAGTCCATTTCCGCCAGCGAGGTATCCATGCTGCCGTATGCGTTGGCGGCGCTTATCTACTGGGGCTTCTGCCTGCTTATCGAGTTCATCCTGGGCCGCGTCGAGAAGAAGCTGTCCTACTACCACGACTAGCCCGCGGGCATTCGGAAAAGAGGTACCACCATGGCGAACATGCCGGTTGTAAACCTGTCGCACGCGCGCAAGGCGTTCGGCAGTAATGAGGTTCTGAAAGACATCTCGCTTACGGTTGCGCAGGGCGACGTGCTTTCCATCATCGGCCCTTCGGGCGGCGGCAAGTCCACGCTTCTGCGTTGCATGACGCTGCTGGAAACGCTGGATTCCGGGTCGCTTTCCTATGGCGACTTGCAGGTTGCCGAAGACAAGGCGGGCAAGGCCGTTTACGGCGGCAAGGACGTGCTTGCCCAAGCGAAGAAGCGCTACGGGCTGGTGTTCCAGAACTTCAACCTGTTCCCGCATTTCACGGTGTTGCAAAACGTCACCGATGCGCTCATCAGCGTGCAGAAGCGCCCTAAGGAAGAGGCTTTGGCTAAGGGCCGCGAGCTGTTGGCGAAGATGGGCCTGGCCAACAAGGAGGATATGGTTCCCTGTGAGCTTTCCGGCGGCCAGCAGCAGCGCGTTGCCATCGCGCGCGCCCTTGCTCTCGACCCTGATGTGCTCTTCTTCGACGAGCCCACTTCCGCGCTCGACCCCGAGCTTACCCAGGAAGTGCTGCGCGTGATCCGAGAGCTTGCCGAAGAGCATATGACCATGGTGATCGTCACGCACGAGATGGCCTTCGCCCGCGATGTGGCCGACCGCGTCGCCTTCATGGATGGCGGCGTCATCGTAGAGGAAGGCCCGGCGCAGCAGGTTATCAACAACCCGCAACACAACCGCACCAAGGCATTCCTCAGCCGCATCACCGACGGCGAATAGAGGATAATCCGAGCATAAAGAAAGAGGGTCGCTCACGTTGGTGAGCGACCCTCTGTTGCGTTTGGGGCAGGGCGGGTTTACTCGTCCTTGGCCTTCAGCAGGCCGTAGCCGCCATGCTCGCGGCGGTACAGGATGTTCACGGCGTTGGTGTCGCGATCGATGAAGGCGAAGAAGTCGTGGCCCAGAAGGTCGATCTGGATGAGTGCCTCTTCTTCGGTGAGGGGCTCCAGAACCAGTTCCTTCACGCGTACCACTTCGTCGTCCTGGGAAAGCTCGCTCATCAGGCCGTCGAGGTCGAGCTCGCCGGCGGCTTGCGCCTTGCTGGGGGCGCTGGCGATCTTCTTGTCGATAACGCGGGTTTTGAACTTGCGCAGCTGACGGAGAACCTTGGCGGCGGCAACGTCGATGGCCGCGTACATGGTTTCCTCGTTTTCCTCAACGCGGATAACGTGACCGCGTGCGCGCATGGTTACCTCGCACTTGCAAGGAGTGGGGTTGGCAGGGTTCTTCTCTACCTGGAGCACTACCTCGGCGGTAAGGGGGTTGATGTCCATGACCTTCATGGAGTTGCCGATCTTCTCTTCGGCATAGGAGCGGATAGCATCCGTGATGGGCATCTTGCGGCCGGTGATGGTGATTTCCATGATTTCACCTCTCATACTGGAACGAACTGTTTGATTGACGAGCGATGTTGCGGAAACCGGGGCCAACCGATGTAGATGCGTGAAGCAGAGTGCTGCGTGGAGCGCGACCCCTGCCTTGCGTTCGGTGAGAAACGGTTTCTCAAATCCCCTCGTCAACCGTTTTCTTGTTATTAGCATAACGCACTTCATCTTCGAATCATCAATAAAAATGAACTTGTTCTAAAACGATACCCTGCTGTTTCTTGCCACGGCGCCGGGTGGTGCCAAGCAGGGCGTATTGCCGGGTGCTTTCGTTTCTGCAAGCGAGCGCGCTTTGATGCTCGCACAGGGTCAGCGCTGCGGACCTTACCTGGTGTTATGAAGTGCTCCTTCACATTATTTTGCCTTGCGGAACAGGGCTTTGATACCATTGCCGAAGCTGATTTCTGCGCAACGAACGCTTCGATGTGCAGAAATGACGCGAAAGCGCTAGGAGGCTCTATAAATGAAAGAACAGATGCGCATATCTAAACCTAAGGCAATGATGAACGCTGCGGTTGCAGCAGTTCTGGCCGTTGGCCTTTCCATTCCGGTGGCAAATGCATACGCCGCCCCTTCCGACGACAAGCAGGCTGAAGCCAATGCTGCGCTCGAGAAGCTGAACCAATACCAGTCCGAGCTCGACCAGGCTACGGCCAACTACGAGTCCGCCCATCAGGAGCAGCTCGATGCCCAGGCCAAGGTAGAGGAAGCCCAGACCAAGATCGAAGAGAAGTCCGCTCAGATCGAAAAAGATCAGCAGCGCTTGGGCGAGCGTGCCCGCGACATGTACCGCTCCGGCGACACCAGCTTCATCGATGTTATCCTGGGCGCTTCTTCCTTCGAGCAGTTTGCAACTACTTGGAACATGTTGGAAACGCTGAACAGCAACGACGCCGAGCTGGTTTCCGAGACCAAGACGGCTCGCCAGGAGCTGGAAGCTGCCAAGCAGGAAGCCGAGGAGCAGGCCCAGGTAGCCTCCGACAAGGCCGAGGAAGCCAAGTCCATCGCTTCTAGCGCTGAGGCCAAGGCATCCGAGATGCAGTCGGTATACAACAACCTTTCCGCCGAGGCTCAGGCTCTGGTGCAGCAGGAGCAGGCTGCAGCCGAGCAGGCTCAGCAGCAGGCAGCTGCCGCAGCTGAAGCAAGCGGCAATGCAGGCAGCAGCGCTTCCAGCAGCAACTCCGGCAGTAGCAACAACAGTGGCTCCAATTCGAGCTCGAACAGCAACAGCGGTAGCAATTCCAGCAGCAACACCAACAACAACAAGACCCAGACGGTAACGGGCAACACCGTGGTAGACCGCGCGTATTCCCAGCTGGGCAAGCCTTATTCGTGGGGCGCCGTTGGGCCTAATTCCTTCGACTGCTCCGGCCTGGTAAGCTACTGCCTTACCGGCAGCTATTCCCGACTGGGCACCACCTACACCTTCATGGGCTGGACGCGTGTAACCAATCCGCAGCCGGGCGATGTTGTTACCAACGACCATCACTGCGGTATCTACATCGGTGGCGGCCAGATGATCCACGCTCCCCAGACGGGCGACGTGGTGAAGATCAGCTCCGTTCAGAGCAGCATGATCTACGTTCGCTACTAGCAAGCAGCAAACAACCGCATTCAGAAAAAGCCCGCTTCGGCGGGCTTTTTCTTTGTTCGAGGGCGGCGTTCCGGATTGCGGTCGCGCCCCTTGGTGCGCCTTGGCATGAGGGGTTTTCGGCGGGCTCTCTGGTGCATCGGTTTGGGCTGGATTGCGGGGTGGCCTCATTCGAACGACGGCCTGTGCGCTTGTGCTGGGCGTTCCCTTTTCACTCCTGCGCCAGCTCAGGCATGCATTTTCGCGAAACGCTACGCCGGTAGCTTAGGGGTGATTTTGTGTTCGGTGTTGTAGGGCGGTGCCGCGCCCCGCTAAGCTATTAACACCTATCGCTTAAACGTACCAATAAAACGCAACCACCAAGGGGGACCTTACGATGGGTATCTCATTCGCATCGCACAAGCGCGCATGCGCATCGGCTGGCATGGCCGTTTTGCTGGCAGCCGCGCTTGCCGTGCCCGCCTCTGCGGCCTTTGCCGACCCTACCGCTGCCGAAAAGCAGGCGGAAGCCCAGGCAAAGCTCACCGAGCTCAACAACATGCAGGAGCAGTTGGACAAGGCTTCCAACGACTACTACCAGGCACTCGACGAGCAGCAGGCCGCTGAAAAGCGTGTGGACCAGGCCAAGGAAAAGGTAGAGCAGAAATCCAAGGAAATTGCTTCCTACCAGGAAAAGCTGGGAGACCGCGCCCGTAGCATGTACCGCTCCGGCGACACCAGCTTCATCGATGTGATCCTGGGCTCTTCCTCGTTCGAGGAATTCGCCACCACCTGGAACACACTGGAAAAGCTCAACGAAAACGACGCGAACCTGGTTTCCCAGACCAAGGCGGCCCGTGTTGAGCTTGAGGCTGCCGAGCAGGAAGCCGAGCAACAGGCCGAAGTAGCCGCCCAGAAGTCCGAGGAAGCTAAGCAGGTAAAGGACCAGGCAGAGGCCACCACTGCTGAGCTGCAAACCGCCTACGACACCCTTTCCGCCGAAGCCCAGGAGCTTCTGCGCAAGGAAGAGGAAGCTGCTGAACAGGCGCGTCAGGCCGCCGCGGCAGCAGCTGCAGCCGCCGCTTCTTCCTCTGGCAGCTCTTCCTCGGTGAACAACAGCGCCGTGCAGTCGGTTACCGGCAATACCGTGGTAGACCGTGCCTATGCCCAGCTGGGCAAGCCCTATGTGTGGGGCGCTGCCGGCCCGAATGCCTTCGACTGCTCGGGTTTGGTGGGCTACTGCATCACCGGGGTCATGGGCAACCATTGGTGCACCACCTACACCATGGAGAACTGGACGCGCGTAACCAACCCGCAGCCGGGCGACTTCGCCCTGAACAGCCACCACACCGGCGTGTACATTGGCAACGGCCAGATGATCCACGCCCCGCACACGGGCGACGTGGTGAAGATCAGCGCCGTGCATTCCGGCATGTGGTACGTGCGCTACACGGGGTAGGAACACCGGTAGGGAACAACCATCCTCAAGTTGTGGAGGGCGCCCCGGCGCCCTCTTTGCTTTCCGGGGAAGTGTGGTACTATAGCACCCGCTAAATCACAAACGGGATGTGGCTCAGCTTGGTAGAGCGCTGCGTTCGGGACGCAGAGGTCGCAGGTTCGAATCCTGTCATCCCGACCATTGCAACCACTGAGGGGTATCCTGCAAAGGGTACCGCTCTTTTTTGTTAGAGTGGCCTAGGTTACTCGCATCAAGAGGGCAGCGCATAGTTCGGCGCCACCCGTGAACACGGAGGTGTTTCATGAAGATCGGACCTTTTGGCCCCTTAGAGATCGCCATCATCCTCATCGTTATCCTTGTTCTCTTCGGGCCTAAGAACCTTCCCAAGCTCGGCACTGCCATCGGCAAGGCCGTGAAGAACCTTCGCGAAGGCCTAGGCGGCGGCAAGAAGGCCGAAGAAGCCGAAGCCGAGGCTCCCAAGGCCAAGGCTGAAGAAGAGATCGAGGTTGAGGTTATCGACAAGCCTGCACCGGGCGCAAAGCCTGCGCCTTCGGCTGAAGAGGCAAAAAAGGAAGAAGCCTAGATTTCGGTCGGCTTCACATCTCAGGTACGAAAGGGCACGCTTCGGCGCGCCCTTTTCGCGGGTATAGGAAAGGAAGTGGCCGGGGTATACGGCCGAGGGGTGTAAAACCATGGACAACAATTACGTTCTTACTCAAGAAGGCAAGGAAAAGCTCGAGGAAGAGCTTCATTTCCTGGAAACCGAGAAGCGCGCAGAGATCGGCGACCGCATCCGCGTTGCCCGTGAGTTCGGCGACATCTCCGAGAACTCCGAGTACGACGACGCCAAGAACGAGCAGAGCGCGAACGAGGCCCGCATCGCAGAGATCACGCGCATCCTGGGCGAGGCCACGGTTGTGGATGCCCCGAAGAAGACGGGCGTCGTGAACATCGGCTCCACCGTTACCGTGGAAATGGGCGGCCGCGAGCGCGTGTTCACCATTGTGGGCGGCGCCGAGGCCGACTCTTCCCAGGGCAAGATCTCCAACGAGAGCCCGGTTGGCGCTGCGCTGCTTGGCCACAAGAAGGGCGAAGAAGTAGCTGCTCAGGGCCCCACCGGCCGCGAGATCAAGGCGAAGATCCTGAAGATCGAGCACTAGGAGTTACCACCATCGCATGGCGCCAACGGGCCGGTGGCCTTGTTGGCGCGTTTGCTGTTACGCCGCATAAACACGTAGAAGGAGACCAGCCTAAATGGCCGAGGAAAACAACGAGCAGGTTATCGAAGACGATCCCATCGAGGTTCGCCGCGCCAAGCGCGAGGCGCTGATCGCCGCAGGCAAGAACCCCTACGGCCACGCCTTCGCCTACACGCATCACATCGCCGATCTTGACGCCAAGTACGCCGATTTGGAAGACGGCGCCAACACGGAAGACCGCGTTGCCGTAGCCGGCCGCGTTATGGCCAAGCGTGCCCAGGGCAAGATCATCTTCTTCGAGCTTATGGACTCCACCGGCCGCATCCAGCTGTTCTGCCGCATCAACGCGCTGGGCGAAGAGGCTTTCGCCGAGATGAAGGATCTGGACCTGGGCGACTGGATCGGCGTGAGCGGCCTGATGATGCGCACGCGCCGTGGCCAGCTCTCCGTTGCGGTAGATTCCTTCGAGCTGCTTTCCAAGAGCCTGCGCCCCTTGCCCGAGAAGTTCCATGGCCTTTCCGACAAGGAGATCCGCTACCGTCAGCGCTACGTGGACCTCATTGCCAACGAAGACGTGTACACCACCTTCGTGAAGCGCTCGAAGATCCTCTCGGCGTTCCGCCGCTACATGGAGGCAGACGGCTACTACGAGGTTGAAACGCCCATCCTCCAAACCATCCAGGGTGGCGCAACCGCCAAGCCGTTCATCACCCACTTCAATGCGCTGAACCAGGAAAACTACCTGCGCATCGCCACCGAGCTTCACCTGAAGCGCCTGCTGGTAGGCGGTTTCGAGCGCGTGTTCGAGATCGGCCGCATCTTCCGCAACGAGGGCATGGACCCCACGCACAACCCCGAGTTCACCTCGATGGAGGCCTACTGCGCCTTCAACGACCTGCAGGGCATGAAGGCGTTGGCCCAGGGCGTTATCAAGGCTGCCAATGCCGCCGTGAACGAAAGCGAGCAGCTGGAGTACCAGGGCATGACCATCGACCTTTCCGGCGAGTGGCCTTCCATCCCCATGACCAAGGTGGTCTCCGACGCGTTGGGCGAAGAGGTTACCTTGGACACCCCGGTAGACCATCTTGCCGAGCTGGCCAAGAAGAACGGCATCGAGGTTAAGCCCGAGTGGACCGCCGGCAAGCTGATTGCCGAGCTGTACGACGAGATCGGCGAGCCTACCATCGTGAACCCCACGTTCGTGGTGGACTATCCGGTTGAGGTAAGCCCTCTGGCCAAGCGCTTCCAAGACGAGCCGCGCCTCACCGATCGCTTCGAGCTGGTTATCGCCGGCCATGAGTACGCCAACGCCTTCAGCGAGCTGAACGACCCGGTGGATCAGGCCGAGCGCTTCCAGAAGCAGATGGAGGAAAAGGCATCTGGCGATGAAGAGGCAATGGAATACGACACCGACTACGTGCGCGCCCTGGAATATGGCATGCCGCCCGCCGGCGGCATCGGCATCGGCGTAGACCGCGTGGTGATGCTGCTTACCAACCAGCCCAGCATCCGCGATGTGCTGCTGTTCCCTCACATGAGGCCAGAAGCTTCCAGGTAGGTTGGAACTTGCTCGGCGCTGCGATGTCCTTGCGGGAACAGCAGCACGCCGGCGCTCGCCGGCAGGAACAGTGACATCTGCGCTCCGCTTCGCGGTGCTCGATGTGCAACAGTCCACTGGACTGTTGCATCCCCCACATGCGACCCGAGACTTCTAAGTAGGTTGAGTAGATTTTTCTAATCGCCCTGAGCCGCTAAGCTCAGGGCGTTTTTGTATTCTGGCTACAGTTGCGTTACGCGTTAGCACTCTATTTTTATGAGTGCTAGCATGTTCAGAACTACTGAACTGTTAACTTGCCGAGAGAATCGAGGCTTACATGTCCTTCGACAAGTTCACCGATAAAGCCAGGAAGGTGCTGGTGCTTGCCCAAGAAGAGGCGCGCGCCCTGCATCAGCCCTATGTGGGCACCGAGCATATCCTGCTTGCCCTTATGAAGGAAAAGGAAGGTCTTGCGGCCCAAACGCTCGACCATCTGGGCGTTAAGTACGACCCAACTTTGGCCGCCGTGCGTGCGGCGGTGAAGGCCGACCCGAGCGCCGATGTTTCCGGCCACCTCAGCTTCACCCCGCGCGTGAAGCGTGTGTTGGAATACTCCCTTCGCGAAGCCATGCAGATGGGCAAGAGCTACATCTCCACCGAGCACCTGCTTCTGGGCATCGTGCGCGAAGGCGAGGGCACGGCCATGGACGTGCTGAAGGGCATGGGCGTGGAAGGCGACGCCATCCGCAGCGCCCTGAACGATTTGGTGGGCCGTTCCCCGGTTCTTGCCGGCGTCAGCTTCGACCCCACCACCGGTTCTTCCGACAGCATGCTCAGCGAATTCGGCACCGACCTTACCAAGAAGGCCAGCGAGGGCAAGCTCGACCCGGTTATCGGCCGCGCGGGCGAAATCGAGCGCGTGATGCAGATTCTCTCGCGCCGCCAGAAGAACAACCCGCTGCTCATCGGCGAGCCCGGCGTGGGCAAAACCGCCATCGCCGAGGGCTTGGCTCAGCTTATCGTGGCCAACCAGGTTCCCGACCTGTTGCGCAATATCCGCATCGTCACGCTCGATGTTTCTGCGCTGGTCGCAGGCTCGAAGTACCGCGGCGAATTCGAAGAGCGCCTGAAGAAGTGCATCAAGGAGGTTCAGCAGGCCGGCGACATCATCCTGTTCATCGACGAGCTGCACACCCTTATCGGCGCGGGCGCCGCTGAGGGCTCCATCGATGCCGCTGCCATCTTGAAGCCGCCTCTGTCCCGCGGCGAGATCCAGATCATCGGCGCCACCACGCTCGACGAGTACCGCAAGCACCTGGAAAAGGATTCCGCTTTCGAGCGCCGTTTCCAAACCGTGCTGGTGAAGGAGCCCAACGTAGAGCAGGCCATGCGCATCCTGGAAGGCCTGCGCGACCGCTACGAGGAGCACCACCATGTGCACTTCAGCGACGATGCCCTTCATGCGGCGGTGAACCTTTCCGACCGCTACATCCAAGACCGCTTCCTGCCCGACAAGGCCATCGATGTGCTGGACGAAGCGGGCGCGCGCATGCGCATCCGCAACATGGTGCTGCCCGAGGAAATCCAGGTTATCGACAACGACCTGCGCCGCGTGCGCACCCAGAAGGACCAGGCAATTTCCGCCCAGGACTTCAAGCGTGCCGATTCCCTGCACGCCGAAGAGGTAGAGCTGGAAGCCAAGCGCGAAGAGGCCCAGAAGAACTGGGAAGCCGAAACCAGCAAAACCGTGAGCGAGGTAGAGGTGGAAGACGTGGCCGATGTGGTTTCCATGACCACCGGCGTGCCCGTTTCCAACCTTACCGAGGCGGAAACCGAGAAGCTTCTGCGCATGGAATCGGTGCTGCATGAGCGCGTCATCGGCCAGGACGAAGCGGTAACCGCGCTTTCCAAGGCCATCCGCCGTTCGCGTTCGGGCTTGAAAGACCCCAAGCGCCCTGCCGGCTCGTTCATCTTCCTGGGCCCTTCGGGCGTGGGCAAGACCGAGCTTTCCAAGTCGCTGGCGGAATTCCTGTTCAATTCCGAAGATGCCCTTATCAGCTTCGACATGTCGGAGTACATGGAAAAGCACAGCGTAAGCCGCCTGGTTGGCTCGCCTCCGGGCTATGTGGGCTACGACGAGGGCGGCCAGCTTACCACGGCCGTTCGCCAGCGCCCGTATTCGGTGGTGCTCTTCGACGAGATCGAGAAGGCGCATCCGGATGTGTTCAACATCTTGCTTCAGATCCTGGAGGAAGGCCGCCTTACCGATTCGCAGGGCCGTGTGGTCGATTTCCGCAACACGGTTATCATCATGACCTCGAATGTGGGTGCGCGCGAGATCACCACCAGTGCGCCCTTGGGCTTTACCGGCAACGCCAACGGCACCATGGACGACAAGGAAATGAAGCAGCGCGTGATGGGTGAGGTGAAGAAGCTCTTCCGCCCCGAGTTCCTGAACCGCATCGACGAGATCATCGTGTTCAAGTCGCTTACCGAAGAAGAGATCGTCAAGATCGTCGACCTTATGGTTGCCGACCTGCGTGAGCGCCTTATCGAGCAGAACATGACCATCAACCTCACGCCCGAGGCAAGCCGCTTCGTCGCCAAGGAAGGCACCGACCTTTCCTACGGCGCCCGCCCGCTTCGCCGCGCCATCCAGCGCCTTATCGAGGACCCGCTTTCCGAGCAGCTGCTGGAAGGCAAGTGGGCCAGCGGTTCGGTTATCGATGTGGACGTGGCCGACGGCGAGCTCACCTTCACGCCCGGCACCGGCTCTATCCCCGCGCCGCGCAAGCGTGATACCATAGCTGCCGAGGCCGAATTGCTTCTTGCGGGCTACGATCTGGGCCATGCGGGCTTGTCTTCGCGTGGCGGCGGTTCCTCTGCAGGGGGCCAGGCGGCCGACTAGAGCTTGAGGTGCGCCCCGTGCGGCGGCTCGAGCAAGCTGCACGTGGCGTACAGGAGCCCTTTATGACAGACAAGATGATCGATCCGATCTTCGCCCCTTCCGTGCTGGAGCACGCCATGGCGATGTTCGACGATATGAGCTTCGACGCCCTTAAGGCGGAACCCCGCCCCGAGGGCGTCGTTGGCAAGAAGCCCAAAACCGCGGCCATCATCTTGGCCGGCGGCAGCGGCGAGCGCTTCGGGCGCGAGGGCGGAAAGCAGCTGGTGGAAATCGCCGGCAAGCCCATCCTTACCCGCTCGGCCGAGGTGTTCGATGCGGTGGCCGATATCGGGCTCATCGTCATCGTGTGCCCCGAAGAGCGCACCGAAGAGTACCGCGAGCGCGCCATCGACCCGTTCCCGTTCGTCACGCCCATCGTTATGGCGCCGGCCGGATCCATTCGCCAGGAATCGGCGTTTTCCGGCCTTGAGCTGGTGCCCGAGGAATACGAGTTCGTTATCCTGCACGACGGCGCCCGTCCGCTGGTAACCACCGAATTGGTGGAGCACACCATCAGCACCATCAAGGGCAACATCGACTGCGACGGCGCCCTGGTGGGGCATCCTTCCATCGACACGCTGAAGGTGGTCGAAAACGGCGTGGTTGTGGGTACCCCCGACCGCTCCGTGTTCTGGAACGCGCAGACGCCGCAGATCTTCCGCGCGGGCATCTACCGGCGCGCACATGCATCCGCCCTTTCCGATGGGTTCGTGGGCACCGACGACTCTTCGCTCATCGAGCGCTTGGGTGGCCGCGTGATCATGGTGGAAGGCAAGCGCGACAACATCAAGCTCACCGTCCCCGAGGATTTCCTGCTTATCTCTGCCGCCGTGCGCAACGCGTTCGAAGAGCAGATGCAGAAGAAGGGGGAGTAAGTGGCTCCTTCGCAGAACGGCAGCAGTGCCGACGCCCGCCAGGGCGGCGCTTTGGCTATGCGGGTTGGCCTGGGCTACGACGTGCATGCCTTCGCCCCCAACCGCAAGCTCATCCTGGGCGGGGTGGACATCCCCCATACCCAGGGGCTCGATGGCCATTCCGATGCCGATGTGCTTGCCCATGCGGTGGCTGATGCCCTGCTGGGCGCCATCCGCGGCGGCGACATAGGCAAGCTGTTCCCCGACACCGACCCGGCCTACAAAGGCGCCGATTCGCTGAAGCTGTTGGCTGCGGTGGCCGATTTGGTGCGTGAACGCGGCTTTTGCATCGTGGACATCGACTGCGTTATCGCGGCGCAGGCGCCGAAGCTTTCCCCTTACCGCGACCAGATGCGCGCAAACCTGGCAAATGCCTGCGGTATCCCGGTAGAGAGCCTGGGAGTGAAGGCAACCACTACCGAGCACTTGGGCTTCGAGGGCCGCGAAGAGGGCATTTCCGCCCAGGCGGTGGCTCTGGTAAGCCGATGTTGATGCCCGCTTTCCCTTCCAGCAGTTGAACGCCGCGCGCCCGCCTGGGCGCGTTTCCCATTTTCCAAGGAGAACCGATGATCAAGATCTATGACACCATGGCACGCGAAAAGCGCCCCTTCGTCCCCGTAAGCGACGGCAAGGTGAACATGTACGTGTGCGGCCCTACGGTGTACAACTACATCCATATCGGCAACGCCCGCACCTTCATCTCGTTCGACACCATTCGCCGCTACCTTATCTGGCGCGGGTACGAGGTGAAGTTCGTGCAGAACATCACCGACGTGGACGACAAGATCATCAAGAAGGCCAACGAGGAAGGCCGCAGCGCCGCCGAGGTTGCCGCCGAGTACGCGCAGGCGTTCATCGACGACATGCATGCCGCCGGCGTGATGGACCCGGATGTGCGCCCGCGCGCCACCGAGGAGATCAACGAGATGATCGCGCTGGTGGAAAAGCTCATCGAGGAAGGCCATGCGTACGCCGTGGAGGGCGACGTGTACTTCGCCGTGCGCTCCTACAGCAAGTACGGCCAGCTTTCCAACCGCAACGTAGACGAGATGGAAAGCGGCCACCGCGAGCTGCGCGCCGACGGCCAGGGCTTGGAAGACCGCAAGCGCGATCCGCTTGATTTCGCCCTTTGGAAGGCTGCGAAGCCCGGCGAGCCTTCGTGGGAAAGCCCTTGGGGCCAAGGCCGCCCTGGTTGGCACATCGAGTGCTCTGCCATGTCGGAAAAGTACCTGGGCCTGCCGTTCGACATCCACGGCGGCGGCGCCGACTTGGCCTTCCCGCATCACGAAAACGAGCGTGCCCAGTCCGAGGCGGCATGCGGCTGCACCTTCGCCAACTACTGGATCCATGGCGGCATGCTGCAGATCAACCACGAGAAGATGTCGAAGTCGTTGGGTAACTTCCTGCTTTTGCGCGACATCCTGAAGACCACCGACCCCCGCGTGCTGCGCATGCTGATGCTGCAGACCCACTACCGCAGCCCGCTCGATTTCTCCGATGAGCGCCTGGGCGAGGCGGAATCGGCCTTGGGCAGGCTTTCGAACTTCGTGAAGAACACCGAATGGCTGTGCCAGAACGCGGCCGAGGACACGGTGGGCTTCGATGCGGTTGCCTACAAGCAGGCCATGGACGCCATGTGCGATTCGTTCATCGCCGCGATGGACGACGATTTCAACACCGCCGGTGCGCTGGGCGCCATCTTCGGTTTCGTCACCGAGGCGAACACCATGCTCGCAAATGCTGCGGTGGGCCAGGATGTCGCCGAAAAGGTGCTGGTGGGCGCCGACATGGTTTGTGACCTGCTGGGCGTTTTGGGCGTGAGCCTGAAGGGCGAGGGCCAGGCCGAGGGCGGCTCCGACGAGGGGCTGCTTGCCTTGGCGGCGGAACTTGCCGGCTTCACGGGCGATAGCGCCGAGGCTGCCATCGAGGCGCTGCTGGCCCGTCGCGCCGATGCCCGCAAGCAGAAGGACTTCGCTTTGGCCGATGCCGTGCGCGACCGCTTGGGCGACTTGGGCTATGTGGTGGAAGACACGCCGCAGGGCGCCCGCGTTACCCGCGCTTAGGTTCCGTTCGCGACAACGCCACGTCAGGCCATCGCCTCCTGCTTGTGTGGGAAGGGATGTAGCCCGGTGGGCTTCAGGGCTTGGAATCTGCCCGCTGGCTTCGACTGCCGCGGGCGGTTCTGCCGCTTCTGCGCCGCTATCCGCTTACGTAACTCTCGCAAAATTACGCTTGTGTTGGGCGTATGGTTAACCATTGTTGGGTTTACCGTGAATGAACGTGTTCAAAACATGTTCATTTTAGGAATACCGCAACAAAACTTACAATTGATCCAATAAATTAGCTAATGTTTGCCTGTCATGGTAACCAAGGAAGGGATTAGTTCATGATTCGCCGGAACCAGTATGTCTCTGTTCATGAAACCAGAGCTCAGATCACGCGCGAGAAGCTTCTGAAAGCAGCCATCAAGCTCGTTAACCGCGATGGCATGAAGCAGCTCACCGTGCGCAACATCTGCGACGAGGCCGGCCTTTCCACGGGCAGTTTCTACAACCTGTTCAGCGGCAAGGAAGATCTTATCTCCTATTACCTGAAGTACGCCTTCGCCCCGTACCGCGAAAAGGCGCTTGAGGATAGCAAGGACTACAACCCCATCGAGCGCATCCTCATCATCTACCGCGCGTATGTGAAGTACTGCGAGGACATGGGGCTGGAGTTCGTTTCCGGCCTGTACGCTTCCAACCACAACCCCTTCTTCGACTTCATGCACCGCGACACCAAGGACGACTTCATCATCGCCTCGGTTCGCCAGTACCTGCAGGAAGGCATCGACCAGGGCCTGGTTCGCCCCGATGTGGACATCGACGAAGCCATGCTGCGCATCGCCGCGGCTTCCACTGGCCTGCTGTTCTACTGGTGCGTGTTCGAGGGCGACATCGACTTGGAATACGAGCTGGATGCGGCTATCGAGACGTACTTGCTTTCCATCACGGTAGACCCGAACCTTCCTTTGAGCATCGAGCCGTTGGAAAAGAAGGGCAACTTCCTGGAAGACTAGCCCTGAAGGTTGCGGGGCTTGGCCACTTCTCAGCGTAAGGCTATTGAGTTTCTCAATACATTTACCCTGAGCTGGTATCCGACCACCGTTTCGCTGTTTTCCCCGTTGGGGGAATGGTATCCTTGAATAAACAAAAGCAGGCGCTGCATGAAGACGGTGCAGAGGCAAGCTTGCTGCATTACGAACAGGAGGGGTAACTATGGTATTTGAGAATGTCGTTGTTGCTTATGATGGATCCGAACAGGCGCTTGCTGCTGTGAAGAAGGCTGCCGAAATCGTCGAGGGCGCAGAGGGCTCTAAGCTCCACGTGGTATTCGTTACCACCCATCCGAACGCTCAGCTTCCCGCCAACTTCAACAGCGCTTCCTTCGATCCTCAGCAGTACCTGCTTTCCGTAGAGGACATCATGGCCCTGTACAACAAGACCATCGGCGAGGAAACCGAGAAGGTCAAGGAAGGCATCGGTGACGCCATCGCTTCCTTGGGCGATAAGGCTACCATCGAGGTAATCCCCGGCTACACGCCTGCTGCCGACATCCTGAACTACGCAGAGAAGGTAAACGCCGACCTCATCGTTATGGGCTCCCGCGGCCTTGGCGCCATCCGTGGCGTGCTGGGCTCCGTTTCCTACGCGGTGCTTCGCGAAAGCCCCGTGCCGGTACTGGTTATCAAGTAGCCTAGCTGGCAATAAGCTGCAACCACCACGAAGGCCGTCCCATCGGGGCGGCCTTCGTTTGTCTGCGGGAAAAAGGGTCTTTCGCCTGCATGGTGCCGGTTGTGCGTCGTGGTGAACATCTCTTTCTGCCGGCATTGGATAGTTTGGTTGCTTGCCGTTCTTGGCACCAGGCAGATGCGGTTGGCACGGCGCAAGGCGCAGTACGGGTTTGCCTGTCTCTTGCCCCGAGGGGTTGGGCACCGCCTAGATCTCTTCGAGCGCCTGCTTGGCCGTTTCGAATAGCAGGTTCAGGTGGTCTTCGCGGTGGTTCAGGCAGGGGATGTAGGTTACGTCTGCCTGCGCGCCTTTCTGCATGCAGAGCGTTTTGAAGTAGTCGCAGGTAACGCTCTTTATGTCGTAGAGCGATTCCAGGCAATCGGCCGAAAAGCCGGGGGTCATCATGGCCACGCGCGTAATGCCCTGTTCGGCCCATTCGGCAAGCTTCGCCTTAGGGTGTGGGGTAACCCAGGCATGCGGGTCCTCGAAGCGCGAATGGAAGGCCAGCGCCCAATCTTCTTCCGGGATCCCTAGCCGCTTGGCTACCTGCGCTACGTCTGCGCGTGCCTGCTCCACGTAGGTGTCCCCGGCGTTCACATCGCTCAAAGGGATGGAGTGGAACGAGAACATGAGCTTGCTTCCCGGGCGGTACTCCCAGGTATCGCGGATGCTTGCCTCCAGCGCTTCGACATAGCCGGGGTTGGAATGGTAGCCCTCGATGGTCTTTGCAAGCTGCAGGCCTGGGTGCCTGCGCATGGTTTTCTCGATCTTTCCCTTGCAGCTTTTCACGGTGCAGAAGGCGGTTTGCGGGAACAGGGGGAAGGCGATTATCTTCTTGCAGCCCAGTTGCTCCAGCTCGTCTAGCGCGGCATCGATGGAAGGGTTGCCATAGCGCATGCCCAGACGCGCAACGGCGTTCAGCTCCGCTTTTTCGAAGCGTTCGTTCAGCCCTTCTTCCTGGGCCTTCGATTCCAACATGAACGGCGAGCCCTGGGGTGTCCATATCTGCTGGTAGCGGGGCGAGGTCTTCTTCGGCCTGGTG
>CAVBST010000010.1:0-47862 GCA_963598325.1 uncultured Prevotella sp. | reverse complement strand
GACCTCGGTTGGGCAGCGACGTGGGTTGGGGCATCGCCCTGAGGGGTTCTCTGAAACCCTTTCCTGAACGGTTCGCGAAGCGAACCAACTTCTAATGCATGAAGCAGTGCAGCGCATGCAGGGGCGCTCGCGCTGCGAGCGTCACAAACAGCGGAACGGGAATCCCCGAAGGGCTGGTGCCCCGGCCCGCGGCGCGGACAAGCAACGAGAACGCCTGGACTCAGCCGCAACAACTTCTTCGATATTGAGGGCAAAATCGCAGGCGTGGTACCATAAGCAGGTTAATGAACCGACAGGAGAAACCATGTCCCCCACTGCCCCCAAGAACACCAACGTTTGGTCCACCAAGCAGCTCGTTACCATGGCGCTCATGTGCGCTATCGGCGTTATCCTTTCCTTCGTGGAGTTCCCCCTGCTCCCCGGCGTTACCTGGCTCAAGTTCGATGCCTCCAACATGCCTGCCATGGTTTCCGGCTTCGCGTTCGGCCCCGGCGCCGGCGTGGCCGTTGGCATCGTAACCGCCATCATCCACGGCCTGCTCATGGCCGACTTCACCGGCGCGCTCATGAACGTGCTTACCGTTACCTGCTTCGTGCTTCCCGCTGCGTTCGTGTACAAGAAGAAGCGCACCTATCCTGCTGCAATCGGCGGCCTGGTGCTCAGCATCATCGCGGCAACCCTCGGCGCCATCGTGGGCAACCTTATCGTTACCCCCATGTGGCTGGGTGTTCCGCTTGAAGCGGTTGTGGCCATGATCATCCCGATCCTCATCCCCTTCAATCTGTTGAAGGGCGGCTTGAACGCAGTACTTACGCTCATCATCTACAAGGCCATCTCGAACCTCATCACCCCTAAGAAGGAACAGACGAAGGGCCGCTAAGCCGTGATCTCGTTTTCCGACGTTTCCTTCACGTACACGGGCGATTCCTTCGTCCTATCCGATCTTGACCTGAGCATTCCCGAAGGCCAGTTCGTCTGTGTCCTGGGCGCCAACGGCTCGGGGAAATCCACGTTCTCGAAGCTGATCAACGCGCTGCTCGTGCCCGACAAGGGCGAGGTTTCCGTAAACGGCATGGTCACTTCCGATGCCGACAACATCTACCCTATCCGCAGCACAGCCGGGGCCGTATTCCAGAACCCCGACGATCAGATCGTGGCAAGCCTTATCGAAAACGATGTGGCTTTCGGCCCCGAGAACCTGGGGATAGAGAACCCCGAGCTGCGCGATCGTGTTGAAGCTGCGCTTCGCCAGGTGGGGCTCGGCGGCAGCGGAAAGCGCGAGACCACAGCCCTTTCCGGCGGCCAGAAGCAGCGCGTGGCCATTGCCGGCGTGCTTGCCATGCATCCGAAGATCCTCATCTTCGACGAGGCTTCCGCCATGCTGGACCCGCGTGGCCGCCGCGGCCTTATGCGCGTATGCAAAGACCTGCACGCCCAAGGCATGACCGTGGTGATGATCACCCACTTCATGGAGGAAGCCGCCGAGGCCGACCGCGTTATCGTGCTCAACAATGGCCGCTGCATGCTCGATGGCACCCCCGAAGAAGTGCTCACGCAGGACGCGAAGCTGCGCAGCCTTAACCTTGATGTGCCGTTTTCTACCCAGATGTCACGCCTTCTGCAAGACCGCGGCATTGCCATCGGCACCCATACCGATATGAATTCGCTGGAGGAGGAACTGTGTCGATTGCATTCGAACAGGTAAGCTTCAGCTACAACCCACTGAGCAAGCGCCAGAAAAAGGCCGGCGAGCAGCAGCGTTACGCCCTGCGCAACGTGACCTTCACCCTGAACGAAGGCGAGTTCTTGGCAATCGCCGGCCATACCGGATCGGGAAAATCCACCCTGGTGCAGCACCTGAACGGCCTGGCAAACCCCACCGAGGGGCGCGTTCTATGGAACGGGCAGGATCTTTCCGCCAAAGGCGTGGGCGCCAAGGCTCGCGCCGACATCGGCGTGGTGTTCCAATACCCCGAGCATCAGCTGTTCGCCGCCAGCGTCTACGAAGACGTTGCCTTCGGCCCGCGTAACATGGGCCTTTCAGAAGAAGAGGTTGATGCGCGCGTGCGCGAGGCCCTAGCCGATGTGCACCTGGGCTTCGACGAGATAGGCACCCGCTCGCCCTTCGAGCTTTCTGGCGGGCAACAGCGCCGCGTGGCGTTCGCCGGCGTGCTTGCCATGCGCCCCACCACCCTGGTGCTAGACGAGCCGGTCGCCGGCCTGGACCCGGCAAGCCGCGCCGACTTCCTGGGCCTTATCAAGCGCCTGCACGAACAGCGCAACCTCACCGTGGTGATGGTGTCCCACAACATGAACGACATCGCCGCCTTGGCCGACCGCATGATCGTCATGCACGAGGGGGAGATTGCCTTTCTGGGCACGCCGGAGGAAATCTTCACCCAGCATGCTGCCGAGCTTCGCGAAATAGGCCTTGGCATTCCCCATGCGCAGCGCCTTTCCAACGAGCTGCGCGAGCAGGGCATGCCCCTTCCCGTGAAGCTGTACCAACCGGATACCTTGGCAGACGAGATTGCCCGCATCCTCAAAGGCGAAAAGGCGCGCTAACCATGAGCATCGATGCGGTGTTCGGCCGCTACATAGCCAAAGACTCCCCCGTGCACAAGATGGACCCGCGGGCAAAGCTTCTGCTCTCCATCCTGTTCATGGTGATGGTGTTCGCTGCGGGCTCGTACGTCTCGCTCGGCGTTGCCGCGCTGTTCACGGCTGGCATGTTCGCCTTTTCCCATATCTCGCTGCGCCAAGCGTTCGTCTCCATCGCGCCGCTGGCCATCTTGGTGGTGTTCACTGCCCTGCTGAACATCTTCTTCGTCCAAGGAGGGGAAGTTTACTTCCAGCTGGGAATCATCTGCATCAGCCAACAGGGCCTGCAGCAGGCGGTGTTCATCGCCATCCGCCTTACCATCCTTCTGCTGGGCGTGAGCCTGCTTACCCTTGCCACCACCACGCTCGACCTTACCGATGGCTTCGAGCGTCTGCTTGAGCCGTTTCGCCGGTTCGGCCTGCCCGCGCACGAGCTCTCCATGATGATGGGCATTGCCCTGCGCTTCCTGCCGCAGTTCGCCATAGAGCTGCGCACCATCTACCGGGCCCAGATAAGCCGCGGCGCCAACTTCAGCACCAGTGCCAAAGGGTCGCTTGCGCTGATGACCTCGCTTATCGTTCCGCTGTTCACCAGCGCGTTCCGCCATGCCGAAACGCTCTCGCTTGCCATGGACGCCCGCTGCTACCACGGCGGGGAAAACCGCACCCGCCTGCGCGAGCTTTCCTTCAGCAAGCGCGACCTTGCGGGCCTGGCGTACCTGCTGGTGGGAACCGCAGCCGTGCTAGCAACCGATTTTGCACTGAAGATGCTGCTGCCGACCTAGGAACGGTCAACCCCAAGCCCTGAGCCCTAAGCAAGACCTTCAAACAGCAGAACCGCGCCGCCCCTGAACGCCCAGAGCCAACAGCATGCGATAGGAAGAAGCCGCCCTGGAGATGGGCACAAAACGACGGCATCAACCTCCCTCAACGAAAGGAAGCCCTGGAATGGACGAGATCCTGGAATACCTCACCTCGGTACCGGCATGGTACCTGGCAACCTGCGAAGGCGACCAACCCCATGTGCGCCCCTTCAGCTTCGCCATGCGCGAAGGCGGCACCCTGTGGTTCTGCACCGCTACGAACAAGGATGTGTATCACCAGCTGCAGGCAAACCCCAAGTTCGAGCTTTCCGCCTGGAAGCCCGGGCGCGGCTGGGTGATCCTTACGGGAGAGGCCGACCTGAACGACACCGCCGGCGAAGAGGTGCGCAAGGCGGGCTACGAGCATATGACCGCCCTCGGCGAAACCTACGAAGACTGGGGCGATGCGCGCCTCACCTTCTTCAGCGTAAAGAACGGCACAGCCCACATCGACGACATCGACGGCTCATCAAGGGATATCGAGCTGTAGGGCAGAACGCCGTATTCCTACAACATGGATACTTGGTCTACAACCTTGCGGGCGGCGTCGCGGACGGTGAGGCCGTTGATGTCGATGGTGACGTCGGCGTACTTCTCGTACAGGGGCAGGCGCTCTTCGTACAGATCGGACAGGCTCATGCCCATGCCGTTCTTCATAACCACGCCGCGCTCGTGCAGGCCGCCCAAGCGGCTTTCCAGCTCTTCGTAGGAAACCTTCAGGTACACCACGGTGCCGATTTCGGACAGATGCTTCATGGCCTCGTCGGAATACACGGCAGAGCCGCCGGTTGCGACGATGGCATGGCTTGCGGAAAGGGTGCACAGAACCTCGTTCTCCACCTCGATGAAGCCATCGGGGCCGCAAGCGTCGATGATCTTCTGCAGGGTCTTATCCAGCTTGCTCTGGATAAGCAGGTCGGCATCGATGAACTGGTAGCCCAAGATCTTCGCAAGAACAACGCCCAAGGTAGACTTGCCGGCGCCCGGCATGCCGATAAGGATGATGTTCTCCATGGTGTTAGTCATGCGGCTGTTCCTCTTTCCATTTGTCGCGTCCTGCAGAGACTATAGCACGTTTGGCCTCGAACCTCGGAGCCACCACCTCGTTCACCAGAATGGCCGCAAAGATAAGCGTGAAGCCCAAAAGAAGCTGCGGGGTAAGCACTTCGCCGTATATCAGAACCGAGAACAGCACGCCGAACACCGACTCCAAGCTCAGGAACAGCGAGGCCTGCGCGGGCGGGATGTAGGCAAGCGCCACGTTCTGGATGCCGAAGGCGATAACCGATGCGAACACGATCAGGAACGCCATCTGCGCAATCACCGTCATGCTCACCGCGGAAACCGGCGGCAAGGTCTCGAACCCGCAACCGATGGCCATGCCGAACAGCCCCTCGAACAGGAACTGGAACACGGTAAGCACCAGCACGTCGTTGCCGACGGAAAGGCGCGAGACGAACGTGATGTGGATGGCGAACAGCAGCGCGCACAGCAGCGTCATGGCCTCGCCGAAGCCCATGCTAAGGCCCGACCCGCCCCCATTCGAAGACACCAGCCAAATGCCGCCGACGGCAACGAATGCCGCCAAAACGTTGAAGGCCAGCGGGCGCTTCTTCGCAATCACCCACCAGGCGAAGGGGACGATGACACAGTACGTGGCAGTAAGGAACGCGTTGATCCCCGGCGTGGTGTACAGCAGCCCAACGGTCTGCGAAAGGAAGGCCGTGAAGTCGAAGAAGGCCAGAAGCGCACCGTACGCAACGATCTTCAGGGAAAGATGCCTTCGCACGCGCCTCCAAAGCACGGCAAGCAGGATAAGCCCGGCGGTGAAGAATCGGATGCCCAGGAGCCACGCAGGCGGCAAGCATTCCACCACGTCCTTCATAATGACGAAGCTCAGGCCCCAGATGGCCGTGGCGAACACTATAAGCAGTTTGTAGACCCAGGTTGGAACCGCCGCAAGCGACGAAGGCATCAGCGGGCACCTCCGCCGCCGCCGAAGCCGCCACCGCCGCCGACGGAAAATCCTCCACCGAAGCCGCCGCCGCTTGAAGAGCCGCCCGAAAGCGCCGAATCAACCGCTTGAAGTGACTCGGTAACCGAGGTTTCCAGCATCGAGCCGAAGTCGGGCATGTCGGCATAGATGCCATGGCCGTAAGGCGCGTACCACACCCACCAAGGCACGTAGGCGGTATCGGCGGCAAGGGCCGAATCAACCTCGAACATCTCGGGCACACCGCGGCGCAGCTCTTCGATAGCTTCCTTTGCCACGCCGAACAGGTAGGCGTACACCATGAACTCGCCCCACACCTTCACATCGGCTGCCGGCCGTTCGTCTAACGAAGAGAACTCGGTGAGCCACTTCTTCAGCGCCATGCACCGCGCATAGGCGTCTGCGCCCTTCTGGGTACGGCGCTCCATGAACTGCGACACCACCATCAGCGCAACGCTGGTAACGATGCAGGGCACCAGAACCAGCAGATTGCTGAAGCAAACTGCTATGCCGATACCCGCAAACAGAAGCACCGCGGCAACAGCTGCCATGCGGTTGCGCTTGGATTTGGAATAGCTCTCGAAGTAGTCGGCCGCGATGACGTGCGCGGTTACCAGGCCCTGCCAATCGGCCATAGCCTCGTTGAACGCCTTGGGGTGGTCTTTGGCATACTGCTTGATGCTGGCAAGCCACAGGGATGGCTCGCCGCCGCCTACCGTATCGAACAGGAAGCTCATCGCCTTGCGGTCCAACTCGCTGTTCAGGGAAAGCTCCACCTCGGGCACGCGCGTTAGGTAATAGTCGTCCACCTTCTTCGAGCCGAACAGGCGGCTCTTGTCGTAGGAGCCCCGATTGATCAGCAGCGCGCCCGCATTCGCCAAATGCATGATGGTTGCGCTGAAATCGAGCGAGCTTTCCTTGTCGAAGCGGCACAGGCGCCCGATAACCGCAGGATGCTGCCCTTTTTCGGGCACATCGCGCCAGTACTCGTCCAAGAACGCAGGCTTCAGCTCCTTGCCGTATTTCACGAACGAGCGGATGGCCCATACCAGCAGAAGGATGCAGACCACAATGGCAAACACCAAAACGCCGAGCTGCTGGGCGCGCTGGGCATTGGCGCGGTCTGCCCATGTTTGCTCCTCCGACAAAACGCTGTCCAAACGAGCCGTGGATTCATGGGCGTTGTCGTCCGACGAGCCTACCGCGGAAAGCCACTGCGTGGGGAACACCACGCGGGCCTCTGCATACGACCCCGAGCCAACCGAAGGGATCTGGTAGCTAACGGTTCCGTCGTCGTTGATGGAAACCGCAGCATCGAGCGGGCCGTGGCCCCAAGCGCGCACGTTGCTGCCGGCAACCACATCCTGCCCTGCGGCAACAGGAAGCTTGAGCGTCATGGAGACGTTTTCGGAGTCTGCGCCCCAGGAATCGCCGACGAACTTCCAGTACACCTCGCCCACATCGGAATAAGCCTGAGCGGCTTTCTGGACGGTGTAGTCGAGCTGCACAACGATGCGCGAGTTGGATTCGTTGAAGAACACGTACAGGGTTTCCTTGCCCTCGTCCATGGAATACGACACGTTGCCCGGGCCGCCTTCGTCGCGCCACTTAACCTGGAAGGGCGTGCTCGATAGGCCCTTGAGGTCGGATTCCGCGAAGCTGCCGTTGTCGTCCACGTCTGCCATGCTTACGGAGTTCACCTTGACATCGGCTCCGCTGGGAAGCCCCGTGAACTCCCACCACACCGCGGTGTAGGTGCCGTCGAATTCGAATTGGCGCTGCTCCACCACGTGGAGGTCGCCGTTTAGCTGGACTTCCGCATTGATGGTGGTCTGTGGCATGGAATACGACTTCGCGAAAGCCTGCTGAGGGGCAGCGGAAACAACGGCGGCAATGAGCACTACCGCAAAGGTGATGGCGGCAGCAGAAAGCCATGCTCTGGCGTGGAGCCCTCCCTGCAAAAAGCGCTGAGAGCAGCAAGCGCTGGAGCCCGCCGTTTTTTCGAAAACGTAATGGTTTTGCACTGCTCTTCTCCTTGCAAGTTGAGGGTGGGCAGGGTATCATATCAATTCGCACATACGGAGAGCTGACCGAGAGGCCGAAGGTGCTCGCCTGCTAAGCGAGTATACGCCAAAAGCGTATCTGGGGTTCGAATCCCCAGCTCTCCGCCAGTGAATAAGTCGCAAGCACGGCAAACGTGCTTGCTTTTTTATTTTCAGCATAAAAGGGGATTCGAACCGATGAGGTGGAATTCCGTTAAGGAAACGTGCCAGTGGCACGTTTTTAGGAATTCGCCCGACCGAGCTTGCGAGGGAGGGGTGATTGGGTGCGCAGCACGCAATCGAATCCCCAGCTCTCCGCCACCTGTATTTAAGCCTGTTCTACGAACAGGCTTTTTTCGTATGAGACGCGATGACGCTGCGCGGGAGCCTGACGGCACATCCGACCTTCAATCGGTCGGCGCGGCCCGAAGGCCAGCGCCTTCCTCTTTCAGGGCAGCTGCACTCGTCAGGATCCCGCTCGCTGACTTACTACGCCAACCTAGGACGTTAGATTCGACTCCCCCATACCTAAGCATGTTGGGAGCCAAACGCATTAAATACAGGCAGGGTAACCCCTTATTCTGCCCATAGGCCAGCTAATCCTGCTCAGCAGAGCTGCGCAGGACGCGTTCGCTCGAACGCATATTCAGGAACTAAACATGCCACTGGCATGTTTACTCAAGCCAGCTGCGCTCGTCAGGATCCCGCTCGCTGACTTACTACGCCAACCTAGGACTTTGTTTTAGAGCAACCTAGGATGCACTTTTCAACAAGGCGAAAGAAACAGAAGCCCTATCCTTCCACCAGCCGATCGAGCACGGCGGGAAGGGAAAGGCCGGCCGCGTTGCATGCTTCGCAGAACAGCGAGTGCTCGGCAAAGCTGGGGGCAACGTCCACCTCCAGAACCTGAGCTTGGGCGCCGTCCCAAATAAGGTCTACCCTGCCATAGCCTTCCATGCCGAACGCGCGGTACACCTCCAGCGCAGCGCGCTCTATCTCTGCGCGGATGGCCTGCGCCGTAGCCTGGTCCTGCGAAAGCGATTCCATGCGCACCGGCGCGAAGCGCTCCACGGCGTTGGCGTCGAAGCGGGCGCTGGTAAGGTAGAGCCCCGTGCGCGGGACGATTTCCACCGGCGGCAGGGCATAAGCATCCCAGCCGCTGCCCAGAACCGAAACGGAAAGCTCCACTCCTTCTACCCACTGCTGCACGATTGCCTGGTCGCAGAAGGTGAAGGCATCGCGCAGGGCGTCTACCAGCTCTTCTTTCGAGGAAGCCTTGTGCACCCCGTATGCCAGGCCCCCGCACGCGGGCTTCACTGCCAAGGGGTAGCCGCCTGGGATGCGCTCGGCGCACAGGTCCATCACCGCCATGGCCCCCAGCTCGTCGAACGCGGCCTTGGCAAAGCAGAAGCCCTGCGGCCAAGCCGCCACCGTCTGCTCGCCCGAAAACTCGCAGCACGTCTGCATATGGGCAGATAGCAGGCTCTTGTCGGCAACGGTACGGCACACGTCTGCCGAAGAGCCGATGTGCGGGATGCCCAAGAACTCCAACAGCCCCTGAATCGTGCCCTCTTCGCCCTGCTTGCCCGGGATGGCAACCACGCAGGCATCGGGCCGCTCGGCACGCAGGTTTTCGGCCAAGTCGTTCGAGGCTTCGAGCACTACCACGTTGTGGCCGGCCTGCTCCAACGCCTCGCAAGCGCACTTGCCGCTTGCCAAGGAAACCTCGCGCTCTGAAGCAGAGCCGCCAATCAAAACCACGATCTTCATATCGTTCCCCTTTCGAAGGGTGCGTCACCCGTTTTATGGGGCCCATTCCGTCTGCACGGCTGCGCCATACAGCGCGGCCAGCAACCCAAGCCGCAGGCATAAAGCAGGCCAGTTCGGCCTTCGCCGGTTCGCCCCACCCCCAATGATACGGGATTATCCGTTCAGCTCTTCCAGGGCGCTGTTCAGGAAGGCCAAGCTTTCCTTCAGCGCGCGCAAGGCCGCCAGATCGTCTTCGTAGGAAACGGCGATGCTGGCCACCAATGGGTCTTCTGCGCTCCATTGCGTGGTACCCGTGAACACCCGCTGCGGGCTTTGGGAAGCACGGGTTTGCGCATCAACCACAAGGTGCTCCAGCAAGTGCGGAACCGAAGTGCTGTCCATCACCGCGCCGAACGTGGGCCCAACCCCGTTTCGGCAGGCATGCGCCCCCAACGTAGGGACATGCTGCAGGCATCGCTCTATGAGCTGGGGCGTTGTTTGCGCATAGCGCTGGCTGGCCACGCGCACCGAAAGCTCGATGCGGCCCGGGCGCACCCGCAGGCTCTGAACGGTTAGGGGCGGCTGGCCTTCGCTCACTGCTTCACCAAGGTGGTAGTGGCCGTGCCGCCATCGGCATCGGGCGCGGTTTCGGTGATGGTGAGCACATCGCGCTCCGGCGAGAACACGTAGCTGCCACCGCCTTCGTAGTTGCCGAAGCTGAAGCTGATGGTTTTGGCGAAGGTGTCCAGCGTGTAGGGATACGAAACCTCTTCAGTAAGCTGGATCTGGGAATCGGTGATGGTGAAGGTTGCCGTGCTGCCTTCCATGCGCCAGGCTCCCTGGATATCGGCCGCATCGTCGTAGCGAAGCCATTGGTTCCACGCCAACAGCGATGTTGCAACCGCAAGAACCACCAGCACGGCAGAAGCGATGGCAACTGCCTTGCGGGAAATGCGGCGCTTGCCGGCCTTCTTGGACATGCGGGGGGTGCCGGTTTTGCCGGAAACCTCTTCATGCTGGATGCTGGAAGCTTCCTTCACCTGAGCGATGCGGTTCTTGGGAACCGAGGGCTTGGCCGGGGTGCCGGATTCAGCCAGAGCATCGGATTTGGGCTGCTGGGGCGCCGCAGCACTGGCCCCGCCTTTGGCGGGGGCTTTGGCGGGCTGGGGCGCAGCGCCGGCAAAACCCGCACCAGCCGCAGAAGCCTTGGCTGCGGGCGTTTGGGACACGCCAGGCTTGGCCACCGGCACGGATGCCGAAGCTGCTGCGCGTCCTTCGACAGCTACCCCATCGGAAGAAGAGCCAGCGGGCCCACCCGCAACCGAAGGGGAAGCAGGTGCGGTAACTGCCGGCTCGTTGGATACCTTTACTTTATGCCCCGCAACCGAGGGGCGCTTGCTTGTTGGCTTTTTCACCATCCGTTTGCGCGCAGGCCCGCCAGGCTAGCGGATAACCTCTACGCCGCCCATGTAGGGAACCAGCACCTCGGGCACCTTGATGGAGCCGTCGGCCTGCTGGTAGTTCTCGATAACGGCAGCCATGGTGCGGCCAACCGCCAGGCCGGAGCCGTTGAGCGTGTGCACCAGGCGCGTGCCCTTGAAGTTGGCAGGGTCGCGGTACTTGATGTTGGCACGGCGTGCCTGGAAATCCTCGCAGTTGGAGCAAGAGGATATTTCCTTGTAGGCGTTGTAGGAAGGCAGCCAAACCTCCAGGTCGTAGGTCTTGGCGGCGGAAAAGCCGATGTCGCCCGTGCACAGGCTGATAACGCGATACGGCAAGCCCAGAAGCTGCAAGATGTTCTCGGCGTCGGCAACCATGGATTCCAGGTCGTCGTAGCTTTCCTCGGGCTTGGCGTACTTCACCATTTCGACCTTGTCGAACTGGTGCACGCGGATAAGGCCGCGGGTATCGCGCCCAGCAGAGCCCGCCTCTTCACGGAAGCAGGGCGTGAAGGCGCAGTACTTCAGCGGAAGGTCTTCCGCTTCGAGCACCTCGCCGGAATGGATGTTGGTAAGCTGCACTTCCGCGGTGGGGATAAGGTACATGCCCTCGCGCGTTTTGAACAGGTCGTCTTCGAACTTGGGAAGCTGGCCGGTGCCGGTAAGGGTGGTGGCGTTGGCCATGGCCGGGCACCACCATTCCTTGAAGCCGCGGGAGGTGTGCGTGTCGGCCATGAAGTTGATAAGCGCGCGCTCCAGGCGTGCACCCAGGCCGCCTAGCAGCACGAAGCGGCTGCCGGCAAGCTTCACCGCGCGCTCGGAATCGATGATGCCAAGCTCTGCACCCAGGTCCCAATGGGGCTTCATCTGAATGCCCTCGGCCTCGAAGTTGCGCGGGGTGCCCCAACGGCGAACCTCGGGGTTGTCGTCTTCGTCCTTGCCCACCGGAGTGGAATCGGCCGGCATGTTCGGGGTGGCCAGAAGCAGGTTGCGCAGTTCCTCATCGACCGCAGCGCGCTCGGCGCCGAACTTGGCAATCTGCTCCTTCAACTCGGAAACCTGGGCCTTGGCAGCCTCGGCCTCTTCCTTCTTGCCTTCGCCCATCAGCTTGCCGATGCTCTTGGAGATGGCGTTGCGCTGGGCCTGCAGCTCTTCTTCCTTGGCGATTGATGCGCGACGTGATTCGTCCAGCTCCTGGAAGCGCTGGGAGTCCCATGAATGGTTGCGGTTCTTCATCGCAACAGCGACTTCGTCAAGATGTTCACGGACGAACCGAATGTCTAGCATAGCTGCCCTTTCGATGTGCTTGGACTGGTGAATAGCTGCTTGGAATGCAGTGACGCTAGTATACTCTTATTCCAATGGCGAGCATGCCGTGCAAGGCGGTTCGCGCAATGAACAAATCCGCGAGAGGAAAGCATGGATTTCGGAGAGCTGTACCACTTCCTGTTCGAGACCATCGAAGGCATTGGATGCATGGTTTTGGCCTGCCTGGTCATAACCACTATCATTGCCGCCGTGCTTGAATACAAAACGCGCCGCACCTTCAAGGACCGCGGCGAGCGCACCGAAGACCTATGGGATTTCGACGAGGAAGAAGAAAGATAATGACCCAGACCGTCCTTTACAACCGATCTGCCAACCCCGACTACATCCCGCGCGTTGCCGCCGTGCACGACCTGTGCGGCTACGGCAAGTGCTCGCTGGGCGTGGCCATCCCCGTGGTTTCCGCCGGCGGCTGCGATGTGTGCCCCGTGCCCACCGGGCTGTTCTCTTCCCATACGGCGTTCCCCGGCTGGTACATGCACGACACCACCGACATCCTTTCCGACTACCTGGCTGCCTGGCAGGGCATCGGCGTGGAAATCGACGCGGTGTACTCGGGCTTTTTGGGCGCGCCTGAGCAGGTTGACATCATCCGCAACCTGTACGATCGCTACCCCAAGGCGCTGCGCGTGGTAGACCCGGTAATGGCCGACCACGGCAAGGTGTACCCCACCTACACCCCCGAACTGTGCCAGGCCATGGCCGATCTTGCCTGCGACGCCGACATCCTTACCCCCAACCTTACCGAGGCGGCCATCATCCTGGGCGAGCCCATCGGCGAAGACTGGGGCGGCGTGGATATCTCCGACGAAGAGGCCAAGCGCATCATCGACGCGCTGCTGGCGAAGGGCGCTAAGAACGTGGTGCTGAAGGGCATCCAGCGCGGCGACGGCATTATCCGCAACTTCGTTGCCGGCCAGGATTGCGAGCTGTTCGAGGCGAAGAACGAGTACCTGCCCTTCATGCTGCACGGCACGGGCGACCTGTACTGCTCTGGCCTGCTGGCCGCCATCATGGCGGGCAAGGGCCTGCAGGAAGCGGTGGAGTTCGCCGGCAGCCTGACGCACGACGCCATGATCGTTTCCAGCAAGCAGCCCGACTTCAAGAACCGCGGCGTGAGCTTCGAGCCCCTGCTGGGCAAGATCTGCGACCTTCTTCAGTAGGAGCGGGCGCCCGGGCTGAGCACGGCAAAGACGCTGCAACATAACCGCGAATGGAAGGCGTTGGGCCTGCGGGCTCAGCGCCTTCCTTGTATTTGCGGGAATCGAATCGGGCGCTCGGGGCCTCTGGCATTTGCAGGGTGCGCATAAGCTCACAGGGATGCACCGTACGCACCCCCGCCCGCAGCCAGCCGCTCAGCGCAGGCCCTTCGTCGCGGCCGCGCTCCGTCAGACTATGCCGCGGTGTCGATGCGCTGCTGCTTTGCGGGCATGGCGCGCAGACACAGAAAGCCCACCACGAACAGCACCGCGATGGAGAGCACGCCCAAGGAAGAGCTGCCCGTTACCTGGGTGAAGAAGCTCACCAGGAAGGTACCCATGACGGCGGCGTACTTGCCGAAGATGTCGAAAAAGCCGTAGTACTCGTTGGCGCGCTCCTTGGGGATGAGCTTGCCGTACTCGGAGCGCGAAAGGGCCTGGATGCCGCCCTGGAACAGGCCCACGCAGATGGCCAGGATCCAGAACTCAAAGGCGCTCTTCAGGAAGAATGCGGCAAACAGCACGATGCAGAAATACGCGAACACGCCCACCATGAGCATACGCTTGGTGCCGAAGCGCTTGGCCAGGTTGCCGTAAGCGATGGCCGAAGGGAACGCCACAAACTGCGTTACCAAAAGCGCCAGCACCAGCTGTGTGGAGTCGATGCCCAAATCGGTGCCGTAGCTGGTGGACATCTTGATAACCGTATGCACGCCATCGATGTAGAAGAAGAACGCCAGCATGAAGAACAGCAGGCGCCGGTCGTGCACGATGCTCTTCAAGGTATTCAGCAGGCCCACCACCGTTGCGTGAACCATGCGCTCGGAGCGCTTCTTGCCATGCAGCTGCTGCACGTTCTTCGCCACCGGCACGGTGAAGGCGATCCACCATAGGGCGGTTATCACGAAGGCTATCTTCATGCCCACCATAGCCGAAAGGCCGAAGCTCGGGCCGCCCAGCACCACCGCCAGGCACACGATGAAGGGAATGCAGGATCCGATGTAGCCCCAGGCGTAACCGTGGGAGGAAACCTTGTCGTAGCGGTCTTCCGTGGTGGCGTCCACCAAGAACGCATCGTAGAACACCATCGACCCGTTCAGCATGATGGCGGCTATGACGTACACCACCAAGAAGGCCAGGGCATGCTGGGGCACGCCCAACGCGGCGCAGGCCACCGCGCCTGTTCCGGCAAAGCCCACCAAGAACCTTTTCTTGTTGCCGGCGATGTCGGCCAGGCTGCCCAGCACGGGCATGAGCAGCGCCAAGATAAGCGAAGCCACCGTTTCGGCATAGCCCCAGGCAACCACCACTGAAGAGCCGGGCTCGGCAATGGAAGCGAAATACACGGGGATAAGGGCCGTGGAGAGCATGACGAAGGCGGAATTGCCCACGTCGTAGAGCACCCAGCTGAGTTCTTTCTTCGTCAGACCAAATGTCATCAGCCTGTTATCCTTTCGCCCTTGATCGCATATCGCACAAGTCGCATGATGAACGCACATCAGTATAAAGTGCAGGGCGCAACGGTAATCGGCGCCAATCTAAAATATCCGTAAGATTTGGAGGGCACCATGCCTGCGATCATCACCCACGACCAGTTCGGACACGACGCCTTGGAGCTTCCCGCCTGCTCGTTCATCCAAAGCGAACGCGAGCGCAACGCCTTCCTGCTGGGCAACCAAGGCCCCGACCCGCTGTTCTACTGCGTGGCGAACCCCACCACCGCGAAGTTCGTGAAGCTGGGCAACCACATGCACCACAGCGAGCCTTCCGCCCTTATGGCATCCATGGCGAATTCCCTGGTTTACCTGCCCGAATCTACCCACGGCATTGCCAAGGCCTACATCGCGGGCTTTCTGTGCCACTACCTGCTGGACCGCGCCGAGCACCCCCTGGTGTACGCGCAGCAGTACGCCCTGTGCGATGCCGGGGTCGAAGAGCTTGGCAGCAAAGACGGCAGCGAGGTGCACGCCATCATCGAAAGCGACTTGGACGAGATGATGCTGTGGACGCGCCGCGGGAAAACGGTACGGGATTTCCGCCCGCAGAAAGAGATACTGAAGGCCGACCGGCAAACGCTTTCCATAATCTCGTACCTGTTCAGCATGGCCGTGCGCGATGCCTACGGACAGGATGTGCGCCCCGACTTGTTCTCGAAAAGCGTTCTGGGATTCCGCCGCGTGCAAGGGGTGTTCCACTCGGCACGCGGGAAGAAGCGCGCGGTGCTCGGCGGCATAGAGCGCAGGTTCCGCAGGCATTCCTTCGTGCAGGCCATGAGCCACCGCGCCGTTGAGCTGGACGTGAGCGAGTTCGAGAACCACAGCCACGCCGCCTGGGTGAACCCCTTCAGCAAAGCGGTGAGCACCGCCAGCTTCCACGACCTGTACGCCGAGGCGCTGGCGCAGGCTAGCCGCTGGATCCCGGAAATGGTAAGCGGCGAGCTTTCGCCCAAGCAGGCGCATGAGCTTACGGGCGGCCTCAACTTCTCGGGCGAAGCGGTAGAGGGCTAGAGCGGCTATTCGCCCTCTTCCCAGAACGCGCGCGACGGAGCGGCGATGCAGGCAAGGGACACGCCAACGACGATGGCGCAGATAAGGGGCAGAAGCGCCAGCGGGTTGGCAAGAAGCGAATGGCCGGCGGAGTCTATGAGCGAGCCGGCAACCAGGGCAGCGATAAGGATCAGCCCGGCAAGCACCATGCCCACCGCGCACCAAACGCGCTTGCCCGTTCCGCACAAAAGCGACGAAACCACAGCTGCCAGCACCCATGCCGCCATCATCACCCAGGTCGAGGGAGTGGTAAGCATGGCCGCGGCAATACCCTGGGCGTTCGGGCCTAAAGCCACCGAAGCATAGGTTATGGCGTCCCACCCGGCCAACTGAGCAGAGCCCAAGCCCGCCAGGGAAAGCGCCAGCACGGCGGCGAACAGCGAGGTTGCCGCCGCCTCGATGGGCCGCAGCAAGTAGCCCGCCGCAAACGGCGTAAAGGCGGAAAACCCGAACGACCCCAAGATGGCAGGCAGCAGGCCCACATCGGAAGAAGCCGTGCTGCGACCTGGGAAAACGATGAAGTACCACCAAACCGCCGTTGCCGCGATAAGCGCCAGGCCCAAGATGGGCGACCCCAGCACGCACAGCGATACCCCCACAGCGCCGCAGGCAACAGGCGCCCCCAGCCAAGGCAGCACCGCCGCCAGCGCAACGATCGCCGCCAGCACGCCCCACGAAACGGGGTTGGCCCAAGCATCGGGAACGGCGATGGACCCAACCGCCAAGAAGCCGAGGATGGCAGCGCCGATTGCCGCCCAAACGCGCATGAACGCCGACTTCATGAAGGGGCTTGGCCGCCACAGCTCAAGCGGCTCGTCGTAGCCAGGCTCCAGCTCGGGCGCAGCTTCGGCGGCTGATTCGCCCGCCTGCTCGGAATCGGGGGCATCTTCGCGCCCCACAAGGCGCTTCAGCTTGTTCGTGCCCTTGCGCGGGCCACCCAGGCAGGGCAGCAGGGCCTCTGAGAATTCCCGCACCGTGGCATAGCGCGCATCAGGGTCGGGATCCAAGGCCGTGAACATCACATCGTCTGCACCGGGGCCCAGATCCTCCATGCACAGCGAGGGAATGATGATCTCGGCATCGTAGATGGCATCTTCCGCTTCGGGGATGCTGTTGGCCAGGAAGGGGTTTTCGCCCGAGATCATCTCGTAGGTAAGGCTGGCCAACGCCCATTCGTCGCAGCGCTCATCAAGCTCTTTCTGCTGCATCTGCTCGGGCGGCATGTAGCCGATGGTGCCGCCCTCTGCAGCGCCGTAGCCCGCTTCGCCGGCCAAGCGCGCAAGGCCGAAATCGGCCACCTTCACATGGCCCTCCCGGTCTATAAGCACGTTGTCGGGCTTGATGTCCAGGTGAAGAACATGATGCGAGTGCGCCGCCTGCAAAGCGCGAGCCACCGCCTTGAACACCGCGCACACCACGTCGGTATCGACTTCGTCAGGGTATTCCGCAAGCAGACTGCCAAGCGAAATCCCATCGACGTATTCCATGATGAGGTACGCCATGCCATCTTGCACCTCGAAGTCGTACACCTGCACGATGGACGAATCGGAGAGCTTGGCCGCCGTTCGCGCCTCTTCCAACCCCGGCACGGCAGAGGTGTCCACCTTGCTGCCCAGAAGGATGCTGCCGCCTTCGGGGAACAAGGCCCCGGCCGATTCATCGAGCGGCATGCACTTGATGGCTACCCGGCGCTCGATGCGCGTGTCCCATGCGGCCATAACGGAAGCGAACCCGCCCTTGCCGGCCTGCCCCTCAAGCACGTAGCGACCCAGCAGCAAATCACCCTGCGGCTGGGATGCGGCATAGGTTTCGGGGTCTACGGCAGAAGCGCTCGAGGCGCCGCCAAAAGCAGGTTCTCCCATGTTGCCTTCTTCGCTGGAAGAAGCAGGCGCATTCGAGGCGTCCTCTTCAGGAAGGGCGAAGCGGCGCGAGCCCTGCCCCGCCGGCCGGAAGCCGAACGAGCGCGAAGGGGCGATGCGCGCAGGCAGCGTAAGCCACCCCGCCTTGCGCGTTTCCTCTTCCTGCTGGTTGCCGGCGCGTTTTTGCACGGGCTATTCCTTAAAGGAACGGACGAAGTGCTTTATGATGGCCGCCGAAGTGGGCGTGCAGCGCTCGCCCGGAAGGCGGCTGGCCACCAGCGGGATACCCGTTTCCAGGATGGCCGCCGTTGCCGGCGCCGGAACGGAAAGCGTGCCGTGAGCACATTCGATTTCGCCCGATCCGGGCTGGACCGCCGTTGCGGTTACCGTTTCAGGGGCAAGCGCGTAGAACGCCGCGCAGATGGCCAGGGCGTTGCGGATGCCGTTGGCGTTGCCCACCTCGTGGAAGTGGGTTTCGGAAACCTCGCAGCCATGCACCTGCGCCTCGGCTGCGGCAAGGATGCCGTACACGCCATGCAGGTCTTCCTTCACCTTTTCGGGAACATCGAGCGCATCGATGGTCTGGTTCACCTCAACGATGTTGTGGTGATGCCGGTCGGGAACAACGGCGGCGGCCATGATGGCATCGAACCTATCGCGCTGCGTGGCATCCATAGCGTCGAGAAGGGCGTCCAAGATGCAGGTGCGCGTGGCGTTTTCGCGGAAGTCGAAGAAAAGCTGCATGGCCGCTCCTTATTCTGCTTCTGGGGCCTTTCCCGGAAGATGGTTGATAAGATGCGCCTGGAATCCGGCGCCGAAACCATTATCTATGTTTACGACGCTTGTGCCGCTGGCGCACGAGTTCAACATGGAAAGAAGGGCGGAAAGGCCGCCGAACGATGCGCCATAGCCCACGCTGGTAGGAACCGCGATTACCGGGCACGATGCCATGCCCCCCACCACACTGGCAAGCGCACCCTCCATACCCGCAACAGCGATGATCACCTGCGCCTGCATCAGGTCGTCCACATGGGCAAGCAGGCGATGCAGCCCCGCCACCCCCACGTCGTAAAGGCGCTGCACCTGGTTGCCCAGGGCCTCCGCCGTAAGAGCCGCTTCCTCGGCCACGTACAAGTCGCTGGTTCCCGCAGCGCACACCAAAACAGTGCCGTTGCCCGTAGGCTCGGGCATGGCTCCCACCAAGCCAACGCGCGGCGTTTCATAGAACGCAAAGTCATCGCCGAACCTGTCTTGCAAAGGCTGTACGGCCTCGTCCTTCAAGCGGGTGATAAGCACAGCCTCGGTGCCGTCGCCCTGAAGCGATTCGGCGATGTGCACAATCTGGCTGGGCGTCTTGCCGGCACCATAGATCACCTCGGCCGCATTCTGGCGCAGGGCACGGTGGTGGTCTACCTTGGCATAGCCCAAGTCGGTGAAGGGTTCTTTCCTCAGTCGCAAAAGCGCTTCAGCAGGTGCCGTTTCACCTGCGGCAACGCTTTCCAAAAGACGCTCGATAGCAACAGAATCCATGAAGCCCCCTAGCCGAACCCAGGCGCCGCGCGCCCCTTCGTTTGTCGAACAGATACTACCATAGGCAACGCCGCGTCACTAATAAGCCGAGGCCACCGCCAATGCAAAGGCAGCCGCAGGCTGCCGAGCTCCCCAGCTCGCAGACCCAGAGAGCACCAAGCCCAAAAGGCGCCCCAAGAAGGCCTGTGCACGAGATACTAGGCACAGAAATTCCCTCAGGCCGGGCCGGGCGGTGGGATTCGGGGCATCCTGGAGCGCGGCTTTCAAGGAATTGCCGCAAAGAAATCGCCCCAGGTTTTCGACCAAAGATGCCGGGATGCGGTGAACCATGCGTCGAACCATCTCCGCGATTTCTTCCACCACCCTAACCCAATTCCTTGAAAGCCGAACCAAGCGGAAGCATGCCCCGAATCCCACCGCCCGGCCCGGCCCCGAACCTATTCGCCCAGCAACTCGTCAACCTTTGGCAACAGCTCACTGATCTTGATGTGCTGCGGACATATCTCCTCGCACGACCCGCAGCTGATGCAGCTGTCGGCCCGGCGTCCGTAACTGGTTACCTCGTTGCGATAGAAATCCTTCGCCAACTCCATGTCGTCGTAGAGCACACCCATGTTGTAGGCGCGGAAGTTGTACGGGATGGCGATCTTGTTGGGGCACAGGTCAACGCAGTAGTTACACCCGGTGCAGGGAATGGCAGCCCGGGCATCAAGCGCGGCTTTGGCGCGGGCAATGACCTGCTGCTCTTCGGCAGAAAGCATGCCGGGCTTGGCTTTGGCGGCATAGCCCATGTTCTGCTGCAGCTGCTCGGGCGTGCTCATGCCGGAAAGCACGCAGCTTACCTCGGGCATGCTCCACAGCCAGTCGAGCGCCCACTCAACGTTGCTGCGCCCGTAGCCGGATTCGTCGAACGCCGCCTGCGCTTCCTTGGGCAGGTTCACCAGCAGGCCGCCGCGCAAAGGCTCCATCACCACCACGGCCAGGCCGCGCTCGGCCGCCATGCGCATGCCCTTCAGGCCGGCCTGGTAATCCTGGTCGTAGTAGTTCAGCTGTATCTGGCAGAAGTCCCAATCGGCGGCGTTCAGTATCTCTTCGAACAGCTCCAGGTCGTCGTGGAACGAAAAGCCGATGTTGCGCACCTTGCCGCTGGCCTTGGCGCGCACCATTCCGTCGATGGCGTTGTTGCGCACGGTTTTCTTCCAGCTGCCGCCGTTCATGGAATGCAGCAGGTAGTTGTCGATGTAGGTGGTTTGCAGGCGCTCCAGCTGCTCGTCCAGGAAGCGGTCGAAATCTTCAGGCGCTTTATACAGCCAGGCCGGCGACTTCGTTGCGATACACACCTTTTCGCGCAGGCCGCCCTGAAGTGCCTGGCCCAGGATGCGCTCGGAATAGCCGCCGATGTAGTTGTAGGCCGTGTCGAAGTAGTTGATGCCGCCTTCGATGGCATCGTGGATCATCTGGATGGATGTTTCCACGTCTACCTGGTCGATGGTGTTGCTGTTCACCGTTTTGCCGCCGCCCTTCATGGGCAGGCGCATAACGCCGAAGCCCAAAGGCGATACTTCCATTCCGGTGTTGCCGAACGCGCGCGTTTCCATGGCACCCCTCCTTGCCCCTCGACCCAACGGCGCTTTGTCCCCTATGCCGCAAAACGGGCCGATACTTTGATTCAATTAGGTTCAGAGTACCGCAAAACCGAAGGATGGTATAATCAAGGCATCAGCAAAGCCCGTCCGGGGTTAAACGGAGTACGGGCGGAGCGATTGACGTTGGGGGCTAGTTGCCGCTAGCCCCTCTTTTTGTCCTTCTCCATCCGTCGTTGCTTATACTCCTGAAATGCCGCCAGCGCAAAGCTAGCAATATTGGCTATGGCAGCCTGCGCCAACAAGACTTCCTGCATAGGCGATGCTCCTTTCTCGAAGCCCCGCCCGCACACGGACTTTGCTGATTCTTTTTATTATACAAGAACAAACGTTCGTACCCATAGCAGCATATGTGCCAACAGGTGCCAACAGGGACAGTCCCTCTTTAGCACACTGGAGCGCGCAGGGACGCCAGCAGAAAAGTGCCCGGCACGCGCGGGCCAAGCCAATGAGTCGACGGCTACAGCATCAGGGCGCGAACGCAAGTCACCCGAGCCCGGCCCAAAGCAAAAGCACGGACGCAAGTCACCCAAACCCAACCCAGGCAGCAAGCCCGAATCTGACGGCTGCGTTACAAAGCACGTGGCACGCAAGGGGCGTTCTTGACATAGCCTGCCTGCATACTAGAATCCCAATTAGCACTCCAAGGCTCGGAGTGCTAATTGATTTTTTGAAGACAAATGGCTTTCCGAAAGAAGGAACCGAATGAAGCAATTCCAAACCGAGAGCAAGAAGCTGTTGGACCTGATGATCAACTCCATCTACACCAACAAGGAAATCTTCCTGCGCGAACTCATCTCCAACGCGTCCGACGCCGTGGACAAGCTCTACTTCAAGAGTCTTACCGACACTTCCATCGCCGTTTCCAAGGACGACCTTTCCATCGACGTCGCCTTCGACAAGGAAGCCCGCACCATCACCGTTTCCGATACCGGCATCGGCATGACCAAGGAAGAGCTGGAAACCAACCTGGGCACCATCGCCCATTCCGGCAGCCTTGAGTTCAAGAGCGAAAACGCCGACAAGCAGGGCGAAGACGTGGACATCATCGGCCAGTTCGGCGTTGGCTTCTACTCCGCCTTCATGGTTGCCAAGGAAGTAACCGTAACCAGCCGCGCCTACGGCGAGCAGCAGGCCTACACCTGGAAGTCCGACGGCGTTGAGGGCTACACCATCGAGCCGGCAACCGAAGAAGAGGCAGCCACCATCGGCGGCGATCACGGCACCTGCATCACCCTGCACATGAAGGACAACCAGGGCGACGAAGATTACGACACCTTCCTAGACCAGTACGAGCTGCAGGCGCTTATCAAGCAATACAGCAACTATGTGCGCTACCCCATCCACATGGAGGTGGAAGAGCGCAAGCCCCTGCCCAAGCCCGAGGACGCCGGCGACGACTACAAGCCCGAGTTCGAAACCGTGCGCGAGGTGAAGACCATCAACTCGATGATCCCCATCTGGAAGCGCCGCAAGTCCGAGGTGACCGACGAAGAGTACGCCACCTTCTACAAAACCGACTTCCACGACTGGGAAGACCCGGCCCGCACCATTTCCGTGCACGCCGAGGGGGCCCTTTCCTACGACGCCCTGCTGTTCGTTCCCAAGCGCCCGCCCTACGACTTCTACAACAAGGACTACGAGAAGGGCCTGGCGCTGTACAGCTCGAACGTGCTGATCATGGAAAAGTGCGCCGACCTGCTGCCCGACTACTTCAGCTTCGTGAAGGGCGTGGTTGACAGCCAGGACCTTACCCTGAACATCAGCCGCGAAACGCTTCAGCAGAACAGCCAGCTGCGCGCCATCGCCAACAAGGTGGAAAAGAAGATCAAGTCCGAGCTTGAGAAGATGCTGAAGAACGACCGCGAGGCCTACGAGAAGTTCTTCGAGGGCTTTGGCCGCAACCTGGAATACGGCATCTACACCACCTACGGCGCCAAGAAGGACGTGCTGGCCGACCTTCTGCTGTTCTATTCCGCCAAGCAGCAGAAGATGATCACCCTCGACGAGTACGTGGAGGCCATGCCCGAGGGGCAGGAATCCATCTTCTTCGCCGCGGGCGAGCCGGTAGATCGCCTGGCCAAGCGCCCCATCGTGAACACGGTGCTGGGCAAGGGCTTCGACGTGCTGCTGTGCCCGCAGGACGTGGACGAGTTCTGCTTCATGTCCATGCAGGAGTACAAGGAAAAGCAGTTCAAGAACGTTGCCGGCGGCGACCTTGGCCTGGAAACCGAAGACGAGAAGGAAGCGGCAGAGGCCATCACCAAGGAAAACGAGGGCCTGTTCGCCGAGATGCAGAAGGCGCTCGATGGCAAGGTGAAGCGCGTGGCCGTTTCTTCCCGCCTTACCGACACGCCTTCCTGCGTTACCGCCGAAGGCCCCATCACGCTTGAGATGGAGAAGATCTTGGCACAAGGCCCCGACGGCAAGCAGGTGAAGAGCGACCGCGTTCTTGAGCTGAACCCCCAGCACCCCGTGTTCAGCGCGGTGAAAAAGGCGTTCGAGGAAGGCGATACCGACAAAGTTCACACATTCGCCACAATCCTCTACGACCAGGCCCTTATCACCGAGGGCCTGCCCATCGACGACCCGGTAGCCTACACTCAGGCGGTATACAAGTTCTTGGTATAGAAGCGCCACCCCCCCCCCGATATATACAGTACGCATCAACCGAATGTGGAAGCGCCCATGTTGCCACCAGCCATTGCTGACACCGGCAAGATGGGCGCTTTTGTTCAGAAATAGCTCCGGAGGGGAATACATCTGACCAGATAAAAATTCGACCTTCACAATCCGCAAGATGATGAGTGGTAGAATCACAACAATGAATATCACCAAAGGGGAGAAGCACGGATGAAAAAGAAAATCGCAGCACTGATTTGCACCTTTGCCCTGGTTGCCGCAATGCCTGTTCTTGCCTGGGCGGCAGACAGCCCTTCGAAGGCAACGTCCAACACCGCTTATTCCGACCAGGGCACCAGCCTTGTCGTGTCCGGCAAGGCCCTTAGCTCCAACTACCGGCTTATGGTGCGCCCTGTCAACTTCATGGCATTCGACTATAACCTGTCCTCCTCCATGCTGGTCGTAGGCAACTTCGAGATGTACGACGAGCCCGAAGGCTCTACTGCCGGCACCTACACCTTGACCTTTGGTGGCCTCAGCCAATACAACGGCGCAACCGTAACCGTCCTCATCAAGTACAAGGACGGCACCACTGAAGTCAAAACCGCCAAGGTCTCCAACGGCACGGTAACCATCACCGCCGAAGGACTTGGCTGGGCAACCATCGTGGTTGATACCGACACCGTAACCGGAGGAGCCAACGCCAGCACCGATGCCAGCGCAACGTCTCCTCAGACCGATGTTGACCTTTCCGGCGTTGCCGGTGCGACCGTTGCTTGCGCTGTTGCTGCAGCTGGCGTAGGCATCATCCTTCGCAAAAAGGCAATCAAGTAGTGGCTGCCAGATCGAATAATCGTTGCTAAGCAAGATCTATCCCCTGCGAAAAGGGCATCTGCTCCCTCCTTGCAGGGGATAGATCTGTCTTTCCCCTTACTCGCATCCTCAAGGAGAATCTTCAATGACCCTTCTAGAACTTCTAGAGCTCCTCCGAAAAAAATGGTATCTGCTCGTAATACTCCCCCTGCTATTCGCCGGAGCAACCGCGGTCTACTGCTGGTGCTTTATGGCCAATACATACACTGCGAGCGTCACACTGTATGTGCTCAATCAAAAAGTAACCACCGATAGCGGGCAGCAGGAAACCAGCCCTGATTTCAACACTTCAAAGCAACTGGCTAACGACCTGGCAAAGATTGCCGAAACATCAACCATAACGAACTCCGCTGCGGAAGCATTGGGCATGCGTGACCTAAGCGGTTTCACGGTCGATGTCTCGTCTGACTCCAACACACGCATAATTGTTCTCACGGTTACCGGCAAAAACCCCGATGCCACAGCTCGCGTAGCCAACGAGCTGGCCGATCGTACCGCCGAAGCTGCAGTTGAGAACATGAAGCTGGATGCCGTCAACATCATCGACCGCGCTACCGCGCCCGACGCCCCCTCTGGCCCCAACCGTCCCATGTATACTTTGGTTGCCCTCCTTGCTGGAGTGTTTGCCGCAATAGCACTTATCCTCCTTTTGGATATGCTGAACAATTCCGTAAAATCCGGCGAAGAAGCCGAAGAGCTGCTGGGGCTGCCCGTGCTCTCGCGCATGCCCGAAGTGAACCAGAAGGGGAACTGACATGGGAAAGAAAAACCGTAAGCTTTCGGGCCAATTCCAAATTCCTGCGCTCAATAATGCTTCGCGTACCCTTTTGGCCAACATTCGCTTCAACTCTATTGACGAACGAGTTAAAACCATTGCCGTAACATCCACAGCGCCCGACGAGGGCAAAACCGTGGTGTGCTCCAACCTTGCTTGCGCAATAGCCGAATCAGGGAAAACCGTGTTATTGGTGGATACCGATCTGCGTCGTCGCTGCATTGGGAATCTGCTCGACCTCCACCCTGAATACGGCCTGTATTCCATCTTGGCAGGCACTGCTCCGCTTGAAAAAGCCATAACCAGCACAAATATCCAGGGGCTTTCTTTCTTGGATTGCGAGCCAAATATCCCAAGCCCTCCTGATCTTCTTTCCACAAAACGCTTTGCCGCATTAGTCGATCAGGTTCGCGACATGTTCGATTACGTAGTTTTCGACACGCCGCCTGTAGGTGTTTTCGTAGATGCCGCAATCATTTCCAATTTGGCCGATGGCACCATCTACTGTATCCGCGAACGAGGCGAAAAGCGTGATGATATTGTTTCAGGCGTACAACAACTAGAGGCCGCGAATGCGCGTATCTTGGGAACCGTTATGACTTTTTCCCAGAAAGAAGCGCGGTACGATTATTACTATGCGTACTACAACGAAGAGGGCAAACGCGTTTCAAAACGCGACAAGGATGAACCTACCTTCGAGGGAAGCGCCGATGCACGTGATATCGCCGCAGACGATATCACGCAATGGGCAAAAGGCGCTGGCATAGAGCCACAGCGGGCCGTACGCGCAAGCAGTCGTGCAATCGGAAATCAATCCGAAACATGGCAAAACACAGGGCGCAGAGGCGCGCACAGCCCAGTCGATGAGTTCCCTACTGGCACTTATAGACCAGTAGGCGGGAACAAATCGCCGCGTCACAAAAGTACGCGCATCTAAGCAACGAATCCACGGGCGCTCCGAGCGCCCATCTTTGATTTTAGAGATATATGGAAAACAAAGAAGACAAACAGCAGATAGGCCAAACCATTAAGACCGACGGTACCGCACCAACCGCGAAGCAAAAGCAGACTACGGCGTTGAAGATCGCATTTGCCGTGCTTGTTGCCCTTGCCTTGGCCGGTGCCGCCTATTTGGCTTGGCAATGGTGGACCACCCAGAAGGCCGCCGACGAAGGTGCAGGTGAAGCCCCCTCCGTTCCCGCCGAACAAACCGATTCCAGAATGGAAAACCCCATCGACTTCGCCAGCCTTCGGTTGGAGAACCCCGACATCTATGCGTGGATCTACATCCCGGGTACCAACGTGAACTACCCTGTGCTGCAAAGCCCTACCGATGACTCGTATTATCTGAACCACGACAAGGACGGCAACTACTCCGAAGCGGGCTCCATCTATTCCCAGATGGCTAACAGCACTGATTTCTCCGACCCGGTAACCGTTCTGTATGGGCACAACATGAACTCGGGCGGGATGTTTGCCACCTTGCATTACTTCGAGAACAAGGAGTTCTTCGATTCCCATCAGGATATGTACATCTACACCGATGGGCACATCTACACCTACAAGGTGATCGCCGCCTATCAGTATGACAATCGTCATATCCTGAATTCTTTTAATCTCGCTGACGCAAAAGTAACCCAGCAGTACTTCGATTCGGTGCTAAACCCCAATTCGCTAGTGGTGAACGTGCGCGAAGGCACGCAGCTTACTGCGGGATCTGACAAGATTGTCCAGCTGAGCACCTGCACCGGCGATGCCAACCGCCTGGTTAGAAGATACTTGGTAACAGGAGAATTGGTGAATGACCAGCAAACTTACTAATAACGAGTCCGACAAAATGCGGTATGACCGCACATCGGCAAGCCCGACCAATAGCGACTCAGACGGATTGCAGCAAACCGATTTCGGTTCCTCTTACGCAGATGCCACGGCGCCGGAAACACTTATCCGCAAAAAGAAAAAGCGCCATCACGCCAAAAAGAGAAAAGGGCTCAGAGGCTTCTTGCTCGTTGTTACGGTAATTGTGGTACTGATCCTTATCGCTGTTGGCACGGTTATCGCTCTTCTCAAAATAGGTGAGCAATCTATCAAGGACGCAAACACTTTAGTCAGCGCACAAAGCGAAGGCGTAACTTACGACGAGGGTAAAACCGTTGAGTACAACGGCAAGCTGTACCGTCTAAACGAGAACATGGCTTCGATTTGCATCATCGGCTACGATCGTCGCACCGAACAAGTAGTGGCAGGCAAAAGCGTTGGGCAAGCAGATGCGGTAATGGTCATGGCTGCAAATCTAGAGACCGGCAAGGTCACCGCAATCGCCATTCCCCGCGATTCCATGGTTGAAGTCGATGAATACATGGGGAGCGATTTTATCGGCATGGACACCATGCAGCTATGCCTTTCCTTTGCCTATGGCGACGGTGCCGAAACCAGCAGTCAGTACACCTCTGCAGCCGCCTCGCGAGTATTGTACGGGATGCCAATCAATAACTATGTATCCCTCAATATGGATAGCATTGGAGAGCTGGCAGATGCCATTGGCGGAGTATCTCTAACTCCCTTGCAAACCATCCCCGGAACAAACATCGTAAAAGGACAAAGCACCGTCCTTTTCGGCAGCAATGCCCTGAAGTACATACAATGGCGCGACACCTCGGTGTTGGACTCATCTCTCGACAGGCAAGCTCGTCAGGCACAGTTTGTACAGGCTTTCTGCAAAGAAGCACTTGACGAGGCTAAGGGCGATGTTGCTGTCCTTTTAGATTTGTTCAATGTGGCAAGCAATAACGGAGTTACAAATTTAACTGCCAGCGATTTCGCTTATCTAGCCTCTACGGCATTAAGTACAGGTATTTCCGATGTGGATGTGGTTACCCTGCAGGGCGAAATGAAGCATGGCAATGTGTACGCAGAGTTCTACCTGGATAAAACCAACGTATACGAAACGGTTCTAAGCGTGTACTACCACGAAATCGGGGATGCGCCTACAACTAATAATTCAGTCAACAACTAGCCTGGTCTTTGCCACAATAGAAGCAGCTATTATTCTGGCGCATCGCTTTGGCCCTGCACCAAACGCTTCCTAGCCTATCCGGCAAACCGCAGCTAAGGCGTTTCCGTCATCTAGGCACTGAAAGGAGCCGAGCATGTTTGACATACATTGCCATATACTCCCCGGCGTAGACGACGGCGCGCGTACTCCCGCCGAAACCTCCCAGATGCTGATAGCGGCCCGCAATGCCGGCATCGAGCACATCGTATGTACCCCCCATTGCCGCTTCGACAGCTTCAACAAAGCGCTTATCGAGCAGCAGTTCCGCGCATTCAGCGCCCATGCAGCACAGGCTGGCATCCAGGCAACCCTGGGGTACGAGGTTCACTGGAAGAAGCTTGCAGAGCTGGGAATGGATAAAGCATCTGAGCTGCGCATTGGCGACTCGAATCTTTTTCTGCTGGAATTCTCCAATTCGCATTTGCCGGTGAATTGGCAGCGCAACGTGTACTCCATCCAGAGCCAAGGGCTTACCGTTATCGTGGCGCACCCCGAGCGCTACAAGCCCGTCCAAGACAATTTGGACATCGCCTACGAGATGAAGGATATGGGCTGCCGCCTGCAGCTTTCGGCCAACTTCGTTGAAGGCGGGTTCTTCGACAAGCGCCACCGAACCGCAAAAGCATTGCTGAAAGAAGGTCTTGTAGACTACATCGCCTCGGACGCGCATCGCCCCGAGCACTACGCCGTGTACACGAAGGCCCTGGCAGAGGCCCGGAAATACTAGTTATTCCCCTTCTTCGGGGGATACGCTTTCCGGGTCGTCTTCGAAGCGCACATCTATCTTGTCAATGCGCAGGCCGTCCATCACGCGCGCCATCAGCGTGATCTTCGTGCCTTCATGGCGCAGCACGTACGAGTCGCCTTCTGCGGGGATCTTGTCCAACAGGTCGAGCATCAGCCCGCCGGCGGTTTCGTAGTCGTACACCGGAACAGGCGCATAGCCCAGGAAATCGACGAACTGGTCTACCGGCAGCGAGCCATCCACCAAGTAGCGGTGCTCGGCAATCTTCAAGATCTCGTCCTGGTCGTCGTGCAGGTACTCGTCTTCCACACGGCCGATGATCTGCTCTACCACGTCGGTCATGGTAACGATGCCGGATGTGCCGCCGTGTTCGTCTACCACCACGGCGATCTTGGTGTGCTTGGCCTGTAGTACCTGCAGCAGCTTCGCGATGGAAATGCTCTCGGGCACTGCCTGGATGGTGCGGATGCGCAGGTCCTTCATCGAAGAGCCCTCGGAAAGAAGGTAGGCGTCCTTGATGTGCACGAAGCCGATGATGTTGTCCTTGTCTTCGCGGAACACCGGGTAGCGGGTGAATTTGTTCTTCCCCATGAAATCGAGGTTGGTGGCCAGGTCGTCGTCCAAGTCGACGGCCATCACCTCGGTGCGCGGCGTCATGATGGCCTTGGCGTCCTTGTCGTCCAAGTCGAAGATGTTGTCCAGGTACTGGTACTGGTCCTGCTCGATGGAGCCGCTTTCAGCGCTTTCCTCAAGCAAAAGCTTGATCTCTTCCTCGGAGTACGCCTCGGTTTCGTTCCTGGTGTCGTGCCCGGTAAGGCGCATAACGCCATTGGTGGTGGCGTTAAACAGCCACATGATTGGGTAGGTGATGCGGTAGAACGCGTAGAGCGGGCCCGCCGTGCGCAGCGCATAGCTTTCCGTTTTCAAGATAGCCATGCTCTTCGGAATGAGCTCGCCGGCCACCACATGCAGCGTGGTCATAACGAAGTAGCCGATTGCCACCGAGATAACCACCACCGCCGTTTCCGGCAGACCGAAGAACGCGAATACTGGGTGGAACAGCGCCGCGAACGCCGGCTCGCCCAGCCAGCCCAACGCAAGCGAGGCAAGCGTGATGCCCAGCTGGCAGGCGGAAAGGTACTCGTTGACGTTATCGGCCATCTGCAGGGCGCGCTTGGCACCCTTGCGGCCTTCGTCCACCAAGATCTCTATCTGCGATTTGCGAACGCGCACCAGGGAAAACTCGGCGATAACGAAAAATGCGTTCATCAGCAGGAACAGAACAACCAATATCAAACTCAGCCAAATAGGCATGCAGCATAACTCCTAAAAACCACGGGACACCAAGAAACACGGATTGCTATCACACAGCAATCTCCCCCTTGGAAACGCAGAGGAATGGGTGCGGGGCAAAAAGAAGCGCAGCCGCATCTTCACACAAAGACACAAGCCGCGCAGAACAAGCCAAATGAACAAAGGAACTATGATTGCGTTTTCGGGCCGAGCTACATCGACCGCCGCCGTCGGAATCGTTCACGACAGCTTCATCTCCTTGCCTGGCAGCATGCTGCCGAACGTTCGCTGAAAGACGCCGCCAGATAAGCAGGCATCTTCAACAATGGTAGCAAGGCGTAAAAGCCTGTCAACGGAACGCCACCATTCCCCCATGTTAACTTTGCCGAACAAACCCAGGCGAGCCGCATTTGAACTCATTTGGACTATCTGAGCGTTTTTGCACAATGCGTCTAATAGCCCTCATACGTGGAGTAGAATAGACGAGCGCCATTAGGGTGCATCGTTTACGTATTCGGCGCGAAGAGGGGAAGGGGGGCGCCGTGGAATCTGTGCGCGAGCTGGGTAGCCTGGCAGAATCAAACCATCGGCAAACCCATATCGCCGACCATTTCGGCCAGCTTCTGTGGGTGTTCGTGGCCATGTCCATCGTGGGCTTGGCCGGCGAAACCCTTCAGCACTTCCTCGCCTTCAACGAATGGGAAAGCCGTCCCGGCTTCATTTGGGGGCCGTTCAGCCCTATCTACGGGTTGGCCGCGGTTCTGCTTACCATGATCCTGGAGCCCCTGCAAGATAAAGGGGTGCCCCTGCTTTTGGCCGTAGGCGCCGTGGTGGGCGGATCGCTGGAATACTTCGCCAGCTGGGCGATGGAAACGTTCTGGGGCGTGATTGCCTGGAGCTACCTGAACCTGCCCTTCAACTTCGACGGGCGAACCGACCTGTTCCATTGCCTGGTGTGGGGCTCGCTGGGCGTAGCATGGGTGAAGATCGGCCTGCAGATTTGCCAGCGCATCTTCGACCGCATCGACCAGCAAGGGGCAGCGTACCGCATCTGCACCGCCGCGATGAGCGTTTTCATTGCGCTGAACATCGTTGCAACCTGCGTGGTGCTGCTGCGCGCCGAGGCCCGCAGCGAAGGCATCCCGCCGCAGAACAGCATCGAGCAGCTGTGCGACACCGTCTACCCCACCGACTTCCTGCAAAAGAAGTTCCACAACATGGGTGGATTGGGAGTATAGGCAAATCCGAGGAGAATCGGAGCCTGTCCGCGCCGGGTGGTGCCTGCGCACCTCGACGCCCCCTGCGCTTGTTTCGGCTTTCGAGCAAAAGCGAAGGGGCCGCGCAGAAAAATGGCTTGACGCATGGTTCGCCTCATCCCGGAACCTTCGATCAAGTACCGGGGGCGCCGCCTTGTGAAGGCGTTTACTCGAAAGCCGCGCTCCGGAAGGGCTTCTCGCCGCCCAGGCACCGCCCGGCGCTGCATCAACGCGCCAACATAGGGAAAGCCCCAGCAAACAAAACGTCCGAAGGGCGTTAATGAACCCCTATTTTTGGCCAAAACAGCGAGCGAGCCCCTGACGAGTGCAGATGAGGTGAGAGCGAACGCCAGGCGTACTCCGTACGTCCAGCTCGCTCGGAACCTCAGCTGTGCCGTCAGGGGCTCGCGCAACGTCGTTGCGTTTAATGCGCGCTTTCGACGTTCGTAGAACGTCGAAACATCAGAGCAGCGTCATCACGCCTCATACGAATCAGCGGCTTCTTCAAGAAGCCCGATGATACCAATGCTCTGCGGGCACATATCCTCGCAGGCGCCGCATTGGATGCAGGTGGAAGCCTTGCCATCGGCCGCCTGCCAAGAGTACAGGCCCTTCACGAACTCGCGGTTCTCGGTCATCTTCTCCAGGTTCAGCAAGCTCATGATCTCGGGGATCTTCACGCCTGCGGGGCAGTCCTTCACGCAATACTTGCAGTTGGTGCAGGGAATAAGCCCCACACTCTTAAGCGCTTCGATGGCCTGCTGAAGCGCCTTTTCCTCTTGCGCGCTGAAGGGCTGGTTCTGCTCCCACTCGCGCACGTTTTCCTGCACCTGTTCCAGAGTGGACATGCCCGCCAGCACGGTGATGACGTTGGGCAGGTTGTAGCAGAAGCGGTACGCCCACGAAACCACGCTTTTGTCGGGGTTCACGGCCTTCAGCACGTTCTTGCCGCGGTCGGGCAGCTCGGCCAGGCGGCCACCGCGCGCCGGCTCCATGATGGTTACGGGCACACCATGCTTCTGCGCCACTTCCATGCACTTGCGGGATTCGGTTACCGGGTCTTCCCAATCGAGGTAGTTCACCTGCAGCTGAACGAAGTCCATGTCGGGATGCTGGGTAAGAAGCTTATCCAGGCACTCGGCATTGTCGTGCATCGAAAAGCCCAAATGCCTTATAACGCCATCGGCCTTTTTCTGCGCAGCCCATTCCCATAGGCCGTACTGGTCGAATTTCGCCGTGCGCGGGCCGCCCACGTTGTGCAGCAGGTAGAAGTCGACGTAATCGGTGCCCAGGCGCTGAAGCGACGTATCCAGGCAGGCCTTTGCGCTTTCGGCGTCGGGCTGCGCCCAGGCAAGGCACTTGGTGGCAATGGTGAACGATTCGCGCGGGTAGCGTTCTACCAACGCCTTGCGAACCGCTACTTCCGATTCGCCGTTGTGGTACACATAGGCCGTGTCGAAGTAGGTGCCGCCCGCCTCCATGAAGGCATCCACCATCTTGCTGAAATGATCGATGTCGATGCTCTTCGGATCGTCCGGGTTGGTAAGCGGCAAGCGCATGCACCCGAAGCCAAGCTTCGGTGTATCAAGAAGGGAATTGCTCATAACGGGCTCCTCTCATTCGTCCGCTTGCCCGCATATGGGCCCGGCGAAACCAGTCCAAGCACCTCTAACTGAGCGACGGCTTTCGACTAGGCCGCAGCTTCCGGAACGCAGGCAAAGCATTCGAGCTTCCACAAATCCTCTTCCTGCATTGTATCCCAAAAACCTACTTAGGTGACGCGGCGTTACGTAAACCGATAGAACCACGAGCGATCAGCATTGAACTCGAACTGCCCCAGGAAAAGGCGCCTGCCGCACAAAGAAGGCACCCGCCCCTGACCAGCCGGCAGGCTCAACAGAAAAAGCTGCCCGGACACAAAGCCCGGGCAGCTTTCGTTTCTACAGGAATCAGACCAGTTTCGGCCCTTATGCCTCCTTGGCACCGTACTGCTCGTAGTAGGCGTCGAGCGCGGCCTTCGTGGCATCGTCGATAACCACTTTGCCCTGCACCTCGTGGTTGTACAGAAGCTCGGTTACCTCGGCCATGCTCACGATGGAAGCCACGGGGAAGCCGTACTTTTCCTGCACTTCCTTCTGCGCGGTTTTCACGCCACCCTTGCCCACTTCCATGCGGTTCAGGGAAACGATAAGGCCCTTCACCTGCACATCGGCGGCGCCCATCAGGATGGGATACGTCTCGTCGATGGACTTGCCGGAAGTGGTAACGTCTTCCACCATCACCACGCGGTCGCCATCATGCAGGTCGGCGCCCAGCAGGTTGCCCTTGTCGGCGCCGTGGTCTTTCACTTCCTTGCGGTTGCAGCAGTACTTCACTTCCTTGCCGTAGAGCTCCTGCAGCGCAATGGCGGTAACCACCGAAAGCGGGATGCCCTTGTAGGCAGGCCCGAACACCACATCGAAGTCCAAGCCGAAGTTGTCGTGGATGGCGCGGGCGTAGTACTCGCCCAGGCGCTTCAGCTGGGCGCCGGTAACATAGGCGCCGGCATTCATGAAGAAGGGCGACTTGCGGCCGCTCTTAAGCGTGAACTCGCCGAACTTGAGCACCTGGCTTTCCACCATGAACTCGATGAATTCCTTCTTGTATGCCTCCATGCGGCCCACCCTTCTAGAATGTGTGAAACTGGCTTCAGCAATCATAGCAGCTAATGCTGCGGCGAATCAGCGGTCGCGGTAGAACCCGTCCATGGCCTTGTACACGTCGATCTCCCACTGGCGGCGGTGGCTCTTGGCAACCGTGTCCAGGATCAGGCCGGTGACGAAGGAAAGCGCGCCGCAGCCGGCAAGCGCCATGGACCCCAGCATGGTGGGGATGCGCGGCACCAGCCCGGTGGAGGCGTACTCGGCGATGACGGGGATGCCCGCCACCACGGCCAGCACCAGAAGGATCAGCGCCAGCCAGCCGAAGAAGGCCAGCGGGCGGTAGTCCTTGAACAGGCTGGTGATGGCTTTCAAGACCTTGGCGCCGTCGCCGAAGGTGGAAAGCTTCGAGAAGCTGCCCTCGGGGCGGTCGCGGTAGTCGATGGGCACGTCCTCGATGCGCCAGCGCTTGTCCACCGCGTGGATGGATATCTCGGTCTCGATCTGGAAGCCCTCGGAGAGCACCGGCATGGTCTTCACGAACACGCGGTTGAAGGCGCGGTAGCCCGTCATCACGTCCTCGAACGCGAAGCCGTAGATGCGCTTGATGAGCCAGCGCACCAGGTCGTTGCCGAAGCCGTGGAAGGCGCGGTCGTTCTCCTCGCCGTAGGAGCCGTTGGAAAGACGGTCGCCCACCGTCATGTCGGCGCGCCCGCCGCGCAGGGGCTCGATGAGGGCAGGGGCGGCCTCGGCCGGGTAGGTGTCGTCGCCGTCGACCATGATGTAGTAGTCGGCGTCGATGTCGCGGAACATCGAGCGCACCACGTTGCCCTTGCCCTGGCGGCCCTCGAAGCGCACGATGGCGCCGTGGTCGGCGGCTATCTTCGACGTCTCGTCCTTTGAGTTGTTGTCGTAGACGTAGATGTCGGCGTCGGGCAGGACGCGCTTGAAGTCGTCCACCACCTTGCCGATGGTGACCGCCTCGTTGTAGCAGGGTATGAGCACTGCGACCTTTTCAGCCATCTATCTGCTCCTTCGTATTCGAACTAGCGGGAATGCGGTTTACACGTTGAACTTGAAGTGCATGACGTCGCCGTCCTGCACCACGTAATCCTTGCCCTCTTGGCGCAGCTTGCCGGCATCGCGGCAGCCCTTTTCGCCGCCTAGGGCAACGTAATCTTCATAGGAAGCGGTTTCGGCCTTGATGAAACCGCGCTCGAAATCGGTATGGATAACGCCTGCGGCCTGCGGGGCCTTGGCGCCCACGGGGATGGTCCACGCACGCGTCTCGGTTTCGCCGCTGGTGAAGTAGCTCTGCAGCCCCAGCAGCTTGTAGGCCTCGCGGATAAGGCGGGAAAGGCCGCTTTCGTCGAGCCCCAGCTCTTCCATGAAGATGGCAGCTTCCTCCGGGTCGAGCTCGGCCAGGTCGGCCTCGATCTTGGCGCTGATGGGCACCGGGTGCTGGCCGTCGATCTCGGGCAAATCGGCAGTAACCTTGTCTTCATCGACGTTGGCGATGTAGAGCATCGGCTTCATGGTAAGCAGGCACAGCTCGCGGATGGCATCCTGCTCTTCATCGGAAAGGCCCAGCTGCAGGGCACGCTTGCCCTCGTTCAAGCCTTCCAGCACCTTCTTCGCGGTTTCGAAGTTGATGGCCTTTTCCTTATAGCGCTTGCCTTCCTTTTCCAGGCGGGGCAGGGCCTTCTCTATCGTGGCGATATCGGCCAGGATAAGCTCGGTCTTGATGGTTTCCACGTCGCTTTGCGGGTCTACCTTCTTGGACACATGCTCTACGTTCGGGTCGCTGAAGAAGCGCACCACCTCGCAGATGGCATCGGTCTCGCGGATGTTGGCAAGGAACTTGTTGCCCAGACCCTCGCCCTGCGAAGCGCCGGCAACCAGGCCTGCAATGTCCACGAATTCCACCGTTGCCGGGATGATCTTGGCGGGATGGTCGATTGCCGCCAGCCCATCAAGGCGCTTGTCGGGAACGGGAACCAGGCCCACGTTGGGCTCGATGGTGGCGAAGGGGTAGTTCGCCGCAAAGCCGCTCTTCTTCGTAAGCGCGGTGAACAGAGAGGACTTGCCAACGTTGGGCAGGCCCACGATGCCGATGGAAAGAGACACGTTCGCTCCTAATCAATATCAAAAATCCGTGTCCTTCATCATACAGCACCACCCACCCGGTGAAGGCGAAGGGCCGCTGTTCTCCACTTCCCTTAAAGCAGAAGGACGCCCCTTCCGGCCGGCATAGCCTTGCCGCAGAAGAAGCGCCCTTCGAAAAAGCACGGAGCCGCAGTAAGCCTTCGGCCGAAGCCCAAGGCACCGCGAAACCCGATTTACATCTTGAAGAAGCCCAGGCTTGCCGCCACGTAGGCAACCAGGATCACGATAAGCAGCACCGGGCAGATGTACTTGATGCCGAATGCCCAAACCTTGTGCAGCTTGAAGCGGGAAGAGAGCATAACCTCTTCCTCGATTTGCTTCGGCTTGATGATCCAGCCAACGAAGATGCAGGTAAGCAGGGCAACGATGGGCATCATCACCGAATTGGAGATGAAGTCCAGGAAGTCGAGGATGGTGGTTCCCTCGCCCATGGGCTGGATGAACGAAAGCCCGCTGTAACCCAGGCACACGATGATACCCACCAGGGTAACCCAAGCAACAACCACACCCAGCGCCGTCTTGCGCTTGCAGTGCGTGGCGTCTTGCACGATGGACACGCAGGTTTCCACCAGGGAAAGGGCGCTCGTCAGCGCAGCGAAGAGCACCAGCACGAAGAAGCCCGTGCCAACGGCGCCCGCCAAGCCGCCCATGCCCTCGAACACCTGGGGCAGCACGATGAACATCAGCGAGGGGCCGGAGTTCTGGGCAACCGCTTCGCCCGAGCCCATGGCAACGAACGTTGCGGGGATGATCATGAAGCCCGCCAGCAGGGAAACGCCGAAGGTAGAGCCGGCGATCTGCCCCACGCTGGAAGTAAGGTTGGTGCTTTTGTCCAGGTAGGAACCGTAGGTAACCATGATGCCCATGGCCAGCGAAAGCGTGAAGAACGTCTGGCCCAACGCCGCGATAACCAGCTCGGGGCTGAACTTGCTGAAGTCGGGCAGCAGGTAGAACTCAACGCCTTCAACGGCGCCCGGAAGGGTAAGGGCGTAAACGGCGATGATGGCCGCCACGATGATGAGCACCGGCATCATAACAAGGTTCGCCTTCTCCAGGCCCTTGTTCACGCCCATGCCCACGATAACGTACGTGATGACCATGAAGATCAGCGTGAACAGGATGCTCTCTGGGCCGGCAGAGATGAACTCGGTGAAGTAGGTTCCGCCATCGGCAAGGCTGGCAGAAGAGCCGGCGCCGTAGGCCGCCAGGTACTTCGTAACCCATCCGCCGATAACGCAGTAGTACGGAACGATGATGAACGGCACCGCTGACATAAGGATGCCGATGAAGGAGTACTTCTTGCCGAATGCCTTGAAGGCGCCGATGGCGCTCTGGCCGGTTTTGCGGCCCAGGGCGTTTTCCAGAAGCAGCAGCGAGATGCCGATGGTGAACACGAACACCAGGTACACCAGCAGGAACATGCCGCCGCCGTACTTAGCCGCCAGGTACGGGAAGCGCCACATGGCGCCCAGGCCAACCGCGGAAGCCGCCGCGGATAGCACGAATGCGAGTTTGCCCGACCAGGCAGCACGACCTTCGAGCTGCGCCGCTTGTGTGGATGTAGCCATATATCCTCCCCTTTCGCCCCGCCCTCTGCGAGGCGCAAAATTCCAAGGGGTTATTCTAGCGCAGCCCAACAGCGGCCCACCCCATTCGTCCGTGAAGGGGGCCTATCCTTCGCCAGCCGCGCTATTCAGCGTGCCGAAATGGGTGGATTGACGGCACATGGCCGGCGCGGGCCAGGCCCGATGCGGCCCGCCCCTAGCCCAAATGCCCAGCAGCTACACGGGGCAAAACGAGGCTACACAAGCTGCGGCGTATGCACGCGCGTGCCCTCGTAGCTCACGCGCCAGAACACCAAACCGCACGCCGGGGCGTTCTCTCCCGCTGCAGAGCGGTTGCGCGCCTCGAGCACCTGCTGCACCCATTCGGGCTTGCGGCGGCCCAGGCCGACGGCGACCAGCGTGCCCACGATGGTGCGCACCATGGAATGCAGGAACGCGTTGCCCTTCACGGTGATAACCACCAGCGATTCGCCCCACAGCTCTTCGCGTTCCACCTGAATGCTGAACACATTGCGCATGGTGGATTTGCCCTCGGCCGAAACCGCCATGCAGAAGCTCTTGAAGTCGTGCTCGCCGATAAGGTACCCGGCCGCTTCGCGCATGGCGTCAAGGTTCAGCTGCTTGGGGATATGCCAGCAGAAATCGCGCATCAGGAGCGGAGCGTACGCATCGGTGCAGATGAAGTAGCGGTATTCGCGCATGGTGGCCGAAAAGCGCGCCGAGAAATCGGCGGGCTTTTCCTGCAAGCTCTTCACCGAGATGTCGTCGTGCGTAAGCGCGTTCAGCGAGCGCTGCAGCTTGAACAGGCTGCGGCCGCGCAGCTCATCTTCGCCCACCTGGAAGTTAACCACCTGGCCGCGCGCATGAACGCCCGAATCGGTACGGCCGGCGCACACGGTTTCCATCGGGCGGCGGAACAGCAACCCCAGCGCTTCCTCGATGCTGCCCTGCACCGTAAGCTGCCCGGGCTGGCGGGCAAACCCCGCAAAGGGCGCACCGTTGTAGGCCACTTCCATGGCAAGGTTCAGCTCGGTTGCCGGGGTTTCCACTAAGAGGCCTTCCACAGCGTGCGGCCGAACAGGTCGTACAGACGCGAGCGCAGGCTGGAATTGCCCGAGTCCACCGTAAGCGGCAGCTCGGCGCGCATGCGGCGGCCGTCCACCTGGCTCACGTTCAGGATAACCGGATCCCTACCCGGGTACTGTTGCAGAATGCGCATCAGCCTGTCGGACACCAGCGCGTTCAGCTCGCGCGTGGTAAGCGCAAGCTCCAACTGCAGCGGTGCGGTGTTCGCATCTTCCTCGGTAAGCACCAACGGCTTTGCCTCGTACACCAAGATCTGCTTGCCGCGGTCGCTCACCTCGAACTTGCCCTTGCAGGTGATGATGGCGTCTTCCTGGATGGCATCGCGGTTCTTCTCGTAGTCGAAGCACACGCACTCGATATGGCCCGAGGTGTCTTCCAGCACGAAGTTGGCCATGAGGTTGCCGCGCTTGGTGCGGCGGATGTTCATCTCGGAGACCATGCCGGCAAACGTGGCCGACTTGATACCGGTTTCGCGGTCGGTCAAGTCGCCGATGGTGTGCTTCATGGTGCGCGCAAGGTAGTTCTCGTACGGGCGAAGCGGGTGGTCGGAGACGTACATCTTCAGGATGTCCTTCTCGAACGCGAGCAGCGTGCGCTTGTCCCACTCTATGCCGTCGGGAGCCGGGATGTCTTCCTGGAAGCTTTCATCCACATCGCTGAACATGCTGAACATATCAAGCTGACCAGCCGATTTGTCTTTCTGGCGCTTCGCCGCGCTTTCCAGCAGCGTGGTGTCGTCGATGAAGTGCATGCACTGCTTGCGCGTGTAGCCGGTGGAATCGAACGCGCCCGACTTCACCAGGGCTTCCAGCGTTTTGCGGTTGTAGGCGTTGGAGGGCACGCGGTTCACGAAGTCGTGCAGGCTGGTGAACGGACCGTTTTCCTCGCGCTCGGCGATGATGACCTCTGCCACATGCTCGCCCACGCCGCGCACGCCCGCCAAGCCGAAGCGGATGCCCTCTTCTAGCGGGGTGAATTCCAGGTTCGACGAGTTCACGTCGGGCGGCAGCACGGGAATGCCGCTGCGGTTGCAGCTGGCGATGTACTTGATAAGGCGGTCGTTGTTGCCCATGTAGCTGGACAGCACCGCGGCCATGTACTCGTTGGGGAAGTGCGCCTTCAGATACGCCGTGCGCATAACCAGCAGCGCGTAGGCCGCCGAATGCGACTTGTTGAAGGCGTACTTCGCGAACTTCTCGGCGTCTTCCCAGATCTCCTTGGCGATGTCGAGCGAATAGCCGTTTTCCACCGCGCCGTTGTTCCAGTCGTCCTGGAGCAGGCGCATGATGTCGAGCTTCTTCTTGCCCATTGCCTTGCGCAGCTTGTCTGCCTTGCCGGCGGAAAAGCCGCTCATGACCATGGAAACCTGCATGATCTGCTCTTGGTAGACCATGGTGCCGTAGGTTTCTTCCAGGATGGGGCGCAGGCGGTCGTCGTAGTAGTGAACCGGGGTCTTACCCTGAACCACCTTCACGTAGTCTTCCACCATGCCCGACTCAAGCGGGCCCGGGCGGTTAAGGGCGATGGAGGCCACAACGTCGGAAAAGCGCTCTGGCGGGATCTGCGCGAACAGGGAAACGTACAACGCGCCTTCCACCTGGAACAGGCCGTCCATGTTCAGTGGCATGCCGTTCTTGCGCAGCTCGCCGCGCATCAGGGCGAAGGCCTTGTCGTCCTCGATGGGGATCTCCTCGGGCACCAGATGGTCGCCCGTGCGCGCCTCAACGTTGCGGCAGGCGCGGGAAAGCACGCCCAGGGTACGCAGCCCCAGGAAGTCCATCTTCAGAAGGCCCAGGTCGGGCGTGTAATGGCCGTCGTACTGGGTGATGATGCCGCCGCCCTTGGTGTCGCGCTTCATGGGCACATGGTCGCTCATGGGGTCGCGGCAGATGATGGTTGCGCAGGCATGCACGCCTTCGCCGCGCACGTGGCCCTCGATAGACTTCGCCGCATCGATAACCCGCTGCACGTCTTCTTCCTGCTGGTAGGCTTTCTGCAGGTCGGGGTTGGTTTCCAGGGCACGGTCGATGGTGATGCCCAGCTCGCCGCCGATCATCTTGCAGATGCGGTCGCCCACCGCATAGGGGTAGTCCAGCACGCGGGCGGCGTCGCGCACGGCGTTCTTCGCCTGCAGCTTGCCGAAGGTGATAACGCCGGCCACATGATCTTCGCCGTAGAACTCGCGGATGTGCTCGATAACGTCCTGGCGATGCTGATCGTCGAAGTCGACGTCGATATCGGGCATCTCCACGCGCTCGGGGTTCAGGAAGCGCTCGAACATCAGGCCGTTCTTGATGGGGTCGAGGTCGGTGATGCCCATGGCGTAGGTGCACAGCGAGCCAGCGGCCGAGCCACGGCCCGGGCCTACGCCGATGCCGTGCTCGCGCGCCCAGCGGATGTATTCCTGCACGATAAGGAAGTAGGCCGGGAAGCCCTGTTGGATGATGATGTCGGCCTCGTACTCGTACTGTTCCAGCACCGACTTTTCCTTGCCGGTGTTGTCGGCAAGCACCACGCTGCGCCATTCGGGGCCGTAGCGATGCTCCAGGCCCTTCTCGCATTCCTCGCGGAAGAGCATTTCCTCGGTATAGCCTTCGGGCAGCGGGAAGCGCGGCAAGATCTCGTCTCGCTCCAGTTCGACGTTGCATTTCTCGGCCAGCAGCACCGTTTCATCGCACGCCTCGGGGAAGTCTTTCAGCGCGGTGCGCATCTCTTCCTCGGTCTTCATGTAGAACTGGTCGTTCGGGAACTTGAAGCGCTTTTCCTGGCTCATCGTGGCGTTCGTGCCGATGCACAGCATGATGTCCTGCGCGCGCGCATCTTCCTGTGTAAGGTAGTGGAAGTCGTTGGTGGCGATGGTCTTCAGGCCCAGCTGCTTGGCGATCTGGGTGAGCTTGCAGTTCATCTCGTACTGCGTCATGCCGGCATTGGTGGTGATGCCCTGGTCTTGCAGCTCGATGTAGAAATCGCCCGGCTCGTACAGGGCGGCGAAGCGCTTGGCCCAATCGATAGCCTCGTCGAAGCAACCGGCGTCGATGCAGCGCGGGATAACGCCAGCGATGCACGCGCTGGTGGCGATCATGCCCTCCGCGTACTTCTCCAACATCTCGAACGTGGTGCGCGGGCGGTAATAGAAGTTGTCCACGTGGCTTTCGGAAACCAACTTCAGCAGGTTGTGGTAGCCCGTGTTGTTCTTCGCCAGAAGGATCATGTGGTGAAGCTTCTGCTTCTGCTTCTTCAGCTCGCTGTCGGTGGTGAAGTACACCTCGCAGCCGAAGATGGGCTTCACCTTCTTGCCGGTTTCCTTTTCCACCTTGCGGCAGGCTTCGTCCAATTCGGGAACGCCCGACATAACGCCATGGTCGGTGATGGCAACGGCGGGCATGCCCAGGTCTGCGGCGCGTTTCACCATGTCGTAGATATGGGTAGCGCCATCGAGCAGGGAATATTCAGTGTGGTTGTGCAAGTGTACGAACGCCATGTGCTCTCCTGTTTCTTTCCTGCTGCTTTGTCTCTTCGCTGCCATTGTGCCACCCCGGCAGGCCCGTGCCGATGGTCAAACGGCAAGGAATGCAGGATAGACAAAAAGCGCCCGGTTTCCCGGGCGCCGAATGTGCTCTAGCCGCTGCCGCTACCGGTCGGACGGATCCTTAGGGGCGGAAGCCATGTTCACCGCGGGGTTTTCTGCGGCATTGCCCTGGCCGAAATTGACCACCGGAGCGCCCGCTGCGGCGGCATTGGCGTCGAAACTTTCCTTCTTCTTGAAGCCGAACGGGCCGGCAACCAGCATGCCGGGGAACGTCTCAATGGCGTTGTTGAACTTCATCACCACGTCGTTGTAGCTCTGACGCATGTAGCTGATCTTGTCTTCCGTGGCCGTGATTTCCGACTGCAGCTGCTGGAAGTTCTGGTTCGCCTTCAGGTCGGGGTACGCCTCGGAAATGGCGAACAGGCTCTTCAGCGTGTCGGAAAGCACATTGTCGGCCGCCATCTTCTGCTCGGGCGTGGTGGCATGGGCAACCGCGGAACGGGCCTCGGTCACCTTCTGCAGGGTGCCGCTTTCGTGGGCAGCATAGCCCTTCACGGTTTCCACCAGGTTGGGGATAAGATCCAGGCGGCGCTGCAGCTGAACGTCGATCTGCGCCCAGGCGTTGTCTACCCGGTTGCGCAGCTGAACCAAGTTGTTGTACAGCGCGATTACGATTATCGCCAGCACCACGATGATGGCAACGATGACTATTACGGTAACCATGGCTTCTCCTGTCGTTGGGTTACAAGGTAAGTCTATACGGTTTCAACCACCGCAACGCCCAACGGTGAGAAAGACGTTACGCGGCACCACCATTCATGCTTATGGGCTTCCACGGAAGCAGCCGTTGCCGCCTCGTACGAGTCGCACACCAAGCACACGGCCGAACCGCTGCCGCATACCACCGCCTCGGTTACGCCAGGAAGGCCCTTGCCCCACTCCAGGATCTGGCCAACCTGGGGCGTAACGGCGCACGCCGCCTGCGTGAGGTTGTTCCAAAGTGCCAGCTCAGCCGAATCGGTAGCCGCGGCAAGCTGGGAAAGGTAGTCGGCCTCGGGAAGCTCGGGCGCCTGGTCGAAGGTGGCATAGGCCTTCGCGGTGGAAACCCCTTCGTCGGGGCGGACCAGCAGCACGAAGCCCTTGCGCGTTGCCAAGGAAGCCTCGTACACCTCGCCCTTGCCGGAAAGGCGCACGCACCCACCATGCAGGAAGAAGGAAACGTCGGCGCCCAGGCGCTCGGCCACGGCGAACACGCGCGCATCCTTCGGGTCGATGCCCCAAAGCGTGGCCGCGCCCAGAAGGGCCGCCGCCGCGTTGGAAGAGCCGCCGCCCAGGCCAGCCTCGGCGGGGATCACCTTGTTCAGCACCATTTCCACGGTTTCGTCTTCGGTGCGGCCCAGCTCAGAGGCCAGCTCGCGCACCGCACGATACGCGATGTTCTCTTCAGCGGAAACGTTCAGCGGGTCGATGGTGAACGAGGTTTCGCACTTCAACACGATCTGCAGGCCCTCGCCCGAGCCCTCGTCGTCGAAGCGGCGCATGGAAAGCGTGTCGTGCAGCGCCAGAGCGTGCATCACGGTATCTACGCCGTGAAAGCCGTCAGCGCGCTTTTCGCCTACCGCCAGCACCAAGTTCACCTTCGCGGGGGAAATGATCTTCACCATGTTCTTAGGGGGCAATCCCTCTATCTGCATGTCAGCACCACCTTGGGTCAGTTGTCCTCTGCGGCTGCGGGGCCGTCTTCGCCCTGCAATCCGGAAAGCGCGGCCTTGCGCGCCTTGTTGCGTTTGCGTTTTTCCTTGAAGAAGCTCTTCAGAAGCTGGGAGCATTCATCTTCGCACACCCCCGATGTTACCGCGAACACGTGGTTCAGGCGGCTATCGGCGTTCACTTGGTAGAGCGAGCCGAGCGCCCCGGCCTTGGGGTCGTGCGCGCCGAACACGCAGCGGTCGATGCGGGCTTGGTGCATAAGGCCGGCGCACATGATGCACGGCTCCAGCGTGACGTACACCGTGCAGCCCGAAAGGCGCCAAACGCCCAGCTCGCGCGATGCCTGCTTCATGGCCAGGAATTCTGCGTGGCCGGCAGGGTCGGCATCGGTTTCGCGGCGGTTGCAGGCCTGGGCGATTACCTTGCCGTCGTGAACCACCACGGCGCCGATAGGAACTTCGTCCAGATCAGCCGCCTTGCGAGCCTGCTCAAGCGCCAGCTGCATAAACGGTATGTCCTGCGCCTCTGCGCCGCCAAGCTCCATAGGTCACCACCAAACTATGCTATCCTTAGCCCTGCACATTCGGAGGAATGGCAGAGTGGTTGAATGCGGCGGTCTTGAAAACCGTTGTGCCGCAAGGCACCGTGGGTTCAAATCCTACTTCCTCCGCCACACACTTCGCGCCGCTCACCCGAGCGGCGCTTTCTCATTCTAAACACAGGGCGCCCCGCCGCGGTTCGCAAACGGCTGGTTATTCCCCGAAGAAGGTTTCCGTTACGTAATCGACGGGCAGGCTGCAGCCGCACCATAGGCGCTCGGCGATGGCGGCCTGCTGAACGAACGGCCCCACCCCATCGAGCACGCGGTTACCGTTTCTGTGCGCCATGGCAATCAGCTCGGTTTCGCGCGGGGTGTACACCATGTCGGCCACTACAACGCCCTTGGGCAGAACACCTTCTTCGATAAGGCAGCCTGGCTGGGCATACGACCCAACACTGGTAGCGTTCACCATCAAGGCCGACTGCTGAAGCGATTCCCGCAACCGGTCCGTGTCGCTTAACGGATGCAGTTCCACTTGGCAATCCGAATGCTGCTTCAAGCGGGCAATGACCTGACGATACTGCGCCAAGCATTTGTCGTTGCGATTGAACACGTCTATCTGGGCAACGCCGTCGAGTGCCGCCTGCACCGCGATTGCCGAGGCAACTCCGCCCGCGCCCAAGACGGTGATCTTCTTACCCACCACGCCAACGCCGTTCAGCACCAGGTTGCGCATGAACGCCGCACCGTCAGCGTTATCGCCCAAGGAACGGCCATCCAATATGGCAACGGTGTTCACCGCGCCCATGATCTGGGCAACCTTGGAAACCTCATGCAGGTAGGGAACGATGGCCTTCTTGTAGGGCGTGGCCACGTTGTAGCCCAGAAAGCCCAGCGCCTCCATGCCGCGCACGGCCGCTTCCAAATTGTCGCGTTCCACATCGAGCGCAACATAGGCATAGTCGTAGCCAAGCTTGCGGAACACCGCGTTGTGGATGGCCGGCGATTCCGAATTCGCAATGGGATGGCCGATAACGCCCATCAAGCGAGTAGAGCCTGTGATGCTCGTAGTGTCCATGTCGCTATCCTTCCATCTGCTCGGCAACTTCGAGCCATTCCTCTTCGAGCGCGGCGATGCGCTCCTCCAGCTCATGGATGCCCGCCTGCGCTTTGCCCAGCGCCTCGTAATCGTACGGATCTACCTTCAGCAGGTCTTCCTTCGCTTGGGCAAGCTTCTTTTCCTGGGTCTTCATCTTGTTCTCTATAGAGCGCGCCTGCTTCTTCAGCTCGCGCATCTCGGCAGCGGAAAGGCCGCTCTCCTTAGCGCGCGGGGCATCTTGTTTGGGCTTCGGCGATGTCGAGCCGCCCGCCGCCTTCGCCGCACGGCTCTGATCCAGCAGCTCCAGATACTCGTCTACCCCGCGCGGGCAGTGGGTAAGATGCCCATCTATCAGGGCGAACTGATCGTCGGTGACGCGCTCCATAAGGTAGCGGTCATGGCTTACCACGATCAACGTGCCCGGCCAGGTGTCCAGCAGGTTCTCCATGGCAACCATCATGTCGGTGTCCAGGTCGTTGCTGGGCTCGTCCAGGATAAGCACGTTGGGTGAATCAAGCAGGATGAGCATCAGCATAAGGCGGCGTTGCTGGCCGCCGGAAAGCGTTTCCACCGGCATGTTCAAGTGCGCATTGGTGAATCCCAGCTGCTCCAAAAGCTGCGCCGGGCTTACCTCTTTGCCATCGATCATATAACGCGTGTTGTAGCGGGTGAGTATCTCGCGCACGCGGTCTTTCTTCAGGGGCTCCAGCTCTTCCAGCTTCTGGGAAAGGAAGGCGAACTTCACGGTTTTGCCGATCTTCACCCGGCCCGACTGCGGGCGCAGCTTGCCCTGCACGATGTCGAGCAAGGTGGATTTGCCCGCCCCGTTGGCGCCCATAAGGCCGTAGCGGTCGCCCGGGCCTATCATCCAGGTAACGTTGTCGAGCACCTTCGCCTGCCCATAGGAAAACGAGGCATCGATAACGTCCACGCACTTCTTGCCCAGGCGGGAAATGGCCGCACGCTTCAGCTCCGTGGTGTTGCGCAGCGGCGGCTCTTCGGCGATAAGGGCACGCGCGGTTTCCACGTGGAAACGCGGCTTGCTGGAGCGCGCACGGGCCCCACGGGAAAGGAATGCCAATTCACGGCGAATAAGGTTCTGGCGCTTCTGCTCGGCAACCGCAACCTGGCGCTGACGCTCCACGCGCTGCAGGATGTAGGCGGAATAGCCGCCCTCGAAGGGCTCGGCCACGCCATCGTGCACCTCCCACATGCGCAGGCACACCTCGTCCAGGAACCAACGGTCGTGCGTTACCACCACCAGCGCGCCGCTGCCGCGGGAAAAGCGCTGCTTCAGGTGCTGTGCCAGCCAGTTGATGGCCACCACGTCCAAATGGTTCGTGGGCTCGTCGAGCAGCAGCACGTCGGCATCGGCCACCAGCACGCGCGCCAAGTCAACGCGGCGACGCTGGCCGCCGGAAAGGGTGCCCACCGGGCTTTCCCAATCCAGGTCGCCTATCATGCCGTCCACGATCTGCCGGATGCGCGCATCGCTTGCCCATTCGTATTCGGGAACATCGCCCACCACATTCCAGCCAACGCTCTTGGCGTCATCGAGGGAATCGGACTGGCGAAGGGAAGCGAAGCGCACGCCGCCGGTACGCAGCACGCGCCCGTCGTCGGGTTCGATGGTGCCGTCGAACAACCCCAGAAGCGAAGATTTGCCATCGCCGTTACGGCCAACCACGCCAACCCGGTCGCCGTCTTCGACACCCAGGGAAAGCGATTCGAAGATCGTCTTGGTGGGGTATTCCAGATGCACGTTCTCGCAGCCGAACAGAAAGGCCATCGTGTAAGCTCCTTTTCGTTTAACCCCACGTTTGCGGGGTAATTTACCAGTATAAAGCCAACACCGCACCAGCCCGCCGCACACCGTACAGCGAAAGCTTCGCAACCACACCTTGGCGCCATCCTTTTTTGCTATAGTCGCAACCATGGATTCGCAGAACGAAAAGATCGGCTTCGTGCTCATGAACACGGGCACCCCCAACTCTCCCGACCCGGCAGATATCAAGCCGTACCTTATCGAGTTCCTTTCCGACCCCAACCTTATCCATATGCCCCGCGCGCTTTGGCTGCCCATCCTGCACCTGTTCATCGCGCGCACCAGGCCGAAGA
>CAVBST010000009.1:0-49732 GCA_963598325.1 uncultured Prevotella sp. | reverse complement strand
GCATGCGCTGCACTGCTTCATGCATTTGAAGGAGATTCGCTTCGCGAATCGAACAAGGTCAGTCTTCAGAGAACCCCTCAGGGCGATGCCCCAACCCACGTCGCTGCTCAACCTTCGTAGATGGAGCGCCGGGCGGGGCCTGCGCGGCGAGGAGCCTTTCCGCAGCGCGGCTTCCGAGCAAGCGCCTTCAAGGCGGCGCCCATGGTACTTGATCGTGGATTCCGGGATGAGGCGAACCATGCGTCAAGCCGTTCTCTGCGCCGCCCCTTCGCGCTTGCTCGGAAGCCGAAATAAGCGAAGGCGGCGACGAGCTGCGTGGGCCCCGCCCAGCGCGGATAGGTTGAGTTGCGGAAACCTTGGATCGCTCTATTGCGGGATATGACGGCCAAGCGCTTCCAGGTAGGCTGCCCCGTAGCGGGTTCGTTGGATGCCCTTGCGGCTTATCGTGCCGATCTCCATGTGCTCGTCGATATCGAGCGGCACCGAGATGATGGAAGGGCCGTTCAGCTCAACCGAGATCACGCCCGAGCAAACGGTGTAGCCGTTCAGCCCTATGAGCAGGTTGAACAGGGTGGCGCGGTCGCGCACGCGGATGTTCTTGCTGCGATCGAGCGTGGAGGTGAGCTCCTCGGAGTAGTAGAACGAGTTGTAGCTTCCCTGTTCGTAGGAAAGGAACGGGTAGTCGGCCATGTCGTTGAGTGTTACCGATTTCCGGTTCGCAAGAGGGTGGTTCGAGCAGATGAACACATGCGGTTTCGCCGTGAACAGCGGCTCGAATACCAGGTTGTTCACGGTGAGCATCTTTCGTATCACCTCGTGGTTGCGCGGCGAAAGGTACAGGATGCCCAGCTCGCTTTTCATATGGGCAACGTCTTCGATGATCTCGTGCGTCTGCTCTTCGCGGATGGTGAAGTCGTAGCTTGCGCCCCCGAATTCGCGGATCACGTCGACGAATGCGTTAACCGCGAAGGAATAGTGCTGGCACGAAACGCTGAAGTGCGGGGTTTGCTGCGAATGGCCCTTGTAGCGCGATTCCAGAAGGTCGGCCTGCTCAAGCACCTGGCGCGCATAGCCCAAGAAGGTCTCGCCTTCCTCGGATACGATTACGCCTTTGTTGGTGCGCTCGAAGATGTGCACATCCATCTCTTGCTCCAGGTCGCCGATGGCGGCGGTTATCGAAGGCTGCGACACGTACAGCCTTCGCGAGGCTTCGGTGATGCTGCCGCATTCCGCAACCTTAACGGCGTAGACGAGCTGCTGTAGTTTCATGGTTCCCCGTTTCGTTTCGATGCGCAGGCCTACACGGTACCGCGATGAATCGCTGGCAGGCAAGGGGCGGGAAGCCTTCGGGCAGGTTGGCATCGGGGCGGTGCGGGGCGCTGAGCTAGTCGCGGCGCGGGTGGCGGTGGGCGTTTCGGCTCGTTCGTTTGCGGGTTGACGACGCGGTGGCTGTCTTGCGCAGGCAAGGGGCGGGGAAGCGTGCCGCCCCGCTGCGCCCTGCTTTGGTGAAACCTGGGGAATATAGGATAATGGCGAAACCAAGTTAAACGCTGGCCATCAGCATCCCTACCGAAAGGAATACCTGTGGCTGAATTCATCTATCAAATGTACCAAGCGCGCAAGGCCCACGGCGACAAAGTCATCCTGGACGACGTGACGCTTTCGTTCTACCCCGGCGCGAAAATCGGCGTGGTGGGTCCCAACGGCATGGGCAAGTCCACGCTTTTGAAGGTAATGGCTGGCCTGGAGGATGTTTCCGCGGGCGATGCGCGCCTTACCCCCGGCTATACCGTGGGCATCCTGCAGCAGGAGCCCCCGCTCGATGAAGAGGCAACGGTTATCGAGAACATCCGCATGGCCTTCGCCGACGTGCTTGCCAAGGTGGATCGCTTCAACGCCATCGGTGCCGAAATGGCCGACCCCGATGCCGACTTCGACGCTCTGATGGAAGAGATGGGCACCCTGCAGAACGAGATCGATGCCGCCAACGGCTGGGACCTGGACAGCCAGCTTTCCCAGGCCATGGATGCATTGCAGTGCCCCGACCCCGATGCGCCGGTGAAGGTGCTCTCGGGCGGCGAACGTCGTCGTGTGGCGCTGTGCAAGCTGCTGTTGGAAGCTCCCGACCTGCTGCTTTTGGACGAGCCCACCAACCACTTGGATGCCGAATCGGTGCTGTGGCTAGAGCAGTTCCTGCATCGTTACCCCGGTGCCGTGCTGGCCGTAACCCACGACCGTTACTTCCTGGACAACGTTGCCGAGTGGATCTGCGAGGTTGACCGCGGCCACCTGTACCCCTACAAGGGCAACTACTCCACCTACCTGGAAACGAAGGCCGCCCGTTTGGAGGCGCAGGGTCAGCAGCAGGCGAAGCTGGTCAAGCGCATGAAGAACGAGCTGGAATGGGTTCGCAGCAGCCCCAAGGCCCGTCAGGCGAAGAACAAGGCGCGCTTGGAGCGCTACGAGCAGATGGAAGCCGAGGCCCGCAACGCCAAGGACATCGACTTCACCGCCATCTCCATTCCCGTTGGCCCTCGCCTGGGCTCGAAGGTGCTGGAGGTGGAGCACCTGCACAAGCAGTTCGGCGACCGCGTGCTTATCGACGACCTTTCCTTCAGCCTGCCGCGCAACGGCATCGTGGGCGTTATCGGCCCCAACGGCGTAGGCAAATCCACCCTGTTCAAGATGATCGTAGGCAAGGAGCCTGCTTCCGGCGGCACGCTGGAGCTGGGCGAAACCGTGAAGATTTCCTACGTCGATCAGAACCGCGAAGGCCTTGACCCCAAGAAGACGCTTTGGGAAGTGGTTTCCGACGGGCTGGACTACATCCGTGTGGGCGAGCAGGAGATCCCCAGCCGCGCCTACGTTGCCAACTTCGGCTTCAAGGGCTCCGACCAGCAGAAGCCTTCCAATGTGCTTTCCGGCGGCGAACGCAATCGCCTGAACTTGGCGCTTACCCTGAAGCAGGGCGGCAACCTGCTGCTTTTGGACGAGCCCACGAACGACCTGGACGTGGAAACGCTCGAGAGCTTGGAGGAAGCGCTGTTGGCATTCCCGGGCTGCGCGGTTATCACCAGCCACGACCGCATGTTCCTGGACCGCATTGCCACGCACATCCTGGCATGGGAGGGCACCGACGAGAACCCGGGCAATTGGCACTGGTTCGAGGGCAACTTCGATTCCTACCAGAAGAACAAGATCGAACGCCTGGGCGAAGAGGCAGCGAAGCCCCATCGCATCCATCGCAAGCTCACGCGCGACTAGGGGAGTGGGGCTCGCCCGAGCCTGTACGTGGCCGGGCTGCCCTTAGGCTTTGGCTCTGTGTTCCGCTTCGCCAGCTTGCGCCCGCATGCTGCGGGCAGGCGGGCGCAGTTGATCGGTGTTTCCTAGGGCCTTTGCAGTACCAGATATTCGTTGAGATTGCTAGTTCGGCCGTCCGCACGGAAGCGGGCGGCCGTTCTTGCGTTTGGCGGCAGGGCGGCTGCGAGCTGGTCGATATCGGCATCGGTGAAGCTGTGGCAGTAGCGGTAGGACCCTTCGCGGTTCTTCCAACCAAGCAGGAAATCGCCTTCGTTGAAGGCGGTAGGGTCGAAGCCCAGCTCCAAGCAGCCTTGCGCATGCGTGTGCTGCGCCTTTTCGGCCAGGCCTTCGTCGTCGGCGAAGCGCCAGAAGGAAACGCATGCGAACCCGCCTGGCTTCACAGCGCCGAGCATGGCTTTCAGCAGTTGCGCCCGCCATTCGGGCAAGGGGATATGGTGCATGAACCCGAAGCAGACAGCCAGATCGGCGTCCTCGAAGGAAGCGCCGGTGCGGCTGGCCCCCATGGCTTCTTCGAGGGTTTCGCCAAGGGTTCCATTCGAAAGCTCTTCGATGATGTCGCAGCGTATAAAGCGCGTATCGCTTCTCGTTGCAGGCAGGCTTTCGCAGGCGTCCAGGGCAAGGGCGCTCAGGCGTGCCTGGGGCACTGCCCGTTCAAGGAAGGCCTCGAAGCGGAGGTTGCCGCAGGCCAAGTCCAAAACATGAAGTTCTTGCGGCTCTTGCCCCGTTGCCTGCAGCCCGATGGCCTGCAGGCAACGTTCCCACCCCGGCCAGCCCGACTGACGGGTTGCGGAAAAGGATGCGGCGTTCTGTTCGTAGAAGCGGTTGTTCAGCTGGCAGAGCTGTTTCGCGAAGGCTTCGTCCATAGGTGTGCCCAGCGCCGTGCGCGCCCGATGCTTCGGCGGCCTACAGCGCGGCCTTTATGCCGGCCATAAGCTCCGCGTATTCCTCGAACGCGGGGATTTCGGGGTTGTCGGCCTTGATGGAATCGGTGCTCTTGAACAGGAAGCCCGCCTTGCTGGCCTTGATCATGCCCAGGTCGTTGAAGCTGTCGCCGGCCGCGATGGTATCCAGACCCGCCTGCTGCAGCGCGCGCACCGTGGTGAGCTTCGTTTGCTCGCAACGCATCTTGAAGCCGGTTACCTCGCCCGATTCCGCTACCACCAGTTCGTTGCAGAACAGCGTGGGCCAGCCAAGCTTCTTCATAAGGGGCTGGGCAAACTGGGTGAAGGTGTCGCTGATGATGATCACCTGCGTCAGGCTGTGCAGCTCGTCGAGGAATTCCTTGGCGCCGGGCATCGGGTCGATGGTGGCGATAACGTCCTGGATCTCCTTCAGGCCCAGGCCATGCTCGCGCAGGATGGCAAGGCGGTATTCCATGAGCTTGTCGTAATCGGGTTCGTCACGCGTGGTTTTCTTCAGCTCGGGGATGCCGGAAGCCTCGGCAAAGGCAATCCAGATCTCGGGTACCAGCACGCCTTCAAGGTCTAGGCAAACTACGTTCATGGGTTCCTGCTTCCTGCGCTGCGGCGCGAATCCTTGTTGCTTGACACAGCAAGCATAGCCGAAAACCGCGTGCATCACTTGCCCCATGCGCGCCGATGCCTATATAGAAGGGCGAGTGGGTTTTGCGCGGGTGCGGTGGAAAGCTATGTGGGCTCGCTTGAACGCGCAAGTTCTATTCGGACCGCCCGCGCGTGTGCGGCAAGAAGCTGTGCGGGGTTGCAGGGCATCGACCAATCTGAAGGCCTTGGGCTTTGCTTGGATTTGGCTTGGGTTCGGGCTCGGCCCGGCTTGGCGCGACTTTGGCTTGGACCCGGGCTCGGCCCGGATCGGATCGGCTCAGCTCGCTGAAGCGCGCTTCGGCGGCCTGCGATCTGCCGGGCGCGTCTGCCGGCGAACGGTTCATCTGAAATAGTGAACGTGTTCGTGCGCCCCGCCCCGCCCCCTTTGTTCCCCAGATTCACCCGCTGGGCGGAAAACGAGGGGTTGCGAAAAACTAACTTTTAGTATGGGTGCCGTTCAATTTATCCCGCTGGGAAAGCGGTTTGTACCCTATCTGAAAGAGAGAAGCTTATGTTCCAAGCAGTGGTCGATCCCGTCGCTGGCAGCCTTGGCCTGTCGGCGCTGGTGGCCTGTATCCCGCTCGCGGCATTCTTCATCATGCTCGTGGGCGTGAAGGCGAAAGCCCATGTATCGGCGTTCGTTGCGCTTTTCGTTTCGCTCCTTGTGGCGATCATCGCGTTCCACATGCCGGTTCACCTGGCCGCCCTTTCTGCCGTGCAGGGCGCATGCTACGGCGCGTTCCCTATCGTGTTCATCATCATCATGGCGGTGTGGTTCTACGAGGTAACGGTTGTTTCCGGCCGTGCTGAAGACCTGAAGAAGCTCTTCGACATCGTCGGCGGCGGCGATATCCGCATCCAGGCCATCCTGGTTGCCTTCTGCTTCGGCGGCCTGCTGGAAGCCCTTGCCGGCTTCGGCGCCCCCATCGCCATCACGGCAACGATGATCCTTGCCCTGGGCGTTAAGCCGAAGAAGGCCGCCCTTGCGGTTCTTATCGCCAACACCGCTCCCGTTGCCTACGGTGCAGCGGCAACCCCGATCACCACTGCCGGCAACATGGTGGCCGGCGGCGATGCCTCGGTGGCGCTTTCCACCGCTCAGCACGTAGCCGCTATCGCCGGTTACCAGGCTCCGCTGTTCGCCCTGTTCGTTCCCCTGCTGGTGCTGATCATCCTTGACGGCAAAAAGGGCCTGCGCGACTGCTGGGCTCAGGCGCTGTTCATCGGTGCTTCGTTCGCTGTTACCCAGTGGTGGTGCTCCAACCACTTCGCCTACGAGCTTACCGACGTTGTTGCCGCGCTTGTATCCCTTGGCCTGAGCGTTGTGTTCCTGCGCTTCGTGAAGCCCAAGAACGTCAACGAGGCTCGCGAGCGCTTCGGCATGGCTCCCATCGACGAAGGCTCCCAGACGCAGCTGGCTCCCGTCCGCGCTTGGATGGCCCTGGTTCCCTACATCATCGTTGTGGTGGTGTTCGCAATCTGCAAGCTGGGCATCCCCACGCTGCTTTCCAGCACCGATATCAAGATCCCGTTCCCCGGCCTGGCAGGCAACCTGCTCTCCGCTGCCGGCAAGGACCCGGGCACTACGTTCAACCTGAACCTGCTGTCCAACCCCGGCACGATGCTGTTCATCGCAGCGTTCCTCACCACGCTGGTGTACATGATCTTCAACGAGAAGGGCACCTACCGCATCACCATCGCCAGCTCCTTCAAGCAGCTGGGCGTGACGTTCTACAACATGCGCTTCTCTTCGCTCACCATCGTGTGCGTGCTTGGCCTTGCCTACGTTATGAACTTCTCGGGTCAGACCATTTCCATCGGCCAGTTCCTGGCGCATACCGGCTCGCTGTTCGCGGTTCTCTCGCCGGTGCTTGGCTGGGTTGGCACGGCGGTTACCGGCTCCGACACCTCTGCAAACGCGCTGTTCTCCAGCCTGCAGTACGAAGCCGCACAGTCGAACGCTTCGCTGGCTGGCGTTACGCCCGACCTGTTCTTGGCGGCTAATACCATGGGCGGCGTTATCGGCAAGATGATCAGCCCCCAGTCGCTGGCTATCGCGGCAGTTACCACCGGCGAGCACGAGAGCAACCTGTTCAAGAGCGTTATCCCGTGGTCCATCGGCATGCTGGCAGTGCTCTGCTGCCTGGTATTCCTGGAATCCGGCGTGCTTTCCTTCATCCTTCCGTAAGGGGAAGCCGACATATACCGATGAAGAAGGCCTTGCGGTTCTGCCGCAGGGCCTTCTTTCTGCTTGCGGGCGGATAGCGGGCGGTTGCTTCTCGGCTGCGCGCCACCCGCCCTTCGCTGAAACGCCGGACAGGCGAAAGCGGCCGAACGCGAATGCTGTTTCGCTCTGGATTCGCTTCGAAAGAATAGCGCCTTTCCTTATTACGTGTTTTAATGAAAGTCGTAATAAGGAGGTCGCTTATGGGGACATACGAAAAACAACAGTGGATTTCTACCGGCTTGGGACAATCGCGTCGCCAAAGGGCGAGTGGCTCCTATCTCTCGTATGTTCCAACGAAGCTTGCGGAGCTCGACTTGTCGCTTGATGCCGACGTTGTCGGCGATGTTGCAAACGCTCAAGCGCGCATCGAGCTTCTCAATTCGACCGCACGTTTCGTCACCAACAGCGAAGGTGTCGCGCGGCTGCTCCTTCGCGCAGAGGCCGTGTCGTCGTCATACATCGAAGGGCTTACTGTCGGTCCGCGCCGCCTGCTTCGAGCTGAAGCGGCTATGAGCGGGCTGGGTTCTGTCAAGTCCGACGAAACGGCGGTGGCGATCATTGGAAACATCCACGCCCTGGAAGACGCCTTGAATGCGGCGTTGGAAGAAAAGGAAATCAGTACCGCAACGATCCTTGGTGTTCATAAAAAACTGTGCGAGGGAACGCCTATCGAGCGGTTCGGGGGCGTTGTGCGCGATCGCCAGAACTGGGTGGGGGGCAGTTCCTACAACCCCCTTTCCGCCGATTACGTTCCTCCCGCGCCGCAGCACCTCGATGAACTGCTTGCCGACCTTGCCGCTTTCTGCAATGACGAGACTATTTCCCCTATCGAGCAAGCCGCAATCGCGCATGCTCAATTCGAGACGATCCACCCGTTCATCGATGGCAACGGAAGAACAGGGCGGGCCCTTATACATCTCATCCTGCGACGTAGGGGTACGGCGCCGCGATTCGTGCCGCCGATTTCCCTTGCCCTTGCCACGCATTCGACCGACTACATCGCTGGCCTCGTCGGTTTCAGGAGCGACGATGCGGCAAGGCAGGGCAGCGCCCGCGAAGGAATCAACGACTGGGTCTCGACGTTTTCAGGATGCTGCATCCAGGCCTGCGAGGAAGCCGAGCACTTCGAGCGTGCAGCAGAGGAAATAAAGACGCAATGGCTGAACGGAACTTCGAAGAATCGCCGGGAAGGCGTTCTGGAAGATGTTGCCGCTTGTATCATCGGAATGCCGATATTCACGGTGAAATCTCTGGTTGAGGCCACGGGTCGCTCTACTACGGCGGTCGGCTCGGCCGTTGACGCGCTTCAAGATGCTGGCTGCATACGGCTGACGGGCTCGGGGCGTCGCAACCGCGTTTTCGAGGCACCGGCCATTATTGACGAGTTTAACAAGCTTGAGCGTAGGCTCGCAAGCCCCGTCGGCGATACAAGCTGCGCTCCGCCCGCACGGCCCGTTCCCGAAAACCTCGCAAAAGCCCGAAAGCGAAACCCGCAGTAAAGCACGCGCACGGGCGCTTCGACCGACTGTGCGAGAATGTTGCTGTTCGCAATGCCTAGGCAAGAGGAAGAAAGCAGGTTGTTCCATGACGGTTACCCTTCGTGACTGCATATTCGGCCAGGCCGTTGGCGACGCGCTTGGCGTTCCCTATGAGTTCAAGGAGCGTGGCTCCTTTGCGTGCGCGGGCATGGTTGGCCACGGCACGCACAATCAGCCCGCTGGAACGTGGAGCGACGACACTTCGATGGCGCTCGCCATTTGCGATAGTTACCGTGAGCTGGGGCGGGTTGACGCCACCGACATCCGTGACAGGTTCCTGGCCTGGTGCCGTGACGATGCCTATACGTGCGACGGGCTTTTTGACATAGGCAATGCCACGGCCAAGGCGCTGCGCCTGGGCCGCGGCCTGGACGGCGAGTTCGACAACGGCAACGGCTCCCTCATGCGCACCGTGCCGCTGGCCTTCACCGGCGCGACCGACAACGAAGTGCGCGCTGTTTCGGCGATCACTCATGCCCACCGCACGTCGACGGAGGCGTGTGTGCGCATGGTCCATGTGGCGCGAGAGCTTATCTGTGGCCGGGCACCCCGTGAGGTCGCCGCCGCGCGGATCGACGTGAACAAGCCCGAAGACCAGATTTCATCGAGCGGCTACGTCCTGGATACGTTCGAGGCTGCGCTCTGGTGCCTTGCCAACACGGACAACTACGCAGACTGCGTCCTTAAGGCCGTCAACCTCGGTGATGATACGGACACCACCGGCGCGGTTGCCGGCGCCCTGGCCGGTATAGCGTACAGCATTGACGGGATTCCCGACCCATGGCTAGATGCCCTCAGGGGCAAGGACGTTATCGACGCCTGCCTGTTCTGAGAAGCTGAGGGGCTCGTTGAAGAGCTCACTGTTCCAGTATCTCCTTTACGTTTTGAGGGATCTCCCAGGTGCTGTTGCGCTTACCGCCGACCCTTTTGAGCAGGTTCTTTTCTTGCAACGAGACGGTCCTTGTCTTAATTGTTCGCTCGGACACCTTCAGGCGTGTCGCAAGCTCCTTCTGGGTTGCCGTGGGGCGTTGCAAGACCTCGATGAGCACAGCTCGTTCCCCCAAAGTGCAATCCAAAGTGCAATTACTGCATTTTGGGGAAGGGGAATTTACACTTTGGAATTCAGATTCGGGCGCAGGCGCTGCTTGCTACAGCTCTATCACGTGGGGTTTTATGTCTGGGTCGTGGTTCGCGATGGACTCGACGCACTCCGGCAAAAGGCTCTGCTCGCGTATCCACGCCAGCGAGCGCCTCTGCTGTTCGCGGTCCGAGGCGATGCCCGGCAAGATCATCTCCTGCCAGGAGCGCGTCGCGTATCCGCCGTCGGAAAACAGCAGGACGAAGCGCCCATCGGCGCCCGTGACCTTCACAGCGAAGAGCCCTTCGGAATGCCCGGGGATGTTCACGAGCAGCATGCTTCCGTCGCCGAACAAGTCGTAGGACTTGCCGGCCGGACCTTCTGCCCCTGTCCAGTCGAAGGTTTCCAGACCCGCGTCGGCCCACCAGCGACTCTTGTAGCGTACGGCGTTGTTGGGGAATCTGTTCGCAAATGTCAGCTCGTCGGCCGATGCCAGTATCCGGCGCGCGCCCCGTACCTCCGACAGCCCGTTGGCATGGTCGCAGTCCAGATGCGTGAGCAGCACGCAGTCGATGTCGGCCGGTGCGATACCGCGCTGCGCAAGCTGCTCGCCAACAGTCCGGCCTTCCTCTACGACGCCCTGGTTGGTCTTGTAAAGCAGCGCGGATCCCAGCGAGGCGATCTGTGCCTTTGCGTCGAATGTGCCCCTTGGGCTCATGGCGCGCTCCCAGCCGGTGTCTATCAAGAAGAGCCCCTTGGGGTGCTCGACGAGGTAGGCCGACACGGGCAGCCAAACACGGTCGCTCTTCTTGCCAAATATGCCTGACGCCTTGATGAGGCTGCAGCCCTCGCCCCCGAACGGTAGGTACTTCGACACGCACACGCGCCCGCAGTGCAGGACATGGATCTTGATGCGATCAGCGGGATTGCCGCCGGTTTGATTTCTGTCAGGCATCAGCACTTCTCCTTCGAGTTCATGGGGTCCTCTCGCGCGGCGGTAAGGCCGCAGTTCATCTGTTCAAACAATTGGACAGAACCGTTATAACATCGGGGCCTTGGGCTTTCAGCATCCGTAAAGAAACACGAGACGGTTGGGCGGTCGTTCTCAAGCAGGTGTGGCATCTTGGGCTCCAGGATTTGCGGTGTCCGGTACATCCGAAACACCGCAAATCACTCCAATATGACATCATTGCACCAGATGAGACGATTGGGGCTTAGCTTCGGCCGAGGGCCTCCTCGAAGGCATCGACGACGATATCGAGCTCGCCGCGCAAATCGATATTTCCCCCGTGGCGTAGCGCCCAGTACAAGAGCTCGTAGAAGCCGCCCATGTGCACCACTATGCTCCGCTGCACGTCTTTCTTTGTGGCCGGCGTTACGCCGACGGCGTCTAGGGCCCAGTCCATGTTGAAGGCGAGGATGTCCTCGGTCATATCGCGGCTTGCCAGCACGTCCTGCAGGAACTGCCGCGATCCGCTGCTGGCCATCAGCGTCTCGAAATAGCGCACGCCCACGGCCTTGATTTTCTCGAAGTCGCCGCGCAGGTCAGCCTCGCTGAACCCCAGCTCGCGCATGCTTTTCCCGAGCAGGGACTCCATGAAGGCCTCGGCGAGCTTCTCTTTCTTGGGGAAGTGGTACTGGACGAGGTTTCGGCTGATGCCGCATTCCTCGGCGATGCTCCGATACGACGTTTCGCGGTAGCCGCGCTCCAGGAACTGGCGCTCCACGGCGGCCGTGATGGCTGCTTTCAGCTGTTCGTTCTGCGGCCGTGCCATGCGTCTCCTCCCGTTGCCGTTTTTCGGTGCCAATGGTAGCAAACTCGAATACTTGACGCGTATAGGAAACATGAATACTATACGCGTTAAGGAAATGATATTGCCCGCGCCGTGTGACAGTGTTACCGACTGCCTAAGTCCAAGGCGCTTCAGGAGGCGGCCGAGAAGAAAGTTGCGGCTTAGCGGAGGATAGTTGCGGCAAAGGGCTGCCCCAAGCGTCGCCCAAGCCTTCGCCGCCCATAGGGAAAGGATCCGACAATGAATATTCTCGAGACGGTGTTCGCCACATACCCCGACGGGGTCGATCTGACGCTGCAGGACTTCGTGTACAGCCTGAGCCCGGAGAACCCGGCGTTCGGAATCACGCTGTTCACCACGCTGTTCACGTTCTTCCTGGGCTTCATGGTGTACGTGTACTCCGTGCTTCTGGTGAACCGCGAGGGTGCAGGGCCCTATCCGGTGTGGATGCACACGTTCTACTGCGCGGCAGACTTCATGGGCATCTGGGTGTTCCTGAGCGCGTACAACGTCGTGGGCGGCTTCTGGTTCTTCATGCTGGGCTGCGTCGGCGAGGCTGTGTGGGTGTTCGTCGAGATCTACTGCCTGTACAAGACGGTGGTCGTGGAGCGCTTCGAGATGTGGGGGCCTGACTGCACCGCAGGCCATGTCGTCTTCGTCATCTGCGCGCAGATCCTGATCTTCTTCGTCTCGCTGAACTTCCTGCGCGTGGAGCTGGGCGACGTGTCCATGTTCAAGTTCTGGATCTTCACGCAGGTCATCATCGTGTGCGCGCCGGGGCTGTTCTGGCGCGAGCGCGGCACGCGCGTGGGCTCGTGCTGGCAGCTGGTGGTCACGCTGGTGCTGGTGTGCGTGATGTCGTTCAACCCGTGGGGCAACATGTGGTCGCTCATCAGCCCGTACTTCGCCATCGAGAACAACCCGTGGTACTACGTCATGGGTGCTGGCGTGCTGCTGTTCGCCGTTTACGACGTGCTGGTGTACGCGAAGCTTCCCAAGAAGCCGGCGACGCTTCCCAACGGGAAGAAGCCGTTGCTCTAGAGGTTTCGGTTGGCCCCAGGGTTCATTGAGGGGCCGCGCAGCCGCGCTGGCGCAATTCGTTGCTGGGCGTTTGACGGCGGGATAGGGGTATTGTGGCAGGTGGAATGCGGCCCCTTCGCCGTTTCCGGGTTTCTGCCTTGTCGACGTGTTTTTGTTGGCGGCTAATCCCAAAGTGTGATGAATCGGTAATTCTTTTTAGCTGGTTTATTATTTAGCAGCTAAACTATTGAGCACGTTAAATGTGTTCTAAGGAGTCGAATTGCCGCAAGCATCAGCAGGGCAGGCGGGAGATGCTGCCGGCCGCCAGCGCGAGCAGTTGAAAAACCAGCTTGTTGCCACGGCGCGCCGTTTCAAGCACCGCCGCCCATTGCCGCCTTCGAGCATCGCCGATCTATCGGAGACCGAGGTGTTCGCGCTTATCGTGATCTGCCACGCCTGCGACCATAGCCCCGAGGTGCGCCCCTCGCAGATCGCCAAGAGGTTCAACGCTTCCCCCAGCTCGGTTTCGCAGCTGTTGAAGTCGCTCGAGGAAAAGGGCTTCATCGAGCGCACGCGCTGCAAGAGCGATTCGCGTGCGGTGGTGGTGGATATCACCGAGCAGGGCAAGGTGGTGTCAGAGGAAATGCGCGCCCAGCGCTCCCGCTTCTTCGACGGCATGCTCGATGCGGTGGGCGAGGAAGAGATTGCCCGCTTCATCGCAACGCTTTCGAAGATCTGCGACTACATCGATTCCTCGGGCGATTTCGAGGAATGCGAGCTTTCGCCTGCTCCCTTCCAGGGAAAAGAGGTAGGCTAGGCTATGCGCATCATCCAGTACCTCAAACAGTCGAAGCTGGCGGTTCTGCTTATCGTGCTGCTGTTGGTGGTTCAGGCGTTCGCCGATCTGTCGCTGCCGCGCTACACTTCCGACCTGGTCGATGTCGGCATCCAACAGGGCGGCGTAGAGGACGCATCCCCTTCGCAGATGCGGGCGGAAACGTTCGGCTACGTGTGCATGCTTGCCTCGGAATCCGACGAGCAGCTGATACGGGCCTCGTACGCCGAAAACGAAGACGGCACATATTCCCTTACCGAAGCCGGCGAAGCAAACCGCACAGAGCTCGACTCTGCCGTTGCGCTGCCGCTGGTTATCGTCTCGTTCTCCGACCAGATTACCCAATCCGCACAAGCCGATACAGGCTCGCAAGGGTTCGACATCCAAGCCCTCTACGCGGCCTACCAGGCGGGCCAGGTGTCGAAAGCCCAGGTAGAGCAGATGGTTTCACAGGCGAAGGAATCGTTTGGCGCTATCAGCGATTCCCTGGTGGAACAGCAGGCCATCAGCGCGGTGAAGGCGGAATACGAGCAGCTGGGCATGGACATGGGCGCCATCCAGCTGGGCTACCTGGTTGCCGTGGGCGCCAAGATGCTGGGCGTTACCGCGTTGATGGTGGTGGTCTCGGTGCTGGTGGGACTCATCGCCTCGCGCACCGCTGCAGGCATTGCCGCGAAGCTTCGCGAGCGCCTGTTCGCCCGGGTGGTCTCGTTTTCCGATGCCGAAGTGCAATCCTTCTCGGCGGCGTCGCTCATCACGCGCGGCACCAACGACATAACCCAGATACAAACCGTTCTGGTAATGCTGCTGCGCATGGTGCTGTACTCGCCCATCTTGGCGATAGGCGGCATCATCATGGTGTCGCAGACCAACGCCTCCATGAGCTGGGTAATCGTGCTTGCGGTGGTGGTGATCGCCATCGTCATCTTCATCCTTATGGCGTTCGCCTTGCCTAAGTTCAAGATAATGCAGAAGCTCATCGACCGGGTGAACCTTGTTTCGCGTGAGATGCTCTCGGGCTTGCAGGTGGTGCGTGCCTTCGGCCGTCAGGATTACGAAGAGCAGCGCTTCGACGAGGCAAGCCGAGCCCTGTATAAAACGCAGCTGTTCACCAACCGCACCATGACGTTCATGATGCCGGCCATGATGCTGGTGATGAACGCCACCTCGGTGCTCATCGTGTGGGTGGGCGGCCATTCCATCGATACGGGCACCATGCAGACGGGCGACATGATCGCCTTCATCACATACGCCATGGTTATCGTGATGTCGTTCTTGATGATCGGCATGATCTCCATCATGCTTCCCCGTGCCGATGTTGCCGCGCAGCGCGTGAACGAGGTGCTGGGGACGGAAAGCTCCATCAAGGATCCCGAGCAATCGCAGATCGGCCGTATCGACGGCGATGCCGCGGGGCTTCCGGTGCAGTTCGACCGAGTGACGTTCGCCTACAGCGAGGGAAGTGAGCCAGTGCTGCGCGACATCAGCTTCACGGCGTCGCCGGGTAAGACCACTGCCATCATCGGCGCCACCGGTTCGGGTAAGACCACCATGCTCAAGCTCATCGAGCGGTTCTACGATGCAACCCAAGGCACGGTTTCGGTGGGCGGCGTGGACGTGCGCAGCCTTTCCCAGCACGACCTGCGCAGCCTGATAGGCTACGTGCCGCAGAAGGCGTTCCTGTTCTCGGGCACCATCGAGGAAACCATTTCCTACGGCGCGAAGGGCGCGGGCGAAGATGAGCTTCGTCACGCGGCCGATATCGCCCAGGCAACCGAGTTCATCGAGTCGAAGGAAGAGGGCTTCGCCTCGCAGCTTTCCCAGGGCGGCACTAATGTTTCGGGTGGGCAGCGCCAGCGCCTGTCAATCGCGCGCGCCTTGGCAACCGACGCCCCTGTGCTGCTATTCGACGACAGCTTCTCGGCGCTCGATTACGCAACCGATGCGCACTTGCGGGCGGCGTTGGCCACGGAAGCCGCGGGCAAGACGGTGATCGTGGTTGCCCAGCGCATTTCCACCGTGCTTACGGCTGATCAGATCCTGGTGCTCGACGAGGGGAAGCTGGTGGGCCGCGGAACCCATGCCGAGTTGATGGAGAGCTGCCGAACCTATCGCGAGATTGCCGAATCGCAGCTATCGGAAGAGGAACTGGAAGGGGGTGTTGTCCGATGAGCGCAGATCAGAAGAACGAAGGCGGCGTGATCCGCGCGCCCAAGCAGCGCCGCCGCGGCCCCGGCGGCCCCATGGGTGCCAGCTTAGGCGGGGAGAAAGCCCACGATTTCAAGGGAACCATGGGCAAGCTCTTCCATTTCATGGGCCGCTATAAGGTTGCCCTTGTGGTGGTCGTTGTTTTCGCCTTGGGCTCCACCGTGTTCAACATCATCGGCCCGAAGGTTCTCTCTACCGCCACCACCGAGTTGTTCAACGGCATCACCGCCAAGATCGCCGGCACCGGCAGCATAGACTTCGATGCGGTGGGCATGATCCTTGTTGCCACGTTGTCGCTGTACGGCATCTCGGCCGCATGCTCATTCGCCCAGGGCTGGATCATGACGCGCGTGGTACAGGGCACGTGCTTCGAGCTGCGCCGCCGTATCGCCGCCAAGATCGATGCGCTGCCGGTGGGCTACTTCGAGAAGACCAGCACCGGCGATGTGCTTTCCCGCATCACCAACGACGTGGACACGCTTGGCATGAACCTGAACACCAGCGTGACGCAGCTTATCACCGGCGTTGCCACGGTGCTGGGCGTGTTGGTGATGATGCTTTCCATCAGCCCGCTTATGACGTTAGTGGCGCTGGTCGTCATCCCGCTTTCGCTGTTCGTGGTGTCTATCGTTGTGAAGCGCAGCCAGAAGTACTTCCGCGTGCAGCAGAACCGCTTGGGCGTGATAAACGGCCAGGTAGAGGAAACCTTCTCGGGGCATGCCGTGGTGCGCGCCTTCGGCAAGGAAGAGGAAGTGGTGGAAAGGTTCCGCCGCACCAACGAAGAGCTGCGCGAATCGGCGTGGAAGTCCCAGTTCCTTTCCGGCCTGCTTATGCCCATCATGACGTTCGTGAGCAACCTGGGATATGTGGTTGTGGGCGTGCTCGGTGCGCTGTTCGCCATCCAGGGGCGCATAACGGTGGGCGATATCCAGGCGTTCATCCAATACATGAAGAACTTCACCCAGCCGCTGACACAGCTTGCCCAGATCTCTAACGTGCTGCAGCAGATGGCCGCCGCGGCCGAGCGCGTGTTCGAGTTCCTGGACGCCCCCGAAGAGGAAGACGAGCCGGCGCGCATCACCGCGGCCCAGGTGGATGGCGGCGTCGAGTTCGACAAGGTGTGCTTCGGCTACGAGCCGGGCAAGCCGGTGATCACCGATTTCTCTGCGAAGGTGAGCCCGGGGCAGACGGTGGCCATCGTTGGCCCCACCGGTGCCGGCAAGACCACCATGGTGAAGCTGCTCATGCGCTTCTACGACGTTGATTCCGGCGCCATTCGCATTGGCGGGCACGATGTGCGCGAGTTCGACCGCGACGACCTTCGCTCCATGGTGGGCATGGTGCTGCAGGACACCTGGCTGTTCAAGGGCACCATCCGCGAGAACATCCGCTACGGCAAGCTCGATGCTTCCGATGAAGAGGTGGAAGCGGCGGCAAAGGCGGCATTCGCCGACCACTTCATCCGCACGCTGCCTGGCGGCTACGATATGGAGATCAACGAGGACGCCAGCAACATCAGCCAAGGCCAGCGCCAGCTGCTTACCATTGCCCGTGCCATCTTGGCCGACCGGCACATGCTGGTGCTCGACGAGGCCACCAGCTCGGTGGACACGCGCACAGAAGAGCTTATCCAGCGCGCGATGGACCGCTTGATGGAGGGGCGAACCTCGTTCGTCATCGCCCATAGGCTTTCCACCATCCGCAACGCCGACCTCATCTTGGTGGTGCAGCAGGGCAACATCGTGGAGCAGGGGACGCACGCCGAGCTTCTTGCCAAGGGCGGCGCCTACGCCAACCTGTACAACTCCCAGTTCGAGGGATAGGTGCCGTTCCGTTCGATGGATGGACGCCTATACAAAACCGGCCAGCGGATTTGGTTCCGCTGGCCGGCTGTTTGCGTAATCAGGGGCAGCTTGCGCTATTTTGCCTTGCCCTGGTTGGCAACCGCGTTGATCTTTGCGTTGATGGTGGCCTCGTCGCCGACGTACTTCTTGTCCAGCACGTTGAAGTCCTTGTCGAAGGTGTACACCAGCGGCACGCCCGTGGGGATGTTCACGCCTACGATCTCGTCGTCGGAGAGCTTGTCGAACTGCTTCACCAGTGCGCGCAGAGAATTACCGTGCGCGACGATGAGCACGCGCTTGCCGGCACGCATCTGAGGCTCGATCTCCTCGGTGAAGTAGGGCCATGCGCGGGCGATGGTGTCCTTCAGGCACTCGGCCAAGGGCATCTCATCGGCAGGGGCGTTGCGGTAGGGGGCCAAAAGGCGCGGGTTGCGCTCGTCGTCTTCCTCCAGTGCGGGCGGACGCACATCGAAGCTGCGGCGCCAGATCTTCACCTGGTCTTCGCCGTACTTGGCGGCGGTTTCCGCCTTGTTCAGGCCCTGCAGGGCGCCGTAATGACGCTCGTTCAGGCGCCAGGTCTTGTTCACGGGCAGCCATTCGCGGTCCATCGCGCCCAGGATGTGGTTCAGGGTGTGGATGGCGCGCTTCAGGTACGAGGTGTAGCACACGTCGAAATCGAAGCCGGCCTCGGCCAAGGCGCGGCCGCCATCGGTTGCTTCCTTGCGGCCGGTGTCGGAAAGGTCCACATCCATCCAACCGGTGAAGAGGTTCAACTTGTTCCATTCGCTCTCGCCGTGGCGAACGAGAACGAGCTGCATGGTATCGCTCATGGTGCCATCGCTTTCTGCTCGGTGTGTTCGTTGGAAGGCGCCCGTTGCGGCGTTCGTGGATGAACGTTTGGGCGGGCGCTCAACCATTTAAGTATGACGGTTCGCGCTGCGTCTTTCCATTTCTTGGGGGAGCGTAGCGTTTCTTTCGTTGGACGGTTTCGGCCCGTTTGCGGCGAAATGGCGTATCGCTGTCCATTGCGCTGTACTGCCGCAGGGCGCTGGCTTGGTAGAATCAGGGAAACATGCGCGTAAGGAGCCAGGTATGAGCGAGATCAAATGCCCCCATTGCGGTGAGGTTTTCCAAGTGGACGAACGCGGCTTTGCCGACATTCTGCGGCAGGTTCGCACGGCCGAGTTCAACAAGGAATTGGCCGAGCGCGAAGACCTTTTGAAGACCCAGGCGAAGACCGCAATCGAGCTTGCGGTAAGCAAGGCCCAGCAGGCCGCAAAGGGCGAAACGTCCCAGCGCGATGCGAAGATCGCCCAGTTGCAGCATCAGGTTGAGCAGCTTATGGCCGAGCGCGAATCGGACAGCCGCGTATCCGCCGCGCAGCACCAAAAAGAGCTTGCCGATGCCACTGCTCAGCGCGATGCCAAGATTGCGGCATTGGAGCAGCAGGTTGCCTCGCAGGAAAGCGCCTTCAAGCAGCAGATACAGGCCCAATCGCAGGAATATTCCCAGAAGCTTTCGGTGGAGCGGGCGGAAGCCGCTCGCAAGGCGGCCGAGGAATCGGCGGAGCTTCAGCAGACCATTGCCTCGCAGAAGCAGCAGCTGGAATCTCAGGAGGCTCAGTTCGCTGCGCAGAAGCAGCTGGCGGTTTCCGAGGCGCGCGCAGAGGCTGAGCGCCAGCGCGATGAGCTTGCCGCGCAGGTGAAGCTGCAGGAAGCCCAAGCCGCTCAGGCTCAGGCCGCCTTGCGCGAGAAGATGGTGAACGAGCTTGCGGCGAAAGACGAGCTTATCAAGTACAAGGACGAGGAAATCGCCCGCGTGAAGGACATGAAGGCCCGCCTTTCCACGAAGATGGTGGGCGAATCGCTGGAGCGCCATTGCGAAACCGAGTTCAACAAGATCCGCGCCACGGCATTTCCGAACGCCTACTTTGAGAAGGACAACGATGTGGCCGATGGCACCAAGGGCGACTTCGTCTTCCGCGAGTGCGACCCGGAAACGGGCGAGGAGATTGTCTCCATCATGTTCGAGATGAAGAACGAGAACGACGAGACGCGCACGAAGCACAAGAACGAGGACTTCTTCGCCAAGCTGGATTCCGACCGCACGAAAAAGAAGTGCGAGTACGCGGTGTTGTGCACCATGCTGGAGCCCGATAGCGAGCTGTACAACGAGGGCATCGTTGATGTGGGCTATCGGTTCGAGAAGATGTACGTTATACGCCCGCAGTTCTTCATCCCCATCATCTCCATCTTGCGAAATGCGGCATTGGGCGCCCTGAAGTACAAGACCGAGCTTGCCGAGGTGCGCAACCAGAACATCGACATCACCAATTTCGAGGCATCGATGGAGGATTTCAAAGACAAGTTCGGCCGCAACTACCGCATTGCCAGCGAGAAGTTCCAAACCGCTATCGCCGAGATAGACAAGACCATCGACCATCTGGAGAAAACGAAGAAGGCCCTGCTGGGGAGCGAGAATCAGCTGCGCTTGGCCAACGACAAGGCTCAAGACCTTTCCATCAAGAAGCTCACGCGCAAGAATCCCACCATGAAGGCCCGCTTCGCCGCCTTGAAAGAAGGCGAAGACGCGGGGACTGGCGAGGAGTAAGGCGGGCCTCATTTGCTTTCTTCGCTGCCCCCCTTGCCTTTGTTTGGCGGTTGCTCAAGTGGGTATGGATTGGGGAGTTATGGATCTGCTGCCCTAACGGGTTGCGCCCTGCTGCTTTGCTGTGCTGCGTGCGCTAGGATAGCCACGTTTTGCGATTGACGAGGCTTGAGGGAGGCATGCTGTGAATGGCGAAATGGGAAAACGGCAGTGGTTGGCTTTGGCCGGCGTGGCCGTTGCGGCCTTCGTGTTCAACTCGTCCGAGTTCATGCCCGTTGGCCTGCTTACCGATATCGGGGCCTCCTTCGGCACCGACGAAGCAACCACAGGCATGCTCGTTTCGGTATATGCCTGGGCGGTGATGATCCTTTCGGTGCCGCTGATGATCGTGGCCACCCGGCTCGATTTCCGTCGACTGCTCATTGTGGTGCTGGCGGTGTTCCTGCTAGGGCAGGTGCTCACAGCGCTATCCAGCAGCTATTGGATGCTGATGGCATCGCGCTTGGTGGTGGCTTGCGCCCATTCGGTGTTCTGGGCCATCGCGGCCTCCATCGCCGTACGCCTGGTTACCTCGGAGAAACGGTCGTTGGCGCTGAGCCTGGTGGAAACGGGAACGGCCATTGCCGGTATCATCGGCTTGCCGCTGGGTCGCGCCATCGGCTTGGCCGTTGGCTGGCGCATGACCTTTGCCATCGTTGCCGTGTTGAGCGCACTGCTTTTGGCGTACCTCATCATCACCATGCCCTGGGTTCCTGGCGCCGAGCCGTTCAACGTGGCTCAGCTCCCCGGCCTGTTTCAGAACAAGGGCCTGGTTGCCCTGTTCATCCTTACGGCGCTCTATGCCTGGGGCTATTACACGGGCTACAGCTACATCGAGCCCTTCTTATTGCAAGTGGGCGGTATAGAGAGCGGCATGGTTACCATTGTGCTTTCCGTGTTCGGCGTTGCCAGCATCGTGGGCAGCTTGGCTTGCTCGAAGCTGTACCCGCGCTTCCGCTTCCCGTTCTTCCGCATCATCACCATCGGCGTTCCCCTGGCGTTGCTGTTCATGCATACGGCGGTGGGCCTGGGCGTTGGGGCGGTGTTTGCCGATGTGGTGCTGTGGGGCATCTGCGCGGCTGCGGTGAGCGTGGTGTACCAGGCCGAGATCATCAATGTTTCCAGCGATGAAGAGGAAACCGTGGCCATGGCCTTCTTCTCGGGCATCTTCAACTTCGGCATCGGCTTCGGCGCGTTCCTGGGTGGCCAGGTGGTGAACGCCGCCGGCATTGCCAACGTGTTCTACGCCGGCGGTATCCTGGGCGTGGTTTCTATCGTGTTCTGCCTGCTGGTTGCCGTTCGCTGGCTGAAAAGGTTCCCGGTAAAGCAGTAGCGTTGTGGACGGGGCTCGCCCTCCCGGAACCTTCGGTATCTGCGCTTTTGACAGACTGCCCTTCAAGTATTTTGTCGGCAACCATGGGAAGCCCCGTCCATTTAGCGGCTGCGCTTCCTCGTGCATCCACACTTGCGGCATCTGCCCCTTTGGCCGGTTTGCCGCCAGCCTAGGCTATCGCTGGCGTATCATGGTGTCCAACGAACCTCCCAGTTAAGGAGTTGCCATGGCGGCGGAAACCCAAAAACTCAAGCTTCTGTATTTGGCCCAGATCCTGGAAACGGAAACGGACGACGACCATGGCCTAACGTGCCCGCAGCTCATAGAGCGGCTTGCTGAACGGGGGGTCAAGGTAGAGCGCAAAACACTGTACAACGACCTGGACTGCCTGCGCCTGTTCGGATACGACATCCAGAAGTACCATCGTGCGCCCGATGAATACGGCTTGGCTTCCCGCGAGTTCCAGGAAGGGGAGCTTCTGCTTTTGGCCGACGCCGTGCAAAGCTCTCGCTTCCTTACCGAACGCAAATCGTCTTCCCTGGTGAAGGCCGTGTCGAAGCTGGGTAGCAAGTACATGGCGGAAAACTTGAAGAAGCACCTGCATGTTGAGGGGCGCATCAAATCGGCCAACGAATCGGTGTATTACAACGTCGATGCCATCCAGCGCGCCTTCACCGCCAAGCGCCAGGTGCAGTTCCGCTACCAAACCTACGATGAGGGCAAGCATCGGGTGCTGCGCCGCGGCGGCGAGCCTTATACGCGCACGCCGGTCCAGCTTATCTACCTGGACGATTTCTATTACCTGGTTACGTGGAGCGACAAGCACCAAGGGCTGGCGAATTTCCGGGTGGACCGCATGGTGGATATCGAGGTTTCCGATGTCCCTGTTGCCAAGAACGAGATAATTGCCGGCTTCGACGTGGGCGAGTACCTGCAAAGCTCGTTCGACATGTACCGCGGTACGGAAGCAAAGGCCGTTTTGCGGGTGAAGAAGGATTCCATCAACCCGATAATCGACCGTTTCGGCAAGGGCGTGGATCTTGCTCCCTATAGCGAGGATGAGGTGCGGGTGCGGGCAACGGTGATGGCCTCGCCGACGTTCTTCGGCTGGCTTGCCACCCTGGGCACGAGCGTGATAATCGAGCAGCCCACCTCGTTGCGGAAGTCGTATTTGACGTACCTCCAGCGGATCACGGAATCGTATGCGGGGGAATAGGCTTTAACGACGGCGCTCATCAGGCTGCCTCCTTGCTGCATTGGCGGACGAATTCGTCTACGCGCTTGGACATGAGCGCGGCAAGCTTGGAAAGGCATTCCAGCTTATTGGCGTACTCGATGCCCGATATGCCCTCTACTTCGCCGACGCTTTTCTCTTGCTCTCGGATGTCCCATTCCAAGAAATGAAGGTCGTCGAAAAGGAAATCCTTCGCGCTGATAAGGACGTCGAAGTCTTTTTCCTGCATCTTGCCTGCGTATTCCTCTGGATCGATGATGCCCATGGCCGGCCTCCTTGTTGTGCTTGTGTGCTTGCCTAGTAATCGCGCTTGTCGGAGATGTAGATGCCGATGCGCACCTGCTTCCAAGGCTCGGCTTCCTTGTTCACCTGCAGGATGCGGCACTCGAACACATTGCTGTGCCCGAAGAAGGGGAGCAGGGAAAGCAGCTGGTTGTCGGTGCGGGGGATGTAGCCGATCATGACGTCTTTGAAATAGACGGCAACGGCTTCAGGGTCGTGCGGGTTGTCGCGCTCGGGCACCAGGGCAAGGCGAGTGCCTGCTTTCAGATCTTCGAGCACCATCGCCCCATCGTGATGCTGGAACCCTGCGATGAAGAACGTGGCAACGTGACGGCTTGGTGTGTACATGGCGAACCTCCTTGTTGTTGGTCAACTGATGGTTCGCATACTACGCGGCTGGAAGCCGTTGGGTGGGCAGTGGAATGGACAGCTAGGACTTCATGAGGTCTTGCGCCACGGCAGAGCCTATGGCCAGCCCCATCGCTGCGGGAACGAAGGCGTTGCTGCCGGGGACGCTGCGGCGCTGCAGGCAGGTCCGCTCGCTGCCCGGAGGGCATACGCATCCTGCGGCGCAGCCGGCCTTGCCGTCTTCTTCGAGCTTCACCGTAGGCTCGGGCGAATAGGCCACCTTCAACCCTTTGATACCGCGTTTGCGCAGCTCTTTGCGGATGATGCGCGCCAGACGGCAGATGGAGGTCTCCGAGATGTCGGCGATGCGGATGGCGGTGGGGTCCATCTTGTTGCCTGCTCCCATGGCGCTGATGATGGGTGTGCCTGCCGCCTTTGCCTGGGTAACCAGGTTGAGCTTCGCGGTGACGGTGTCAACGCAGTCCACCACGTAATCGTACTGCGAGAAATCGAACTGGTCTGCGTTGCCGGGAAGGTAGAAGCACTTGTGCTTTACGATGCGGCAGTCGGGGTTGATGTCCAGCAGCCGCTGCTCCATGGCGTCTACCTTGTCTTCGCCGATGGTCTTCCAGGTGGCGATCACCTGGCGGTTTATGTTGGTGAGACACACCTTGTCGTCGTCGACGATGTCGATGGCGCCCAGTCCGCTGCGTACCAGCGATTCGCACACGTAGCCGCCCACGCCGCCGCATCCGAACACGATTACGCGCGCGTTGGCGAGCGCCTCAACGCCTTCGTTGCCGAATACCAATCGGGTACGGGAGAACTGGTCGAGCACGATGGGCCTTTCTTGTTTGCGCCGAAGACGAGCGGCAGGCGGATGGACGGTGCCATTGTACGGCAAGGCGCCTGGCGGCCGGCCGGGAATGGCCTCCTTTGCGGGATATCTGCGAGCGGGAAGGCTCTGCTATGGAGCCCTTTGCAGATGGCAGGTGGCACAAGGGCGTTGTCCCTGCCGGTAGGTGCCGCGATAGCGGAATGGGGGCAGCAGCAGACGGGCCCCGCCTTTGAATCGGCAGGGCCCGACCGGGTTTCGGCTTGTTGTTGGGCGGCGTGCTTACCGTGCAGGCGGCATGCCCCAGGCGAAGTGGTCGGAGTGCAGCAGCTGCTCTGCCTTTTCGCTGTTGGGGGCGCCCAGGAACTTCTCGTAGCATTCCGCTACCGAGGGATTCTCGTGGCTGAAGCGCACCTTGGAATTGGTATCGATGTCGCGCAGTACCAGCTCGCGCTCGTAGGCGCATTCGCGTCCTTCGTGGATAGGCTGGCCGCCGCCGCCCACGCAGCCGCCAGGGCAGGCCATCACTTCGACGAAATCGTACCGCACGCGGCCTTCCTCGATGGCGGTGCACAGCTGATGGGCGTTTTCCAGGCCGCTGGCAATGCCGATATGCAGCTCGCTGCCGGCAAGGTCGAACGACACCTCGCGCCAGCCCTCGCGGCCGCGTACGGCGCTGAAGGCATCGGGGTCGGGGTTCTTGCCCGTTACCAGGAAGTAGGCGCTGCGCAGCGCGGCTTCCATAACGCCGCCGGTGGCGCCGAAGATGTGGCCGGCACCCGTGGCATCGCCCAAGGGCATGTCGAACTCTTCTTCGGCCAGGCCCTTCACGTTCACCATGCTGCTTGCCAGCATGCGGCCAAGCTCGCGCGTGGTAAGCACCACGTCCACATCGGGGCCGGTGCCGGTGGTGTCCATGTCGTCGTAGGCGCACTCGGCCTTCTTCGCCACGCAGGGCATGATGGAAACCACGGCGATCTTGGCGGGATCCACCTCAAGCAGCTCGGCCCAGTAGTTCTTGGCGATGGCGCCGAATATCTGCTGGGGCGATTTCGTGGTGGAAAGGTTGCCCACCAGCTTCGGATGGCGCGCCTTCAGGAAGCGCACCCAACCAGGGCAGCACGAGGTGAACATGGGTTGGCCGGGGTGCTCCTTCAGGTGATGCAGCAGCTCGGTGCCTTCCTCCATGATGGTCATGTCGGCGGCGAAGTCGGTGTCGAATACGTAGTCGAAGCCCAGCGTACGCACGGCGGCAACCATGCGGCCCACTGTTGCCTCTTCATGGGAAAGACCCAGCGACTCGGCCCAGGCGGTGCGGATGGAAGGGGCGATCTGCGCGATGACGATGCGCTCCGGGTCGGCGATAAGGCGGGAAACCGTACGCGTGTCGTCGCGTGCGGAAAGCGCGCCGCAGGGGCAGTGCGTGACGCATTGGCCGCACAGCGCGCAGGCTGCCTCGGAAACGTCATTGCAGCCGGCGGCGCCCACATGCACCTTGGCTCCAGTGCGGGTTGCCTCCCAAACATTGAGGTTCTGCACCTTGGAGCACACGCTTACGCAGCGCATGCAGTTGATGCACTTGCTGGCATCACGCACCAGGGGGAAATCGGCGGGGCTTTCGCTGCAGTCGTATTCGACAGGATAGGGGCTGTCGGTCATGTTCAGCGCCATGGCGTTGTTCTGCAGAAGGCAGTTGCCGTTGCGCACGCAGGAAGTGCAGCGCGTGCGGTGGTGCGAAAGGATGAGCGCCATGGTTTCGCGGCGCGATGCGATGACGCGCGGGCTGTTGGTGGTAACCACCATGCCCTCGGCAACCTCGTTGTTGCAGGAGGCCACCAGCTTGTCTACCCCTTCGACCTCTACCACGCAGATGCGGCACGATCCTATTTCGTTCAGGTCCTTCAGATAGCACAGCGTGGGAACCTTCGATCCGGCCAGGTAAGCAGCATTGAGGATGCTGGTGTGCTCGGGAACGGTGATGGTTTTGCCATCGATGCTAAGGGTTACCATGCGCGGGTCCTTCCTCTTCTGGGCGCACTGCTGCCGAAGCGGCCGTAACGCGGGCTGCGGCGGGGCTCTTGCCGCTTCCCTAGGGGAGTGCCCGACGGATGGAGCCAGAACCAGCTGCTTTGTCCGTGCGCATATGCGGTAATCAGTATATCAACGGGCGGGTTGAGCGGCTCTTGAAACCCGGTTAGCGGTCGTGCTCTGCAAGAAAGCCCTCCATGCCCGGGAAGGCCTTGATGGAGCGCTCGAACACGCCGTTCAGGTACGCAAGGGCAAGGCCGTAGTTTGAAACGGGGACGCCGGCATGCACGCATGCTTGGATGCGGCTGAGCACGGCGCGGCGGTTGAAGGTACACCCGCCGCAATGGATAACCAGGTCGTAGGCGGAAAGGTCCTTAGGGAAATCCACCCCGCGCACGTTGTCTATGCGCAGGCCTTCTCCTACGCGCTTGCGCAGCAGGCGGGGGATCTTCACCGTGCCGATGTCCTCTTCGATGGGGTGGTGCGTGCACGCCTCGGCAATGAGCACGCGTGAATTCTCGGTAAGGCGGTCGATGGCCAGGGTGCCCAGCGCTTGGGTGGGAAGGTCGCCCTTCAGGCGCGCGAAGGCCACGGAGAAACCGGTAAGGGCCACGGATTCCGGTACCATCTTCGACACTTCGCCGAAGGCCTGCGAGTCGGTTACTACCAGCGCCGGCGGCTCCTTCAGGGCGGCAAGGGCCTTGGGCAGCTCCTTGTCGGTAACGCACAGCGCCATGCAACGGGAGTCCAGCAGGTCGCGGATGGCCTGCACTTGGGGCAGGATGATGCGCCCCTTCGGCGCTTCCTTGTCGATGGGGATCACCAGCACCACCACCGAGCCGGCTGACACAAGGTCGCCTATGATCTTCGGGTCGTCGATGAACTCTGCGGGGGCGTTTTCCAGCAGCGCCTGGCGAAGCTCGAGCACTCCCTTGCGCTCGGTGGCCTGCATGCAGACGGCGGGGACGCTGCGCAGCGCCTCGGGGATGGCTTGGCGGCAGGAGGCAAGCGTGGAGCCGCCTTGCTGCGGGTTGGCTGCTGCGTTGCGGCATATGCCCTGGTCGTTCGTCTGCTCGGCGCTGGTTCTGGCATGCGTGCCGGCGGGGTTCTTCAACAGGTCTGTCTTGTTGAACACGATGATGAAGGGGATGCTGCGGGCCTTCAGCTGGGCCACGATGCCGTCTTCGTATTCGCCCCAAATGCCGGCCTGCGTTACCACTACGCCCAAGTCGCAGCGGTCGAATACCTTTTCGGTGCGCTGGGCGCGCAGTTGGCCCACCACTGCCTGGTCGTCGTCAATGCCGGCGGTGTCTATCAGCAGCACCGGCCCCAAGGGCAGCAGCTCCATGGGCTTGTCTACCGGGTCGGTGGTGGTGCCGGCAACGTCGGAAACGATGCTCACTTGCTGGTTGGTAAGGGCGTTCAGCACGCTGGACTTTCCCACGTTGCGCCTGCCGAACAGGCCTATGCCCAGACGCATCCCCTTCGGTGTGCGCATGAGGGAGGGGCCGCTTTCCTGCAGGGTGGCGGTTTGGCTGTGGGCCGATGCTGCGCCGGCGGTTTCGGCGCCGGTGGCTTCGGTGCTTTTGGTGGCGTGGTTTGCTGGGGCCATGTGCCCTCCTCTGGTTCGCCTGGTGTGCGGTCTTTGCGGCTTGGCGCATCGTTCTTTTCCGGATGATCCCATTGTATTGTTTCGGTTTGCCGAAGAAGGCGCTGCCGTTTGCGGGCGGGCGGCGGATTCTGCCGGACGTGCTGCTTGATTTAGCGGTACCTTCTTGGTGAAGGACATTTTTGGAAGAAGAGCCCATGACGGATTACCGATACGACCCGAAATCCCTATGCGCCGATGAGTTCATCAACGACGCCGAGATATTGGAAACGTTGGCGTACGCCGACGCCCATAAGGACGACCTGGATCTTTGCCGGGCCATCCTGCAGAAGGCGCGCACCAACCTGCATCCTTCCCGGGATCATTGCGCGGTTATCACGCATCGCGAGGCCTCGGTGCTGTTGGCCTGCGAAGACCCGCAGATCAACAAGGAGATCCGCGAGTTGGCGCGCCAGATCAAGCTGGCCTATTACGGCAACCGCATTGTGCTGTTCGCGCCCCTGTACCTTTCGAACTACTGCGTGAACGGGTGCCTGTACTGCCCGTATCATGCGAAAAATCGCACCATCCCGCGCAAGAAGCTTTCGCAAGAGGAAATCCGCGCAGAGGTTATCGCGCTGCAGGACATGGGCCACAAGCGCCTTGCCATCGAGGCCGGCGAAGACCCAAAGCGCAACCCCATCGAGTACATCTTGGAGAGTATGGAAACCATCTACTCCATCAAGCACAAGAACGGGGCCATTCGCCGCGTGAACGTGAATATCGCGGCTACCACGGTAGACGAGTACCGCATGCTGAAGCAGGCCGAGATAGGCACCTACATACTGTTCCAGGAAACGTACAACAAGAAGGGCTACCAGGAGCTTCATCCCACCGGCCCCAAGCGTGACTACAACTGGCACACCGAGGCCATGGACCGCGCCATGGAGGGCGGCATAGACGATGTGGGGCTGGGCGTGCTCTTCGGCTTGCAGGGATACCGCTACGAGTTTGCGGGGCTTATCATGCATGCCGAGCATTTGGAGGCTGTGCACGGCGTGGGGCCGCACACCATCAGCGTCCCGCGCGTGAAGCCTGCGGTGGACATCGACCCGGACGTGTTCGACAACGGCATCCCCGACGAGGTGTTCGAGAAGATAATCGCGCTTATCCGCATCGCTGTTCCCTACACGGGGATGATCATCTCCACACGCGAGGGGGAAACGGTGCGCGCCCATGCGCTGCAGTACGGCGTGAGCCAGATATCGGGCGGGTCGCGCACTTCGGTGGGCGGCTACGTGGAAGAGCTGCGCCCGCACGACACCGAGCAGTTCGACGTTTCCGATCAGCGCACGCTCGACGAGGTGATTGGCTGGCTTATGGACAACGACCACATCCCCAGCTTCTGCACGGCATGCTACCGCGCCGGCCGCACGGGCGACAGGTTCATGGAATTTTGCAAGAACGGCCAGATACTGAACTACTGCCACCCCAATGCGCTGATGACCCTGACGGAATACCTGGCCGATTATGCCACGCCCGCCACCAAGGAAAAGGGCTTGGCCATGGTGCAGCGCGAGCTGCTGAAGATCCCCAATGAGCGTACGCGCCAGGTGGCCAGCGCCCATGTGCGGGAGATCTTGGCGGGCACGGGCAACGACTTCAGGTTCTAGCTGGGCTTTTTGTTGCGGCTGGCGGATTTTTGGCCGGGTTTGCTGCTGGTCTTGCTGGTTTTCCGGCCGGCGCGGCGTTTGGGGCGTGGCTGTTCTGGCCTGGGTGGCGTTCGGGGCGCGATTGCGCCGGCTCGCTGCTTTGCCGGACGCGTGCGGCTTGTACGTAAACGGCTGTTTTAGGGGCGCAGCGGGAGCCTGCCGTTTTCGCCCGTTGCACGTGACGTGCGCGTAAACGACCGTTCCGGGGCCGCCGGGGCATGCTACGCTTCCTTGCGAAACAAAGCGCGGCTTTGGCGGCCGCAAAATCGAAGGGAAGGCGGCGCCCATGCAGGCTGCTAACGAAGAGATCGATGCGTTCATCGAGGCGAATTGGGATGCCTTCTTGGCCGACGCCCAGGCGCTCATAAAAATCGACAGCTCCGAGGACAAGGGCCATGCCGCCCCTGGCGCGCCGTTCGGCCCGGGGCCGCGTGCGGCGTTGGATGCGGCGCTTGCCATTGCCCGGCGCATGGGTTTGCAGGCCGGCGACTGCGACGGCTATGCCGGCTTTGCCGACTTGCCGGGTGAAAGTGGTCAGCAGCTGGGCATTATCGGCCATGTTGATGTGGTGCCAGCGGGCGAAGGGTGGGATTTCGAGCCCTTCGACCTCACGCGTAAGGATGGCATCCTTATCGGGCGCGGAACCTCCGACGACAAGGCGCCGCTGCTTGTGGCCCTGTACGGCCTGAAATTCTGGATGGACCGCGGTGCGAACCTTCGCCATAGCGTGCGCTTCATCTTCGGCTGCAACGAGGAAACGGGCATGGGTGATGTGCCCTACTACCTGTCAAAGCAGCCTGCCCCCGACTTCCTGTTCACGCCCGATGCCGATTTCCCGCTGTGCTACGGCGAGAAAGGCCAGTTCGGAGCAAGGATAACCTCGCCTGTTATAGATGGCTCGATCGCTTCCTTCGAGGCGGGCACGGCTCCCAATGCGGTGCCCGGTGTTGCGCGAGCGGTGGTTGCAGCGCCTGCAGGTGGCCTTCCCGCAGCCGAGCGCATCGCACTGGAACCGTGCGGCGAGGGCACTTTGGTTACGGCAACGGGCATCGCCGGGCACGCTTCGCTGCCCGAGGGCACGGTGAACGCCATCGGCGTGCTGTGCCGGTACTTGCTTTCGGCGGGCGTTTGCCGGCCTGCAGAAGCGTCGTGGCTTGAATTCGTTGCGATGATGGCGGAAAGCACAGACGGGTCTGCGTTCGGTGCGGCCTGCCGCGACGACGATTTCCAAGACCTTACCAGCGTTATCGGCATGATGAACAAGGTCGAGGGCCGTTATGTGATGACGGAGGATATCCGCTTCCCTGCCGCAATCACCGGCGAAGAGTTGGAGCGTATTTTCGCCGATCTGGCGGCAGGGCAGGGGGCAACGGTTCAGATCGCTTCCAACAAGCCGCCTTTCGTGGTCGACCCCGGCACAAAGCCGGTTCGCGCGCTGATGGATGCGTATTGCGAGACCACTGGCAAGCAGGTGCGCCCGTTCACCATGGGCGGCGGCACCTATGCGCGCGAGTTCCCCAACGCGGTGAGCTTCGGACCAGCGGAAGAAGGCGCGTTCCCGGTGCCGGAATGGGTGGGCGGCATGCACGCTGCCAACGAGGGCATCGCCGAAGAGGAGCTGAAGCGCGCGCTGCGCATCTACATCCGCGCGTTCGGCAACCTGGCGGAAATCGAGGATTTGAGCGCATAGGCTTCGCGCCCGGTTGGTTGCTAATGCCTGGGCTCGTAGGATGGGCGCGGTGCTCCCACGGGGCTTGCTGCTTGAGCTGCTCGTCCTTCGCTGTTTACCGCGTGATAGCCGGCGGGAATATTGCCTGCTATGCCTGCGAGATGTCGATGGTGCGCCATCCGCTTTCAGCGGTGGGGCAGTCGATGGCGGTGTAGCCGATGCGCAGGGCATAGCGGTACGCCGAAAGGATGTTCTCGCCGATGCGGCTGCGGTGGTGGGCGTCGGAGCCTACGGTAAGCGGCACGCCGGCGGCGTGGAAGCGGGAAAGCAGCGCTTCCTGCGGGTAGAAATCGGCGAAATCCTTCGTAAGGCCGGCGGTATTTATCTCCACATGGACCTTGCCTTCATGGGCGGCTTCGGCCATGGCATCGAACAGCGGGTCCAGGTTGATGGCGGGCGCGTAGCCCGAGAGCCAGAACAGGCGCGGCAGGTCGGGGTGCGCCATGGAATCGAACAGGCCGCTGGTAGCCGCCTTGCACCATTCCTCGGCGTAGAGCTTCCACAGCGCATCGGCGCCCAGCTCGTGCCAGATGCGCATGTCCTCTTCCCAATCCAGCGCCTTTTCCTGCAGGTAGTGTATGGAACCCAACAGGAATGTGGCGTTGCCGCGGGTTTGGGCCAGGTCGGCGGCGCATTCGGTATACCAATCGGCCTCGAGCCCGTGAATTACCTCAACCTGCGGGAACTCTTCGCGAGTCTCGGCAATGGCCTGGGCGTATTCGCCCAGGCGCGATTCCTTGATGGAGCAGTCTACGAAATCGGGGCGCCCCCAATGGTCGGTGCAGGCAATCGTGGTGATGCCGCGCTCGGCGGCGGCGCAAAGGTTTTCGCGAAACGTGCTCTTCCCGTCGCTGAAAACGGTATGGGTATGGCAATCGACCAGCTCGACAGGCATGGCGGCTCCAATCGGAAAACAAAACAGCCGGCACCAGATAGGCGCCGGCCATCATTATTGCGCATTAGCGCGATGAGTGAACGAGCAAGTACGCAGCCTCATTTGCGGATGTTCTTCGTGGCAACGCGAACCGCTTCGTCCAGGTCGTCGGTGGCTACCACCAATTCGGTGTCCAGCTCGTCGATCATCCCTTGTCCCACCAGCTTTTCCTGTACCCAATCCATCATGCCGCTCCAGTATTCGGTGCCGAAGAGGACGGTGGGGATGTTCGCGGTTTTATGGGTCTGCACCAACGTGAGCAGCTCGGTCATTTCATCGAGGGTGCCGAATCCGCCGGGGAAGAAGATCGCACCGGACGAGTATTTCACGAACATGGTCTTGCGCACGAAGAAATAGCGGAAGGTCATGCCCAGGCTTACCCAGTCGTTGATCTTCTGTTCGCGCGGCAGTTCGATGGAAAGGCCAACCGACTTCCCATCGGATTCCGCCGCGCCGCGGTTTGCCGCCTCCATGATGCCGGGGCCGCCGCCGGTTATGACGGCGATGTTCTTGCGGGCTATCATCCCGCCGGCCAGGCGAGCGGCCTGGTAGTAGCGGTCGTCTTCGGGGGTGCGTGCGGAACCGAATACGGCAACAGCAGGGCCAAGCTCGGCAAGTGCCTCGATGCCATCGACGAACTCCGCCTGGATGCGCAGCACGCGCCAGGGGTCGGCATGCAACCATGAGGTGTCGTTCGTTTCAGCCAGAAGGCTCGCGGTGCTGTTCTCGTCGTTCAGCATGTTGCCGCGCAGCAGGATGGGGCCGCGCCGTGTGAACGACCCTAGCGGCGATTCGCGCCCGTCGGTTTGGCCTTGGGTGCGGGCTTCGACATGCTGTTCGATGGCCTGTTTCGCCTCCGAGAGCACAGAGCTCTTTCCGGCATGCTTCTTTTTCTTCGATTTCTTACCCATGGGACCCCTCTCTCCCTGTTTTCTGTAACACGTTCAGAATACCTGGTTCTACGGATTGTGGGAAAGGGTGGGTCTGTGCTGGGAGCGCATATAGCTGCAGATGTGCCTGTTCTTCCGGGGAAAGGTAACGATTGCCTTGCCGTCGGTTGCGCCGTGCTACGATCGACTCAAATGGTGTCCCGCTTACCCGGGCAGCATCTTTACTTGAAAGCCAGGCTATGGTTCGAAGTTAAGCCTGGCTTTTCTATTTCCGATGCTTCTTGGTCCCATACCCGATGCAAAAGGGTTTTATCCTCTCGCTGCCCTGGGTCTTCCGGGCTTCGGCTTCTCTTCCAGCCTTGCCTCTATGGAGCGGCGTAGCACTAACCGTTTCGAGCCCTCTTTCCAGGAGGTTAGTTTTCCGGCCGCGCACATTTGCGCTACCCGAGCGGTGCTCACTCCGAGTATTTTTGCAGCATCGGCAGCGGTGACGGCATCGGCCCGTGAAAGGTCGGTGTTCACAGACAGGGCGATCACCTGCCCTGAGTGCTTTGGCTTATGGCCAAGCTTGCCCCCTTCGGTTTCCCTGCCGTGAGCTAGGTTGTCGATTACGGTTTCTGAAAGCCAATCGGAAGCGGATTCCGCTGCGTCTTCGAGCGTTGTCCCAAATGTGCCTCCTTGCATATCGCACGGATCGGCAACGATAAAGCCCTCGTTGTCTACGTAGAACTCGAATTCGCGGATGTATATCATGAGTGCTCCCTGCCTCTACCTGAGTCCGGCTTGTCGAAGGATTCTTTTGGCGATCTCATCGGGTATTTCCGTGTGGCGTTTCACCAAAACGGTAGTTTTCCCGTTGGTGAAATGCTCGTGTCGCGTGCCGCCGTCAGACCAAAACCCTCCATCTTGGAGCATTTTCGCCAATACACGCCTCTTGGTCATCGGGTCTCCTGTCATTAATATTAGCAAACACTAAGTAATATTGAAAACCACAGAGCGCGACATAGCGGATGGCGCGAGCTGGAATGTGGCCGAGAATGCAGTGCTTGGGCTTGCCGCGCATGGCTGCTATCTCTTTGCGTGAGTCTGACAGCGCAACCTTAAATTGTTCGGAACAAAATGCGAAAGCGGTGCGAAAATGACTCCAAGATCGTTCTGGGGAGCCGAAGGGGAGGGCGCTATGAAGAGCGGTGGATCATCGTCTCGAACCGTCAACATGCCTTTGCGCGTCTTCGTCTACCTGTGCGGCGTGCTCGTTTGCGGCATCGGCGTGGTGCTCAGCGCGCGAAGCAACTTCGGCGCGCCGGCGTTCCAGGCAGTGCCGTTGGTGTTCAGCGAGGGCACTCACCTGCTCACGCTGGGGCAGTCGTGCATGTGCCTGTATTCGATAGATATCGTCATCCAGATAATCGTGTTCCGGAAAATCTCGGCCAAGGTGCTGCTGCAGCTTCCTTTTGCGCTGGTGTTCGGCTCTCTTATAGACCTGCTTGATGCGGCTCTGGCCCTGGACGCATTCTGGTTCTGTCACGACCCGAACCTGCTGGTCAGCTGCGTTATGTTCGCCATCGGCATCGTGGCCATCGCTGTCGGCGTAAGCGCCATGGTAGCCATGGATTTCATTCTGAATCCGGCCGATGGCTGCACGCAGGCTCTGATGAAGCTCACGGGCCTGCCGTTCGGCAAGGCGAAGATCATAAACGACGTGTTTCGCTTCCTGCTTGCTTGCGCCATGGCTTTGCTGCTTGCGGGCAGGTTGTTCGGCGTGGGCGTCGGCACCGTGATATCCATGTTCGCCATCGGCGCCATTTGCCAGGTTGTCTCCGGCTGGATGGCACCCCTTTACGGCAAGGCGTACGCTCCCGCAAAGGGGTAGGGCGGTCGGCGCCGGCATCGCTTACGGGTTCCGCTCTCCGTCGTTGCGGCAATGATCCTTCGGCTGCCCGCGGTTGCCTCATTTGCTGCCTCGACCGCAGGCCTTGCCGGGTGCTCGGGCGCCCCTTCTTCCATGTTCCCTCCGTGAACGCGTCCATATACCAGCTTCCTGTTTCGCCTTTGTTACGTTTCGTTACGGCTCCCTGCTCTTCACGGAAAAGGGTTTACCGTGTATTGCTAGCGAACTAGCCCATCGCGCCGTTTTCGTGCGCGTCAAGCGGTTCATGAAAGGTGCCGAGCGGATGAGGACAAGCGCCCGGCGGCTTTTTGAGATAGTGAAAGTGAGAGGTTCAGAATGCAATCACGGAAGGTGCCCGCGCAAAGCGGGTTGTATCGTCCTGAGTTCGAGCATGACGCGTGCGGCATTGGCGCGCTGGCCCATTTGAAGGGCGTCCGCTCGCACCAGATGGTCGATGACGCCCTGTCGGTCCTTGTGAATCTGGAGCATCGCGGCGGTAAGGGCTTGGAGCACAACACGGGCGACGGTGCCGGTATCCTGTTCCAGGTTCCCCATCATTTCTTCCGCAAGGAAGCGCAGAAATGCGGCCATCTTCTGCCCGATGAGGGTGATTATGGTGTGGCCATGCTCTTCTTCCCCCAAAACGAGCGAGGCGTAGAGGTTTCCAAGCGCATCTTCGAGGAAGGCTGCGCCAAGGCCGGCCTGCCCCTGCTGTTCTGGCGTGAGGTTCCCATCGATGCCCACGACCTGGGCTCTACGGCACGTGCCTGCATGCCCACCATCCTGCAGGCCTTCGTCGGCCGCCCCGAAGACGTCGAGCGCGGCGATGCGTTCGAGCGCCGTCTGTACGTGTGCCGCCGCATGGTGGAAAAGGCCGCCGATGCCGAGCATGCGCTCGATGGCCATATCTTCTATGTATGCTCGTTCAGCGCCCGCACCATCGTGTACAAAGGCATGCTGGTTGCCACGCAGATGCGCCGCTTCTACATCGACCTTTCCGATGCCGCGGTGAAAACGGCCATCGCGCTGGTGCACTCCCGCTACTCCACGAACACCACCCCTTCGTGGGAGCGCGCGCATCCGAACCGCTACATCATCCATAACGGCGAGATCAACACCCTGAAGGGCAATGTGAACTGGATCCGCGCCCGCGAACCCAACCTGTACTCGCCGGTTCTCGGCGAAGACCTGAAGCAGGTCCTGCCCATCATCAACAAGGAAGGCTCCGACTCCGCTGTGCTCGACAACGTGCTGGAGTTCCTGGTCATGAACGGCCGCGACATGACGCGTGCGGTTTCCATGCTGCTCCCCGAGCCGTGGGACCACAACGACAACCTGCCGCCGCGCCGCCGCGCCTACGACGAGTACCAGTCCATGCTCATGGAGCCGTGGGACGGTCCTGCCGCCATCGCCTACACCGACGGCACCACCTTCGGCGCTGCGCTCGACCGCAACGGCCTGCGCCCTGCCCGCTACTACGTAACGCGCGACGACCGCTTCCTGCTCTCCTCCGAGGTGGGCACCATCGAGATCGAGCCGAAGAACATCCTTTCCGCCGGCTGCCTGGGCCCTGGCGAGATGCTGGAGATCGACACCTCTGCCGACCGCATCATCTGGAACGATGAGGTTCGTGCCCGCTATGCCAAGGAAAAGCCCTATGGCGACTGGATCAAGGAAGAGAAGATCGAGGTTTCCGACCTCGAGGCCCCGAAGGCAACCGAGCCTGCCGCCGATGCCGACGTGCCCTTCGCCGTGCGCATGGCGAAGCTGGGCTATCACTGGGACGACGTGGACGAAGTTGTTCGCGCCATGGCCGAAAAGGGCGGCGTGCCCCTGGCTTCCATGGGCATCGACGCCTCGCTTGCGTGCCTGTCCAAGAAGAACCGCTCGTTCTTCGACTACTTCTACCAGCTGTTCGCACAGGTGACCAACCCGCCTATTGACGCGCTGCGTGAAAGCCTGGTTACCTCGAGCGTCATCTACATCGGCAACCACGGCAACCTTCTGGAAGACTCCCGCACGGCCTGCCAGCTTATCCGCCTGGACGGCCCCATGCTGAACAAAGAGCAGTTCGACCGCATCTGCGCGGTAGACCGCGTGGGCTTCAAGGCCCAGCGCTTCAGCGCAACCTATCGCCGCGATGCGGGCGAGGATGCGCTCGAGAAGGCTCTGACCGAGCTTGCCGAATCGGTGGAAAAGGCCGTTCGTGGCGGCGCGAGCATCATCGTGCTCTCCGACCGCGCAGGCGATGGCGAGGTGCCTATTCCTTCGCTGCTGGCCGTTTCCTCTGTTCACAACCACCTTATCCGTGCGGGCGTTCGCACCTTCGCCGACTTCGTGGTGGAAACCGGTGACGCCATTTCAGCGCACGACTTCGCCGCTTTGGTGGGCTACTCCGCTTCGGGCATCTACCCGTACATGGCCCACGAGTGCATCGCCGACTTGGCGGCAAAGGGCGCTATCGCTGTTTCCGCCGAAGAGGGCATTGCCAACTACAACAAGGCGGTTACCGCAGGCATCACCTCGGTTATGTCCAAGATGGGCATCTCTACGGTGCAGAGCTACCATTCCGCGCAGATCTTCGAGGCTGTTGGCCTGAAGCAGGAATTCGTGGACAAGTACTTCGCCGGCACGGTTTCGCGTGTTGGCGGCCTGGGCGTTGCCGATGTGCAGCGTGAGGAAAACCAGCGCTACGACGACGCTCTGGCTATCCTCGATTCGCCCAGCCCCGAGCAGCTGCCCTCCCTTGGCCTTACCAAGTGGCGCCCGCAAGACGGCGAAGAGCATCTTATCGACCCGCAGACCATCTACCTGCTGCAACATGCTTGCCGCGAGGGCAACTACGAGATGTTCAAGGAGTACAGCGACCATCTGCATCAGGAAGGCCGTGCTATCCGCCTGCGCGATCTGATCGACTTCGTCACCGACCGCACGCCCGTGCCGCTGGAAGAGGTTGAGCCTGCCTCCGAGATCGCCAAGCGCTTCAACACCGGCGCCATGAGCTACGGCTCCATCTCCGAGGAAGCCCACAAGTGCATGGCCATCGCCATGAACCGCTTGGGTGGCCGCTCCAACTCCGGCGAGGGCGGCGAGGATCCGCGCCGCGAGACCCCGCTTCCCAACGGCGACTCGCTGAACAGTGCCATCAAGCAGATCGCTTCCGGTCGCTTCGGCGTTACCAGCCGCTACCTTTCTTCCGCCATCGAGATCCAGATCAAGATGGCCCAGGGCGCGAAGCCCGGCGAAGGCGGCCACCTGCCCGGCAAGAAGGTGTACCCCTGGATCGCGGAGGTGCGCCAGTCCACCCCGGGCATCGGCCTTATCTCGCCTCCGCCGCATCACGACATCTACTCCATCGAAGACCTGGCTGAGCTGATCTTCGACCTGAAGAACGCCAACCCCAACGCACGTGTTTCCGTGAAGCTCGTGTCCGAGGCCGGCGTTGGCACCATCGCCACCGGCGTTGCCAAGGGCGCTGCCGACAAGATCCTGATCTCGGGTCACAACGGCGGTTCCGGCGCTGCGCCGCGCGATTCCATCTGGCATGCGGGCCTGCCGCTTGAGCTCGGTATCGCCGAGGCTCAGCAGACGCTGCTGCAGAACGGCCTGCGCTCCCGCGTGGTGCTGGAGGCCGACGGCAAGCTGATGGACGGCAAGGACGTCGCCGTTGCCTGCTTGCTCGGTGCCGAGGAATTCGGTTTCGCAACCATGCCGCTTATCGCCATGGGCTGCCTGATGCAGCGCGACTGCCAGCAGGACACCTGCCCGGCCGGCATCGCAACGCAGAACTGCCGCCTGCGCAAGTGCTTCCGCGGCAAGCCCGAGCACGTGGTGAACTACATGCTGTTCGTGGCCGAGCAGATGCGCGAGATCATGGCATCCCTCGGTTTCCGCACGGTAGACGAGATGGTGGGCCACCCCGAGTGCCTGCACCAGGTAGAGGTTCCCGGCAACTGGAAGGCCAACTTGCTTGACCTTTCGCCCGTGCTTGCCAACGGCGAGTGCGAGTTCGGCGCCCACATCCCCGGTGCTGCCGGCCGCCACTTCCTGCCCGAGATGGCCTACGACGTGGAGCTGGACAAGTCGCTCGACTCCACGCTGTTCCTTCCCATGACCGAGGAAGCGCGCGAGCATATGCAGCCCGTGCGTTTCCGCGCCGACATCGCCAACGTGAACCGCTGCGTGGGCACCATCCTGGGCGCTGCCGTTACCAAGGCGCACCCCGAGGGCCTGCCTGATGGTTCGGTGACCATCGACTGCGAGGGCTCCGCTGGCCAGAGCTTCGGTGCCTTCATCCCGAAGGGCGTTTCCCTGAACGTGGTGGGCGACGCTAACGACTACTTCGGCAAGGGCCTTTCCGGCGGCATCCTTTCGGTTCGTCCTTCCGAAGACGCCACCTTCAAGTACGACGAGAACACCATCGTGGGCAACGTCGCCTTCTTCGGTGCCACTTCCGGCCGCGGCTTCGTGAACGGCTTGGCCGGCCAGCGCTTCGGCGTGCGCAACTCCGGCGCCACCATCGTGGTAGAGGGCGTTGGCAACCATGGCTGCGAGTACATGACCGGCGGCGTGGCCCTTATCCTGGGTGAGGTCGGCCTGAACTTCGCAGCTGGCATGACCGGCGGCATCGCCTACGTTTACGACGAGTACGGCACGCTGCCTGCTCGCTGCAACATGGGCTCGGTAAAGCTCGTTGCGCCTACCGAGGAAGAGATCGAGTTCATCCACGAGCTCATCGAAGAGCATGTGGAGTACACGCAGAGCCCGCGCGGCATCAAGATGCTGTACCGCTTCGACGACATGAAGAAGCATTTCGTGAAGGTTATCCCGGTTGAGTACGAGCGCGTGCTTCAGATCGTTGCCCAGGCCGAAGCCGAGGGCAAGAGCCATGAGGAAGCACTCGAGCGTGCGTACGAGATCGTTGGCAAGGGGGTCAAATAATGGGTAAGGCAGGAGCATACCTGGAGCATGATCGTATTGCCCACAGCGAGCGCTGCGCGGCAGACGCCATGCAGGACTTCAACGAGTTCGCCGTTCCTCTGACCGACGAGCAACAGCAGGTGCAGGCCAGCCGCTGCATGATGTGCGGCGTGGCGTTCTGCCAGGCCGGCTATTCCTTCGGCAAGGCTCGTCCTTCGGGCTGCCCGCTGCACAACCTGATTCCCGAGTGGAACGACCTGGTGTATCGCGGCCTGTGGAGCGAAGCGGCAGAGCGTTTGGCGCTTACCAACCCGTTCCCCGAGTTCACCGGCCGTGTGTGCCCGGCCCTGTGTGAGGCTGCCTGCAACTTGGCCTCCATCGAGGGCGCAACCACTATCCGCGACAACGAGCGCGCCATCTCCGACCATGAATGGGCGGCCGGCGGCCCCAAGCCGCTGCGCAAGCCTGCAGCCGATGCGCCCAAGGTTGCCGTCATCGGCTCCGGCCCCTGTGGCCTGGGCGCTGCTTGGCAGCTGGTGGAGCTGGGCTGCAAGGTAACCGTGTTCGAGCGTCACGATCGCGCCGGCGGCCTTCTTATGTACGGCATCCCCAATATGAAGCTTCCCAAGGAAGTAGTGAACCGCCGTATCGACTTCCTGAAGGAAAACGGCATCGCCATCGAGCTGAACACCGATGCATCTGATGCGGCCGTGGCCGAAAAGCTGAAGGCCGACTTCGATGCGGTCATCGTTGCCGTGGGCGCCACCGCTGCCCGCACGGTGGCGGCTCCCGGTGCCGATGCCGAAGGCGTGGTGTTCGCCGTTGATTATCTTGGTGCTTCCACCAAGGCGCTGTTGAACGGCCACGACGACGAGATATCTGCCGAGGGCAAGGACGTCATCGTTATCGGCGGCGGCGACACCGGCACCGACTGCATCGCCACGGCGCTTCGCCAGGGCTGCAAGAGCGTTCGCCAGCTTGAATACAACGCTGCTCCGCCCGAGGTACGCGGCGAGGGCAACCAGTGGCCTGAATGGCCCTTCGTTAGGAAGACCGATTACGGCCAACGCGAGGCTATCGAGCATTTCGGCGAGGATCCTCGTTCGTTCTCTACCGACACTGTCGAGATCCTTGCCGAAGACGGCAAGGTATCCGGCCTGCGCGTGGTAACGCTTGATTGGAGCAACGGCACCTCTCAGCGTCAGATGGGTACGGAGCGCACGCTTCCCGCTCAGCTGGTGCTCATTGCCTGCGGCTTCAGCGGTCCCGAGCGCGGCGTGTACGACGCCTTGGGCGCCGAAGTGGCCGAAGGCCGCGGTATCCGCCCGGTAATGGTGGAAGGCACGCATCGCGTGAAGCACGAGGGCGAAACGCCCATCTACGCTGCCGGCGATGCGAAGCACGGTTCCACCCTGGTGGTGAACTCGCTTGCCGACGGCATCGAATGCGCCAAGGAAGTTGCAGCTGATCTGCTGAAGTAAGCAGCCAGCCGCAAATCGCGTAAATGCTATCGACCCCGGTGGAAACGTTCCCATCGGGGTCGATTTACTTCTGTTGGGCTCTGCCGCTTTGTGTTTGCGCCGCGGGCAGGTGCGACCCGTTTGATGCAGCGCACTTCCGGCATTGCGCTAGGTAAGTGCGGGTTGTTTGCGCGGCGCATTGCCGGCTTGGTGCCCCGGCATCCAGCACGCAGCGGTTCTGGCTGGCTTGCCCGAGCCTATTGATCGCTGCCGAAGACGTTGCGGATGCTCTGCACGGTGGTGTCGCGGTTCATCTGGGCAATGGAGGTGGTAAGCGGTATCTCCTTCGGGCACACGCGCACGCAGTTTTGGGCATTGCCGCAGCTGGTGATGCCATCGGCCCCCATGATGGAGGAAAGGCGTTCCTTCTTGTTCAGCTTGCCGGTGGGGTGGGCGTTGAACAGGCGCACCTGCGAGATGGCTGCCGGCCCAACGAAGCTGTTGGCGTGCCCGGTGTTGGGGCAGGCCTCGAAGCAGCAGCCGCAGGTCATGCAGCGTGAAAGCTCGTAGGCCCAGCTCTGTGTGCGTGCCGACATGCGCGGCCCCGGCCCCAAGTCGAACGGGCCGTCGATGTCGATCCAGGCATGGACCTTCTTCAGCGCCTGGAACAGCGCATCGCGATCCACCTTCAAATCGCGCACCAAGGGGAACTTGCTCAGCGGCTCAAGGCGGATGGGCTGTTTCAGGTCGTCGATGAGCGCCGAGCAGGCCTGGCGCGGGGTGCCGTTGATTATCATGCTGCAGGCACCGCACACCTCTTCAAGGCACACGCTTTCCCAGACGACGGGCGTGGTGGCCTCGCCCTTGGCATTCACGGGGTTCTTGCGAATCTCCATCAGGGCCGAAACCACGTTCATATGCGGTTGGTAGGCAACGCAGAATTCCTCCCAATACGGTTTGTCGTTGGGGCTTGCCTGGCGTTTTACGATGAGTCGGATTGGCTCATGGGATGTTGCTTGCTCTTCCATGCCGATCCTCCTTAATGTGCGTGCGTGTAGTCGCGCTTGCGCGGCTTTATGAGCGATATGTCCACGTCTTCGTAGCTCAGAACGGGGCCGTTGGCTGCCTCGTCGTAGCGGGCGAGTGTGGTCTTCAGCCAGTCGGCATCGTTGCGCTCGGGGAACTCGGGCTTGTAGTGGCTGCCGCGGCTTTCGTTGCGCTCGAGTGCGCCCTTCGTTATGACCTTGGCTAGGTCCAGCATGCCGCGGAGCTGGCGCACGAAGGTGACGTTCTCGTTGCTCCAAACAGCGCGGTCTTGCACGCCGATGCCCTGGAGTCGCTCTTCGAAGCCGTCGAGCTGCTGCAGGGTTTCCGCCAAATCGGCGTTGTTGCGCACCACGGTGACGTTCTTGGTCATAAGCTCGCCCAGCTCCTGATGCAGGCGGTAGGCGTTCACCGGCCCGTCCATGGCAAGCAGCCCATCGAATTCTGCGCGGTCGCTTGCGGCGGCATCCTCAAACACCTTTGTGGGCACCTCGGTACCTTCTGCCAGGCCTTTCGCGTAATTCGCGGCGCTCGGCCCGGCGGTCATGCCGGCATACACGGCGGAAAGCAGCGAGTTGGCGCCTAAGCGGTTGGCGCCGTGCTGGGTGTAGTCGCATTCGCCGGCGGCGAACAGCCCGGGGATGGTGGTTTGCTGGTCCAGACCAACCCAAAGGCCGCCCATGGAATAATGCACGCTGGGCGCAACGCGCATGGGAACCTTGCGCGGGTCGTCGCCAACGAACTTCTGGTAGATGTCCAGGATGCCCTCGAGCTTGGCGTTCAGGGTTTTCGCAGGGATGTGCGAAACGTCCAGGTACACCACGTTCTGCCCGTCGATGCCCAGGTGCTGGTTCACGCACACATCAAAGATCTCGCGCGTGGCGATGTCGCGCGGCACCAGGTTGCCATAGGCGGGGTACTTCTCTTCCAGGAAATACCAGGGCTTGCCATCCTTGTACGTCCAAACGCGGCCGCCCTCGCCGCGGGCGCTTTCGCTCATCAGGCGGTTCTTGTCGAAGCCGGGGATGGCGGTGGGGTGAATCTGAATGAACTCGCCGTTGGCGTACAGGGCGCCTTGGCGATAGCAGCGCGCGGCGGCGTAGCCGGTGTTGATGGTGGAATTGGTGGACTTGCCGAACACGGCCCCGCAGCCGCCCGTGGCGATGATCACGGCATCGGCGGGGAAGGCGCGTATCTCCATGGTGGCAAGGTCTTGAGCGGTCATGCCGCAGCACACGCCGTTGTGGGTGATGGCGGAAACGAACTCCCAGCCCACGAACGAGCGCACCTTACCCTCCACTTCGAGGGCGCGCACCTGTTCGTCGAGCGCATACAGCAGCTGCTGGCCGGTGGTGGCGCCGGCGAACGCGGTGCGCCGTTTCTGGGTGCCGCCGAACCGGCGCAGGTCAAGCAAGCCTTCAGGCGTGCGGTTGAACATCACTCCCATGCGGTCGAAGAGGTTCACGATGTGCGGCGCCGCTTCGCACATGCCGCGTACCTGCGGCTGGTTGGCAAGGAAATCGCCACCGTAGATGGTGTCGTCGAAATGCTCGTCTACGCTATCGCCCTCGCCCTTGGTGTCCATGGCTGCGTTGATGCCGCCTTGGGCGCAGGCGGAATGCGAGCGCTTGAACGGCACCAGCGAGAACAGGTCTACCTCCAGCCCGGCTTCAACTATCTTGAGCGTTGCCATAAGCCCGGCAAGCCCGCCGCCTACAACGGCTATTCTTCCGTTACCCATGAATATGCCCCTCTCGGAAACGACCGGCTAGCCTACGAAGGCGAACAGCGCCCTCATGCTGAATGCTGCGAACACGATGAAAAGCAGCGCAAGGATGACTCCCGACCATTTCTGCGAATTCGGCGAAACGGTGATTCCCCAGGAAATGAGGAACGTCCACAGGCCGTTGCAGAAGTGGTACACGCAGCACAGCAAGCCCACCGCAAAGAACGCAAGCCCTACCGGGTTGGCAACGATGCCCGCCACCATGGCGTAGCTGGGGTCGATGCCGGTAAGCTCCACCTGCAATTTGGTGCCGTAGATGTGCCACACCACGAACAGGAACGCGATGATGCCCGTGATGCGCTGGAACACGTAGCACCAGTTGCGGAAATAGCGGTAGCGCTGCACGGTTACGCTGGAAGTGAAGGCGATGTAGACGCCGTACACCGCGTGGAACAGCAGCGGCAGGAAGATGACGAACGTTTCCAGCACCACTTTGTAGGGCATGTGCGACATGAACGTGCCCGCCATGTCGTACGGCGCGCTTCCCCAGTTGGCGGAATAGTTCACGCTCATATGGAAGCATAGGAAGATGCCCAGCGGCAGCACGCCGGCAAAGGAGTGCAATTTGCGCAGGAAATTGGCGCGGCGGTCTTTGTCCATCGTTTCCCCTCTTGTTCGTCGTCCCCACGGCGAGCGATCGCGCATTGGGCAAAGCAGAAGCCTTCCCTCATGGCCGGCCTAGCCCTCTATAGGCGCGCGGCATAACGTTCGAATGCCGCAGATCGTTGGAACGAAGTATAACGCACCTGTTCCGAGCATACATTGGCCAGATATTCGCCAAGTGTCCGTTATCGCTTGCGCCGGGTTTGCTTCGCTGCGCAACCCGGAGGCGACCCTGCGCTCAAAGCTTCCTTACAGGAACGTGATGCCGAAGGCCTGGAACAGCGAGCCCCAGCATACGCCTATTGCGTACAGCCCCACCAGGATAAGCAGGTTCTGCTTCACGCGGCGGTTCTCGCTGAACAGCACCAGCAGACCTACGCCGGCGGAAACCAACAGCCCCGCCATCATGGCGCCGGTGCCCAGGATGCCGTCAAGGTAGAGCTGCGTGATTACCACGCTGGCGCCGCAGTTGGGGATAAGCCCCACCAGGGCTGAGCCGAATATGGCGATGCCCGGGTTGCCGGAAAGGAACGCGGTCACGGCCTCTTCGCCAGCAAGTTCCATGGCGGCATTCAGCGCCAGCGAGATAAGGAACACGATGGCGGCCACCTGCAGCGTGTGCTTCACGGCGCAGAGCACCACATTGCCCCAAGAGCTTCCCTCTTCGGCGCAATGGCAGCTGGGGTTGTGGCAGTGCTCATCGCCGAAAACGTGCGGCTGCTCGGTGTGCGCATGCTCGCAATTGCAGCTGCGCCCGTGGGCGTGCTCGTGCTCGGCTGCTTCCCGTTGCTGGGTAACCTTCAGGCGCAGACGCAGCACGGCATCGATGGCGAAGCCCATCACCATGCCGATAACCACCTTGCATCCGATGATGGATACCATGACGGAAGGATCAACCTGCTCGGCGATGAGCAGAGGCAGCATCTCGTCGGAGGTGGAAAGATACACGGCGAACAACGTTCCCAAGGTGATGGCGCGGCTGCCGAACAGGGCCGACCCCGCGGCGCTGAAGCCGCATTGCGGCACGGCGCCCAGCACGGCAGCCACGGCGGGCCCTAGGCGGCCGGCTTTCTGCACCAGTTCCTCGGTTTTGTTGCCGGCCTTGTGCTCGAGCGCTTCCAGCAGCAGATAGGTAACGAACAGGAACGGCACCAGGTAGATGGTGTCCTTGAAGGCGTCGGCCAAAAGATCCATGATGAGTTCTTCCATTTATGCTCCCTGCTTCGCAAGGCACTGCTCGCACATGCCGTACAGAACGGTTTTGGTGGGGTTGATGCGCACGTGGTGATGCTCGATCACGTGCTCGTAGAGCTTCTGCAGCTCACCGCAGTCGATGGGGGAAAGGTCGCCGCAGCACTCGCATTTCAGGAAGAAGTACACTCCCTCGGGCGCATCGGGCAGGAACCGGTAGCACACGCTGCTTATACCCTCGATGGTGGTGCGGGCGATAACGCCCTCTTCCTCGAGCCGCTCAAGGTTGCGATACACCGTGGCGGTGCCCACCTTCGCGCCTTGCGCTTCCAAGCTGCGGATAACGTCTTTGCTGGTGAAGAACGGCTTGCGGTGAGCTTGGATGCAGGAAAGGATGAGCTCCTTCTGCTTGGTGCGGTACTGCTTTGTTTCGGTGCCCTGCGGCAAGGTGCGGCCTCCCGGCGGTCTTGTGGATTCGGAAATGAAAACGGGTCTCATTTTCGATAGGGGCACCAGAGTTGTCAATAGAAATGAGAAAAGTTCTCATTTCTGAGAACTTTTGAGAAAACCTGCAGGTATGTTCAGTTGTTCGGGGCTTGCGCTTGCGCCAGGGTTCTATTCGGGCTCGCCTTCGCCTGATGGGCTGCTTGGGGCGGCTTCGCTGGCTAGGACGCCTTTTCCGGCCGCGCCGTCCTCTGCGGCAGAGGGGATCGCTCCATTGCTTGGCGTAGGGCCATTTGACGCTTCGCCCGCTGAAGCGGCGTGGGCGGCTTCTCTGGTTTCCGCCTGGGCGGAAGCAGCCTTCCTTCCTGAATCTTCGGAAGCTTCGCCCGGGGCAGGCTCTTCGTCTGGTGTGTTGCTTGGGGCATGCTCTTCGCCTGCGCCCTTGCTCTTATGTTCGTGGCGCTTGGCGCGGGCCAGCTTCTCCCAGGCGGAATCGGAGCAGATGAGCATGACGCCTAGGATGAACCAGACAATGGGGTGGATGCCGAACACGGGCGTTTGGCCGGCAAGCGCGGCAATGCCGATGCAGATCATGATGAACCCGATGATGACCGAGCCAACCTTCACTTTCATGCTTGCTCCTGCCTGTTCGCTGCGCCTTTCCTTCCAATCATAAGGCAGCGCGGCGGCCGGGGATGGGCGCAAGCCGCTAATCGGCGCTGTTGGCGCGGGTTGTCATCGTTTCGTTGCCAACTGCGTAAGAACTCCTGCCGTTTTTGATTATCCCGTGCATTCCGCGTGCGGGTTTCCTGTTTGCCCTGTCGCGCTTGGCGGGTGCGGCGCTGCGCGCTCTATAATCGTGCAGTTGCAGGCACTGCCTGCGTTTTTGTTCTCATCGGCTAGCCTTATCGGGCAGGGGAAGGGCAGGCAACCCAACAATGCAGCAGCGAAACGCCAAGCACACACAGGCTTCTTCCTCGTTCGGGGATCGCGCCCGCGCTGCAGTGGGTCGGGCGCAGGCTGCGCACGACAAGGCGTTCGACCAGCGCTTCGGCGGCAACCGCAACGGCGGGAAGCGCCCGCGCAAGCCCAAGCGCACCAATCCGGTGAAGCGGGCCATTAACGACTGGTGCAACCGATTGTTGGGCGTTGCCTCCGAACGCTCCTTCGACCAGGAGGAAGAATACGAGTCGCACCGCACCACGCGCGACTACATCTGCAACACCATAGGAACCGGCGCATGGGGCATGGTGTTCCCGGTGCTCACCATCGTGGTAACGCAGCTGTGCGGCGCCGAGCAGGCGGGCATGTTCTCGATGGCCTTCATCATTGGAACGCTCTTGATGATCCTGGGCAACTACGGCGTGCGCACCTATCAGGTTTCCGACATCGAAGAGCGGCATTCGTTTTCCGACTACCAGGTGAACCGTGTGGTCACCTGCATCCTGATGATGGTGGTTGCCTACGTGTACTGCGGCATCCGCGGCTACAGCGAGCAGATGTTCACCATGTGCATGGGCGTGTGCGCCTACAAGATGATAGATGCCCTGGCCGATGTATACGAAGGCCGCCTGCAGCAGGCCGACAAGCTGTACCTGGCAGGCGTTTCCCAGGCGTTCCGCTCCCTTGTGGTGCTGGTGGTGTTCTCCGTTTTCCTGTTCATATCGCGCGATTTGGGGCTCAGCAGCATCGCCATGGCGGTGGCGGCCATCGTCACGTTCGTGTTCCTTACCTTCCCGCTTTCGCTTCTGGAAACGCCGAAGAGCGCCCGCATAAGCGCGCAGAGCATAGCCGCGCTGTTCAAGCAGTGCTTCCCGGTGTTCATCGCGCTGTTCATGTATGCGCTTATCGACAACATGCCGAAGTTCGTTATGGAAACCGCGCTTTCCTACGACAATCAGCTGTACTTCAACGCGCTGTACTTCCCGGCGCAGGCCATCCTGCTCACGGTTGGGTCGGTGTACAAGCCGCTTCTGGTGCGCATGGCGCAGATGTGGGCCGATGCGGAAAAGCGCGCCCGCTTCCACCTGGTTATCCTGGCCATTGTGGCGCTGGTCATCGCGCTAACGTTGGTGGTCATCTTCCTTATGGCATGGATCGGCATCCCCATCATGAGCTTCATGTACGGCGTCGATTTCGAGCAGTTCCGCGGCCTGAGCTACATCATGATCGCGGCAGGCGGCGTAACTGCCATCATCGACTTCCTGTACCAGGTAATCACGGTGCTGCGCCGCCAGAAGTCGGTGATGAAGCTCTACCTTATTACCTTCGGGTTCTCGCTGTTCGTGCCCATTCTGCTCATCGACTTCACGGGCTTGCCCGGAGCGGTAATCGGCTACCTCATCGTTATGACCATCCTGTTGGTGCTGCTGGTATGGGAGTACATCAGCATCTGCATCGACCTTGCGAAGAATCCGGTTGATTGCAGCGAGGCTGCCCAGGCTCAAGAGCCCGTTGTGGAGGTTGAGGCAACGCTGGTGGGGGAGGCTCCGATGGGCGGCTCCCACGCTCGAGGCCGCCAGCCTGGGGCCGGGAGCACTGTTTCCGGCAATGCCCGTGGGGCGGCAATGCCCGATCCATCACGCAGTGGCTCTATGCGGCCTAGCGGCGCCGAGCGCCCTCGACATGGTGCTGAAAGGCCCGACGAGACAGGCCGCACTCGTCGAAATCTCTAGCTGCCGCTCTGTCATTCTTGCTGCTGCAGCGCTGGGCGTCGGTTGCGCTTGCCCTGGCCTATAGGGAAAGGGCAGCTCTGTAAGGGAAACCGCAGCGTGTGCGGCTTCAAGGCGGGTGTTGTGGGGCAAGCAAAATAATTTGCAAAAAGGGGTTGACGGAACAGGGCTGCATACGTAATATACTGTCTCGCGCCTTTGGTAAAGGGTAACACCGCCGAGCAATTCGCTCGCTGAAGCAAGCAGCTCAATGGGGTGTCGTCTAATGGTAGGACAGCGGTTTCTGGTACCGTATGTGAGGGTTCGACTCCTTCCACCCCAGCCAATTTGCGCCTATGGCCTCGTCGTCTAGCGGTTAGGACGCCGCCCTCTCAAGGCGGAGATCGTCGGTTCGAATCCGATCGAGGCTACCAAACTTACAGCCCGCATATGCGGGCTTTTCTTTTTTTAAATTGCGGGCAACGCGCCCAACCTATCCGCACCGGGCGGGCCCCACGCAGCTCGTCGCCACCTTCGCTCTCTTCGGCTTCCGAGCAAGCGCGAAGGGGCGGCGCAGAGAACGGCTTGACGCATGGTTCGCCTCATCCCGGAATCCACGATCAAGTACCATGGGCGCCGCCTTGAAGGCGCTTGCTCGGAAGCCGCGCTGCGGAAAGGCTCCTCGCCGCGCAGGCCCCGCCCGGCGCTACAACTTTGGAAACGCAGCGACGTGGGTTGGGGCATCGCCCTGAGGGGT
>CAVBST010000008.1:32936-65954 GCA_963598325.1 uncultured Prevotella sp. | reverse complement strand
ATGGGTACGCGCTCGACGTTATCCAGCCGGTAGACATGTTCCCGCACACGAACCACACGGAGTGCATCTGCCGCCTTACGCGGAAAGGGTAGGGCCGGGGCCGAAACGTGTTCGTTCGGATTATGTGAAGAACAAATTTGTTTCTGAATCATAAGTTAGCCCAGTGGCACTATTGAGTAGCAGAAATCAACGAAGCGCCTCCATTGCGGGGCGCTTTCTTTGTCCCCACTCTGATGGATTGGAGATGATGCAACGGATGGATAGATTCGGGTTCTGCCGCATGCTGTTCGAGGAAACGCGGTACATGAACATCGCCATCAAAGACACGCTTTCGGGGGTGATCGAGCGTCATGGGCTCAACCACTTCCAGGCCCACCTGCTGGGCGACTTGCGCTCGGAAGACGGCCAGCCCATTCGCCAGCTCGCCAGCCATATCAGCGTGAAGCCCTCGAACCTCACCCCACTGCTGCATTCCTTGGAAGACCTGGGGCTTATCGAGCGTCGGCAGGATGAAAACGACAAGCGCTCGTATCGCATCTACCTTACCCAGGCGGGGCAGGCGAAGTCGGATTCCATCGACAAGGAGTTCTCGCAGCTGTTCGGCGGCGAGAACGCCGAAGCCGGCGAGCTGCAGAAGCAGGTGCTGGCGGGGTTTGCAGCGTTTCGCCAGCTTGCCGAAATGGGCAACGCCCCTGCGCCCGGCCGCGGCCAGGCGCCCAACGAAGAGTAATCCAAGAACGGAAGGGAAGAGTACATGGGACTCACCAGAAACCAAGTAGTCATCGTTGCGGTTCTTCTTGCCGGCGCCACCCTGGTGGTGCTGAACCAGACGCTTCTTTCGCCGGCGTATCCATCCATCATGGCCGACTTGGCGGTAGACGCCACCACGGTGCAGTGGCTTACCTCGGCCTATTCGCTGGTAGAAGCGGTGGTCATCCCGCTTTCCGCCTACTTGGTGGGACGCTTCCCAACACGCAGGCTGTTCATCATCGGCATCTCGTTTTTCGCGGTGGGTTCGCTGTGCGCGGCGCTTTCGCCCTTCTTCGGCATCTTGCTGCTGGGCCGTGTGCTGCAGGCCATGGCCTGTGGCGTGGTTATGCCCATGGTGTTCACGGTTATCCTGCTCATCTTCCCGCGCGAGAAGCGCGGCCAGGCCATGGGCATCGTTTCCCTGGTTATCGGCTTCGCGCCGGCGGTGGGCCCTTCCGTTTCCGGCTTGCTGGTAGATTCCATCGGCTGGCGTGCGCTGTTCGTGGTGGTGTTCACGTTGGCGCTGGTTATCGTGGTGCTTTCCGTCCTGTTCCTGAAGAGCTATGGCGAATTCGAGCCCACTTCCTTCGACAAGCCCTCGGTTGCGCTGTGCTCGTTGGGCCTGCTCTCGCTGCTGTACGGCCTGGCCACCATCACCTCTACCAGCAACGTGCTTACCTCGGTGGCGCTTATCGTTGCGGGCGCGGTGCTGCTTACGTTCTTCGTGCGCCGTCAGCTTAAGCTGGAAGTTCCGCTGCTGAAGGTGTCGGTGCTGAAGAGCCGTCGCTACGCAACCGCCGTTATCGTGGTTGCCATGCTGCAGGCCGCACTGGTGGGCACGGGCGTGCTGCTGCCCATCTACCTGCAGAACCTGTTGGGCATCTCTGCGCTGGGCACCGGCCTTATCATGTTGCCGGGCGCCGTGATGGGTGCCGTTATGGGTTATTTCGCCGGCCGCCTGTTCGACAAGCTGGGGCCGCGCCGCGTTATCATCCCCGGTGCCGCCATTGCCGCCATCGGTGGGTGCGGCCTGGTGGGCTTCGCGCTGGACACCCCGGTGCCGTTCATAATCTTCGTGTACACCTGCTTGGGCGTTGGCATGCAGGCTATCATGACGCCGCTGAACACCTGGGGCCTGAACTCGCTGGACAACCGCGTTATCCAGCATGCGAATGCCCTGCAGAACACGTTGAACCAGGTGGGTGCTTCGCTTGGCACCGCCATTCTGGTTTCCCTTTCGGCGACTTCGGCATTCTTGTTCCCCGACATGCCCGTGCTTGAGCGCTCCATGGCAGGCGACCGCATCGCGTTTGTGTTCACGGCGCTAATCATGGTTGCCATTCTGGTTATCGTGTTCGCGGTGGTGCGCGACAAGGGCACTGTGAAGAAGCCCGCTTCTTCAGTGGACGCCCTTCGCCTGCCCACCAAGGCCGACGACCATATCTCGGTCGACCTGGCCATGAACCGCGAGCCGTACTTCGTGCACGACACCGACACTATCCGCGAGGTGGCGCAGATCCTGGCCGCCAACAAGACCAGCGGCGTGCCGGTGGTGGATGCGCGCAAACGCGTGGTGGGCTTCATTTCCGACGGCGACATCATGAAGTACATCGGCCGCAGCGATGCTGCCGTGCTCGATGCCACGCTGATGCTGTACCGCGTACCCGATAACGAGAACTTCATGCAGCGCATCACCGAGCTCATCGACCTGAACGTCATGCGCATCGCCACGAAGGGCGCCATATCGGTGGAATCGGGCTCCGAGCTGGACGAAGCATGCCGTCTGCTGGCCGAAAAGCGCATCAAGAAGGCGCCCGTGGTGGACGGCAACGGCGTGCTGGTGGGCTCGCTTTCCCGTTCCGACATCATCCGCTCCACCATGGCGAATCTGGCTACCATCGAGGCCATGGCTGCTCAGGGCAAGGGCCAAACCGCCTAGGCCTGCTCGGCGAAGAACTGCTCGGCTATGCGGGCACTTTCGGCGGCGTCTTTGGCATACCAGGTGGCGCCCATGGTGTTGGCGTAGTCGGGGGTCAGCACGGCGCCGCCTACGAAGGTCTTGGCGTCGGGCACCTGCTCGCGCAGAAGCTTGATGGTCTTTTCCATCGACTTCACGGTGGTGGTCATCAGCGCTGAAAGCCCGATGAGCCGAATACCCTGCTCAAGCGCGGCATCCACCACAACCTGCGGGTCCACGTCGCGGCCCAGGTCCACCACACGGAAGCCGTAGTTTTCCAGCAGCATCTTCACGATGTTCTTGCCGATGTCGTGGATGTCGCCCTTCACGGTGGCAAGGATGATGGGCTTGTCCTCTGCCTGCTCGTTGCTGCCGCTGGCCGCCATATGGGCCTTCACCACGTCGAAGCCTACCTTCACCGCTTCGGCGGATGCCATCAGCTGCGGCAGGAAGAACGTGCCCCTGTCAAAGCGCACGCCCACTTCGTCGAGCGTGGGGATGAACAGGCCGTCTATCAGGTCGAGCGCATCGTGGTTGGCAAGCAGCTCTTCGGTTGCCTGCTTCATGGGCTCTTTGCGCCCAGCGATTATGAGGTCTTGGATGGCTGCGGCCTGGGCCTTCGCATCGGCCAGCGATTCGGGGATGGGCAGCACGCTTGCCGGCTCGGCGGTGGGGGCTGCTGCGGGCGCTGCCGCTGGGGCGCCATCGGTGAGCGAAGCCAAAAGCGCATTGCCATCTGCGGCGCCGCCGGTTGCCTGGGCGATGAGCGCCAGCCCTTGCGCCAGCTTTTCCTGATCAACATCAAGGCCGGGCTTCGCATCGTAGGGGTCGTCGTTTTCGTTGCAGTACTCGATGTAGCCAACCGAGCCTTCGTCCTGCCCGTTGATAACGCGGTAGCAGCGCACCACGTCGCGGTAGCGGGCGGCGTTGGGATTGATGATGGGCAGGTCCAAGCCTGCGCCGAATGCGGCGGAAAGGAAGTTCGAGCTCATAAGGTTGCGCTGGGGCAGGCCGAAGCTGATGTTCGAAACGCCGAGCGCGGTGCGCACGCCCAGGTGCTCCTTGCACAGCTTGATGGCATCCAAGATGGCAGAGGCTTCCTTCTGGTTGGTGGCCACGGCCATGGTAAGGCAGTCGATGACGATGTCGTGCGCGGGAATGCCGTACTTGGCGGCTTCGTTCACGATCTTCTGCGCGATGGCGAAGCGCTCTTCTGCGGTGGGGGGTATGCCGCCTTCGTCAAGGCACAGGCCGATAACGCAGCAGCCGTACTTCGCCGCTATGGGCAGCACGGCATCCATGTTCTCTTGCTTGCCGTTTACGGAGTTGATCAGGGGCTTTCCGCAGTACAGGCGGCAGGCGCGTTCAAGGGCCTCGGTGTCGGAGGAATCCAGCACCAGCGGTAAGGTAACGCACGATTGCAGCTTCTGCACCGCGGCAACCAGCACGGCCGGCTCGTCGATCTCGGGCAGGCCCACGTTCACGTCCAACAGGTCGGCGCCCAGGTCGCGCTGGGTAACCGCTTCGCCCACCAGGTAATCAAGGTTGCCTTCGCGCAGGGCTGCCTTCAGCTTGGGCTTGCCGGTGGGGTTGATGCGCTCGCCGATGATGCCCACCTCGTGGGTACCCTCGTGCAGCACCACGGCCTGCTGCCCGCTGGTGATGATGCAGTCGTTGGCAACGGTGCGCTCTGCCGGCACGCCGCGGCGGTTCACGCATTCGGCAACCTGGGAAATCATCTGGGGCGTGGTGCCGCAGCAGCCGCCCACCAGGGACACGCCCACCTCCATGATGGCATCCATGGCCTGGGCGAACTCTTCCGGGGTGATGTCGTAGATGGTCTCGTCGCCCTCCATGCGCGGCAAGCCCGCGTTGGGTTGGATAAGCACCGGCACTCGGCTGAAGGCGGCAAGCGTCTTGGCGAAGCCCAGCGCCTCTGCCGGTCCCAGCGAGCAGTTCATGCCCACGGCGTTCGCGCCCATGGCCGAAAGCGTTGCGGCGGCAACCTCGGGTGGGGTGCCCAAGAAGGTGCGGCCGTCTTCCTCGAAGGTCATGGTTACGAATACGGGCAGGTGGGAGTGCTCTTTTGCCGCCAGCAGCGCAGCGCGCGCCTCGGAAAGGTCGGAAAGGGTTTCCAGCAGGATGATGTCGCACCCTGCGGCAACGGCGGCGTCTACCTGCTCGGCGAACAGGTCGTAGGCCTCTTCGAACGAAAGCGTGCCCATGGGCTGCATCAGCTCGCCGATGGGGCCGATGTCGGCAACCACGTAGGGCGCCCCGGCAGCGCGGACGTTTTCGGCCGCCGCCTTGAACACTTCCGGCACCGTGGCGCGGCCTTCCAGCTTGTGGCGGTTCGCGCCGAAGGTGTTGGTGGTGATGGCCTGGGCACCTGCCTCAACATAGGCGGCATGGATGGCGCTCACTTCCGCGGGGTGGCTCAGGTTCAGCAGGTCGGGCACCACTCCGGCGCCGGCAAGGCCCGCGGCCTGCAGCATGGTTCCCATCCCGCCGTCGTGGATCAGGAATTCCTTCCCGCGCAGCACTGCCTCTAGGTGCGCGTCTTTTATCTGCAGCCCCGAAAGGGCGTCGAAGCGGTTAGCGATGCTGGTTGCCATAGCAGGTTATTCCCTTCTCTAGATACGAGCAGTATTCGCGAGCGATGCAATCTTGGCAAGGGGTGCGCCCGGTGCTGGGCGGCGGGGCGTCGAAGAGGCCGACGATGGCGGTGATGCTCTTCGCCGGGGTAAGCAGCAGGCTTTGCCCTACGGTGATGCCCAGCCGCCTGCGGGCATCCAGCTCTTGGATGAACTGGGGCTGCACGGCAAGGGGCAAATCGCCGTAGCCGGGGCTGAAGCGCATACGGGCGTGCAGGCCCGCCTTGGCCGCCTCGGTAGCGATGTCGTCTTGCGCGGCTTGGGCCACGTCTTCGATGAGCGCATTGCAGCAGGCATCGAAGAGCATGGCGTCAAGCGGGCTGGTAGCCGAAAGAACCCGCAGCTTGCGCTCGCTTTCTGCCCCCAGCGTGGCGGCAAGGCATGCGGCGGCCCGGGCGCCTTTCAGGTGGGTGCTAATGCTCTTCCCCTCGAACGCCAAGCTACTTTGGCGAAGCGCCACCAAGGGCCGCTCTTCCCAGCGGCAGCGCTCTTCGTCGAGCTGGAACACGCGCCAGGTGAAGGCGGGGTTCAGTTCCTCTTCGCAGGATGCCGCCATGTGCTCCAGGCGGCGTATAAGCGAATCGTCGATGGTCTGCCCGGTGTAGCCCAGGTAGCGCAGGGCTTCCTTCCGGTTCACCTTCGGCTTTGCGTGGGCCTTTGCGCGCAGGGTGCACAACGCAAAACGAGGCGCGGTGTTGCCCGCGCCTCGGGAGCTTTGCTGCTCTGTTGTGTTGGTGGGTTCCATCAGCTCCAGGAATCCCTGAGCAGCGCCATGCACTGTTGGGCGATTTCCGGCTTGTTCATGGTGTACAGGTGCAGGCCGTCTACGCCGTGCTCTGCCAGGTCGATAAGCTGGTTGGCGGCGTACTCGATGCTGGCCTTGCGCAGCGATTCGGGGTCGTCGGCGTAGCGGTTCAGGATCTTCACGATTTTGCCGGGCAGGGAAACGCCGCACATGAACACCATGCGCTGCACCTGCTCCTTGCTCATAACGGGCATGATGCCGCAGGTGATGGGCGCGGTTACGCCCGCTGCCTGAGCCTTGTCCCAGAAGCGGTAGAAGCATTCGTTGTCGAAGAACAGCTGGGTAACGAAGAAGTCGGCGCCCGCGTCTTGCTTGGCCTTCAGGAACTTTAGGTCAACGTCCAGGTCCATAACGGTTGGGTGCGCTTCGGGGTAGGCGGCGGCGCCCACGCAGAACCCGCGTTCCTTCAGCAGGGGGATAAGGTCGGTGGCGTGCTTGAAGCGGGTGCTGGGGGTTTGGCCTTCAACCAGGTCGCCGCGGAGGGCAAGCACGTTTTCGATGCCCTTTTCCTGCAGGTCGTCCAATGCGGCGGCGATCTTTTCCTCGCTCGCGCTTGAACAGGTAAGGTGCGCCATCGCCGTCATGTCCAGCTCGTCTTGCAGCATGGCGGCAATGTCGCTGGTGGCGTTGGAGTTTTTGCTTCCGCCTGCCGAATAGGTAACGGAAACGAAGTCGGGGTGCAAATCAACCAGTTTGCTTGCGGTTTCGCGCGCTGCATCGTTGGTAAGAACGCCGCGGGGCGGGAAGATCTCGAACGAAAGTGCGGGGCGTTGGTTGTTCGCCTTCGCGCGTTTGAATGTGTTGATGATTTTTTTCATGGATCCGATTATAGAAGCCGCGCGGCGCTGGCTGGGCAACGTTCTGGCGAGTTGCTATACCTATGGCTGAGGGTTCTCCATCGGTTTTTCCTATAGCGGGGCCGTAGGGCGTCTTCCGGTGGCCGCGGGGCGGGGTGCTTTTGGACCTTCCTGAAGCGCGGTTCGATGGTTTGCCGAACGGTGGGTTGCGACTCCTCTGGGTTGCGGCGCAGGGCGGATTTCGCGCCCCGCTTCCGCTTGTTTCGGTTTTCAAGGAATCGAAGAAGAAACCAGTGGAAGGAATCGCGGAAATCGGTTCGACGCATGGGTCGCCGCATCCCGGCATCGTTGCTCGAATACCTGGGGCGATTCCTTTTATTCGATTCCTTTCAAACCGCGCTTCAGAGGGGCGCGAAATCCGCCCTGCGCCGCAACTGACAAGATCAACGTTGTTGCGCGCAACCTGCCGATTGCGGAGATTTCAACCTGCCGATTGCGGAGATTCTGACCGTCCGATTGCGAATTGCCGGCTAGCGCAACGCGAATTTGCGCTTGATGCGGCCGAGCTTCCTTTTCCAGGGCAGGTAGAGCACGCTCAGGAACAGCACGGTGGCAACGCTGTGAATCAGATCGAGCGGAAGGCCGGCCAGGTAAGCCGCCAGCGCCCCTTGCCAAGTGACCGGCACCAGGAAAGCCACGATGTACCAGCTGTTTAGGATGAAGCCGTAGAACAGCCCAGAAAGGAAGCCGTAGCACAGCAAAACCACCTTGCCCAGGCTTAGCGAGTGGGGCTTGGCAGGGTTTTCGTCCAGCTCGAACACGCCGGTTTGCGCCAACGCGCCGGCGATGTAGCCAACCAGGCCCCAGGCGTACATCTGCCAGGGCGTCCAGGGGCCTTGGCCGAAGAAGAAGTTCGAGCACAGCGCCGCCAGCGCCCCCACCATGAAGCCGCTGTGCTTGCCGAACACCGCGCCGGCTATGATGCAGATGGCGCTTACCGGCTTGAAATCGGGGATGGGGGCGAACAGGATGCGTCCGGCCGCCGCCAGTGCCCCCAGCGTTGCCGTGGGCACGATCTGGCGCAGGGCGGGCCTTCCTGCCTCGAACCCGCAGAAGAACACGGCAACAGCCGCGCACCCCACCAGCAGGGTAAGCAGCCCCGACTGCTCCAGCTGCAACAGGGCGCAGGCAGCCAGGGCCGCCACGGGGGCTACCAGCGCAACAGCTTCTGCGGAATTGCGCAGGATCTTGTTGGGCTGGCGGCTCATTGCGCTTCCCATTTCCCGGTGAAGGCGTTTTCGGTTGCGCGGTAGAACAGGTTGCCCCCGAAGAACGCATCGGGCGCTTCGGTGCAGGCGTCTTCCCCGTCGAAGAGCATGGTTACGGCATCGGCGGCGCAAGCGGCAAACGAAAGGTCGTGCGTTGCCAGCACGATGGTGGCGCCCTCGGCGGCAAGCCTGCGCAGAAGCTGGCCAACCGCAACCTTGGTTTCGGCGTCCAGCCCCTTCGTGGCCTCGTCGCACAACAGCAGCTTCGGGCGGGTGAGCAGCACCTTCGCAAAGGCCAGCAGCTGCTGCTGCCCGCCGGAAAGGTCGTAAGGGTGGGTGCCCTCGCATCCTTCCAGGCCAAGCTGGGAAAGCATTTCCTGCACATCGGCATCCGTGTACCCGCAGCCGCGCTGCCATTCCTTCAGCTCTTCGGCAACCGAATCGCACACGAACAGGGTTTTCGGGTCTTGCGGAATGAAGCCCTGGCATTCGCGCAGGGGCGAGCGGACGCTTCCGCGCTCGGGGCGCAGGGTGCCGGCGGTAAGCGCCAGCAAGGTAGACTTCCCGCAGCCGTTACCGCCCACTATGGCATGGAGCGTGCCCGGCTTCACTTCCAGGTTGCAGCCTTTCAGCACGAAGGGGCTTTTTCGCTGGTAGCGAAAAGAAACGTCGCTTAGGCGCAGGGCAGGCTTCTCGGGTGCTGCGCCAGTGGCTTCGCGGGCGGCGGCGGGGAAGAACGCCTTGGGTTGGGGCAAGGGCTTTTCGGCAAGCACGCCTTCCTTCAACTCCAAACGCTGCGTGGCGTAGGGTGCCAGCAGCTCGGGCGAATGGGTGGCGGCCACCACGGTTATGCCCAGCTCGCGGTTGATGCGGAACAGCGCATGGGCTAGCGAATGAGCGGCAACGGGGTCCAGTTGGCTGGTGGGCTCGTCCAACAGCAGTACGCGCGGCGCGCACGCCAAGGCACTGGCTAGGGCAAGCAGCTGCTTCTGCCCGCCGGAAAGCGAGTCGGTGCTTTGGTGCAGCCAGCTGTTCATGCCGAAGAAGTGCGCCACCTCGGCCACGCGCCGGCGCATGGCATCTTGCGGGGTGGCAAGGTTCTCCAACCCGAAGGCAAGTTCGTGCCAGGGTTCCGAGCACACTATCTGGTTGTCGGCGTTTTGGGTTACGAACCCGATTGTGCTGGCCGATTCTGCCGTGCCCAGCTGGGCAACATCGCGCCCGAACAGCCGTATGGCGCCCGTGCGCGTGCCCGTGGGCGCAAGCTCGGGCTTGCAGTTGCGCAGCAGGGTGGTTTTCCCGCAGCCGGTTGCCCCGGTTATCAGCGTGAAGCTGCCCTCTTCCAGGCAAAGGGAAAGCGGGCCTATAAGGGGGCGCGGCTCTTCGCCATTCGGTGCGGGGTAGGCGAACGTGAAGCGGTCGAATTCCAGGGCGGTGCTCATCGGCGTACCTTTCCGAGCAGTTCCAGAACCAAGGGGAAGCACAGCAGGGGAATAGTTGCGCAGGCCAGGGGGCTGGCCAGCGTGCCGTGCAGGGCGGGGAAGAAGCCGAAGTCCTGCATAAGCTGCCATGCAACAACTGCGGCCGCCGCGGCGAACAGGGCCAATACGGCAAGCAGCGCGCCATCGCGTGTGCGGAAGCGCTGCCTTTGGAAGGTGGTGCGCTTGCGGGAGGCGCCCCATCCGCGACAGCGCATGGAATCGGCTGCTTCCAGGGAATCTTCCATGCTCCATCCCATCAACGTGGTTACCGTGCGCAGCTGGTCGGAAAAGCGCGCGCGGCGGGGGCGCTTGGTGGTTTCGGGTGAAGGCTCGGCGTGTTCAGCTGTGGCTATGTTTGCGGCTGCCGTTTGGACTTCGGCTGCGGTCGTGCTCGCGCTTGCCGCTTGGCTTTCGGCCGAGGTTGCGTTTGGTCCTGTTGGCTGGCGCTCGGCTGTATTGGCGGTCTTATACAGAGGAATGCAGGCTGTGGCAGGGGCGGAGCAGCGAGCAGCGGTGCAGGCCCCCAGGGCTGCGTTGATGGTGCGGCCGCGGCGCACGAAGCGGGGGATAAGCCGCATAACCATAGAGAGCATCAGCCCTACGGTAGGTAGTACCCGCCCCAGCGCGCCCATCACCTTGTCGGAGCCCAGCACCGCATCGGCGTTGGAGAACCACTGCATCACGCACACCAGCAGCAGTGCCATGGTGGCAGCGTTGGCATAGCCTTCGGCGTAGACGGCTTGGGTGCCGATGCGGAACAGCTCGGTGGTGCCGGTAGAGCTGAACAGGGGGTTTATTGCCACGATGATGGCGATCAGCGGCAGCTGCCATGCCAACGACTTCGCTACGCGGCCGCCGCCCCGAAGCCACACGCCGCATAGAAGTGCCGCCGCAAACGAGATTGCCAGCAACAATGGGTGCGGGGCGGCCATGGCAAGAACCAAGACCGCCCCGAAATAGGCAAGCGCGATGCTGGGATGTTGGGCGTCAAAGGCGGTGGGCTTCATTTACACCACGTAATACCAGGAAACGCGGTCGCCGTCCTTCAGCACGTACTTCCCGCAGGAAACGTTGGGCGCACTGCCGTTCACGGAGTACATCCATCCGCTTCTTCCGCCGAATTCCTTTTCGGCCAGCCCGCCGATGGCGCTTACGTATATGCCGTACTGGCTGTTCTTGGACGTGACGGAAAGGCCGGTGGCGCACAGCGCATCGTAGGCCGTGACGCCCTTTTCGAACGTGGGGGTGGCGCTGCCCGAAACGCGCCCGTCGGCGGCGCTGCTGGAAACGGACACCGATACGGTTACCGTGCCGGAATCCGTGCTGCCTTGGCTGCTGGAAGATCCACCATTTGAAGGGCTGCTGCCCGATTGCCCACTGCCGGAAGAGCTGTTGCCGCCCTGGGAAGACGAGCTGCTGCCGCCAGAGCCGTTGCCGTTGGACGAGCCGCTGTTCGACGAGCCGTTGCTGCTGGAGCCACCGTTGTCCTGCGATGAAGAGCCGCCCTCGTTGCTTTCCTTGCCCGCTTCGCTGCCGTCGGCCGGTGTGCCTTCGTCGGACGAACTGGCATTTTGCTGTTGCTCCTGATCGGCGGCTTGTTCGGTCTGTTGGCTGGTAAGCTCGCTTACGGCATCGGGAGCTACCAGGGCGAAGGCCGAGATACCGATGATGCAGCAGCAGGCAAGGGATATGATTCCGAGCGCAATCTTGTGCGCCCGGGTGAGTTTTTTCGGATCCTGAGTCATGGCTTGGGCTTACAGGTTGCGGCGGCGCAGCAGGTACGTGCCCACACCGACAAGGCCCACGCAGCCGACCACGATGCCCGCTATGGGCAGCCAGGGAATCTGCTGCGATTCGTTGTTGCCTTCGTCGTCGGAAGAAGCGCTCTTGGCGGAAGACGTGCTGGCAGATGTGCCTTGAGCGGGCTCGCTGTTCTTCTTGCTGTCGCTGCTGCCCTTTTCTGCCGAAGCCTTGCTAACGCTCAGGGGCGCTTTGGCGGCAACCGATTTGCCGCCGGTTTTTTTGGCGGGCGATCCGCCCTTGTCGTCATCGCTGTTGCTATTGTTGCCGGCGTTCTTGCGCTGATCGTCCTTATCACCATTGTTGTCGCTTTGGTCGTCATCCTTCCCCTTGTCCTGATTGTCTTTATCACCGGAGGAAGAGGCGTTTGCCAGCGCGAAGAGCGTGCCGGAATCGTTGGTCCAGTACAGCGTGCCGTCGGAGCCCATGGTGATGGACTTTATGCACCAGTTGGCCAGATCGCCCGTGGCGTCGAAGAGCTTAGTGGCCGTGTTGGTTTCCAGGCAGTACACCCAAGCCCCGCCGCCGCTGATTATCTTGCCTTCGTCGTTAGTTTCGGCTCCGTTGCAGGTGAAGTATGCGTACGTTTTGCCGTCAGCCGCTTTTGCCACGAGCGGGGCGCTTTGTGAATAGAAAGGGAGCTCGATGGTGTTCTTGACTTGCATGGTGTTTGCATCGATGACAACGAAAGAGCCTTTACTGTAGTAGTTGCCGCCGCCAACATATATGTTGCTTTCGAAGAGCGTTGGGGCGCCTGCACCACTTCCATTGGCGTCAAAGTTGACCTCTTTCGACTTGGATAGAGAACCATCGAAACCAACCTTTATTTCATGCAGGGTGCCGTCGTTGGTAACGACGTAGGCTTTGGTCCCTGCGCTGTTGGTGATAACGGTTGAGCGTATGGCCGAAGAGAGCTTTAGCGTTGAAACGACCCTACCCGTTGCCGGGTCGACGGCTTTGAGCACGCCTGCGTTGTCACCGAAAACGAGTACGTTGCCGATCTTGCAAGCGCCGGCCCAATAATATCCGGCTTCGGTGTTCCTATTGGCCCATACGCATTTGCCGGTTAGGGCATTGACGCCGAAGAAAGTGCCTGAGCTGGCGCCCCAATCGCTTGTTGTTCCGGTGAACACCATGCCGCCCGATGCGGTGACGGTGGACATGCTCATATCGCCGGCGGCGATGATGTTCGATACCCACATGGTTTTCATCTGACTGGAGGAAACGCCTTGCAGACGGCCATCGGAAAGGGGGATGACGATAACGCCGTCGGTGTACACCATGCGGCAGGTGTAGTCGATGGTCCCGAACAGCTGAAGCGATGCTGTTTCCTCGCCGTTCAGATTGAATTGATGCAGCACGGCAGTCTGCTTGCTGTGATCGGCGTTGTAAAGCGAAGAGGCCATGTACACGGAATCGGCAAAGGTTAGCACCTCGGAGTAGCAACCGTCATTATTGCCGTACGTTTTCTTCCAGGCCAGAGCGGCATTGCTGGAAGAGGTGGGGGCGGAGGTCACCGCACTGGTGTTGCCGTCGCTCTTGACGTACGAAGTGGTGTCGTTTTTCCTTGCGGTGTCAGGGTTGGGAGTATTGGGATTGACGGGGTAGTCGCCCGTGCCGTCATCGTACTTGGTGTCGGGGTTGCTGAGGGAAAGGTAGTTCAGCTCGTACGAGAAACCGTCATTTTCTACGCGGTTATTATTGATCCCCGAGTAATCTGAGGCGCCATTAACGCTGCAAGACCAGTATTCCGAATAGTCGGCTGGCTGGGTATACGCATTGCCTTTAAGGGTGATGCTATTTACATAGTAGGACGCGTACCCTTCGTAGGGCTCGCCATGGCTGTAGCTATCGATGTATCCCTGTGCTTCGGCAAGGTTCAGCAGATCTTCGACCGTCTTGCCCTTTTCGATATCGAAGCTATGGGAAACCAGCACGGTGCCGTATACGCTGATCTTCAGCGTTGCCGAAACGGTGTTTGTTTGGGAATTGCTCTCGTTGTTGGCAGATTTGCCCTTGGACTCAAGGCTGTTTGCCGTCGTACCGTTTGAGGCTGCCGTGTTGCCGTCTGATGCGTCGTTCTGATCCGCCGAGGAACCGGAATCTTGGCCGCCGTCGCCGTTGCCGGAAGCTGCACTGCCTCGCTCGTTCGCCGAATCGCCTGGCGTTTCGCTGTTCGTCGGGGCGGCCTGTTCCGTCTTGGCGTCGGCACCGGATTGCTCGCCTGCCAGGGCAAGGCCGGGGGTCAGGGTGGTGGCCAGCACTATGGCCATGAACAGCGCTAGGGCACGCTGCGCTATGCCGCGGATGCGGCTTTCCTCGATGCTCAAGGGAGCTCCTTTTCGTCCAGGGCGCAGGCCGGCAGGCATTCCGACTCGATCGGGCCATGCCCGAAGTTACGGTTACTGGTATAGCGAAGGATTTGCACCCTCATTCCCCTGCGGCGTTCAAGCACCTGCGCCGAAGCGCAGCCAGCCGTTGCCAAAAATATGTGCCGCACATTATAGGCGCGCTGGCGGGAGGGCTGCAAATTCCCCGATGCAGGGGGGGTGCTAGCCCAGCGCGCTTATGGTGCTGGCCGTCTCCTGTCTGCGGGCCGCGCTTGCAGGGCTGCTGGCTTCCAACGCAGGGAGGGTGGCTTTCCCGCCAGCCCGTTCGCACCCTTCTTTCGCGCTGCAAATGAAACCCCGCACCAGGCAGGGGTCGGCCTGGTGCGGGGAGCTAAAGGAGGAGTCTGGGTTGTTGGCTGTAGGCCGGCTAGGCTTTCGCTGTCTCGCCTTCCTTGGCCAAGGTTTCGATGGTGGCAAGGTTTGCCATCGTGGCGCGGATGATGTCCGAGCGGGAAAGCGAGCCGATAAGCACGCCCTCGCTGTTCACCACCGGCATCTTCTTGATGTGCTTTTCGGCCATCAGCTGGCAAGCTTCGTCGAGCTCCATGCCCGATTGCGCCGAAACAGTGTTCTTCGTGGCGATGCGCATCACGTTCAGGTCGATAAGGTCGGTTACGCGCTGCATGAAGTTCTCGTTGTCGGGCACGCGGTACAGCATGAGCGACCCGTCGAGCACGGCAGTGTCGTTCCTGCCGATGTATTTCATGATGTCGCCGTCGGAAATGAAGCCCACTACCTTCTTGCCTTCGTCCACCACCGGCACGCCGCTGGTCTTTTTCTCTGAAAGGATCTGGGCAACCTCGCGGATGGTGTCGGTGCTGTGCACGAAGTACGGCTCGCGGTTCATGGCCAGGTCAACGGCAATATGATCGTCGGCCTTGGTGGGGATGCGCAGGGCATCTTCCTGGGAAGCGGGTTTGGCGGCGCCCTTCTTGTCGCGCACCACGAAGATCACGATAAGCAGCACGATGATCATCAGAGCTGCGGTGAACGCGAAGGCGATGCGGTCGCCGGCCATGGTCTGCTCGGCGGCGGCCATGTCGGGGAACAGGAACGTCGAGGTTGCCGAAAGGGAAACCAGGATTGCGGTGCCAAGCGAGGCGCCCACCTGGTTGGTGGTGTTCTGCAGCGAGTTGGCGTGCTGGATAACGCGGTTGTCCAGCGAGTTCAGGCCCCAAGTGTTCAACGGCGTCATGATGGCCTGCATGCCGATGCCCAGAAGGGTGTACACCACGATGATGTAGACCAGGGAAGAATCAAGCTGGAAGCCTACCAGGCCGCATCCGCCGATGGCGGCGACCAACGCTGCGGGGATGATAACGCGGCGCGGGCCCTTCTTGTCGAACATCTTGCCGGCAACGTAGCCCATGATGGCGCCCAGCACGGCACCCGGCAGCATGATAAGGCCGGTGCCCAGGGCGGAAATGCCCATCAGGTTCTGCAGGTAGATGGGCAGCAGAACGCCGATGCCCACCAGCGCGGCCTGCAGCATGGCAACGATGATCACTGCGGTTCGGTAGTTGCGCGCGGAAAGGACGGTCACCTTCAGCAGCGGTACTTCCAGCTTGAGCTGCCTGCGAACGAACAGCGCCAGCAGCACGATTCCGACGACGATGAGCGCCACCGAGGTAAGCACGTTGGTGGTGGAGGTGATGGTGGAAAGGCCGTACAGCAGGGAAAGCAGGCCCAGCAGCACCAGCACAACCGAAGGCTTGTCGAAGGAGGTGGGCTCGAACTCGCCGTAGCTTTCCAGGAAGATGCAGGCGCAGATGACGATGATGGCGGCAAGGATGAACACCATCACGAACAGGAAGCGCCAACCCACGGAATCAACCAGCAGGCCGGAAATGGAGGGGCCCACTGCCGGTGCGAAGCCGATTACCAGGGAAACGATGCCCATGGCCTGGCCGCGCTTTTCGCGGGGGAAGATGACCAGCACCACGGTGAACACCATGGGCATAACCACGCCGCAGGCAGCAGCCTGAAGCACGCGGCCCAGCAGCAGCACGCCGAACACGGGGGCAAGCGCTGCGCACAGCGAGCCGATGGCGAACAGCGAAAGGCCGAAGATGAACAGCCTTCGTGTGGGGAAGCGGCCTACCAAATAGGCGGAAAGGGGGATGATGATGGCTTCCACCAGGGAGTATGCCGAGGTGAGCCATTGGACGGTAGAGGCATCAACGGCAAGGTCGGCCATGATGGAGGGGAATGCGGGGGAAAGAAGCGTCTGGTTCAGTACGGCGATAGTTGCACCGGCAATCAGCACCACAACGATAACCAGCTGCTTTCGGGTTATGCCCATATAGGTTCCTTTCTTCTAGGGTTCTTGCTTCGAGTGCGCGAGAATAAGAAAGCGCCCTCTTGGGAAGCCCTGAATAATTCCGCCGGCTCTGAGCACGCGTGGTGGCACGCGGAAGGCTCAAGCCTCGCTTGCCCACGTCGGTGGGCGCTCTCGGCTTTCGCGTTCCGCGCACTCGCCACACGCACGCAGAGCAAGCCGGCCTTAATCAGTGCTTCCCCGGGAACGCTTCCTCTACTATGTGCAGTGCATATAGTAATGAAATATAATTATCTAATAGAACGAACATTCGCCTTTTACACAATGCGAACATATTTCAACGCCGTGTTCGGTTTAGCGCTTTGCGCGGCTCGTTTGCCTTCAATGTGCTGCCGTTTTTTAGAACTCTTTAGAAGTATTTAGAACAATTAAGAACTATTTAGAGCTTTTTAGAACTTTTTAGAAGAATTTAGAAGCGGGGCGCGGCATGGTTTGCTGCGCCCCGCTTTGTTTGCGGATCCTGCGTTCGGCTGCGGCTGCTTATAGCCTGCTTATCAGCGTTTGCTTGATGGCGCGTTTGCGCAGGGTTCGTTGGGCTGTTGCAGCAACGATGCAGACGGCAGCCAAGAACGCGGTCAGGTTAAGGGCGGTGCTCGGGTTGGCAAGGTCTTCCGTTTTTGGGAGCTTGCTGGTGATGGCTTCGCTTATGGCCTCGCTTACGGTTTCCACCTTGTTGGTGGACTGCACCACCGAATCCTTGTCTTCATCGTGGAGCTCCAGATCGCGGTGCGTGTCTATCTCGGCGTCGTTCCATAGCTGAACCTCGCCTGGGTTGAGCGCCGTTTCGGTGGCCTGCATGGTAAGCACGGCCGGGGCGTAGGAAACCTCGCGTGAGCTTTCGGTATGGGTTAGGCCGGTTGCATCTTGCAGGTCGAACGTTTCGCGGGCCTGCCCAAGCTCGGTAAGGTCGTGCGCGTCATAGCGGTTGGAGCGCTTCCAATCCAGGGAGTCTTGCGCGTTGGTGCCGAAGCCTTCTTCCACGCGGCCGTGCTCGAAGGCGAAGGCGGTGATGTACTCGCCTTCCTGCAGGTTCAGATCGGCCACTTTCAGCTCGTCGGGCTGCAAGGTGGAAACGTTCGTTTTCCAAACCTGCCATCCGGTGAAGTCGTGGATGCGCTTGTTGGTGGGGTTGGCCTCGCTGTAGGGGTTGGTAGAGCAGGCGTTCACGGTGATGCCGTTGCTGCTGCCGGAGCCCTGGGAGCTGCTGCCCTGGTTGCCAGTGCTACCCGCGGTGCTGGCGTCCCTGGCGCTTGCCCCGCTGTCCGCCGCCGTATCAGATGCAGCGGCCCCATTGCTACTTGCCGAACCAGGCTCGCCGGCCGTTGAGCCGGACCCGCTGCCGGCGTTGGCCTCGGCTTCGGCCTTAGCCTTCTCGTCACGTTCGTCGTCGAGGTTGGTGCGGTACCACACGTTCATCTTGCCGTCGTAATCCTCGAAGCTTACCGGGGTGGTAAGGCTTACCAGGTGCGCAAGGCCCTCTTTGGCGCAGGTGAGCGTATCGGTCATGGTGAACTCGTCTACCCAGGTGTTCGAGGTAGACCGGTAGTCGATGGTGTAGGAATAGGCGCCGCTGTCATCAAGGAGCGTTTCGCGCTTGTCCACGTCGCCGGAGATCTCCAGCTTCTTGAAGCTGTTGTCTACCGTGCCCATATCGAGTGTGGTGTTGTTGCGGCTGATGGTAACGGTGAAGTGCGCAAGATCTTCAACGCCTTCGTTGGCCTTGCAGGGCTGCTCGTCGATGTCGTAGGTGTCGAAGGGCAGGGCTCCCAGGGAGTCGTTCACCTTCGCGGTAGACCCCTTGGCGTCCTTTTCGAACCAGATTCCATCCGCCGAGCTTTCGCCGGCGTTGGTGCGCTGCGAATGGGGCGTCCAGCTTGCGGCGGTGCTTGCCATGCCGTTCTCGTCGGTTACCAGCGTGTGCGATTCGCCGGTAGTGCGCGAGGTGATGGTGAAGGGCACGTTGGCCAGGCGCTCCATGTTGCCATCCTTCGCCTTGGTGAAGGAAAGGTCGCCGCGGATTACCTGCTCGCTCAGCGAAACCGCCTCCCAATCGGCAATGTGCTCGGAGGTGCCCGATGCTGAAAGGCCCACTACAACCGGGGTCTGGTTTAGCAAGTACCCCGTTGGCGCCTGGACCTCTTCTATCACCACGCAGCCAAGGGGCAGCACGATGTTGCCCTGCGTGTCGCGGTAGAACTCATCGCCTTCAACCAGGTGCTCTGCATCAAGCCCCACATTGCCGTCGGAGTCGCTTTTCAGCAGCCAGGTGCGCTTAGGCGTTCCCAGCGAGGCGGCGATGCTCTTCGCCTGCTGGGCATCGCCGGCACCAAGAAGGCCAAGGACGCTTCCGGCAATCCCCGTCTGGGCTGGGTCTTTGTCGTAGTAGCTCAGTTTGTACTGCGCGCCTTCCAGGGTTGCGGCGCCCATGGGGTAGGGCGTTGCCGTTTCTGCATCCTTCTTCTGGCCGGCGATGGTTATGCGCGAGCATTGGGGCGCATCGGCCGCCTTGGAGGTTGTGGTTTTCCCCGATTCGACGATCGCGCTTGTGTCTTGCGCCAGGGCGTAGCCCTTAGGGGCCTTTTCCTCGTGAATGGTGTAGATCCCTACCGGAAGAAGCGGGCTTTTGGCGGTTTTGCCGTTGGCGTCGGTGGAAAGCTCGGCCACCCGCGCCCCTTCCTGGTTGTACACGCCGAACACGGCTCCTTCCAGGCTGTAGCAGCTGTTGTCGCTGCTTATACCGGGGTTAAGGCTGCTCTTGCTTACTTCAAGGTAGCCGCCGAAGCTCTTCTTCACCACAGCCTGCATATATACCGTTTGATAGCCGATAAGGCCTAAGTTGTTTCGCGGGCCGTCGGGCGTGGCGGCATCAGGCGGCGTGATGTTCACGTCGTAGACCACTTCGCCGGCTTCCACGTTAACCTCTTTCAGGGTTGCCACGTAGTCGGCCCACACATAGGAGGGCGCAGCAGCGCTGGGAAGCGAGCACGAGCCGGTACCCGAGTACCCTTCCAGCCCGCCGGTGAACCCGGAAACGCTGAACTGGGCGGGGTGTACGCTCCAGGTTGCCCCGATGTAGCAGCGGCCCGAAAAGCTCTTCTCTATGCCCTCAGTGGGGTCGGTGGGTTCCACCTTCGATGGGTTGGAAACGCGAAATTGGGCATATACGCTGGTAGAGCTTTTAACCGGAGCCTGGAAATCGAAGGCATCGTTGGTGGTGGCATCCACCCAGCGCACGAATTCCCAGCCTTCTTTGGCGGGCGTGGCCGGCTCGCTGCCGTAGGCCTGCGCGAACGATTTCCCCTTCGGCACGCTTACGGAAAGATCCTTCGTTTTGCCATCGTTGAACGAAACGGCAATCTGGTAGTCGGCGGCAACGAACGTGCCCGTTACCGTGATGCTCTTGGTAACCGGCGTGCTGAACCAATCGAATTCCTTGCCGTCTTCAGTGTGCCAAACAAGCTTCAAGCCTTCCGCCTGCCTCTGTTCCACGAGCGATTCCAGTGGTAGCTTTCCGCTGGCATCGGTCATAAAGGTTGGGTCTGCTTTGACGGGCTGCCCTAAGGTGAAGTCGCTGCCTGAGTCGAGCGTTGGCAGCGTTCCGTTGTAGCCTTCCACCTGGATGGCTATCAGTGCTGCCTCGAGCTTGTCGTCTTGCGCTTGGGCAAGGCGGGGTAGGGTGCTGGCCGCCACAAGCGCCACCACGGCAAACAACGCAAGGGCCAGATGCAGGCCCCTGCGCATCCGTGGCCAGATGCAGGCCTCTGCGCATGCGCAAGGGCACCGTTGTGCTGCAGGCCGAAGCCGGTGCCGACCCAACCGGCCCGCCGCCGCCCCTTTTCCGCCGTGCTTCGCCGGCTTGCTTTCTTTCCAAGGCGCTGCCTTCCCGGTAGGTTGGCATCCCCTTCTTCGACCATCTGGCCATAACCGCCTCCAATCCTTAAGATTCCATTCCCTGCAAGCGTGGCAGCCGTTCCTTAAACGCAAGGGAAGGGCATGCGAAGGGGAGCGCAAGCTGATGCGAAAAAGATTCGAAACAGATGCGAAAATCGCAATCCCCCCAACTTGCTGGGAATTGAAGGATGGCTTCGATGGTTTCCGGCCATTTAAGGAACAGGTGCGCTCATCAGGCATTTTGGCAGCCAAGCAATTCAATCCCCGAAATCTTGGGATTATTTCCGAATTAATTGTTGACAACACCTACAGACTTAGTAGGATTTGAGTCAAGAAAAGCGATCGATGCGGATGGCATCGGGTTTGCCCGCAAGGCTGCGGGCGGAAAGAAGGAATCATGGCAGTGTACAAGAGCGTTTCCGAGCTCATCGGCAACACCCCGTTGGTGGAGCTTTCCAACTACGAGAAGAACCACAACTTGAAGGCGACCATCATCGGCAAGGTGGAGCTGTTCAACCCTGCCGGCTCCATCAAGGACCGCATCGCCAAGGCCATGGTGGACCAGGCCGTTGCCGACGGCAAGGTGAACGATGAAACGGTGTTCATCGAGCCCACTTCCGGCAACACCGGCATCGGCCTTGCCGCTATCGCCGCTGCTCGCGGCAACCGCATCATCATCACCATGCCCGAAACCATGTCGGTAGAGCGCCGCAACCTTATGAAGGCCTACGGTGCCGAACTGGTACTTACCGACGGCGCCAAGGGCATGAAGGGCGCAATCGCCCGCGCTTCTGAGCTGGCCGAGGAAATCCCCAACTCCTTCATCCCCAGCCAATTCACCAACCCTGCCAACCCCGCCATCCACGAGGCAACCACCGGCCCCGAGATCTGGGAGGCAACCGAGGGCAAGGTAGACATCTTCGTTGCCGGCGTTGGCACGGGCGGCACGGTTTCCGGCACGGGCGCGTACCTGAAGAAGCAGAACCCCGACGTGAAGGTGGTTGCGGTAGAGCCTGCTGGTTCCCCCGTGCTTTCCGAAGGCCACCCGGGCGCCCACAAGATCCAGGGTATCGGCGCAGGATTCGTTCCTGATACACTGAACACCGATATCTACGATGAGATCGTGACCATCGCCGATGAGGAGGCGTTCGAGGTGGGCCGCGAGCTCGCCGCTAAGGATGGCCTGCTGGTGGGCATTTCCTCCGGCGCTGCCGTTGCCGCCGCAACCAAGTTGGCACAGCGCCCCGAAAACGCCGGGAAGACCATCGTTGCCATCCTGCCCGATACCGGCGAGCGCTACCTTTCCACGGCGATGTTCAACTTCGAATAAGACGGTATTGCCCAGGCCGCTAGGCGGTTTGGGAAACGGAACGAGGCACCTATGTCCTACGAGCAAGAGAATCGCAAGGCCATCGTTGCCTACTTCAACAAGGGCGCGAAGGGGGCAGAACCCCTTGGCGCCCTTGGCGTTGAGGTAGAGCACTTCGTGGTAACCGACCCCGAATGCGCACCTGTTCCCTACCAGGGCGAACAGGGCGGTTTCGGCGTGCGCGACGTGCTGGCCTTCCTGGCCGACTGCTATCCGCAGAAGTCGTTCGGGCACGACGGCGACCTTATAGGCCTGGCCTCCGAGGAAGCCTCCATTACGCTCGAGCCCGCCGCCCAGCTGGAAATCAGCATTGCGCCGTATTCTTCGGTTGAGCGGATCGTGCAGGCTTACCAGGGGTTCCGCTCTTTGGTAGACCCGTTTCTGGCCCAGCATGGCTGCAAGTTGTTCGTTGCGGGTTACCATCCCACCGCCAAGGCGCTGGATCTGCCCCTTATACCCAAGCAGCGCTACCGCTTCATGAACGAGTACTTCCAGACCATCGGAACGCATGGCGAGCGCATGATGCGCGCTTCAGCGTCTACCCAGGTCTCGGTCGATTTCCGCGACGAGGCAGATGCCATCCGCAAGATGCGCGTTGCCCAGGCGCTGGCACCCATCCTGTGCGCCATGACCAGCAACACGCCGGTGTTCGAGGCGCAGCCGGCAAAGCCCTTGGCGCGCTTCGCCCTTTGGCGCGAGGTGGACAACGACCGGTGCGGATCGGTGCCGGGCCTTTTCGAGCCCGGCTTCGGTTTCGAGGAATATGCCGATTGGATCCTGCGCACGTGCCCCATCTTCGTCACGCGCGCTGCCGCAGGCCAGCCCGATGGGGAAAGCCTGCGCCCAGTGTTCGGCAAATCGGCCTACGAGGCCTACGGCGATGCCCCGATGACCGAGGCGGACGTGGAGCATGCGCTTTCCATGTTCTGGCCCGACGTGCGCCTGAAGCGCTTCGTGGAAATCCGCCCGGCCGATTCGCTTCCTGCTGAGTACATGGCAGGGTACGCCGCGCTGATAAAGGGCCTGTTCTATTCCGAGCAGGCGCTTGCCAGCATAGAGCAAGCTTTCGGGGTCGATCAGGGCGTATGGCCTCTGAACGACGAAAGCGCCAATGCCGCGCTGGCGGAAATCCAGAAGCAGGGAAGCGATGCCCTTGTATCGGGCAAGACGCTTGCCGCCTGGGAAGATTTCCTTCTTGATTTGGCGGCGGAAGCGCTGCCCGAAGAAGAGCGCGGCTATCTGGCCGTATTGGCAAAGCGCGTGCGCGATGGGCGCTAGCCCGTTTGCGGTGCGTGCTACTATGGGAAACGTTGTGACTGAAACGAGGGCAGGGCAGATGTTCGCCTTGCCCTGGGAAACCGGGAGGAACCTATGAAGATATCCACCAAGGGGCTCTATGCTGTGCGCTTCATGGTGTTCTTGGCTCAGAAGGGCAATGGTTCGTCCCCGGTTCCGCTGAAGGAGATCTCGGATTCCACCGGCATCTCCCGCAAGTACCTGGAGCAGATTGCCTCCAGCTTGGCGGCGGCCCAGCTGGTTCGCTCTTCCCGTGGTGCCGCTGGCGGTTACCGCCTTTCCCGTTCGCCGCTGAACATCACCATCCTCGACGTGCTCACCGTTACCGAGGGCTCGCTTGCCCCGGTCGATTACCTGGACGAGCTTTCCGGCGAGGCCGGCCCAGGCGAAAGCCGCTACGAGGTGTTCATCTGGCGCGGCCTGCACGACCTTATCAAGGAGTACCTGGGCGGCATCACCCTGCAGGACGTTATCGACCGTTCCTCGCAGCTGGCCATAGACAGCTACTCCATCTAGCGGCCTTGCAGCCAAGGCTTGAATCGCAAAGCTTCGCATGTGCACTGGGAAGGTAGGGAAATGACGCAGCATGCCAGCCATATGCCGGTGATCGGCATCGTTCCCTCGCAGAACCGCTCCGAGAAGATGGTGAGCTTTCCCGAGCGCTATGCCAATGCCATCGTGCATGCCGGCGGTGCGCCGCTTCTGCTGCCGCTTTCCGGCAACCCGCATGTCTACGAAACCCTGTTCCCGCTTATCGATGGGTTCGTGCTCACCGGCGGCAACGACATCGACCCGGCCCGCTACGGCGCCATCCGCGACAGCGGCAAGATCACCGACCATACGCCCGAGCGCGAAGAGCTGGAATACCTCATCCTGAGCTATGCCTATCGCTTCGATGTGCCCCTTATGGGAATCTGCCGCGGCATGCAGATGATCAACGTGTGCTTGGGCGGCACCCTTTGGCGCGACCTGGGCGATCAGTTTCCCGGCATCGTGCGCGAGGGGATGAACGATGGCCTAAGCAAGCTGCCGCAGCTGGTGCATTGGCAGCCCAAGCCCTACAGCGACCCAACGCACCTGGTGAAGATCGTGGGCGATTCTATTTTGGGGCGCTTGCTGGAAACGGACCAGATCATGGTGAATTCCATGCATCACCAGGGGGTATGCGATCTTTCCACGCGCGTGCGCCCCGTTGCCTATGCAAGCGATGGCCTGGTAGAGGCCATAGAGGTGCGCGACCGCGACTTCATGATAGGCGTGCAGTGGCACCCCGAGTTCTTCGCGGGCGGCCATCGCATGGCCCGCGTGTTCGATGCACTGATAGATGCAGCACGCCGTGGCCGCAGCAACGGCGTGGAACGCGGCAGCGTCGCTATAGAAAAGGATGCGGTGAGCCCCTTGCAAGGCCATTGGCCTGCCATTACCTTCGCCGACTGCATTTAACCACCAGCTCTGCGTGCGTGTGGCGGCACGCGGAAGGCTCAAGCCTCGCTTGCCCACCTCAGTGGGCGCTCTCGGCTTTCGCGTCCCGCGCACTCGCCACACGCACGCAGAGCAAGGCGGGCCTTGATCAGCGTCTTGCCTTCTTTGGCTGTCGGTTGCGGCAATTCCCCTATGCGCGCATCTTCAGGAACAGGGCCATGCGCTGCTCCAATTCCGCCAAGGAGATATTCTGGGCCTGGCTGATGCGCAGGAACAGGAAGCGGGCGTTTTCCTTCAGGTAGAACGACGCCTCGGCGGGGAACAGGTCTTCGCCGAGCCTTCCCTCGCGGTACAGGTAGTCGATAACGCCGATCAGCCCGCTGATAGAGAACTCGATCATCACGCGGGAGGTTTCGGTAAGCTCCTCGCCTTCGTTGGGGCACAGTATCTCTTCCCACATCTTCGACACCAGCGTTTTCACCTTCGGCCCCACGCATTCGTGCCCCGCCTGCTTCATCATCAGCCCGAAGCGCTGTATGCGCTGGGTAAGGCAGATGTCGCGTAGGGTTTTCTCCTCGTTGCTCAGCAGGCCGAACAGATCGCGCGGCAGCCCTCCGGCGCTCAGCAGCTGCTCTTCGATGATGGCGTAGAGCAGCGCATCGAGCGAATCGAAGTGGTAGTAGAAGGTGCCGCGGTTGCAGCCGGCCTTCTGCGTGATCATGTTCACGGTGATGTGCTTGAGGTCGTTTTCTTCCAACAGCTCCCAGAACGCTTCCTTGATGCGCTCGGTCGCTGCGGGCTCTGCTTGGTCTTTGCGAGGACGTGCCATGGGGTGCTCCTTGAATCGTGGGTGGGCTTCTTGGCGCGTTCGCTAGGACGTGCGCGGCTTGCGGGCGTTCATGATGAGCATCTGCAGGCGGTTCTCGATGTTGGCGAAGCTGACGTCGGGGTCGAAGTCGAGCGGCAGTATCTGCGCGTCGGGGTACAGTTCCTTCAGGCGCTTCGAGATGCCGCGCCCTACCACGTGGTTGGGCAAGCAGCCGAAGGGTTGCAGGATAACGAAGTTGCGGCAGCCGTGCTCGGCGTGGTGCAGGATCTCTGCGGGGATCAGCACGCCCTCGCCGGCGTCGAAGGTGTGGTGGATTATGGGGTCGCTGGCGCGCACCAGCTCGGGCATGCGCGTGGGCGGCTGGTACAGCGGGTGCTCTTGGGCGATCTTGTCGGTTAGGTTGTGGGCGAAGTTGAAGAAGCCGTCTGAAATGGTGTTCATCATCTTCTTGCCCAGCGGGCGGTGCACCTTGTATTCCTTCTGCTGCGCATGCTGGTAGAAGTACGTCTTGCGGATGACGTCGGTCATGCGCGCCTCTATCACCTCTAGGCCGTTCTTTTCCAGGTACTCTTCCATGTCGTGGTTGGCGCCGGGGTGGAAGTTCAGCAGGTACTCGCCCACGATCAGCACGGTGGGGCGGGGGTTGCTGCGGTCGTATTCGACGGTGCGCATCAAGTCGATGGCCTGCTTGAAGCCGCGTTTCGCGCCGCGGATGCCGTTTTTGCCCAGGCCGTCCATAACGTAGCCAACCGATTTCTCGAAGGCGGCATCGGCGCTGCCGGGCACCAGCTCGTAGGGGCGGATCTTGCGCAGCAGCTCTTCAAGCGCGTCGATCATGGGCAGGCCGAAGGCGGTTTGGATGGCCGATGGCAGGCTGAGTTTGAATCCGGGATGGATGTTATGGAAGTCCACGTCGTCGTTGGTGACGATGGGCACCTGAGGGTAGCCGGCGTCGTCGAGCGCCTTGCGCAGCAGGGCCGCGTAGTGGGTAAGGCGGCAGTCGCCGATGTACTTGCCAGTGCCGATGGCCACCTTGTCCAGGTCGTACTTGCCCGACTCCAACGCTTCAAGCGCTTCGCCGATCACGATTTGCGCCGGGAAGCAGATATCGTTGTGAACATATCGTTTTCCCAGGTAGATTGCCCGTTCGCGGCCAATGGGAAGCGATTCGGCGCGCAGGCCCTGGTTGCGGAACACGGTGGTCATAAGAAGGCTGAAGGCCTTCGAGGTGTTGGGAACCAGCACCACCCGCTCTTTCCGGTCGGCCTTCGTGAACTTCTGGGGGTAGGGATCTTCCAGCTTTTCACCCGATTCCTTTGCCAGCGCCAAGTCCAGGCGGGCTTCCATGGCCGCGGTGCAGGCCGCGCAGCCCCCCGGCGCGCAGCTGAAGCAGGCCTCAGACTCGCTGGGGCTGCCGGGGTTGCCCTCGGCGCCATTCGCAACCTTGGCGGTAGGGGCGCTGTTGCTGCCGGCGGCAAGCTCCTTGGCGCGCCGCTCGTTCACGGTTTCGATGAACGAGCGCACGCGGATGCCCAAGGGCCCGCGGATATCGCTTTCGTCCACCTTCAGCACCAGCGGGGTCTTGCTGCCCGTTTCCTTCATCAGGCGGATTATCTCGTCGGAAAGGTAGGCATCGTGGCCGCAGCCGAAGCTCACTATCTGCACGAACTCCATGTTGGGGCTCTGCGAGGCAAGCACGCAGGTGGAAAGCATGCGTGCGTGGAAGTTGTTCACCACGTCGATCAGGCTGTTCTTAAGCGTTACCTCTTCGCCGCCGGGCACGGCATCGGCGGTGAGCACGGGGATGCCGCGCTCGGTGAACAGCGAGGGCAGGTCGTGGTTCACCAGCGTGTCGTTGTGGTACGGGCGCCCCGCAAGCGCTACGGCGTAGGTGCCGTTGCTGCGTGCCTGCGCCAGCACTTCGGCCCCGCGTTCTTTCAGGGCGCGATGGAACGAATCCTGCGCCGCGCGCGCTTGCTGCAGCGCCTTCGCGGTGGCCGCCTCAGGGATGTGGAACGTCTCGCTGAAGTACTTCTGCAGCTGAAGCGTGCAGTCCTCTTCGGTGAACCAGTGGAACAGCGGGTTGTCGAAGGGGATGTCCCAGCGGCGCTGGGGGTTGTCCGAGTTCTGCACCACCAGCGGGTAGCCCTTCACCACGGCGCACATGGACTGGCTGTCCTTCGAGGTGTTTTCCGAGGGCACGGTGGTAACGATGGGCATGAAGATGCGGTCAACGCCCTGTTTGCGCAGGTCGCGCAAGTGCCCGTGCACCAGCTTAGCGGGGAAGCACACGGTGTCGGACGTCACGGCGGAAAGGCCGTTCTCGTAGATGGCGCGCGTGCTGGTATGAGAGAGCTTCACGGTGAAGCCTAAGGCCTGCAGCAGCGTTTTCCAGAAGGGCATGGTGTCCCAGTTGGAAAGCACGCGCGGCATGCCGATGGTTATGCCCTGGTCGGGGGCGGCAGGCGTGCAGGGCCAGTCCTTGAACAGCAGCTGCTCGCGCTCGTCGTAGAGGTTGGGCACGCTGTCCATGGCCTGCTTGGCGGCAAGCACCTGCTGGCGCACGGCGGCGTCTTTCGGGTCGCCCACCACTTCGCCGCGGGTGCAACGGTTGCCGGTTATCCATGATGTGCCGTTGGAAAACGTGATGCGCGTGCGGTTGCAGCGGTTGGCGCAGAACGGGCAGATAAGGTTGGATTCCTGCTCGTAGTGGAAGCTCTCCACCTCGTTCCAGCCGATGAAGCTGCTGGTTGCTGGGGCGGTCGCGCAGCTGTTGCCTGGTGCGGATGTGCCGCCTTCTGCTGCGCCTGCGGCTTCCGTGCTGGTGGTGCTCTGGCTTGCGGTTTTCCCGTCGTCGTTCGCCTGTGCCGCCCGTTTCGACTCGGCGTTTTCCTTCGCAATGAGCGCGATGCCGATGGCACCCATCAGCCCTGGGTAGGGGGCGCGGGTTACCGGGCGGCCTACGTACTGCTCGAAGGCGCACAACACTGCGTCGTTCAGGAACGTGCCGCCTTGCACCACGATGTGGTTGCCCAGCTTGTCTAGGTTGGAAACGCGGATCACCTTGGTGAAGACGTTCTCGATGATGCTTCGGCACAGGCCCGCCATGATGTCGTCGGGGGTCTTGCCGTTCTTCTGCTCGGTAACGATGCTGCTGTTCATGAACACCGTGCAACGGCTGCCCAGGTCGGCCGGCGCCTCGGAGCGGAATGCCGCGCCGGCGATTTCCTTGGTGGGGATGTTCAGCGTGCTGGCGAAGCTTTCCAAGAACGACCCGCAGCCGCTCGAGCATGCCTCGTTCACCACCACGTCGGTTATGACGTCGCCATCGATCCAGATGGCCTTCATGTCCTGCCCGCCGATGTCCAAGATGAACGTGGCCTCGGGCTCGAAGCGCTGCGCCGCATGGGCGTGTGCCACGGTTTCCACTTTGTGCACGTCGGCCCCTAGGGCGCTGGCGAACAGCATCTCGCCGTAGCCGGTGGTGCCGCAGCCGGCCACCTCAAGCTCGCAGCCGGCCTGCGCATAGCGGGCGTGCAGTTCGCGCAGGGCGTTCATGGCAACGTCTACCGGTTCGCCTTCGTTGGGGGCGTAGAAGGAATCCAGAAGGCTGCCGTCTTCGCCCAGCAGGGCGAACTTGGTGGTGGTGCTTCCGCAGTCCACGCCCAGGTAAACCGTGAGCTTCTTGGGCAAATTCCCCTGCTCAAGTGCCGATTTGGGAACTGGCAGCGCGTGGCGTTCCTTGAACTGGCGGGCTTCCTCGCTGTTGGCGAAGAAGGGCTTGCCGGCGTATTCGCCCTGCGATGCCCCCTCGTCGCAGGTGGCGTCCACCACTACGATGTTGCCGGTTGCAAGCGTTTTGACGGCCGCTTCGGCATCGAGCGCTGCCGGCTTGTCGGCGAACAGCCCTTCCAGGGAAAGGGCGGCGCCCACGGCCACGATGGTTTCGGGGTGGTCGGGGATTATGATGTCTTCCCTGCCCAGCTCAAGGCGCTCGGCGAACACCTTTATAAGGCGGGGGTTGAAGGTGAGCGGGCCGCCTTCGAACACGATGGGGGCTTCGATTTCCAACCCCTGCGCCAGCCCGCCGATGGTTTGCTTGGCAATGGCGTGGAAGCTGGAAAGCGCGATATCTTCCTTGGGCACGCCTTGGTTAAGCAGCGGCTGGATGTCGGTTTTCGCATACACGCCGCAACGGCCCGATATGTTGTGCACGGCCTTGCCCTTTTCGGCCAGGTCGTTGAACTGCTCGGTGGGTACCTTCAGCAGCGTGCCTATCTCATCGATGAACGCGCCCGTGCCGCCGGCGCAGCTGCCGTTCATGCGCATGTCGGCAACGTTGAGGGTTTTCGTTTGGTTGTCGAACTCGAAGAAGATCATCTTCGCGTCCTGGCCACCCAGCTCGATGGCGGTGCGCGCGGTGGGGTAGAAGGCGCTTACCGCAAGCGAGTTGGCCACCACTTCCTGCACGTAGGGAAGGCCCAGCGCTTCGGCCAGCGCCGCGCCGCCCGATCCGCACAGCGCCGCGCGCATAGGAACGTTGCCGAACTGGCCCTGCAGTTCTTCCAGCAGCCCTTTCAGGCAGGCAGCCTGTTGGGCATGGTGGCGCACGTAGCGTCGCATAAGCACCTTGTGGGTGCCGGCTTCCATCACCGCGATCTTCGCGGTAGTCGAGCCGACGTCGATGCCGACGAGCAGCTGTGCGGTTTCGTTGGTATTGCCAGAGAGTCCAGTTGCGGTAGAGCTCACGCGATCTTCCTTCTTGAATCAAAAACCCAGTCTTCGCTGGGCTGCTCATAGCTTACCCAACATTGTGTTGAATAAAAATAGACAATGCGCCGATTCATTTTGAAAACACCTTTTGGCCTTCAGCGGACGATATGTGCAATTTTCCGTACCCCGCGCCCCGCGCCTCGTGCAGCGGCCGGGGCCGTGCGTGGCCCCGCTGGCCGTATTCCACGCTTTCGCGTGCAACGTTACGTTTCCCTATCGCCCGTTCAAGCTGAGGCAAAGCCGATATAATTGAGTGCAGGGATCATTCAATCGAATAGGAGGGGTAACTATGGCTACCGATTTCGAGAAGGGCTTCCGCGACATCTTCCTGGCTGGCGTGGGCGCCATGGCCATCACCGGCGAAAAGGCCAAGGAAGTGCTCGACACGCTCATTGAAAAGGGCGGCGTCACGGTAGAGCAGGGCAAGGATATCAACCGCGAGCTTCAGCACAAGGCAAGCGAAGCGGTTTCCCAGGTGCGCACCGAAAGCATCGCTGCTGCCATGAAGGCCATGAGCGCGGAAGAGCGTGCGGAATTCGCCGCAACCGTTGCCAAGCTCGCTGCCGAGCCTGAAAAGGATGCCGAAGAGGCTTCCGCAGAAGTTCCGGCGGAGGAGAAGGCGGAATAACCTGCATGCAAAGCGCGGCGAGGTAATCCCTTCGCCGCGCTTGTTGTAGGCTCCCATTCGCACACCGTCATTCCCAAGAGGAACCCTATGGACGAAAACACCCTGCTCAAGCACTTCTTCCAAGACCGCGCTGAGGTAGACCCCAACCAGCAGTTCGGCCTAAGCCGCAAAACGCGCAGCCGCCGCCTGCGCGAGATCATCGTGCTCATGCGCAAGCATCACGTCATGGACGGCCTAAGCCCCTCGCAGTTCCGCGACATCCTGGTGGATTTGGGCCCGAGCTTCATCAAGATCGGCCAGATGCTCTCGCTGCGATCCGAGATACTTCCGAAGGCCTACTGCGATGCGCTCTCGGAGCTGCAGATGGACTGCGATCCCATGCCCTTCGATGAAACGCTGGCCACGTTGCAGGGCATCTACGGCGAGCAGTTCGGTCAGATATTCCAGAGGATCGACCCCAAGCCCTTGGGCAGCGCTTCCATGGCGCAGGTGCACAAGGCCGTGCTTTCCAATGGCGATGTGGTGGCGGTGAAGGTGCAGCGCCCCGGCGTTCGCGCCACCATGGCCCAGGACATCGACGTTATGCGCTCGGTGGCCAAGCATGCTTCCCGCTTCATGAAGGACAATCAGATGCTCGACCTGCGCGATGTGGTCGAAGAGCTGTGGAACACCTTCCTTGAGGAAACCGACTTCCTGAAGGAAGCGCGCAACCTGGAAGAATTCGCCCTGTTGAACAAAGATGTGGTGTACGTTGCCTGCCCGAAGCCGTACATGGAGTACTGCCGGGAAGAGGTTCTGGTGATGGAGTACGTGGAGGGCATTTCCATCCGCGACACCAAGCGCCTGCTGGAAGCCGGCTACGACCTGGAGGAAATCGGCGTCAAGGTGCTGGACAACTACGCCACGCAGATCTTGGAGCACGGCTTCTTCCATGCCGACCCGCATCCGGGCAACATCTTCATCCACGAGGGCAAGGTCATCTACATCGACTTAGGGATCATGGGCCGCCTTTCCCTGCGCGACCGCGCGGGCTTCGGCCGCATCATCGAAGCGGTGGGCGAAAAGAACGCCAGCGCCTTGAAGGATGCCCTTATCACGTTCTCGGTTGCGCACGACATGAACTCCATCGACCATCCGCGTTTTCTGGCCGAGCTGGACAACGTGCTGGACAGCTACGGCTCCACCGATGTGGCCGATATCGACATCGGCGCGCTGCTTTCCGACATCATGGTGCTCACGCGTCAGTGCAAGGTAACGCTGCCCGCTTCGGTAACGGCGGTATCGCGTGGCATCGTGACCATCGAAGGCTCGCTTCAGGAATGCCTGGCGAAAACCAACATCATCGATATCATCAACGGCCACCTGCGCCGCACGAAGGATTTGCGCCACGAATTGGAAACGCGGGCGCGTAACCTGGTGTTCGCGCTGGACACGGCGAGTCACAGCCTTATCAAGGCGGCGGAGTACTCGGGCGATACCCTGCGCATGCTTTCCCGCGGGCAACTGAAGGTGAACATGGAAATGCTCAGCAGCCCCGAACCGCTGTACAAGCTGGGGCGCATCACCAACCGCCTGGCCATGAGCATGGTCATTGCTGCGCTGTTGGTAAGCGGCAGCCTTATCATCTCGGTGGACATGCCGCGCGTGTTCGGCCTGCCGTTCCTCTCGTTCGTGGAATACCTTTCGGCCTTCGCGCTTTCGGCTTGGCTGGTGTGGGATATGTATCACAGGACGAAGTGAGGCGCGATGACGCTGCGGGCTTGCCGGGCACCTTGCCTTCGCGCGATTTTGCGAACTCATGGTGTGGGATATGTACCGCAAGTCGTCGCGGAAGTAGGCCGGCGCCGGTGCGGCAGTTTCTGCCTGCTGTGCTGCGGTCTTGCTTGGGAGACAACGCCTTCATCGGGTAAGATGATGTAAACCTAGCTCATGAAAGGGGCTCTTATGTATCCACAGTCACGTACCATCAGGGGCTTGAACATTGCCACCGTTATCCTGTCGGGCATCGGCGTTTTCTTCGGCCTGCTCGCTCTTGCAATGTGCAGCATGTTCAACGCTGCGCTCAACGATCCTGCCACGGCGAACCAGATCGCAAACCAGCTGCTCTCTTCCCAGTCCAGCGGCTCTGTGGCCTTCGACAGCAATTCTGCCTATAGCTATAGCTACACCTACTCGGGCATGACCGGCGAAGATGCCCTGGCTATCGTTATGGCAAGCGGCCCGATGCTTGTGGGCTTGTCGGTCGGTTACCTTATCTTCCGCATCGTTGCCCTGGTGGCATCCATCCTTGCCCTTCGCAACTACAACAACCCCGCCAAGCTCGGCGGTGCCTTCGGTTGGGCTATCGTTGCCGCCGTTCTTCAGGTATTCGCCGGCATGATGATTTCTGCGGTGCTGTTCATCATCTCTGCGGTGTTTATCGGCAAGCTGCGCAGCGCTTGGAAGGCGGGCGCATTCGATAACGCTGCCGATTCTCAGGACAGCACGCCTCAGCCTCCGGTGGCCTAACTGCTGAAGCCGGCCAATGAAACCGGCCCCCCTAGAAACCAAAGCCTAGAAAACAAAGAAGA
>CAVBST010000008.1:0-32896 GCA_963598325.1 uncultured Prevotella sp. | reverse complement strand
CTGTGGACGCTGTCCCCGAGAAACAAAGAAGACCCGCCATGTGCGGGTCTTCTTTGCTTGCGCGAAACATTGGCGCTTGGAAGGCACTTGCCCCAAGCCTCTTTAACTACAACCTTGATAAGGGCGATCTTCTTCCGCTGGTCGGCGGCGTTGACTGCCGATATGAAAGAGCCCCTGCGGTGCAGAGGCTCTTTCGTGCTAGCTGTCGGCCTTCGCCGGGTATATCGGTGCGGTTTAGTCCAGCTTGGCGAATGCCTGGGCAAGGTCCCAGATGATGTCGTCGGCGTCTTCGGTGCCGATGGAAAGGCGGATGGTTGCCGGGGTGATGCCCTGGTCGGCAAGCTCTTCCTCGGTAAGCTGGGAATGCGTGGTGGTTGCCGGGTGGATTGCCAGGCTCTTCACGTCGGCAACGTTGGCCAGCAGCGAGAAGATCTGCAGGTTGTCGATGAACTTCCAGGCCTCGTCCTTGCCGCCCTTGATCTCGAACGTGAAGATGGAAGCGCCGCCGTTGGGGAAGTACTTCTGGTACAGCTCATGGTCGGGGTGATCGGGCAGGCTGGGGTGGTTCACCTTTGCCACATGCGGGTCGTTCTGCAGGAACTCGATAACCTTCTTGGTGTTCTCTGCGTGACGGTCCAGGCGAAGCGAAAGGGTCTCGGTGCCCTGAAGCAGGATCCAAGCGTTGAAGGGGCTGATGCAAGCGCCCTGGTCGCGCAGCAGGATGGCGCGCACATAGGTTGCGAAGGCAGCGGGGCCTACCGCGTCGGCGAAGCTCACGCCGTGGTAGCTGGGGTTGGGGTCGGCGATCTCGGCGAACTTGCCGGAAGCCTTCCAGTCGAAGTTGCCGCCGTCGACGATCACGCCGCCCAGGGAGGAACCGTGGCCGCCGATGAACTTGGTGGCGGAGTGCACAACGATGTTGGCGCCGTGCTCAAGCGGACGGAACAGGTAGGGGGTGCCGAAGGTGTTGTCCACCACGACGGGCAGGCCGTGCTTATGGGCGATCTCGGAGATGGCGTCGATGTTGGGGATGTCGGAGTTGGGGTTGCCCAGGGTTTCCAGGTAGACAACGGTGGTGTTGTCCTGGATGGCGCCTTCCAGTTCTTCAAGGTTGTGGGCGTCTACGAAGGTGGTTTCCACGCCGAACTGCGAAAGGGTGTGGGCAAGCAGGTTGTAAGAGCCGCCGTAGATGGTCTTCTGCGCAACCACATGGTCGCCCTTCTGGGCAAGCGCTTCCAGCGTGTAGGTGATGGCTGCGGCGCCGGATGCGACGGCCAGGCCGGCTACGCCGCCTTCAAGAGCGGCGATGCGGTCCTCGAACACGCCCTGGGTGGAATTGGTAAGGCGGCCGTAGATGTTGCCCGCATCCGCCAGGCCGAAGCGGTCGGCTGCGTGCTGGGAGTTGCGGAACACGTAGGAAGTGGTTTGGTAGATCGGCACCGCGCGTGCATCACTTGCCGGGTCGGCTTCCTCCTGGCCAACATGGAGGGCCAGGGTGTCGAACTTGAAGGTGTGGTCGGGGTTGTTTACGAACTGGCTCATTGCAAGTTCCTTTCGTTATTTGGAGGAGGGTTTGTTTTCCGTTTGCTAGCAGATCGCAGTAAACCGCTACAAACCCATCGGGTCAATAGGAATTCGCAGAAAAGCGCAGTTCAGGGGCATGCTTAAATCGGATAGCCTGGTATTAGGGAAAACCTATACCGGCAATTTACCTGCGAAAACCAAAGGAAAAGGCCGCCCGATGGGCCCTTGGAAAGGAGCCTGGGGCGGCCTTTGCGGCGCGGTATTTCAGCTTGGCCTACTGGTCGTAGTCCACATCCTTGCTCTCGCGGAAGAACAGCAGCGCCACCAAGGCGAGCGCTGCCATGCCTCCCATGTACCAGCCAAGCGCTTCGATGCCGAAGTTCATCACCAAGGCCGATGCAATGGTAGGGGCAAACGCGCCGCCGACGATGGCGGCCAGGTTGTAGCTCAGGCCAGCACCGGAATAGCGAACCTTGGCCGGGAAGAGCTCGGGCAGGTAGCTGCCGCATGGCCCGAAGATCGTGCCCATGCAACAGAAGCCCACGCACAGGAACACCATGATGGAGGCCATGGTGTTGGTGGCCAGCAGATAGGGCGCTGCAAGCGAGAACGCCAGCGTGCAGGCATTGCCCACCAACAGCAGGGGCTTGCGGCCGTGCTTGTCGGCAGAAAGGCTGCCCACCAGCACGAATGCGGCGAAGAAGACCACCGACACCAGCTGCATGCCCAGGTACTCGTACTGCGCCCAGCCCAGCGTGGCCACGCCATAGGAAAGCGACCAGGTGCCCAGCACGTAGAACAGCGTGTAGGTGATGGACATGATGCAGGTACCCAGCACCACGCGGCGCCAGTGGTGGCACAGGTCGCGCAGCGGGGTTTTCGTGGTGCGTTTTTCGGCCACCGCTTTCTGGAACACGGGGGTTTCGGTCATGCGCAGGCGCACTACCAGGCCAACCACGATAAGCAGGCAGGAAAGCAGGAAGGGGATGCGCCAGCCCCAGGCAAGCATGTCTTCTTGCGGCAGCGCCATGCCCAAAAGCAGGTTGATGCCGTATGCGCAGAAGAAGCCGATGGGGGCGCCCAAGTTGGGGAAGCTGCCGAACAGCGCGCGCTTTTCGGCCGGGGCGTTTTCCGTTGCCACCAGCGCAGCGCCCGACCATTCGCCTGCAAGCCCCAGGCCCTGGCAGGCGCGGCACACGCACAGCAGCACCACGGAAAGGGGGCCAAGTGCGTCGTATCCGGGCAGAAGACCTACGCAAAACGTGGCAATACCCATAAGCAACAGGGCTGCCACCAGGGTTTTCTTGCGGCCCAAGCGGTCGCCGAAGTGGCCGAACAGAAGGCTGCCGAAGGGGCGTGCCAGGAAGCTGACCGAAAAGGTGACGAAGGCAAGAAGCGTTGCCAGCACCGGGTCGCTTTTGGCAACGTCGGTGAAGAAGATGAAGCCGAAGTAGCTTGCGGCGGCAATGGAGTAACAGTAGTTGTCGTAGAACTCGATGGCCGTGCCTATCATCGAGGCAACCAGCACCTCGGTAGTGGAGTTGCGCTTGATGCGCTTGATGGGCACCTGCGCTTGGGGTTCGCTGCTGTTCGGTACTGCCAAAGATTCCTGGGCGGAGCTGCCGGCCATGTTCTTCTGCCTCGTCTTTCCGTTGCTCGTAGTTTGCCCGCGGTTCACCATCGGCTCATTCCGCGTGCTGTGGCATGTCCTTGCCTTGTGGCCAGAAACGCCACAAGGCAACTGCGCAGTGCTCTTCTGCGCACAACGGGCAGGTATTGTAGTACGTCTTTGTAACCTGAGTGTTAAATCCTCTTTACGAAGAGAACGCCACCCTGTTTCCGCTGGGATACAGGGTGGCGTTCATTGCATGGTTCCTATGGCGATGGCCGATCGCTTATTCCTGTTCCGCTTGGGGCAGGAAGGGGCGGGAATTGTAGGCGGAAATGCCCACGGTGCCCGAGTTGTGCAGGAACGAGGACGCCTGCGGGGTGATGATGCCCCCAATGCCCAAGGCCAAAAGCAAGGTGTTCCAGCCGATGGTGACGCGGTAGCCCTGCCGCATGCGCTTTTCCAGGATGCGGGAAAGCTGGCGTAGCTCCACCAGGGAATGCAGGTCGTCCGACACCAGCGATATGTCGGCCGCTTCGCGTGCCACGGCGCTGCCGGCGCTCATGGCGATGCTCACGTGTGCAGCTGCCAGCGCGGGCGAATCGTTCACGCCGTCGCCCACCATCACCACGCGGTAGCCTTCGTCTTGCAGCTGTTTGACTATGGTGTGCTTGTCTTCCGGCAAAAGCTCGGCCTTGAACTCGGTGATGCCCGTCTTCGCAGCAATGCGCTTTGCCGAGCGCTCGTTGTCGCCGGTGAGCATGATCACGCGCTTGAAGCCCTCGTTGCGCAGCTCTTGCACTACTTCGGCCACGTTTTCCTTCAGCGGGTCCTCGATGTACAGAACGCCCCACAGCGTGCCGTCCACCGCAAGGAACAGCGGCGAAGTGCCCATGGCCTTGTTGTGGATGGCTTCAAGCTCGGCCGGCGAAATGGGCACGTTCTCGTCTTCCAGCACGAAGTGCTCGGAGCCGATGACGCAGCGCTTGCCGTCGATGCTCGATGCGATGCCGTGCGCCACCACGTACTCCACTTCGGCGTGGCGCTCGCGGTGCTCCAGGTTCTGCTTCAGCGCCTCGTTCACCACGGCGCGAGCAACGGGGTGCGGGAAGTGCTCTTCCAGACAGGCAGCCAGGCGCAGCACCTCGTCTTCAGGGGTGGCGTTGTAGCTTGCCACTTCGCGCACCGAAGGCGTTGCCTGGGTAAGCGTGCCCGTTTTGTCGAATATGATGACGTCGGCTTCGGCCATATGGCTGAAGTAGCGCGAGCCCTTCACGGTGAAGCCGCGCTTGGCGCTTTCGCTTTGGGCCGCCATAACGGCGATGCTGCCCGAAAGGCGCAGGGCGCAGGAGTAGTCCACCATAAGCGCTGCCGCCGTCTTGGTAAGGTTGCGCGTGGTAAGCGCCACGATGCCCGCCAGTAGGAAGTTCCACGGCACCAGCTTGTCGGCCATGGCCTCGATGTGCTTCTGGTCGGAGCTCTTCAGCGCCTCGGACTGCTCTACCATCGAAACGATGGATCGCAGCTTGCTTTCCTCGGGGTTGCCCGCCACGCGGATGAGGATCTCGCCTTCCTCCACGGCGGTGCCGGCGTACACGGTATCGCCCGCCTTCCGCACGATGGCCAGCGGCTCGCCGGTGAGCGAGCTTTGGTTCACGCCCGCCTCGCCGCTGATTACCTCGCCATCTACCGGGATCTGGTTGCCCAGGCGCACCACGATGGTGTCGCCCTTGGCAAGCTCGGCCACCTCAACTTCGCGCTCCACATCGCCTTCCACCAGCGTTGCTGTGCTGGGGATGTCCAGCAAAGAGCGCACCAGGCTGCTCTCGCTGCGGCGCTGGGTGTAGTCTTCCAGGATCTCGCCCACCTTCAGCAGGAAGATGGTGCTTCCTGCCGTTGCGGGCTTGCCCTGGATGAAGCCCATGGCAATGGCGGCGCCGTCGAGCACGGGAACATCAAGGCGCCCATGGCGAAGCGAATCGAACGCGGCCTTCCAGAACGGGATGGCGCTGATGATGGTCCATGCTGTGCGCAGCGGAACTGGAAGGAACCAGCGGCGCATGGCTCGGAACACGATCATGTTGGCGATCTGTGTGAACAGGTGGCGCGGACGAGGCGCCAGCGCCAACGAGTTCTCGGGCTGCCAGGCGGCAACCTCTTCATAGGTAAGCTCTTGCAGCTTGGTTACCACGGTTGCGCGCGCCTGTGCCAGCCCGGCACGGCTTTCTGCCTCGAAGGAAACAGCAAGTGCGCCAGCCTTGGGGTAGGCGACGCACTTGGTTACGCAGGGAAGCGCAAGGAATGTTTCCTCGAGTGCGATCGCATCATGCTCGGGCACCTTGCCCAGCAGGTTGAACCGGATGCGTCCGGGAACCTCATGTTTGATCGCGAAACGCATCGGGTCTACTTACCCTCTGCGTCCTGTGCCTCGGCCAGCTCCTTGGCGGCCTCTTCCACCTCTGCCTCTTCCTTGTTGTAGCCGGCTTCTGCCAGGATGTCGTCGAACTCGGCCTTTGCCTCGTCGACCAAGGTCTCGGCGCTTTCCTTTGCCTTCAGGCCCTGGGCGATGGTGTACACCGCAGCCTTGTGGGCGGGCTCGCTCTTCAGAGCCTTTACGCCAAGGGTGCCCAGCAGAAAGCCTGCGCCTACGAAGATTCCGGGATTCATAACGTCCTCCTTTAGAACGGGTTTGCGTCTGTTCCTATACTAAAGCTTATTTGGCGCTCTTTTAACACCCAAAGCCTTGGCTAACTCGTTTTTTCTCCATCCGTATGCCCTGGTTAACCCCGCTTTTTCATATGAGCAGATGATCATATTGCCTGCTTTTGCAATTGGGTCGGGTATGTTGGCGGAACCTCTTCGGTGCTTTTCGCCGATAACCTACTTGCTGGGCCTCAAAAAAATGATAAACGCGCGCAAAAGCCTTGTAATAAGTATGGGTTCAAGAGAAAATTGAATAGTCAAAGGAGAGGTATTTGTTGGGTTTTCCCCTGTTCGAGCTTGGCTTTACAGGCCGGTTCGCATGTTGTCAGCGGGGCTGATTACCCATGTAGCACTAAAGCGCATGTTGGGTTGCGCTGTGCGACGAAAGGGCAAGGTGGATCCTATGATTTCAGTCAAACGTGCAGGCGCAGCTGGCGCCTTGCGCTGCTTGGTTGCCGCGCTTTCGGCTTTTGCCGTATGCGCTGGCATCGCGTTGGCTGCCGCCCCGGCAACGGCCTTGGCCGCAGACAGCCCTTCCGCGGCTTCCGGAAGCCAGCTTTCCGTGCGCGGCGTCGATGCGCTGCAGATCGGCGGCGATGCTTTCGAGTGTGCCACGGTTGCGGGTTTGGGCGGCAGCACGCTGTATGCCGATGTTTCCGTGAACGGCCAATCAGCAACTAAAGATATGGAATACAAGTTCGATAACGCCAGCGACACATTCGGCATTGTGCAACTGAACGCCAAGGATGCCTACGTGGCGCAGCACAGCGGCAACATCGCGCTCGATTTCTACACGGCGAAGTCGGATGAGCGCCAGGGTGCTTCCGCTCTGCTTTCTGTAAACGTGTATGCAGTATGCATCCAGGTTGACGGCGCCCCCTTGGGCTCGGTAGAGGAAAGCATGATCGGCATCCGCACCGCAAAGGCGTCCGAGGCCGAGCTTGCCATCGAGACTCCTGCCCAAATCGTACGGAGGGGGGTCTGTTATAGGCTAGCGGGCAACGGCAAGGCCGTTCCCACTCTGGAAGATGGCGTGCTTTACGTTTCCTACGAGAGGGTAGATGAATCCCAGAGCGTTTCTGGCTCTGTTGTGTATGTGGACGAAAACGGTAACGCCATTGCCACCGACTCTTACACTGTCGCCGCTGGCGAGCAGAAGAGCGTTGCTCTTCGCTCTAGCATCGAGGCGAACAACACGGTGTACACGCCCCTTTCGAAGGCACCTCAGGTAACCCTTTCGGCTGAGTGCCCCGAGCAGCGCGTTTACTGCGTTGCCCGCGCCGAAGCGGACAAGAGGACCCAAGAGGTAACGGTTGCCTACGAATCCGTTGACGGCACTCAGCTTATGGTCGACCGTGTGAATGTTGGCGCAGGCGGGTACTTCTATGCTCCCGCCACCGCGTTCTCTCGTGCAAACGAGGCGTCGGTGATGCGCTATGCGCTTGCGAGCGCAACCGATAGTCTGGGCAACATCTATACCGCCGAGCAGGCGAAGGAGCTTACCCTCACCCGCGACGGCGCTAAGGCCTATACGCTGCGGTACCAGCCCGAGGAAACCGAGCTTACCTATACCGTCAACATCGCGCTGGTGAGCGCGGGCAAGAACGGCAACACCAATGTGCATGTTGCCAAGTCCGAGCAGGCCAAGGTGTCCGCTTCGCAGGACGCCCAGGTGGCCTTGCCTGAAACAGTCGAGCAGGACGGCACCACCTATACCCGCTTCGGCAGCGAAAGCCAGCTTTCCTATTCTTGGGCCGACCTGCAAAACGGCCGCATGCTCTCCGACACGGTGTACTACGTGGCCTCCGATGTTGTTGCGCCCGAAGCGTATGACGTGAAGATTCGCTATGTCGATGCGGTCAGCGGCAAGGAAATCGGCGGGGAAACGATGACGTGCAACCCCGATGGCTCTGCCCTTTCCATCGGCTCGCCCGAGTCCGTTTCCTTCGAGGGCAAACAGTACCAGCGTCTGAACGGGCAGAGCGCGCCCATTACGCATCGCTTCTATGCCCCGTACCGCACCTACACTGTTTATTACGCTGAGCCCGGCTCTATGGGCCAGGGTGATACCACGGTAGTTCGTACCGAGGTCATCGATGGCGGTATCCGCTACTACACCATCGCTTCCGACGGCACGGTAACCACGGGCACCGACGGCAACGCCACCGGCGGCCTGATCGCCACCACACCCTACACCACCGTGGCCACCGACAACGCGGATGGCGCCGACGGCAACGCTACCGTGCAGAACGGCGATGTAACTGCGCCGAGTGGCAACAGCGCCTACGAAGAGCGAATTGACGAAGACCAGACACCGCTTTCTTCTGGGGTCGAAGACCAGCAGGCAGGCCTTGGTGTTGCGCAGATTGCCGGTATCGCGCTGGCGCTCTTGGCCATAGTGGCTATCGCAGCCTTTGCCGTAAGGGCAAAGCGCAATTCCGGCAACAGCCAGAACGGAATGGGGGCGTAGGGAAATGAAGAGGAAACCTTTCATGAAAAGCAAGCGCTCGAACAACGTTACCGTGAACTCGGTATCTGCAACAGCTGCGGCGCGCACGTTCGCGTCGAAAGCATTCGCCGTGCTGATGTCGGCCATCTTGGTGCTGGGCCTTTGTCCCATCGCTCAGCAGTCGTACGCAGATACCGGCAGCGATAAGCCGGTTCCGGGAACCAAGTACGGCAACATCACCTATACGCAGAACACGCAGTCCAATGGCTTCTTGCAGTCGACGTACGACAAGTACCGCGATGGCAATGACGCGCTGGGCATTGCCAATAGCTTCCACATCGTTGCGTTCGATACGCTGAATGCCCCGGCTGATGTGTACGGCAACATCCTGGTGAAGAACCTTGCTTCAGCTGTGGACTCCGGCACCAGCGACAAGTTCGTGAATATCTACGGCTACAACACGCTGAGCTACATACAGAATTACACTGGCACCTTCCCCCGTTGGGACAAGAGTGAAAACGGCTGCGTGGTGTTCGGCAGCGGCGTGAACCTTACCACGCGCAACAACAGCGAGCTGCTGCTGAACGGCAGCCGCATCGAGAAGCCTAACTCGGTGGTACAGGACGCCGACACCTCTGCGGCACCCTTCATCAACCTGAGCGCCCTGAAGTCGAACCTTTCGGCTCTGCAGTCGAGCCTGGCCAACCAAGAAGCCGTAGGGGCAACGCAGAAGCTCGTCAACGACGGCAAGGTGCGCAACGTCACCATCAACGAAGGTTACAAGGGCTGCGCTTATGTTTCGCTGACGGCTGCCGAGCTGCAGAGCAGCTACGAGGGCATCAACATCGACAACCTTCCCATCAAGAGCGATTCGGCGTTGGTGATCAATGTCGACTGCCAGGGCGCCAGTTCTATCGACATTCCGAAAACCTATCTGCGCATCAACGGCCAGAACGTTGGCACCGGCGAGGTGGATAGCGTTTATGGCGACACGGGTTACGTGCTGTACAACTTCTACAACACCGCAAGCAACCTTCCTATTACAGTGCATGAGTGCACGGCAAGCGTTTTGGCCCCCAGCGCCTCCCTTACGCTTGGGCCGGGCAGTGCCTGCGGAACCTTCATCGGCAACAACGTGACGGTTGCCGCTGAAAGCCATATCCGCCCGTTCCACGGCAATCTCAAGCCTTCTGACGACACCACCTCGGTGAACGTGAGCAAGGTTTGGAAGGATTCCAAGGGCAATGTCGAATCCGGTGGGGGTCATCAGGCCATTACCGCCGAGCTTTGGTATGCCGACGAGGACGGCAATGCTACTGAGCCGGTACCCGACGAGCAGGGCAATGCTGTTGTTGCGGAGCTCGGCCAGGCAAACAGCTGGAGCGCTTCTTGGAGCAAGCTGCCCACTACGGGGGCCGATGGCCAGGCACTGCATTACACCGTGAAGGAAAGCGCCACCCCGTCCGGCTATGAGTCCGAGGTAACGGGCAGCGGCAATTCCTTCACCATCACCAACACGCATGTGGCCGAAACGAGCATTTCCGTGCAGAAGGAATGGAGCGACTCCGATGATGCCGACGGTATCCGCCCCAGCTCCATCACGGTTAAGGTGCTGCGTTCCGTCCAGGGACAGGACCCGGTAGAGGTCGAGGGTGCAGAGCTTACGCTTAGCGCAAGCGAAGATCCTGCCAACAACTGGAAGGCGAGCCTGGACCATCTGGACAAGTTCGATGCAGACGGCAACGAGTACACGTATTCGCTGAGTGAGCTTCAGGTGGAAGGCTACGAGGTTCAGCAGCCTCAGACCGTTCCTTCTGTAGATGAGCGCGGGAACGTGACGTACTCCTTCGTGCTTACCAATGTCCATGAGGCAAGCAAGGTGAACGTTGGCGTTACCAAGGTCTGGAAGGGCGACGAGGGTAAAGAACAGCTGCGTCCCGCTTCGGTTATGGCCCAACTCTACACGGTGGACGATCGGGGCGGCCTTACGCCGGTAGAGGGCAAATCGGTCGAGCTCAACGAGGGAAACAACTGGACATATTCTTGGGACGGCCTGTTGGCGAAGTGCAAGGGTGAAACCATCAAGTACACCGTGCGCGAGACCCAGGTGCCCGATGGCTACGTGGTTTCGTATGAGGGCGCAGACAATGGCGACGGCACCTATTCCTTCACTATGACCAACACATACCAGAAAGAGGAAGAGGAGTTTTCTCTGAGCGGCTATTCCATGCGCGCTGCGGACGCCCCGGCCCCCGAGGCTGATAAGGTCTGCTATGTTGACCCGAAGGTGGTCAAGGTGCTGGAGGGTCGTACGCTCAAGGCCGACGAGTTCTCGTTCCAGCTCATCGACGACCAAACCGGCGGAGTGGTGTCTACCGCTACGAACGATGAGGCAGGCATGGTCGACTTCGACAAGGCCGCAGACGTTTCCGGCAATCCCGACAACCCCTCCTGTTTGAAGTTCTCTGCTCCGGGCACCTACACCTACACGGTGCGTGAGACGCCGAACCAGGTAAAGGACTCCACCGTTGAGTACTCCACCGAGGTAGTGCAGTTCGTTACTACGGTTGGACAGAAGAGCGATGGCTCCCTTTATGAGGTAGAAAGCCATTACGTGAAGTACCCCACCGCTGCAGACGCGGAGGCGAAGACCCAGGGTACGGTTTACGAATCCACCGATCATCCCACCATCACCAACAAGGCGAAGCCCTTGAGCCTTGGCCTGGTTAAGAGCGACAGCGACACGGGCGTTGGTCTTGAGGGCGCCGTGTACGGCCTGTACCGCGTGGACGACAGCGTTTCCACGGGCGCGGTTCAGGTTATGACGGCTACCAGCAATGCCGATGGCGCTATGGTGTTCACCGGCGCAGACGCCTCTGCGATCAAGGCGGGCGAGAAGTACTTCTTCCAGGAGATCAGTGCGCCTGATGGCTATACCGTTTCCGAGAACAAGAGCTCTGTATTCCAGATCGAACAGGCTAGCGACGGAATGTACTACCTTGTGTATGACGATGACGCTGCTGTTGCCGAAGATGGAATAGCCCTTGCTTCTGCTGCCGAGCCTACTCACTATGCCGGTACGCCTACCGATCCTATCGTTTATAAGGCAGGCACCGGCGTGAGCGATAGCAAGGTTGCCATCACGTTCGGCAAGGTTTCTTCCGATGGTACGGCCTTGAGCGGTGCCGAGCTTGCCGTTCGCGATGAGACTGGCACTGACGTGAGCGCATGGACCACCGATGGCGTTGGGCATGTGGTGAACGACCTCGCTATTGGCAAGAAATATGTGCTGTACGAAAAGACAGCGCCGGAAGGCTACCAGAAGGCAGATGAAGTTGCCTTCACGGTAGACGAGTACGGAAAGGTCGCCATCGTTTCGGGCGCAGAGCGTGACAGCATTATCAATGCCTATGCCGTGGGTTCGACTCTTAACCTGGTGGACTACAAGAGCACCGAGCTGGTTAAGAAGAACGAGGTAGTGCGTGAGGTTGGCGTTCCTGCCGAAAAGGGCGCAGGCACCACAGCGAAGAGCACGCTGCCTAAGACGGCAGATGGGCTTCCCCTGGCGCCGTTGGCTGTTGCTGTTGGCGTTGCTTGCGTGGTGGTATGCGTTTCCGCTCGCAAACGTCGTAGGGGCTAGCGCAGAACCCTAATGCCCAGGGTATGCTCCAAATGCAAGGGGCGCGATCCGGCCGGATCGCGCCCCTTTTTTCAATGCGCCAGCATGCGCGCATCTTTGATAAGTGAAAGTCCCTAGCGCACTCGGTGGTTCCTAAAGCGAGTAGTGCAGTATGCCTTCGCTGTCCTCTTCGCGCTTGAGGCTGCCGGTATCGGCAAGGTACTCCAGCAGGGAAAGCGTCATGGCGTAGCGGCGCACGCGCATGCCGAACTCCAGCTCTTCGAACTTTCCGTGTGATTGCTGCGCGGCAGCCGCAACGTCCATCACCGTGGCACTGCCAAGCTGCTCCACTATCTTCATGCGCTTGGCCAGGGGCTTGTCGAATTTGGCAATCATGTAGTCGTAGAAGGCGTTGATGTTTTCCTTGCCGAACAGCGGTGCGTGGTGCGACATGTACACGGTTTCGAATTCTGCCTTGCGCAGCACAGGGAACGTGTCCATGAACTTGCGCAGCAGGTGATCGTGGCGACCGAATTGCATGATGGAAGGTGCAGCGTCGATGATGTGGTCGCCGGCGAAGAGAACCTTGCGGCCCAAGTCGGCAACGCAGATATGCTCGAGGGCATGGCCCGGTGTTTCGAGCGCGGCAAGGTCCCATCCGCCAACCTGGAATTTGTCGCCGGTATGCAGTTCAACGGCATCGGTTCCTTCGGGGTAGCCGCCCTTGGTGGTGTAACGCAGCGTGGAGGTAAGCCCTTCCCAAAGCTCGGGAGCCTCGGTGGCCTCGGGCCAGCCTATGGCGAAGGCGAAATCGCTGCAGGCCTTGTCGTCCATGGTATGAAGCGGGCCGTGGTAGACGGTTTTCCCTCCGCGATTCAGGAAGTACTGCATGTTGCCCACATGGTCGGGATGGAAGTGCGTGGCGGCCACATCGGCGCTGTTCCATGGCATGCCGGCGCGCTCCAGCATCATGTCCAAGTGTTCGCTGCCGGTAAGTAAAGGGTGCCCCAGGTCCACGAAGAGCGACCTGCCGCCCGGCCCGAACAGCAGATAGCGGTCTATGCGGTCGGTGAAGTAGTAGTTCTGCACGCTGAACACGGCATGTATCAGGCCGGGCAGCGGCTTTTCGTATTCGGTCATCTGGAAGGTGACGTTGTCCATCAAATCGTCCAAGCCGCTGGTGTCGGCGGTGGAGCTGCTGAAGGTATCGGCCTTTGCCGTCGGCTTCACGGGCTCGGTCTTTATGGGGCGCTCGTCGTACATGCACATGCCTTTCTTTTCCGCATCTAATGATACGCCTTTGGAAGGGCTGGGTAGGCTGCTTTGCCCCATGCTCGCGCCGAGCGCGAGTGGTGCGAGCGTTGCAGGTTTCGGGGCGGGCGGCGCGGCCTTGGCCCGTTGCGGCGGGCATCCGCCCGCTTATCGATGAACTTGCCTGCCGGCGTATCCCGGCAAAAGGGCAGCCTACCATGGGGTAGCGGACTTCCACCGAGCGCCTTGAACGCCTTCTTCTTCAGGGTGCTCCTTGTTGCCCCGCCCGCGCTGGTTATGACGGGAGCGGGGCTGCCCGCGTATTCAACCCATTCCGAAAGGAGACCCATGAAGATCGCCGTACTGGAACCTCTTGGCATCCCCGATGAAACCTTGCGAACCCTTCTTGAAAAGGCTGCCGAAGGCCAGGATGCACAGATCATCACGTACCCCGACCGAAAGGAAGACGAAGCCACGCTTGCCGAGCGCAGCGCCGATGCCGATATCGTGGTGCTTTCCAACATCAAGTACCCCGGCTCCGTAATGGAAAAGAACCCGAACCTGAAGTACGTCTGCGATGCCTTCACGGGTTTCGACCATATCGATATGGCATATTGTCGCGAGCATGGCATCCAGGTTTCCAACTGCGCCGGCTATTCCACTGTGGCGGTGGCCGATTTGGTATTCGGCCTGCTGTTGGACGTGAGCCGCAACGTTTCAACCTTGAATTCCATCGTGCGTCAGGGCGGCACCAAGGATGGCCTGGTTGGCCCCGAGCTCGAGGGCATGCGCTTCGGCGTTGTCGGGGCCGGTGCCATCGGCACGCGCGTGATGCGCATCGCCCAAGCATTCGGCTGCGAAGTGGTGTGCTATTCGCGCACTAAGAAGGACATCCCCGGCGTCGAGTTCGTGGAGCTTGACGAGCTGCTGCGTACTTCCGATGTGGTGAGCCTGCATGTTCCGCAGAACCCCGAGACCACCGGCATGATCGGAGCCGAGCAGATTGCCCTTATGAAGCCCACGGCCTTCCTTATCAACTGCGCGCGTGGCCCCATCGTGGATTCCGAGGCGCTTGCTGCGGCACTGAATGAGGGGCGCATCGCCGGCGCCGGCATCGACGTGCTGGAAATGGAGCCGCCCTTCCCGGCCGACCATCCTTTGCTGAACAGCAAGAACACGGTGGTAACGCCGCATGTTGCCTTTGCCTCTCATCAGGCGATGGAAAAACGCGCCAAGATCGTGGCGGAAAACGTTGCCTCGTACTTCGCGGGGAACACCATCAACCTGGTTTCCTAGCTCTGCCTTACGGGGCAATCCGTGCATTCCTATGCGCCGGTGGCTGTGTGCCGTCGGTGCATTTTTGTGCAGGGGATTCGCTGAAGGGGCTTGGGCGGGATATCCCGTGCGGCCGCAGGTGAAGCCGTGGGCTGCGATGAGGGTGGGGCTGTGAATCGATGCTTCATCTGCGGAAACACACATTCGCAGGCTCGTGCTCTTCGGCGGCAGCGCCTTGCTATAGGCGGGCCTTTATAGCTGGCTATGCGCAATAACAGGGTTCCGCAGCCGCAGGGTGGGCGGCATACTTTCAGTCATGCACAAGCTTTACTTCGCATACGGATCAAACATGGACTTCGACCAGATGGCGTTCCGCTGCCCGGGCGCCGAGTACCTGGGCGTTGCCACCCTTCCCAACTATGAGTTGAAGATGGACGGCGCGGGCTTCGCCACGGTAATCCCCGCCGCAGGCAAGCACGTGCAAGGCGCCCTGTGGGACCTGAGCGGCGCCAACGAGTCGAAGATGGATGGCTTCGAGGGCGTTTCCTCCCACTGCTACGAGAAGACCTTCGTCGAGGTTCAGTATGCGGGCAACCACACCCAGGACACGGTTATCTGCAATGCCTTCGGCTTCAACGATTACGACCCGGAAGCGCACGATGCCTACACGCTGGAAGCGCTTATCTACCTTTCCCTGCGCGGCCCGTTCAAGGACTGGTCGTTCCGCGAGGACTATGTAACGAAGGTGCGCAACGGCGCCGCCGGCATCGGGGTAGACGCCCACACCATGGACCAGCTGAACCGCATCCAGGTTATTCCCAACGCCAACGTTGCCTAAGGGTCATCGCGCGCTCGCTTCCCCTGTTGCCATCACGCTACTGCAGCAGCCCGGCTGTATGCGCGCGAGCTGCATCTTTGCTTTTCGCCGAAGATAATGTGCTCAACGCGCAAAGAAACGTGAAACAGCCCTTGCATCGGCGTCAGACTGCTATCCTTCTGTGTGAACGAGTTGAAGCCCGCCTGGTAGGCGGGCTCTTTGTTTGCTTGAACATGGCTTGTCTGCGTGGGCGCCCGTTGCCCGTGTTGCTTTCAGCTGCGTCGAGCAACAGCATCATGAAGAAGGAAAGGCTGGGTGGTATCCGGTGATCGAAAAGGTGAAGCGCCACTACGAGAAGGTCATCGCCCTGTGCTGCTTCCTCATCCTGTTCACCAACATCGGCCTGCCTTCCACTTCGTTTTCCGTGTACCAGCCTTATTTGGTGGAGATTCCCGGGGTGGGGCATTCCGGCGGTTCTGTCATCATCTCGGTGCGCACGTTCGTTTCCCTTGTTGCCATGTTCTTCGTAGCGCGCTACTACGCATGGCTGAACTGCCGTTTGGGGGCATTCGTTGCATCGATGTTCGTGGCGGCGGGGTTCGGCTTGTATGCGCTGAACAGTAACAACTTCCTTGGCCTTTGCGTCGCTTCGGGGTTCACCGGCTTGGGCTACGGCTTGGGCGGCATGATAGCCTCCACCATGCTCATCAACCGCTGGTTCGAGACCAACGTGGCAACGGTCGCCGGCGTGGCTGCTGTGGGCTCGGGCGTAGCGGCGGTTGCCCTGCCCAACCTGGTGGTGAGCATCATCGACTCGTCGCAGCTGGCCACCGCCTTCGCGTTCGAGGCCGTGCTGGCCTTGGTGCTGGGCCTTCTGGTGTTCGCCCTGCTGCGCAACTTCCCGCAGGACATGGGGCTTGCGCCGTATGCGGAACCGGAAAAGCCGAAGGGCGGCAAACCGGCGAAGAAGCACGTGCGCCAGAGCCGCGATGTGCCGCACAAGGCCATGCCCCTGGTACTGTTTGCCATGGTTGTCATCGGCTGCGTTTCTGTTGGCGGCACGAACTACCTCGCGGTGCTCTTCACTTCGGAAGGCTTCACGGCCGAAGCCGCAGCCTCGCTGGTGGCGCTGTGCGGCGGCTGCCTTACCGTTTCCAAGCTGGCCAGCGGGCTGGTGTTCGACCGCATCGGCACGCGCAACGGATCGGCGCTGTTCTTCGTCCTGTTCATCGTTGGCCTGGGGGTTATCTGCCTTACCGATATGGGCAGCACAGGGCTGGCGGGCATCGGCGTGTTCCTGTACGGCTTGGGCCTGAGCCTGGGCACGGTGGGCATCTCCGTTTGGAGCATCGAGCTTTCCCCCAAGGGCAGCGAGGTGAAGACCATCAAGAACTTCCAGATCTGCTATGCGGCGGGCGGCTTCATCTTCACGTTCCTGCCCGGCTTCCTTACCGAGGCGTTCGGCACGTACCTTGTGTCGTATGTTGCACTGTTCGTGATGCTGGTTGTTTCCGCGGCGATTATCATCGGCGTATATACAGCATCTGACCTGCGTAAACGCAAGGCTGAATAAGCTTACGTAAGGTTAACTCCGCTTAACATCCGTTTTACATTTCAAAGCGTAATCTGTCGCAGTCGGCATTAGAGCTGGGTGCGTACTGGAATACGTAGGAAATCAGCCCGGGATGGGCCTGGGCACCACGCATCTTTCTGCTCCGCTGATGCGCAAATCTGCGCGAAGAAGTAGATGTTCTGAAGGAGGAACAGAAGGAAGCATGGATATCGCGACTCTTGTTGTCGTCGGCCTGGTTATCGCCGTGGCGCTGACGTTCGACTTCACCAACGGGTTCCATGACACGGCAAACGCCATGGCAACCTCTATTGCGACGGGCGCCCTGAAGCCCAAGACCGCCGTTATCGCAGCAGGCACGCTGAACCTTATCGGCGCATTCCTTTCCACCGAGGTGGCCAAAACCATTTCCGGCGGCATCATCAACGAGCAGCAGGTAACCATCGGGGCGGAATTCATATTCGCCGGACTGGTGGGCGCCATCCTATGGAACCTTATGACCTGGTTGGTGGGCCTGCCCTCCAGCTCTTCCCATGCGCTGTTCGGCGGTCTGGTGGGCGCCGTTATCGTGGGCGCTGGCGTTGAGGGCGTGAACTTCGGCGCGGTTGTTGCCAAGGTTCTTGTCCCGGCATTGGTTTCCCCGGTTGTGGCCGGCCTGGCGGCGTTTATAGCGGTGAAGCTGATATACACGATTGTGCGCAAGCTGGACGAAAAGTACGTGGAAACCGGTTTCCGCCATGGCCAGACCATCACAGCCTGCCTGGTGGCCCTTTCGCACGGCACCAACGACGCCCAGAAAACCATGGGCATCATCACGCTTACGCTCATCGCCGTGGGCATTCAGCCTTCCGGCACCGGTCCGCAGCTTTGGGTCATCGCCGTTTGCGGCCTTGCCATCGCATTGGGTACCTACATGGGCGGCTGGCGTGTGATCCGCACTCTGGGCAAGGGCCTGACCGAGATCTCCACCCCGCAGGGCTTCGCTGCCGAGGCGGCTTCTGCCACCACCATCCTGGTTTCCTCCCACCTGGGCTTCGCCCTTTCCACCACGCAGGTTTGCTCCGGTTCCATCATCGGATCTGGCTTGGGAAAGAAGGGCAACAAGGTTAACTGGATGGTGGCAGCGCGCATGCTGGTGGCCTGGCTGGTAACGTTTCCGGCGGCTGGCATCATCGGCGCGGCAGCCTGTGCCGTGGCCAAGATCAACGTGTGGGGCACGCTTGCCGTTGCGCTTATCGCCGTCGTTGCCGCGCTCATCATCTTCCGCCTGAGCCGCCGCAACCCGGTGAACTCGCTCAACGTCAATGAAAGCTCCGAAGTCAAGCTCAATGCCAAGGCGGCAACCGCCGTGGCAGCTGCGTAGGGAAGGGGAATCAAATGCAAGAAGTCATGAATTTTGTGACCGTGCTGGTGGTTGCGGTGTGCATCGCCGGCGGTATCGGCATCATGTATTCGTCTGGCCTGCGTCTTTGGGCCAAGAGCGGCTCGGCCGATGGTGCCGATGGCTCGCCAAACTACCTGATCCGCTTCGCTTCCGTGGTGTGCTTCGCCGCGTGCGTTGTGGTGGTGCTGTTCGCGCTGTGGCTCATGATCCCGATGTTCCACTAGGTTGAAAGAGGTATGGATACTATGGAAAGCATCTTGGTGGGCATCGACGGCTCCGAACGCGGCGAGAAGGCCCTTCGCTGGGCGGCGCGTTTTGCCAACAGGGAGGGGGCATCGCTTGCGCTGCTGGCGGTGATCGACCCGGCGTCGGACCGTCTGGCGAAGTCCGATACGAAGCTTCTGCGCGAAGCGGTAGACCATGTGCTGGGCGAAGCCCAGAGGTTTGTGAACGAGAAGTACCCCGAGATCCGCGTTGAGGCGTCGTACGTGAAAGACGACATTGTGGAGGCGCTGGTGAACGCTTCCGAGGCGCACGACATGATCGTTATGGGCTCCCACCATGGCCGCGCTTCCGTGGCCGAGAAAGTGTGGGGTGCCAAGGGCTTGCGTGTTTCCGTTTCCGCAAGCGTTCCCACGGTAGTGGTTCCCGTTGATTGGGACCCTGAAAGCGAGTGCGAGGGCATTGTGGTGGGCGTTGGCCCCGACGATGCCGTGGGCGATGGCGCGGTTGCGCTGGGCGTTCACTTGGCCCAGTCACTTGACCAGCCGCTTGAGCTGGTTTCCGCATGGGGCATTCCCACGCTGCTGTCGAAGTCTGCCGAGTTCATGGGCGGGGGGCTGGCGCCGGTGGGTGAGCAGTTCCAGCGTAACCTGGACGCTCGTGTTGCGGGTATCAACGAGGCGAACCCCGGTATGCAGGTGGAAGGCCATTCCATCAACGGCCCTTCGCCCACGCAGGTTCTGATGGATTGCGCCAAGGATTGTCGCGTGCTGGTTCTGGGCACCCATGCGCGTTCGGCGGTGAGCCGCGCGCTCTTCGGCTCCACCACCTGCGGCGTGCTGAACCTTCTGGTTGTGCCCACCGTTGTAGTTCCGGCAGAATTTTAGCGTCGCCCTGGCGGGACGACGCTTTGTGCCGACGCTGCGCGCGATTCTGGCGGCACAGCTGCCGCTGCGGGCGTTCGTCACGTGCTAAAGCACGCTTCCTCGCGCCCTCACGGCATCTGCACTCGCCAGAATCGCGCTCGCTGACTTACTGGCGCATGCCCCAAGATCCAGATCGTGCCCTGCTGGCGTGCGTTGGTGTGCGTTGGCACCAAGGATGGTTGAACTCCTATTTGAAAAGGTAGACCCTGCGGTTTGATTGCGATAGGGTGCCTTAAGACGTATTCGGTAGGTCCTTTCCCTGAATGAGGGGATAACTCGGAAGGGCTTGCTGAAACGAAGGCTCCGTGGTCTTAGATTGCGGGGCCTTCTGCTTTTGTTGGCCGCAGTGCCGTTGCCGGTGGGCGCGGCATAGCGCCTTTTGCCCCCGTTCCGCTGGTGACGCTTTTCGGGGGGGGGCGTGCCTCGCTATACTCTTCAACAAATAGTTGAATCACCGTAAGAGCGAGGTACGTATGGACTCGGAGCGCCTGCGCGGCATCGACGTCAACGACATCATTTCCGGCATCGCTGCGGGAACGCCCGGCGCGGGCGTGATAGGCGGCTACTGCGAGGACGGCTTCCCGTTCTTCCACGCCAACCAGGCCATGGTGGACATGCTGGGCTACGACGACGTGGACGACCTGGTGGCCGGCATCGGCGGGCTGGTGGCGAACACGATCCACCCGGACGACCTGCCGCAGGTGGAGGCCGACTTGGGTGACTTCCACCACGTGGGGCGAACCTACGAGACCACGTACCGTATGCCCCGCAAGGACGGCAGTTGGTTCTGGACGGTTGACCGCGGCGAGGTGGTGCGCGCGCAGGACGGACGGCTGGCCATCATCAGCGTATGCCAGGACATGACCTCCTTCGTTCACCGCCAACAGGAGCTGGAGCGGCGCTCGCTCGCCAGCGAATCGATGCTGGGCAGCCTGCCCGGCGGCTACCACCGCTGCGCCGCCGACGAGGGCTACCCGTTCATCTACACCAGCGAGCGCTTCAGGGATATGCTGGGTTGGTCGAAAGAGGAGCTGGAGGCCAGGTTCGGCAACAAGTTCCTGAACCTGGTGCACCCCGACGACCGCAAGCTCACCGTGGAGTACGTGCACGACCTGGAGTCGCACAAGGGCGACCGCTACCAGGACTCGGTGTACCGCCTGCTGTGCAAAGACCGCGGCTACCGCTGGTTCACCGACGCCACCCTTGAGTGCGAGGCGGACGGCACCCGCTTTTTCCAGGGCTTCCTGAGCGACATCACCCCGTTCATCGCCGAGCGCGAGCAGCGCGAGGAAGAGCTGCGCCGCGCCAAGGCCGAAGCCGATCGCGCCAACGCGTCGAAGACGAGCTTTCTGCGGCGCATGAGCCACGACATCCGCACGCCCTTGAACGGCATCATGGGCATGGTGGAGATAAGCCGGCGCTATGCCGACGACCCGGACAAGCGCTCGGAGTGCCGCAAGAAGATCCTCGATGCCGCCAACTACCTTGCCAGCCTGGTGGACGACATCCTGGACACGACGAAGCTGGAGAGCGGCACGGTGGTGCTGGAAGAGCGGCCCTTCGATCTGCTGGAGGTGCTCGACGAGATCATCGCCATGGTGGAGCCGATGGCCGCCGAGGGCGGCGTCGAGTTCACAAGCGGCAAGGGAACCTACGAGGTGCCGCATCGGCGCCTGATGGGCAGCCCCGCCCACTTGAACCGCATCCTTGCCAACCTCACGACCAATGCCGTGAAGTACAACAGGCCGGGCGGCACGGTGCGCTCGACCTGCGAGGAGCTTTCCTGCGACGGCGAGACGGTTGTCTACCGCTTCGAGTGCATCGACACCGGCATAGGCATGAGCGAGGAGTTCCAGGCGCGGGCCTTCGATCTGTTCGCGCGTGAGAACCGCGACCCGAGCGTTACGGGCACGGGCTTAGGGCTCGCTATCGTGAGGGAGTTGGCGGAGCTGATGGGCGGCACCGTGGAGCTTGCGAGCAAGGAGGGCTGTGGCTCGACCTTCACCGTGGAGATACCCTTCAAGCTGGACCTTTCCTACGAGGAGCGCCTTGGCTGCGAGCGGCCAAAGGTGGACCTGGCCGGCAAGCGGGCCCTGCTGGTGGAGGACAACGACCTGAACCTGGAGATTGCGCTGATGATGCTCGAGGACATGGGCATCGTATGCGAAGTTGCGCGCAACGGGCAGGAGGCCGTGGATATGTTCGCTGCGTCCGAGCCTGGCCACTACGACTTGGTGTTCATGGACGTGATGATGCCGGTGATGGACGGCTTGGAGGCTGCCAGGCGCATCCGCGCCATCGGCGGCGACTACGCCGAGGGGGTGGCCATCCTGGCCATGACCGCCAACGCCTTCGCCGACGACATACGCGCCAGCCTGGACGCCGGCATGGACGGCCACATCACCAAGCCGCTGGACCGCGAGGCTATCGAAGACGCCATCGCCGCAGCGCTGGGGTGACACCCAAGCATTCGGGACCTCGCAGCAAGATCGGCTAATTACCCGTGGTCGCTTTCGGATCGGGCGGCTTGCCGCTAAAGAGAAAGCGTACCTACTTGCCTAAGACGTTCTGGGTGTTTGCGCGGATGATGCCGGCGAGGTCTTCGGGCTGGGTTTTGCGCAGATTGGCAAGCTGCTGAAGCGTTCGGCATAGTTCGGCTTGATGCTCGGCGAAGGAATAGGGAACGGCCGGATGGCGCACCTCCGGGTCTTTCGCTGCGGGCGCGTCGGTTTCAAGGAGCAGCCGGTTTTGCGGGATGGCCTTCGCGTATTCGCGGCCGCGCTTGGTTTGCAGCATGCGCTCGCCCACGGAAAACCAGCACCCCATATCTATGGCGCGGTTCAGCTGTTGGGAAGATCCGCTGAACCAGTGGAAGATGCAGGCGCACTGCCCGGCGCATCCCGACACCTCAAGCTCGTGCAGGGCTTCGGGGTAGGCGCCTACGCAATGAAGGGACAGCGCCCGGGCGCCGCTTTCTGCTGCTGTGCAGGCGATATGGTGAAAGGCTTGAAGCTGTTGGGCGCGGGTTCGCTCGCGCCGCTTTGAGAAATCGAGGCCCACTTCGCCGATGAACTGCGCGTGAGGCAGCAGCGCATCGAACTCCTCGAGCAGCGCATCCAGCTCCTGCACGTTTTCCGGCACCCACCAGGGATGCAGCCCCAGCGCGGCACGGACGCTTTCGTTGGCCGGATTGGCAGTGTGCTCGCTTTCCATTTCGTGGAATTCTTCGGGCGCAACGGTTACGGAGAGGATGGCGGCGCCGGCTGTGTTTGCCTGCTCGGTGAACGCCGCGGGGTGTTCCATGAACGCGACATGGCAATGCGCGTCGGGCAGGGCAATGGCGCCAAGCGTGCCGTCGCCTTGCCAGGGGGTGCTTGTGCTTTGGGGGCTAGTGCTGCGCAATGGGGCAGCAGCGCAAGAAGGGCCGTCGCATCGCAAGCCATCGCTGCGCCAAGAGCCGCCGGTGCCCTCAAAGCTCATGCTCGATTTCGCCATTCGCCCCTCCATTCTGCACGCGCTGCCAGGCGGATTGGCCAGCCGCCCACGATTCGCCAACGCCTCCCGCAACGAGCGGTTCGTACGTTGATTATGCGCTAGGCTGGGAATATCTGCAGGGATGGTTCGCAAGGGGAGCGCTATGGGCAGCTATGCCGATCAGTACAACAACGGAGCAATCGAAGAGGTGTACCCGCGCATCTGGCGCGTGCCGGTGCCTTTGCCGGGAAACCCGCTTGAGTACCTGAACTCGTACTTCATCCTCAGTGAAGACAAAACCACCATCATCGACGTGGGCTTGAACGAGCCCGAGTGCGAGCAGGCGCTTGACCAGGCGCTGCACCAGCTGGGCCGCGATTGGGAATCGGTGGAGATCGTGCTTACTCATTCGCATCCCGACCATACGGGCAACCTCGACCGCATCTGGCGCCGTTGGATGCGCGTGTACGCCAACATGCACTCCTTCCAGGAAGTGCGCAACCTCATGGACATCCAATCCACCGTATACAACCCGCTTATCAGCCACTTGGTGCGCCCCAACACCTACGACGAGCTGAGCATGCAGAAGCGCGATGCCAGCGCCTACCAGGTTTCCGCCGAGCTGGTGCCCTCGAAGAACCAGCCCGACCTGTTCTACCTGGGCGACGGCGACGTGTACCGCAACGGCAACTACCGTTTCCAGGTTATAACCACGCCCGGCCACGACGATTGGCACATCTGCCTGTACGAGCCAACGCTGAGGGTGCTTATCGCGGGCGACCACGTGCTGGAACGCATCACGCCCACCATCATGAGCTGGATTACCGGATACGATGCCCTGAAGGAATTCCTTGCCAGCTTGGACAAGGTGCGCAACCTCGAAGTTGATCTTATATTGCCTGGTCATGGGGCGCCTTTCACGGGCGTTGCCGAGCGGGTGGATTTCCTGAAGGGCTTCCATGCCAACCGCTTGGAAGAGCTGTACCAGCTGGTGGCGGAAGGCCATGCCAGCCTTATCGACATCGCGCGCAACGCCAAATGGAAGCACCCCGACTGGGACAGCTGGACCATCGACCAGAAGTTCTATTCGCTAGGCGAAACGTTTGCGCACCTGATCTACCTGGTGAACGCCGGGCGCGTAACGCTTACCAGCTGCCAGAACCGCCGCCGCTTCTACGTTGCCGAGCAGTGGGACGTGCGCCATAGGGAGTAGGTTTCGCTGCTTCCTTCTGCTGCCGCTTGCCGCGCCCAACGTTAATTCCGCGTTAATGCCGGCAAATTCCTTGTTGACAATTCGCCGAGCCGGAAACAAAATAACGTCAGTTTCGCTTCCAGGAACGCCTTGGAAGCAGGAACCACCAAAACCGTTGAGGCGGAAGTCAAAGCGAGTAGGCGCGCACAGAGAGTCCGGGGTGCTGGGATCCGGATGGAAAGGCCGCTCGCCAAATGGACCGCTGAGGGTGCATGCGAACGCAGCAGGGCTGCCAAGTAGGATGCAACGTGGGGCATACGTCAGTTGCCGGGGTTATGAAGGTAATCCGCAAAGGGCACGGGTCAAACCGTGAAGCAAGGTGGCACCGCGAGCTTAACAGCCCGTCCTTGATCGTAGTTAACGTCAAGGGCGGGCTTTTTTATTGCCTTCCCTTTGAGGAGAAAGGCAGAACCTATGCGCAGTACCGAATTGCTGCAGCCGAGCTTGGAGGAGGTGCGCCGCCTGGCGGGGCTCGAGGGCATCCGCCGCGTTCCCGTGAAGCGCGAGCTGTATGCCGACCGCATCACCACCATCGAGGCCATGCGCGCCTTGCGCCACGCCAGCAACCACTGCTTTCTTTTGGAATCGGCCGAGGCCGACCAGCGCTGGGGCCGCTACTCGTTTTTGGGCTACAAGCCTTCTGTGGAGCTTACCTGCCTGAACGGCGCGCTTACCGTGCGCCGCAATGTGGAGGGTGCCGAACCGGTGGTGGAAACCCAGCAGGTTGAGCATCCGGGGCAGGCCATCCGCGCCATCATCGCGCAGAACAAGAGCCCCCAGATGGAGGGCTTCCCCACGTTCACCGGCGGCCTGGTTGGCTACTTCAGCTACGACTACATCAAGTACGCCGAGCCCACCCTGCGCCGCCCCGACTTGGCCCACGAGGATTTCCTTGACGTGGACCTTATGCTGTTCGACCAGGTAATCTGCTTCGACAACTACCGCCAGAAGATCATTCTCATCGCCGGCGTGCGAGCCGATGACGTGGATGCCTCCTACGATGCCGCTGCCGCCAAGCTCGATGAGATGGAGCAGCTGCTGTTCAACGGCAAGCGCCACGAGTTTCCGCCGCTGCATATGGAGGGCCCGCTTACCCCGCAGTTTTCCACCGAGCGCTTCTGCGAGATGGTGAACATCGCCAAGCACCACATCCATGAGGGCGACATCTTCCAGGTGGTGCCTTCCAACCCGCGCACGGCGGCGGCCGAGGGCAGCCTGTTCGACACCTACCGCGTGCTGCGCTGCCAGAACCCTTCGCCCTACATGTTCTACTTCACCAGCGACGATGTGGAAATCGCCGGCGCCTCTCCCGAAACGCTTGCCCGCCTGCAGGACGGCACGCTGTTCACCTACCCCCTGGCCGGATCGCGCCCCCGTGGCGCCACGCCCGAGGAAGACCGTGCGCTTGAGGAAGAGCTTTTGGCCGACGACAAGGAGCGCGCCGAGCATGACATGCTGGTGGACCTGGGCCGCAACGACCTGGGCCGCGTGAGCAAGCTGGGCACCGTGAAGGTGGAAGAGTACCGCAACATCCTGCGCTTCAGCCGCATCATGCACATCGGTTCCACCGTTACCGGCCAGCTGGCCGAAGGCAAGGACGCGGTCGATGTGATGGATTCCATCCTGCCGGCCGGCACGCTCTCCGGAGCGCCGAAGCTGCGCGCCTGCCAGATAATCCAAGACCTGGAAGGTGCCAAGCGCGGCATCTACGGCGGCGCCATCGGGTACCTGGACCTTACCGGCAACCTGGATACCTGCATCGGCATCCGCTTGGCCTACAAGAAGAACGGCCGCGTGTGCGTGCAGACCGGCGCCGGCATCGTGGCCGACAGCATCCCCGAAAACGAAGACCGCGAATGCTTCAACAAGGCGCGCGCCGTTATGGAAGCGCTGCAGTGCGCAGAAGGGGGCCTGGCATGATCGTCCTCATCGACAACTACGACAGCTTTTCCTACAACCTGTATCAGCTGGTGGGAGAGCTGAACCCCGATATCAAAGTGGTGCGCAACGATGCGTTGACGGTCGAAGAGCTGCAAGCCTTGCACCCCCAGGCCATCATCCTTTCCCCGGGGCCGGGCCGCCCTGCCGATGCGGGCATCTGCGAGGAGGTGGCGCTGAAGCTTTCCGGCGAAGTGCCTATCCTGGGCGTGTGCTTGGGCCATCAGGCCATCTGCGAGGCCTTTGGCGGCGTGGTGGGGTACGCCAAAGAGCTGATGCACGGCAAATCTTCCCTGACGAAGCTCGATTGCGCATCGCCCATCTTCAAGGGAATGCCCGAGCAGACGCGGGTGGCGCGCTACCATTCCCTGGCTGCGGAGGAGGAAACCCTTCCTGCCTGCTTGGAGGTGATCTCCCGCACCGACGATGGGGAAGTGATGGCGGTTCAGCACGCCGAGTTCCCCACCTACGGCCTGCAGTTCCATCCCGAGAGCATCCTTACCCCCGAAGGCCGAACCATACTGAAGAATTTCCTGGAAATCACCGCGAAGTAGAAAGGAACCACAATGATCCGCGAGGCGATATTCAAGCTGGTAGACAAGGAAGACCTCACCTACGACGAGGCGTTTGCCGTGATCAACGAGATCATGTCGGGCGATACCACCCCGGTGCAGACTGCGGCGTTCCTTTCTGCCCTTTCCACCAAGAGCACCAAGAGCGAGACCATCGACGAGATCGCCGGCTGTGCTGCCGCCATGCGCTCGCACGCCACCAAGGTGAGCTATCCCGAGCCCGTGTTGGAAATCGTCGGCACCGGCGGCGACAAGGCCGGCAGCTTCAACATCTCCACCACCGCGGCGCTCGTCATTGCGGCCGGCGGCGCGAAGGTGGCCAAGCACGGCAACCGCGCAGCTTCCAGCAAGAGCGGCACGGCCGACTGCCAGGAGGCGCTGGGCGTGAACATCGAGCAGAGCCCCGAGACGTGCGCCAAGCTGTTGAACGAGGTGGGCATCTGCTTCTTCTTCGCGCAGAAGTACCACACTGCCATGCGCTATGTGGGCCCCATCCGCAAGGAGCTGGGCATCCGCACGGTGTTCAACATCCTGGGCCCGCTTACCAACCCCGCTTCGCCCCAGAAGATGATCTTGGGCGTGTACGACGAATCGTTGGTGCAGCCCCTGGCGCGCGTTCTCACGAGCCTTGGGGTAACCGACGGCATGGTGGTATATGGCCAAGCCTGCCTGGACGAGCTTTCCACGGCATGCCCCACCAGCGTGTGCGAGTTCCACAACGGCGAGTACACCAGCTATGTGCTCACGCCGGCCGACTTCGGCATGGCCCAGTGCACCCGCGAAGACCTGCAGGGTGGCACGCCGGAAGAAAACGCGCAGATCACGCGCGATATCCTTTCCGGAAAGGAACAGGGCTGCAAGCGCGATACGGTTCTGCTGAACGCGGCGGCTGGCCTGTACATCACCGGCAAGGCGCCTTCGCTGAAAGACGGCGTTGCCTTGGCGGCCCAGCTCATCGACTCGGGCAAGGCGCTTGAGACCCTGGAGGCCTACATCAAGGTTTCCAACGAGGAGGCATAAGTGACCATCCTGGACGAGATAGCCGCCTATACGCGCCAGCGCATGGCCGCCGAGGAGCGCGAGGTTCCCACGGCCTATCTGGAGCGCCAGGCGCGCGCCCTGGCTGCTGCCGAGCTGGAGCGTGACGGGCAGTTCGCGTTTCCCTTCCGCGCGGCGTTGGCAGCCCCCGGCCTTTCCTTCATCTGCGAGGTGAAGAAGGCGTCGCCTTCGAAAGGCGTGATAGCCGAGGACTTCCCTTACCTGCAGATAGCGCAGGATTACGATGCGGCAGGTGCCAGCGCCATTTCCTGCCTTACCGAGCCGAAGTGGTTCATGGGGCATGACGAGTATCTGCGCCAGATTGCCGGGCAGGTTTCCATTCCGGTGCTGCGCAAAGACTTCGTGGTATGCGAGCGCATGATCTACCAAGCGAAGGTGCTGGGTGCTTCGGCGGTGTTGCTTATCTGCGCCATCCTGAACGACGAGCAGCTGTGCTCGTACGGCAAGCTTGCCGAGGAGCTGGGGCTTTCCGCTTTGGTGGAAGCCCACGATGCGCAGGAAATCGAGCGTGCGGTTGCCAGCGGCGCCCAGATCATCGGCGTGAACAACCGTAACCTGAAGGACTTCACGGTGGACTTCGACAATGCCCGGCGCCTGCGCGATGCCATCCCCGAAGGGGTGCTCTATGTTGCGGAATCGGGCGTGAAGGAGGCTGCCGACGTTGCGGCGATGGCCGCCCTCGGCGCCGATGCGGCGCTGATTGGCGAGGCCTTGATGCGCGCCGAGGACAAGGCGACGAAGCTGGCCGAGTTCCGTGCTGCCGCCAAGGAAGCCGCGAAGTGAGCGCGGGGAACCGACAGATCCAAGCGCGCGAATGGCTGCTTTCCCAAGAGGCGGCGTCCCAGCCGCGGGTGAAGCTGTGCGGCATGTTCCGTGAAGTCGACGTGCAGGCAGTGGCCGAAGCGCAGCCCGACCTGTGCGGCTTCATCGTGGACTTCCCGAAGTCTCACCGCAGCGTTACGCCTGCTCAGCTTGCTGGTTTGTGTGACCACCTGCTGGAATGCGAGCCTGCGGCCGCCCCTATCTGGCGCGTGGGTGTGTTCGTGGACGAGCCGATGGGGCAGCTGGTGCGCATCGTGGAATCGGGTTGTATCGACCTGGTGCAGCTGCACGGCAACGAGAGCGCAGCCTATGTGGACGAACTGCGGAATCGCACGGGCATAGGCATCCTCCAGGCGTTTCGCATCCGCAGCGCCGCCGACGTTGCTGCGGCCGAGACCAGTGCCGCCGATCTGGTCCTGCTGGACAACGGGCAGGGCACCGGCGAAGGGTTCGATTGGAGCTTGGTTGCCTCGGTGGGCCGGCCATTCATGCTGGCCGGTGGCCTTGGGCCTGAAAACGTGGCGCAGGCTGTTCGCGAGGTGCGCCCCTGGGGCGTGGACATGAGCTCGGGCATCGAGACCGAAAAGCTCAAGGATCCCGCGAAGATGGCCGCCGCCGTTGCCGCTGCGCGAGGGGCGAGGCGCCCATGATACACCCCGGCAAACGATGGCGCAGCCGATGGCAACCGCAAGACGCTTCGGGAGGGGCAGGGCCGGCGAGGGCTCTCTGAGCACCTTTCCTGAAGGTTCGCGAAGCGAACGAATTTAAAGGCATGAAGCAGTGCAGCGCATGAGGTTTTTGGAAGCACTTCCAAAAACCGAACAGCGGAACGGGAGCCTCGACGGCTCCTGCCCCTCACGAAGCGCCGCACCGCCTACAGCAAAGGTAATCCCAGGCATCAAGCCTGATCAAGAAAGGAAACGATATGTCGAAGGGAAGATTCGGTATCCATGGCGGGCAGTACATGCCCGAAACGCTCATGAATGCCGTCATCGAGCTTGAGGAAGCCTACAACCACTACAAGGACGACCCGGACTTCAAGGCGGAGCTGAACACGCTGCTGAACGAGTACGCCAACCGTCCTTCGCTTCTGTACTATGCCGAGCGCCTTACCAAGGACCTGGGCGGCGCGAAGATCTACCTGAAGCGCGAAGATTTGAACCATACGGGCGCCCACAAGATCAACAACGTGCTTGGCCAGGTGCTTCTTGCCAAGAAGATGGGCAAGACGCGCGTCATCGCCGAAACCGGTGCCGGCCAGCATGGCGTTGCCACGGCAACCGCAGCAGCCCTGATGGACATGGAGTGCGAAGTGTTCATGGGCAAGGAAGATACCGAGCGCCAGGCTCTTAACGTGTACAAGATGCGCCTGCTGGGCGCCAAGGTGCACGCCGTGGAAACCGGCACGGCAACGCTGAAGGACGCCGTTTCCGAAACCATGCGCGAGTGGACCAACCGCATCGCCGACACGCACTATGTGCTGGGCTCCACCATGGGCCCGCATCCGTTCCCCACCATCGTGCGTGATTTCCAGGCAGTTATCTCGCAGGAGATCATGGACCAGTGCAAGGAAAAGGAAGGCCGCCTTCCCGACTGCGTGCTGGCCTGTGTGGGCGGCGGATCGAACGCCATGGGCACGTTCTACCACTTCATCGAGCATCCGGAAGTGCAGCTTATCGGCTGCGAGGCGGCAGGTCGCGGCATCGACACGTTCGAGACGGCGGCCACCATCAACACCGGCAGCCTGGGCGTGTTCCATGGCATGAAGTCGTACTTCTGCCAGGACGAGTACGGCCAGATCGCCCCGGTGTACTCCATCAGCGCCGGCCTTGACTACCCGGGCATTGGGCCCGAGCACGCTTGGCTGCACGACACCGGCCGTGCCCAGTATGTGCCCGTCACCGACGATGAGGCGGTGGATGCCTTCGAGTACCTGAGCCGCTTGGAGGGCATCATCCCCGCAATCGAGAGCGCGCACGCCGTGGCCTACGCCTGCAAGATCGCGCCTACGATGAGCAAGGATCAGATCATGGTAATCACGCTTTCCGGCCGTGGCGACAAGGACTGCGCCGCCATCGCCCGCTACCGAGGAGAAGAGATCAATGAGTAACCCCCGCATCAAAGCCGCCTTCCAGGATGGAAAGGCCTTCATCCCCTTTGTCACCTGTGGCGATCCGGACTTGGAAACCACGAAGAAGATCATCGCCGAATTGGCCGATGCAGGCGCTGCCGTTATCGAGCTGGGCATCCCGTTTTCCGACCCCACGGCGGAAGGCCCGGTTATCCAGGCTGCTAACATGCGCGCCCTTTCGGCCGGCACCACCACCGACAAGGTGTTCGATATGGTGGCAGAGGTTCGCAAGACCATCGACACACCCTTGGTGTTCATGACGTACGCCAACGTGGTGTTCCACTACGGTATCGAGCGCTTTGCCGAGCGCGCTGCGGCGGCGGGCATGGACGGGTTGGTCCTGCCCGACGTCCCGTTTGAGGAAAAGGCCGAGTTCGCCGAGGCGTTCGCCGCCAAGGGCATGGATCTTATCAGCATGATCGCCCCTACTTCCGAAGAGCGCATCGACATGATAGCCCGCGAGGCCCAGGGCTTCGTGTACTGCGTAAGCTCGCTGGGCGTTACCGGTACACGCACGCAGATCACCACCGACCTGGTTTCCATCGTGGCGCACATCCGCAAGGCAACCGACACGCCTGTGGCCATCGGCTTCGGCATCTCGAACCCCGAGCAGGCAGCGGAAATGGCAGCGAAGAGCGATGGCGCCATCGTGGGTTCTGCCATCGTGAAGATCGTGGCTGCGGAAGGGGCGAACGCTCCCCAGGCAGTGGGTGAGTTCGCGCGCAAGATGGTGCAGGCCATTCGCGCATAACCTGCCTTTTCATCTTTTGATTACAGGCCGCTCGGCTTTGTGTCGAGCGGCCTGTTCTTTTGCGCGCGCCCTTTCCTGAATGTTGCCTGAAAACAAGATGACGGCATGGTCAAGAATGCGTGAAGAGCACGTGGATGGCCCGCGGCGCCGATCCTTTGCTGCTAGCTTGGTGGTGGTAAGGGGGAGTTGAGCTATGACCACACAGCAGGTTTCGAAAAAGGGGAAACTGGCAACCCTGTTCGAGGATCTTTCCATTGCCCAGGTGATCGCTGGCGCCCTGGCGGCGGCTACGGTGTTCATGCTGTCGTCGGTGATCGGCGTGGCGGGGTCTCTCATCGGTGCGGCGGTGGGCTCGGTGGTTTCCGCCGTATCGTCGCAGGTGTACAAGAAGATGCTCTCGGCTTCTGCCGACAAGATCCGCGATGCCGCCCCCGGCGACGCCTCGCCCAAGGCAGCCGACCCTCAGGCAACGCGCATCATGGATCCTCTGCCCTCCGACAAGACCCACACGATAGACGTGGCGAAGGTGGACGCCGGCCTTACCAAGGTGATGGGCGCCGATGATGTTCGCTACGCCCATGCCGCAGGAGCCGGCTCTGCCGACCCGGCGGTGCAGCGTGCCCATGTGCGTCGTCAGCGCAAGGCGCGCATACAGCGCAACGTGCTCATCGTTTCGGTGGTGTCGGCGCTTATCGCGGTGGTGGTTGCCGCGGGGCTTATCCATGTGTTCACGGCAGGTCAGGGCATCGGCGAAAAGGCCGGTCCGGCCATTGTGGCCACCGAAGGTCCCCATCAGCAATCTTCGGCTTCGGGCAATTCGGATTCCTCCGGTTCGAGCCAATCCAGGCAGTCGGGCTCCAGCTCCTCTTCGAACGGTTCGACCGACAGCGGCCAATCGGGCTCCGGCTCGGATTCATCTTCCGGCGGCTCCGCATCAAACGGCAGTTCCACCAACTCTGGGTCGAGCGATTCGTCTTCAGGCAGCGGCACTTCCTCGGGCAATTCCGGTTCGTCCTCTTCAGGTTCGAGCGATGGTTCTTCTTCGGGCAGTTCGGGCTCTGGGTCTTCGGACGGCGCAAGCGGAAGCTCCAGCTCGTCTTCCGGCTCTGGTTCCAGCAGCGGCTCTTCCGGTTCCAGCTCGTCTGCATCCGGCAGTACGAGCGGAAGCTCGGACAGCACGGCAGGGGACTGATCGGGTTGCGCCTTCGGGCCGGCATCGGGACGCATATATGGATGGTTTTCGCGTTCTGCGGCGCAGGCGGCGCTGGGCAAAGAGTATGATGGGGAATCGAGAGGGGAAGGTGTGCTCATGGCGCTTATTGCTCGGTTGCTCCAATCGCTACCATTGGTTATTTTCCTGGCCGTGTTGGCCGTGGTCATCTACTTCTTCGTTTCGTGGCTGCGCTCGCCTCAGCGCGCGAAGGAGATCCTTATCCAAGTGTTCACGGTGCTGAATACCGCTCTTTCCGCATTCTTCCTTCTTGCCTCTGCCTATGCGCTGTTCGAGCACAACCAGCCAGTGTTGGAGCTTACGGCATCGTTCCTGGT
>CAVBST010000007.1:0-76410 GCA_963598325.1 uncultured Prevotella sp. | reverse complement strand
GCGCTTGCTCGGAAGCCGAAGAGAGCGAAGGTGGCGACGAGCTGCGTGGGCCCCGCCCGGCGCGGGCGGCATCCATGCTACAAGAAAAACGCCGGCTGCATCTGCCGGCGTTTGGTTAGGCGATTGAGCTCACCTGGTTTTTTATGCCTACTGTTGAGGATATCTTCTGTCCAAGCTCGGACATATCCGCTCGGGCCTCTTTCCTAGTGAACTTGCCATGCTCTGGGCAGATGCCATGGTAAAGAACCTCACCAGGAGCAAGCTCCACGGTGATATTCACAACGCTGGCGCATTTTGGGCAAGTACCCATTGATTCATTGCAAGGGATCTTCATCTTAGCCCCGCCTTTCTTCCGGCTTAATTGACGTGTCACTTAGTGATACCTAAGAAAATGAACACGTTCATACTTGATTACGGAACACATCATAACGCTTTGGGGAGCTTTTTGAACACGTTTTAGAAAATCGTTGGCAGCCAATATCGAATGAGCATATAGGCTCAGAGGAAAGGCTCTATCAGCCCGAGCGACATACAGAGGTGAGTGCTTGGGTCCTTAGCGGATCCTGCGTCTTGTGTCGCTAGCTGCGTAGGGCATCCATGAGGTTTGATGAAGTGGCTAGATGCATGCCCATGTTGGCTCAACCGAGCAAAAGGGAAATCAGGGATTTCGAAACCCAAGAGGCCAAGCACTAGGCAACGAAGTCGTAGATTACCTTGATGAAGAAGATGACCAGCACCGTGATGGTGATGGGCTTGGCAACCGCGCCGCCGTTCTTCGTGAAGCTGTGCGAACCCAGGTAATTACCCAGCATGTTGAATGCACCCGCCACCAAACCTAAGAGGATTGCCACCTGGCCGTTCACCAGGAACACCACCAAAGCTGCAACGTTGGTAGTGAGATTGATGGCCTTAGTTACGCCCGCGGCCGAATCCAAGCGCAAATGAGCCACACCGGTAAGCAGGAGCATAAGGAACGTTCCCGTGCCAGGGCCGTAGAAGCCATCGTAGACGCCAACGCATAGGGCAATGCCCATGCACAGCAGTGCAGTTTTCTTCGCGCTAAACGATTCCAAGCCCGCAGCATCGAAGGACTTCGAACGCATCACATAGATGGCAGTAAGGGGCAAAAGCACCAGCAGGAACACGCGAAGAAAGCCGTCGTCGGCCAAAAGCAGCAGATTGGAGCCTATAGCGGAACCGGCAAAAGCGAACGCGATGCTCGGCAAGGCCAGCCGCAGGTTGATCATCCCCGACTTCGCGTAATGGAAGGTAGCCACCGCTGTGCCCATGGAAGAGCTGAGCTTGTTGGTGGCAATAGCAGCATGCGTCGGCACGCCAGCAATCATGAACGCAGGCAGGCTGATAAGCCCGCCCCCTCCGGCAATGGCATCGACGTAGCCCGCCAGAAAAACCAAGGCGACGATAACAGCAAGGCCCCAAGGCGCCACGCCGAACAAGCTAACCAATGTGTCGAATACCATTTCCACAGCGAATGCGATTCTACCCGTATAACGAGTTCAATAACAGCACTCTGTTGGCAAACCGCGCCTACCGGACGCAGAGCACCGGAAACCCTACGGACCAAACAAGCGCGAAGGGAGCAAGCGGATACAACCGCATTGCTCCCTTCGGGAATCGCCTATGGTCGTTCACCCAAAAGAGCGCCAGCGCTTACGCCTTGGTGGTTTCCACTTCGTCTTCCGTTCGGAATTCCTGGGTGTTGCCCTGAGCCTGGGCATGCTCGCGCTGCTGCTCTTCCAAATTCGCCTTGGCAACGCTGATCATCAGCTTGATGCGGTTCAGCTGGTTCACTTCGGAAGCGCCCGGGTCATAATCGACGGCAACGATGTTGGTACCCTTGTAGCGGCGACGCAGCTCCTTGATCACCGACTTGCCCACCACGTGGTTCGGCAGGCAGGCGAAGGGCTGGGCGCACACGATGTTGGGAGCCCCATTGCGGATAAGCTCGCACATCTCGGCCGTAAGCAGCCATCCCTCGCCCATCGAATTGCACAGGGAAAGGATCTCCTCGGCATAGCTTGCCAACTCGAAGATGTCGGTCGGAGCTTCGAAGCGGCTCGATTTCTCCAGCGCCTCATTGGCAGGCTTGCGCAGTTTGTCGATGATCTTCAACGCAGCCTTGGCCCCGGCAGCGCCCTTCTTGGACTTGCCAACGCCCTCCTGCTGGAAGATGGATCCAGCAATGCCGAACAAGAAGAACTCGATAAGGCCCGGCACAACCGCTTCGCAGCCTTCGGCCTCGATCACATCGACTACCTGGTTGTTGGCCGTGGGATGGAACTTCACCAGGATCTCGCCCACAACGCCAACGCGGGGCTTGGTGCCCTCCCCTTGCAGCGGCAAGCTGTCGAAGTCCTCTACGATGGCGCGCACCGTCTTCTTGTAACGGCCGAACTTCTCGCCCTCCTGAACCTGCGCCTTGCATTTGGCCATCCAGTAGTCGAACAGGTGCTGGGCAGCGCCGGGCTCCATCTCGTACGGACGGGTGCGGTACAGGCACTGCATCAGCACGTCGCCGTACTCCAGGGCGAAGATGGCATTGTAGAGCATCGTCGCGGTGACTTTGAACCCGGGGTTCGTCTCATCGAGCTTCTTGAAGGCAAGCGAGATCACCGGGATATGGGGCAAACCAGCGGCCTTCAAGGCCTTGCGGATAAGCGAGATGTAGTTGGTGGCACGGCAGCCGCCGCCGGTTTGGGTGATGATGACGGCGAGCTTGTCGGTGTCGTAACGGCCCGAGGTAACCGCTTCCATGATCTGGCCGGTAACCAGGATAGACGGGTAGCAGATATCGTTGTTCACGTATTTCAGGCCCGCGTCTACAGCGCCGTGGTCTACGGCAGGGAGCAGCTCCAGGTTGTAGCCGTTGGCGCGGAAGATGGGAACCAGCAAGTCGAAGTGGATAGGCGCCATCTGAGGGCACAAGATGGTGTAGCCCGCTTCCTTCATCTCCTGCGTGAACTGCACCTTCTCGAAGGCCGTGCTCTCGGCTTCGCGGGCATGCGAACCAGCAGCAGGCTCGCCCTGGGCGTGCGCCAGCTCGGCCGCAACCGCAGCCCCAGCCCGGGCTTCCCGCGCCCCGCTCTTGCCCTCGATAGCAGCCTCGCGCGCAGCAACGTCGGCCTCCAACTTGTCCGCATCGATGCCGCATACCGGGCAGCCGCCGGCAATTGCACCCTGTTCGGCACGTTCGTCCGCCTGGTCCTTCAGGGCGGCAAGCAAGCTGCGAACGCGGATACGGGCAGCGCCCAGGTTGGAAACCTCGTCGATCTTCAGTACCGTGTAGATCTTCCCCGAGCCTTCCAGGATCTCCTGCACCTGGTCGGTGGTAATGGCGTCCAAGCCGCAGCCGAAGCTGTTCAGCTGGATCATGTCCAGGTCGTCGCGCTGGGTAACCACCTTCGCAGCACGGTACAGGCGGGTATGGTACATCCACTGGTCAACGGCGCGCAGCGGGCGCTCCACCTGGCCCAAGTGCGCCACGGAATCTTCGGTGAACACCGCCAGGCCGAAGCTGGTAAGAAGCTCGGGGATGGCGTGGTTGATCTCCGGGTCGCCGTGGTACGGGCGGCCAGCAAGCACGATGCCATGCACGCCATGCTCTTCGATCCACTTCAGGGTCTCCATGCCCTTGTTGTGGATATCCTCGTGCACTTGCTCGTCTTCAGCCCAAGCCGCATCAACGGCAGCGTCGACTTCCGCCTGGGTAGGAGCAGCGCCTTCGCCCATCAGCTCAGGGTGCTTTTCCACCAGTTCGACGTACAGGCGCTCCTTCAGCTTGTCCTTCATGTGGTACGGAACGAAGGGGTTAAGGAACTGGATATCGGTTTCGTTCAGCGCGTCAACGTTGAGCTTCAACGCTTCCGAATAGCTCATAACGATGGGGCAATTGAAGTGGTTGCCCGCGGTTTCGTCTTCCATGCGCTCGTATTTGGCGCAGGGCATCCAGATGAAGTCGATGTCCTTTTCCAGCAGGTTCATGATGTGACCGTGCGAAAGCTTTGCCGGGTAGCAAACGCTCTCGGACGGCATGGACTCGATGCCCGCCTCGTAGGTCTTCTTGGTGGAAGGGTCCGAGATCTCCACGCGGAAGCCGAGCTTCGTGAAGAACGTGAACCAGAACGGATAGTTCTCGTACATGTTCAGCGCGCGTGGGATGCCAACCGTGGCGCGCGTGGCCTCTTCCTTGGAAAGCGGCTTGTAGCAGTCGAACATGCGCTCGGTTTTGTAGTCGAAGAGGTTGGGCACCTTCGCGGCTTCCTGAGCCAAACCCGCGCCCTTCTCGCAGCGGTTGCCGGTGATGAAGCGGCGATGCTTGCCGGTGGCTTCATCCACGCCGAAGTCGTTGATGGTGAGCAGGCAATGGTTGGAGCATGCCTTGCAGCGAACGTTGCGATGGGTGGGCTCCAAGGCGTTAAGCGCCTGAAGGCCCAGCATGTTGGTTTTGGCAGGCTGGCCGGTTTGGGCCTGCGCCAAACGGGCACGGTCGCGGGCCAGAAGCGCCGCACCGAAGGCGCCCATGTTGCCGGCGATGTCGGGGCGCACGGCGTTGGTTTCAGCAAGCTGCTCGAACGCGCGCAGAACCGCGTCGTTCAAGAACGTGCCGCCCTGCACGATAACCTTCTTGCCCACCTCGCGCGGGTCACGGATCTTGATAACCTTGAACAGAGCGTTCTTGATAACCGAAAGAGCCAAGCCGGCGGCGATGTCGCCCACCGTGGCGCCTTCCTTCTGCGCCTGCTTCACGCGGCTGTTCATGAACACCGTGCAGCGGCTGCCCAGGTCGACAGGATGCTCTGCCTTGATGGCGCTCTGCGCGAATTCGGAAACATCCAGGTTCAGGCCACTTGCGAAGCTCTCGATGAAGCTGCCGCAGCCAGAAGAGCATGCCTCGTTCAGCATGATGTGGTCGATAACGCCGTCTTTCACGCGCAGGCATTTCATGTCCTGGCCGCCGATGTCCAAGATGAACTCAACACCTGGCAGCATTTCCTGCGAGCCACGCAGATGCGCAACGGTTTCGATCTCGCCGGAGTCGACGCGAAGCGCCTCGAGCAGCAAGGCCTCGCCGTAGCCGGTTACCGTTGCATGGCCGATGGTGACCTTCGGGTTGCCCTGAGCGTCGGTGGGCAGCGTTTGGTACAGCTCGGCCACCGCGCGCTTGGCGCAACCGAGCACGTCGCCCTTGTTGTTCACATAGCTGCTCCACAGAAGTGCACCATCTTCGGAGATCAACGCGCTCTTGAAGGTGGTAGATCCCGCGTCTATGCCCAGGTAGGCCGTGCCTTCATACGTTGCCAAGTCGGCGCGGCGCACTTTCTCGCTGTCGTGGCGGCCCTTGAATTCAGCGTAGTCGGCCTCGTCCTTGAACAGCGGGGGCAGGCGGACAACTTCGCTGCCCTGCACATCGCCTAGGTTCTCCAAGCGCTCAACAACGCTGGAAAGCAGCTCCGCCTTCGCGCCGGAGCCCGCCAAGGCGCAACCGCTGGCAACGAACAGGTGGGCGTTGTCGGGAACGATGATGTGCTCGTCGTCCAGCTCGAGGGTTTCGTAGAAGCGCTTGCGAAGCTCGGGCAGGTACTGCAAGGGGCCGCCCAGGAAAGCCACGTAGCCGCGGATGGGGCGGCCGCATGCCAAGCCGGAAATGGTCTGCGTGACCACCGACTGGAAGATGGAAGCGGCGATGTCTTCCTTCTTCGCACCCTCGTTCAAAAGGGGCTGCACATCCGTCTTGGCGAACACGCCGCAGCGGCTGGCAATGGGATACAAGACGGTATGGTGCTGCGCAAGTTCGTTCAGGCCAGTTGCGTCGGTGTCCAGCAAAGCCGCCATCTGGTCGATGAACGCGCCCGTGCCGCCCGCGCACGTGCCGTTCATGCGCTGCTCGATGCCGTTGTCGAAGTAGATGATCTTAGCGTCCTCGCCACCGAGCTCGATGGCAACATCGGTCTTCGGGATGAACGTCTCTACCGCCGTTTTCGAGGCGATAACCTCTTGGACGAACTCCAACCCCAGCCACTGCGAAAGCAGCAAGCCGCCGGAACCGGTGATGGCAACCGTGACTTCCTTATCGGGGAACTGGGCGGATGCCTCTTTCAGCACCTCGAGCACCGTAGCGCGAACGTCGGCATGATGGCGGCGATATACCGAGTAGATAATCTGATCGTCGGCATCGAGCACCGCCACTTTCACCGTGGTGGAACCGACGTCGATGCCCAAGTGCAGGGCGCAGTTATCAGCGGAGGTTGTCATCTCGAATCTCCTCACATTCGAATGGGCTCGCCGGGCTTGATGAACAGAAGGCGCATGGCAATAAGCGCCATTTCCTCGGAGGTTTCCTTCATCCCGGTTTCGATCCAATGGTTTATAACGCCTAAATACGCAGAGGCGTAGAAGGCAAGGTAGTACTCAACAAATGAATCGGGGCTTTCCCGATACTTTTCGTGCAGAACGCTTTGTATCAAGTGGGTGCAAACGGAATCGCGCAGGCGCTGGCCGAAGGCAGCATCGCCGCCAGGGCCCAACACGGCATGCAAGAAGCTTCCCTGTTTGCGCAGGTAGTCGAACAGCTCAACCAAAAACGGCAAAGGCCGCTTCATCACGCAGGTAGCCAACACGTCCTTCACGCTCAACGAGTCCATCTGCGACTGGATGCGCAGCAAATCGGCCATCACCTCGTCTTCGAAGGTGGCCAACAGATGGTCTTTGTCGTGGAAGTGGTTGTAGAACGTGCCGCGGTTCAAATCGGCCGCAGAGCACAGGTCGTTCACCGTGATGGCATCGAAGCCCTTTTCCTCTATAAGGGCAATAAGGGCTAGGCGCAGAGCGCGCTTAGAGCGCGTGATGCGGCGATCCTCTGCAGAGCAGGGCGCAGCAGCGCATTGCTGCTTTTCCGAAGCGGCATCTGCCACCAAAACCTCTTCTCCCCGATCACCTGCCGAAATGGGCTCAGTTCAACAGGACGATCATTAATGAACACAGTGTGCAAAAACATAGTAGCAAGCCATCACCCCAATGGCAAACCCCCTGCTGGCACACAACAGCAAATGCGCATCATGTATATGGCAAGTTAAGGTTCGGCACCGAAGGGCGGCGCAGTGATAGACTTTCCTCATCTTTGAAATCAAGAGGAAAGGCACCTCCGTATGCAGATTACCCCCGAGGAAATCGCTGAAACGCTGGCAATGGTCAGCAAGCAGCACTTGGATATCCGCACCATCACGCTTGGCCTGAACCTGCGCGGCTGCACCCATGAGGACATCAACGTCATGGCGCAGAAGGTCTACGACCGTATGACCACCGCGGCAGAGAAGCTTGTTCCCACGGCAGAGCAGCTGGAACGCGAATACGGCATCCCGATCGTCAACAAGCGAATCTCGGTTACCCCCATCGCAGAGATCTGCGCTGCCACCCAGGCAACCGACCTTTCCCCCATCGCCATTGCGATGGACAAAGCCGGCAAGGAAGTGGGTGTCGATTTCGTCGGCGGCTTCTCGGCGCTGGTGCACAAGGGCGCATCGCGTGCCGACGAGAACCTGATGAACTCCATCCCCGAAGCCCTGGCCGCAACCGACAACGTATGCGCCTCGGTAAACGTGGGCTCCACCCGCGCCGGCATCAACATGGACGCTGCGTTCAAGATGGCCCAGATGGTGAAGAAGTCGGCCGAGCTCACCGCCGACCGCGACTGCATCGGCGCTGGCAAGCTGGTGGTGTTCTGCAACGCGGTTGAGGACAATCCCTTCATGGCGGGCGCCTTCCACGGCTCCGGCGAAGCCGATGCCGTTGTGAACGTGGGCGTTTCCGGCCCGGGCGTGGTGAACAACGTGCTGCGCAACATGCCCGAAGACGCGGATATGACCTCCATCGCCGAGGCCATCAAGGCAACTGCGTTCAAGATCACCCGTGCAGGTGAGCTCATGAGCCGCGAGGCAAGCCGCCGCCTAGGCGTTCAGAAGGGCATCTTGGACCTGTCCCTTGCCCCCACGCCGGCAGAAGGCGACTCCGTGGCAGAGATCCTGGAGGCAATTGGCGTTGGCCAGTGCGGCGGCCCCGGTACCACGGCGGCTCTTGCCATGCTCAACGATGCAGTGAAGAAGGGCGGCGTCATGGCCAGCTCCAGTGTAGGCGGCCTTTCCGGCGCCTTCATCCCCGTTTCCGAAGATGCCGGCATGATCCGCGCGGCGGAGTCCGGCGCGCTGTGCCTGCAGAAGCTCGAGGCCATGACCTGCGTCTGCTCTGTCGGCCTGGACATGATCGCCATCCCCGGTGACACCAGCGTAGAGGCCATTTTCGGCATCATCGCCGATGAATGCGCTATCGGCATGATCAACAACAAGACCACGGCCGTTCGCCTGATCCCTGCCATCGGCAAGGGCGTGGGCGACAAGCTGGATTTCGGCGGCCTTTTGGGCTACGCGCCGGTAATGCCGGTTAACCAATTCGCCGGCAGCGTATTCGCGCACCGCGGCGGCCGCATGCCCGCCCCCTTGAACTCGCTGAAGAACTAATCAGCAGCGGTATACGGCGGCAGCGCCATTAACGCTGAATCATTCGAGCCCCGATGAAGCCAACCCGGCGTCATCGGGGCTCGATTCCTCTTCGGGCTAAAGAGTGCGTTATGGCGTGAAGAGTTCCTGCCAGGCACAGGCGGGATTCCGCAGCGAGGGCCAAACCCCGGCCCATCGCCGCCGCCTAGAACAGCCGCCAAATCACTGCAACGGTCCTGAACAGCCGAGCCAGCTGCAGCTCACAGGCTAAAGGGGCGGATGCCCTTGACCACGATATCGCTTACGCCTAAGAACCTTCGCAGGTCGAAGTAGACGCATTCGTCTAGCTCCAAGCCTCTCTCCAGGATCAGCAGCTCGCCGAAGGGAGCTTCGAACACCCCGCAGTTCTTCGCCTTGAGCTTGGCTACGTCTTTGTCGCGAACGAAACGGGAATGCAGTTCCGTCATATCGGCGCAGCAGCCTTGGGGGCTGATGGGTTCAAGAGCAATGCAGTGGTAGCCTTTGCGCTGCATATACGACATGAGCTTTTCGCTGCAGGTTATCTTCATGGCAGGCCCTTAAGCCCCGCAAGCTTGCGGGCAAAACGTTGCGTATACCAAGAATTCCACATTGCCCTCGGCGCCCTTGATGGAAGATTCCACCACGCCGTTGACGGTGAAACCGGCATCCTGAAGGGCAGCGGTTACCTCATTCACCACGCGCCGGCGAACGGCTTGGTCGCGGACGATGCCATGATCGGTTTCCTCGTGCTGGCTTTCGAACTGGGGCTTTATTAAGCCAAGGAACACGCTGCCCTGCTCGCACAAGCCAGCGAACACACCTGCCAGCTGCGCCAGCCCAATGAAGCTCAAGTCGCAAACCACCATATCGAACGGTGCGCCCAAAGAAGCCGGGTCGGCAGTGCGGATGTTGGTGCGCTCGAACACCGTCACGCGCGGATCTTGGCGCAGGCTCCACGCCAACTGGCCGTAATTCACGTCAACGCAGGCCACGCTTGCCGCCCCGGCCTGAAGCAGGCAATCGGAGAATCCGCCGGTAGAAGAGCCCACATCGATGCAGCGCTTCCCGGCAACGTCAACACCGAAGTGGTCGAGCGCTCCCTGGAGCTTATGTCCGCCACGGGAAACGAACCGCTTCGCGTTCTTCACGAAGATATCAGCGTCGGGCCGAACTTTCAGCGCCGCGCTCGAAACATAAACATCGTCCACGCGCACTTCCCGAGCGATAACCGCGCGCAACGCAGCGTCGCGGTTCGGGAAATATCCCAGCTCAACCAGCAGATCATCCAAACGGACCTTGGCCATGGCTATTCCCCGCCAGCCGGAGATGCTGCGGGGGCGTTTGCGGCTTGGCTTTCGCCGTCGTCAGAAGCACCGCCCAACTGCCCAAGCAGGCCAGCTTCGTCGTTGCGCTCCCCGGCGGTGGGAACCAAGCCGGTTTCGACGATCTTCAGGAAGTCCTGCTCGGAAAGGATGGGCACACCCAACGATTCTGCCTTGGTACGCTTCGATCCTGCAGCCTCGCCGCAGATAACATAGCTGGTCTTCTTCGACACGCTGCCGGAAACCTTGGCTCCGAATTCCTTCAGCCGTTCCCCTGCCTCGGTTCGCGTCATGCCCGATTCAACAAGGCTGCCGGTAAGAACGAACGTCAAACCAGCAAGCGTCTGGGGCATGGTTTTGCCTTCAGCCTCTTCTTCCATGGTTACGCCCGCCGCAGCCAAACGTTCGATGACCTTCCGGTTGTCTTCGGTGTTGAAGAAGTCGCAGATGCTTCTGGCGATCACCGCCCCAACGCCGTCGATGGCAGCCAGGTCTTCTTCCTTGGCCCGGGAAAGCAGATCCATCGAAGGATAGGCTCGCGCAATGCTCTCGGCCATGGTCTTCCCCACATGGCGGATGCCCAACCCGAAAAGCACACGGGCAAGCGAGCGCTTCTTGCTTTCCTCGATGGCGGAAACCAGCTTGGATGCAACCACCGGCCCAAGCTCGATGGCTTCGCCTTCCTTATTGGTTCGCCCCACGAACAGGTGAGCCAGCTCGTCTTCAGTAAGCTCGTAGAAATCTGCAACATCGGTGAGCTTGCCCGACTCGATAAGACGGGCCGTGATCTCCTCACCCATGCCCTCGATGTCAAGCGCGCCACGGCTTGCCCAATGGATAAGCCGCTCATGCGCCTGAGCTGGGCAATCGATGGAAACACAGCGATACGCCGCCTCGCCTTCCTCGCGCACGATAGGCGAGCCGCAGCTTGGGCATACCTTCGGCATAACCCAAGGCTTGGCGTCATCGGGGCGAAGGGAAAGGATGGGGCCTAGCACCTCGGGGATAACATCGCCCGCCTTGCGCACGATGACCGTATCGCCGATGCGAACGTCTTTGCGCTGCACCTCGTCTTCGTTATGCAGCGTGGCGCGGGCAACGGTGGATCCGGCAACCAGAACCGGGTCGAGCTCGGCAACCGGCGTGCAGGCACCAGTACGCCCCACCTGGATGGTGATATCGCGCAGGACCGTTGTTTTCTCTTCGGGCGGGAACTTGTAGGCAATTGCCCAACGTGGCGCACGCGCGGTGTAGCCAAGCTCATGCTGAAGGGCAAACGAATCCACCTTCACCACCACGCCGTCGATCTCGTACGGCAACTCGGCGCGCTTTTCCAGGCACTCGCGGCAGAACTGGTGGACCTCAGAGCGGCTGGTACAGCGTTTAACGTCGGGGTTCACATGGAAGCCGCAACTGCGCAGCCACTGAAGAAGCTCCCACTGCCCCGATGCCTCGATTGCGCCGTCGCGGGCAATTGCATAGATGAACGTTGACAGCTCGCGCTGGGCGGTAACGGAAGGGTCTTTCTGCCGAAGCGAACCGGCCGCGGCGTTGCGCGGATTGGCGAAGGTCTTGTTGCCCAGGGCGCTCTCGCGCTCGTTCAAAGCCTCGAAGCTGGCCTTCGACATGTAGATCTCGCCGCGAACCTCGATGGATTCGATGCGCTCGTCGATTGCAGCGATTCCTTCGTCCATCAAGCGCAACGGTATGTCGTGCACCGTGCGCACATTCACGGTAACGTCTTCGCCGGTAGTGCCGTCACCGCGCGTGGCTGCCTGAACCAACTGGCCATTCTGGTAGGTAAGCGCAAGCGAGGAGCCGTCGATCTTCAGCTCGCACACCAAGGGGACGAACTTGCCCAGAGCAGACTCCGTTCGGTCCATCCAGGCATCAAGCTCGCCGAAATCCATGGCGTTATCAAGGGAATACAAGCGCTCTTCGTGGACCACGGGCGCGAATTGGTTGCCCACTGCCCCACCTACACGCTGGGTAGGCGAAGACGCGTCGCGAAGGGAAGGATGCTCCTGCTCGATATCGCGAAGCTCGCGCATCAGGGAATCGAAAGCAGCGTCGGAAATCTGCGGATCGTCTAAAACGTAGTAACGATGCGTGTGATATTCGATCTCACGGCGCAGACGCAAAACGCGCTCGGCCAACGACTCCCCGACAACAGACTCAGAAGATTCAGTAGCCACGAAGAACATTCCTCTCATACAGCAGGTACATAAAGGCGGCAAGTAACGCCAGGAAACGCAAAGCGGCGGTTACTGCGCAGCCTGGATACGCACTATTGCTTCAGGTATAGCAGCAAGAACATCCTCCGCGCAAACGCTGACAATGCCCTTCCGCTCGCTGGCAACAATGCCCGCCACCGCATGGACGGCAACGCCCAGATGGGCGGCATCAAACGGCGCCACGCCCTGGGCCAGGAACCCGCCGATAAGCCCCGCAAGAACATCGCCCGTGCCAGCCTTGGCCAAAGCCGCGGTTCCGAAATCGACCACCGCGGTTTGGTCGGCAGAGACCACAGCGGTGTCCTGCCCCTTCAAAACAACGATGCTGCCATAGCAAAGCGAAAGCGAGCGCGCAGCCTCTGCCTGCGGCAACCGGGTAAGGTCGATGGCATAGGGAGCGGCAAGCCTCTGGGCTTCGCCCCAATGGGGAGTAAGCACCGTGGCCAGGCCCTGCTTCTGCCGCTTCAGCAGAAGCTTGCGCATCTTAGGCGCAGAAACGAATGAAAGTGCACCGCCATCCACCAACACTGGAGCATTGCCGCGCTTCAGGATGCGCCGCAATGCAGCTTCCGCATCGGCATCCGCCGCATCGAAGCCGGAACCGGCAACGAATGCCCCAGGATATTGAGCGGCAATAGCGGTTGCCGGGTCCAGCTCGGAGAACGGAGAAACGACGAGCGATGGCCTGAACTGCTGCACGAGCTTGACGTTGCGGCGGCAGGTGAACACCTGCGTGTAACCGGCGCCGGCCAGCTGCGAGGAAACGGAGCACATCATGGCCGCCCCAGGGTACGGGGCCGAGCCCGCAACCACAACCGCCTTGCCGCGGGAGTACTTGTGCGCATCATCGGCAGGAACAGGCACCAATCGGGCAAATTCGGAAAGATCGGGCAACCTACTCACCCTCTTTCTGGGCCGCCGGTATCTCGTCAAGAAGCGAACGCGCCTCCTTGAAGCGCTTGCCCAGTTCCTTTACCGGGTCTTGCTTCTTTGCCTGGGCAGCCTCGCGCTCATCTTCGGTAAGCGCCAATGCGCAGGCAACCGCCTCGGAATGCGTGTACGAAAGGGAAAGCGGGATCTCCCTGATGCCCCGCTGGCGCGCTTCCGCAGCAGCCTTCCCCTTAAGCCGAACATAGGGCTTTCCCTTGGAATTCAGCGCAACCTCTACATCGGCGGCTTTTATGCCCCGGGAAAACCCTGTTCCCAGCGCCTTGAGCACAGCCTCTTTCGCCGCGAAACGCGTGGCGTAGTGGCACTCGGGCTTGGCAGAAGCATCGCAATAGGCGCGTTCCTCGCACGAGAACGCCCGCTCGATAAACGCAGGCGAGCGCTCCATTATGGCCTTGATGCGATCTATCTCGACGATATCGACGCCCATCGACACGCTGTCGGGCAGAACGACCTGAGACTTGGCGCCCTGCGCTGCAGCCGCCAAGGCTTCCTGCGCCGATGCGGCTACAGCAGGGTTGTTATCGGATGAAACCATGAAGGCTATTCGACCGTTACCGATTTGGCCAGGTTACGCGGCTGGTCCACATCGCAGCCACGTGAAACGGCAACAGCGCGGGCCAGCAGCTGAAGCGGCACGCTGGCGGTAATGGGCATGAACGAATCGCGCACCTTCGGGATATAGATAACATGATCGGCCACCTTCTTGATGGCCTCATCGCCCTCGGTGGCGATGGCGATGATCTTCGCCCCGCGGCTCTTCGATTCCTCGAGGTTCGAAACCGTCTTGTCGTACGTGGCACTCTGGGTGGCAACGGCAACGATCGGGAAGCCTTCGTCGAGCAGGGCGATAGGGCCATGCTTCATCTCGCCGGCGGCATAGGCCTCGGCGTGGATGTAGCTGATCTCTTTCAGCTTCAGCGCACCTTCGTAGCAAGTGGCCTCGCCCAAGCCGCGGCCGATGTAGAGCGTAGACTGGCGACCATCGAAGAAGTTGGCCGCCTCGTCGATGGCGGAGGTGTCTTGCAGGATCTCCTCGATCTGATCGGCAGTATCGGCCAACTCGCTGAACAGCATACGCACCTGGTTCAGAGTGAGCTTGCCCTTTGCGCGGCCCAAAAGAAGGGCAAGCAAGGTAAGGCTTACCACCTGGCCGATGAACGACTTGGTGGAAGCTACCGCTACCTCTTTGTTCGCTTTGGTGTAGATAACGCCGTCCGACTCACGCGCAACAGGCGAGCCGATAACGTTGGTGATGCCGAACACCTTGGCGCCCTTGATGCGGGCGTCGCGGATAGCGGCAAGCGTATCGGCCGTTTCGCCGGACTGCGATACCGCCACAACCAACGTGGTGGGCGTGATAATGGGGTTGCGATAACGGAACTCGCTGGCAACTTCCACTTCGGTGGGGATGCGAGCCCAGCCCTCGATAAGGTTCTTGGCAATGAGGCCCGCATGGAACGAGGTGCCGCAGCCGATAAGGTACACGCGGTCGATGAAGTTCAGTTCCTGGCGCGTAAGGGTAAGCTCGTCGATGGAGATCTCGTGCCCGGACATGCGACCGGCAAGCGTATCGCGCACCACGCGCGGCTGCTCGTGGATCTCCTTCAGCATGAAGTCGGGGTAGCCGCCCTTTTCCGCAACATCGATATCCCAGTCCACATGGGTAATGGTAGGGGTAACGGAAGAACCCTGCGCATCGAAGTAGTCGATGTGGTCGGGGTGCATAACGGCAAGCTGGCCATCTTCAAGGATGACCACATCGCGCGTGGCATCGATGAGGGCGATGATGTCGGAGCCCAGGTAACTGCCATTTTCGCCAACCCCCAGAACAATCGGCGAATCCTTGCGGGTAACCACGATTTCGCCGGGATGGTCGTGATGCATTACCGCCAAGCCGTATGCGCCGGAAAGCGAGTTGGAAACAACGCGGACCGCCTCAAGCAGGTCGCCGTGGTAGTTTTCCTCTACCAGATGGGCGATGCACTCGGTGTCGGTGTCGGAAGAAAAGGTATGGCCTTTCGCGGAAAGCTCTTCGCGCAGCTCAGCGAAGTTCTCGATGATGCCGTTGTGCACCACCGCGATGTTGCCAGAGCAGTCGGTATGAGGGTGGGCATTGCGCTCGCTGGGTACGCCATGGGTTGCCCAGCGGGTGTGGCCGATGCCGGCAGTGCCCTGGCACATATCAACTTGGACAGCATCTTTGAGCCCGGAAACCTTGCCCAGGCGCTTCACGATGTTGATGCCGTTTCCGTCTTCAACGGCAATGCCCGCAGAATCGTAGCCGCGGTACTCGAGGCGCTTCAAGCCTTCGAGCAGAACCTGCTTTGCCTGGATGGAGCCGGTGAATCCGACGATACCGCACATATAGAAACCCCCAATAAGAGTATCAACAAGTAAATCGACCTGATCATTCTACCGTATCGCTCATTGCCTTCCGATTAACGGCACCGCTGTTCCACAACACGCAAACGCCCTGGAGCCTAATAGCCCCGGGGCAATGGAGCATGCAGAAAGTTCGTGCCGGCGCTGCATTGGTCGAATTTATGACCTTACGAAGCAATAGAGCCGTCCCTGGCATCAGCAAGCAATCCCCTTGTTACCATCCAGGTATGAGAAATAGCGAACAACACCACCGCCCAGCCGCAGGCCGAACTGCGAAAAGCAAGCTGCCTATCGCCCCGATAGCAGTCATAGCAGCAACCATCGCACTGCTTATCGGCGTTGCCATCGCTGGCAACAGCTGCACCGCCGCAACCCCCTACCATTGGGAAAACCTGAAAGACGAAGATGGCCGCATGGCGTACTACGAAGACGGCAAGAAGGTTTCTGCCGTCGGCGTAGATGTGTCGGACCTTCAAGGAGACATCGACTGGAACGCCGTAAAGAACGACGGCGTCGATTTCGCCGTGCTGCGCTGTGGTCGTCGCGGGCAAACCGAAGGAGGGCTCTACGCCGACACGAAGTTCTCCCAAAACGTTACCGGTGCAACCCAGGCCGGCTTGCCCTTCGGCGTCTACTTCTACTCGCAGGCAACAAGCGAAGAAGAAGCGCGGCAGGAAGCAGAGTACGTGCTTGAGCTGATAAACGGCGTTGGGGTTAAGTACCCGGTGGTGTACGACCAGGAATACACGGCAAATACCGAAGCCCGCGCCAACAACCTTTCCAGTGAACAGCTGACGAAGAATGCGCAGGCATTCTGCAGCGCCGTGGAAAACGCCGGCTATACCCCCATGATCTACGGCAACCAGCACGACCTAAGCCGCCTTAACCTGAGCAAGCTCAACTACGCCGTGTGGTATGCGGAGTACGATTGCAGCCATCCCACCAGCGCGTTCGGCAATATGGTTATGTGGCAGTACTCGCACACCGGCAAAGTTGATGGAATATCAACCCAGGTGGATATGAACATCCTTTTCTCGAACGGCTGGCTTTCCCCCGAACGATAAGACCCGGATTGTGACAACGCCGCTACTGCTCCGCACCCTTGCGAACGGCGCAAATGAGTTGGCCGGGGTAGCCCAGCGGACAAGGCACCGGAACAGACCGTAGCCAGCCCCGTGCGCAAAACGAGGGGCTCGAAAGCCCCTCGATAACTGCGAATATTCCGAGGATTGGGATTCGCTTCAGAACGCCAACTCGGTTCAGGCGAGCGCAGGTAAGTGCCCCTACTCGGCCTTCTCTACGAAGTTGGTGTTGGTAAGAATCCAGCCAGCTGCCTTCATTCTGGCAGCGCCTTCCTTCAGAAGCGGACCACGGCCCGATTTCTGCATGGCTTCGAGCGCTTCTTCCTCGCGGCCGGGAGCGATGTTCTTCATGGCAACGATCATATCGGCAGGCTCGAGCTTCAGCCCCTCATGACGGAAGATCGCATCAAGGATGAAGCCCTGAAGCAGCTGATTGCCCGCCTGGGCGGAAAGGTTCTTGCGCACCTCTTCTTCGGTAAGGTTCTGCTGGGCGTAGAAAGCCTCGAGCTGAATGCCCTCCGACGCAAGCTGGGAAAGGAAGGTCTCGAACAGCTCCTGCGTCATCACCTCGATCATCTTGTCGGATACCTCGCCCGTAAAGCGCTTGGCGTACTCTTCCATGGCAGCTGCCATCTTCGCCTGCTCGTAACGGCTGGCAAGCTCCTCTTCGGAAGTGGCACGGAAGGTGTTGCGCAGCTCTTCGACAGTAGAGATGTTCATGGGCTTCAGGTTCTCGGCAACCCATTCATCGCTGATCTCGGGAACCTTTAACGCTGGGTCGTCGGCGCCAACGCCCTGCTTGGCGGCGGTGAACTGGCGAACCAGCATGGAAACCTGCTCGTCGATATCAGCCTCGTTCACGCTGGGCTTGGCTTCGATGGAAACCGTGACGGGCTCGTAAGTGGAAAGCTCGAACTCGGGCTTCACCAGCACCGTCATATCGAACGAGAACATCTTGTCGGGCTCGGGGGTTTCGTCCGATTCGATGCCGTAGGTGGATATGGGCAGGCAACCATGCTTTTCCAGCGCAAACGGAACAAGGTAGTTGATGATGGCGGTGTAGATGGCGTGTTGCGCATCCTCTTCGCCCAGGGCGTTCACGATCTTTTCGTGCGAGGTTTCGCCTTCCTGGTTTTCCAGCTGGTACTGCAGCACAAACGAATCCAGGCCATCGGTGAATGCCTTGCTCATTTCTGCAGCGGAAGCAGAGATGCGCAAACGAACCTCTTCGCCGTTGTCCTTCAAATTCTCTATCTTCATGGGGTTCCTTTCTTTGGAAGCGGTGCGGCCGCCATTACATGGCTTGCCATAATCTTAGGTAAACTGTTCTGGCGCTCTTGAGTGCTGCGCGGTTCTACCGCGAAAAGGGCCGGGTCGTCTACGAAAGGGGCTCTATCCGTGATTAACGATGATAGCGAAACCAGCGAAAAGCGCTATACCCTGCGCCCCACCTCCACTCCCCTGCCAAGCAAGGGCAAGGCGGAAAACGAATCCCAGAGCTCGCTTCCGAAAGCAGGTTTCCCGTCCAAGGCCGGGTCGCTACTAGCGGGCAAACCAAAGCTAAGCCATTTCGCTGGCGGCTCCGAAAACACGAAGGTAAAAAGCTTTCCGCCAACCACGAAAATAGGCAACGGCGTTGTCCGAGCCGCCAACGAGGACGACGATCTATACGACCCGTACTCCGACTACCATGACGGAACCCTGAAAGCCGCCGAATTCGAGGAAGACCCTTGGCGCTAGCCGCCCTGCCATCAGAAGCCAAAAATGACTCCAGACGCTAGCCGTTGCAAAAGCCCCGCCGCCCGGAAAAGCATGCCACCCACAACGACTCGCACCTGCTGCTAGCCACCCAACGAACCCCCAGAACAGCAAAAAGCCCGCTCCGGGGAGCGGGCTTCAAAAGCTTGGAAGCTGAAGACTACAGAGCCTTCTTGGCAACCTCAACCAGGGAGGCAAATGCCTCGGGGTCGTTGATGGCCATATCGGAGAGAACCTTGCGGTCCAGCTCGACGCCAGCCTTCTTCAGGCCGTTCATGAACACGGAGTAGGAAAGGCCGTTGATGCGGGCCGCAGCGTTGATGCGGGTGATCCAGAGACGGCGGATCTCGCGCTTCTTAGCACGACGATCGCGGTACTGGTACTGGAGCGAATGCTGAACCTGTTCCTTCGCAGCGCGATAGGAGCGGGACTTTGCACCGTAGTAACCCTTTGCACGGTTGAGAACGGTACGGCGCTTCTTATGAGCGGATACTGCGCGCTTTACACGAGGCATACTGAATTCCTCCCTTTACTATCGAAGACCAAGATTGCGTGCGATTACCTTCTTGTCGGCTGCAGCAACCTCAGTTTCGTGACGGAAATTACGCTTACGCTTCTGGCTCTTCTTGGTCAGAATGTGAGACTTGTAAGCCTTGGAGCGCATGATCTTACCGGAGCCGGTAACGCGGAAGCGCTTTGCGGTGCCGGAATGAGTCTTCATCTTGGGCATTATTTGTCCTTCCCTTGTTCTTCCTTCTTTTTCTTCACCGCCGCGGGCAACGGGGCGATGAGCATATGCATGTTGCGGCCTTCCATCTTAGGCTGGTTTTCGATAACCGCTACATCCTTAAGATCATCGGCCAGACGTTCCAGGATGCTCAGGCCCTGTTCGGGATGAGACATCTCACGACCACGGAACATGATGGTGATCTTGACCTTGGAACCCGCCTCCAAGAAGCGAAGCACGTGCTTCTTCTTGGTGGTGTAGTCGCCCACATCGATCTTCGGGCGGAACTTCATTTCCTTGGTTTCAACCTTGCTCTGGTTCTTTCGAGCCTGCTTGGCCTTGATAGCCTGGTCGTACTTGAACTTACCGTAGTCCATGATGCGACATACCGGCGGCTTGGCCTGAGGCGCGATCTCAACCAAGTCATAGCCCTGGTCATCGGCGATGCGCTGGGCTTGCTCGATGGGATAGATCCCCAACTGCGACCCATCATAGGCGATCAGGCGGCATTCTTTGACCCTGATTGCGTCATTGAGCCTTGGTTCTTGAGCTGCTATGGTGCCCACCTCCTTCTTTCTGTGTTTGGTGCTACCATGCACGAACCATTTTGCGCTGAAAAAAGAAAAACCTGCGATCACTCAGATGCAGGCCACACGAAACTTCTTGCAAGCAAGAACAGTATTCACATGACCCATCAGCAACCGAAAGCGCCGATCTGGGTGGAAGCAGATGCTTCTCTTGAAACAGCTTTAGTAGAATACCATTCCCCACCGCCCTGTAAAGGGGAAATTCGCACATTTTGAAAAAGCACCTTATAGGGCGGTGATGCGGCCGACACGTCCCAGAGGCAGCGTAGGCCTGGAACGTAGCCCACGTCCGCACAAGTTGAGCGCTGCGGCGCACGGCAGAGTCCGGACACACCGCGCGTACGGAGAAGAACGGTGAGCCTCCAACCCTGCACGCAAAACGTCATACGACGGCAAGCTGAACGCATCCCGACATTATTATCGCTAGAACCAACGGAATGCCGAAAGCCACTACCAGGAATTCGGCCCAGAGCGGCCAACGGCACAAGCTGCGAAATTTTCGGCGCAGCAGCCGCCGGTCGGCAAGTTCGTAGCAGATGCAGGTAACGGATCCACCCAGGAAAAGCAGGTATTCCACCATCCGAACCCATAATGGATAGCCGTACTCTGGAATGTTTTCCTGCGGGAAGAAGCAGCAGGAAAGGCAGGCTGCGACCACCAGGACCCACAGCAAGCCCAGCGCCACGTTCCAAGCCAACCCCACGCTAATAGGGATGCGATCTGCCGCAGCGAAGATGCGGGCGCTCAAGGTCTTGCGAGGCTGGCTGGCAACCGAGGCGGCGGTAGGAGCCGCTTTGCCAACTGATGCACCAAACTTGTCGGTAGCGCCCACTTCCCCTTCAGCTGCGCCGCAGCGGCAGGAAGAAAGGTCCTGGGCCGTAGCTGCTAAGCCGTCCACTGCCCCATTTGCCGTACTGCTACAGCATGAAACGAATGATTGGGTCGCAACCTGCGAACTGCCCGCACCAGACGCAGCAACATGCTTGCCGCTGACCACAGAGGAGTAGCTGTCAAAGCGGGCTCGGTAAGCCTTGGCTGCCCGCAGAAAGGCCCGCTCCAGCGCGGATGCACTCGCATAGCGTGCATCAGGGTCGAAAGCGCAGGCCACCGAAATCACCTCGGCGAACTCAGTAGGAACCGAAGAGCAAGCAAAACCCCGCTTTCTGTCTTCAGCTTTCGCCGCATGCTCGGTAAGCAGATAGAAAAGCAGCATGCCAAGCGAATACACATCGCTGCGCACATCGGTCTGTCCAAACCCGAATTGCTCGGGCGGTGCATATTCGCGGGTGCCGAAACGTACGGTGTCCGAATCAGAGCCCTCGTTGTACACGCGGGCAATCCCAAAATCTATCAGAGCAGCCCTGTCCCAGGAAAGAATGACATTCGAAGGCTTCAAGTCGCGATGGATGATGGGCGGGCTGAAGGATTCGTGCAGCTCGCATACCGCACGGCACACCAAGGGAAACACTCTTTCGGCAAGCTCCGGCGATGCACCGCACCTGCGCACGGCATCCTGCATGGTTTCGCCCTGCACGTATTCCATCAATACGACCAGCTCGTCCTTCAGCTCGTAGCAGTCGTAGATGCGCGGCAGATATCGAAACGCTCGGCCGCTTTCCCATGCGTCGAAGATAGTGGGATACGCAGAGCCAAGGCCTGTCCCCAAATGCAGCTTCTTGCGAACAAGCGGAACCCCACAAGCCCCCTTGCCGGCAGAGCAAACGACCTTTTCCGTAACCTCGAACTCAGTTTGCTTCAGGGTTTGAAGCACCTGGATTTCATCGTCATGCTCGATAGCTGCAAGGAATGCGGAAAGCTCGTCTTCGGCGCCTAAGCATTCGCCGCCATTGCGGTCGGAAGGCGCTGAGCCATCAACAGAACGTCCATCCTGCGCTAGGAAGCGACCCTGCTGCTTTTCAGATCGCGCAGGGTCGCTAGCTACGAAACCACAGCCGTCAGATGCATTGGAAAAGCCCTTGCTCATGAGCAGATGGTCTCTTCCCCAAAGCGGTACAGCTCTTCTTCTGTTTTCTGCAACGAGTAGCCGTGCTTGACGGAGAAGATGATGATGGCATCTCGCCTGTTCTTGCAGTAGAGCTCATTGGCACCAGCTGCCTGAAGAAGACGATCGGTTTCCCGCAGGTCCAACCCCATGGCGAAGGCGATCTGCAGAACCTTGTTACGCGAAGCCTTGCGCGTTCCCTTGAAGATCTGATAGCCGAAGGTGTTGTTCAGCCCAGCATCCCGAACGACTGTCGACTGCTTCAGCCCCTTCTCGTTAAGAAGCTGCTGAAGGTACTCGGAAAGGGAACGTTCGCCAACTGCGGCATTGCTGACAAAGCTGCCGACGGAAGGCGAAGAAAGAAGCTCGCTGAGCAGCTCCTCGGTCAAAGGCTCCTCCATGCGGCGCTTCCTCCTTCGTCTCCTTTTCACACTTGGAGAAAGTGTAGCAATCATTGCTACCAAGTGGTGACATCACCACGATCGAAGGTTGCGATTGCAGAGGGGTCGGAAACGGAGCAGTATGCTTCGAACTTCCAAGTTGACCCGGCCTTCAATCCGTTGGCATTCGCGTACGCATTGCCGATAAGGCTGCCGGAGGCATCGTAGAGGTTGTAGGTAACGCCCACATAGCTTTTGTCGGACGAAGTGTTGTTGGTAAGGCTGCCGGTGATCGTAGCCGAGTAGGTATCCTTCTGGAGCGTTTCATCCGCGATCGTGAAATCAGCAGCGCTGGAAGCGGTTTGCTCGGTGGATTGCGATGCAGCATTGCCTGTATCGGTCGAAACCGTTGGGTTGGTGCTAGAAACCGCCTGGTCTATCGCATTGGAATACGCCGATTGAGTGACAAGAACGGCTGCGCAGGAAAGAACGCAGATGATAACCGCGGCAATCGCCAAGCCCTTGCCGCTCTTGGTGCCGCGAATCGTTGCAACCAACCCGACAATGGAAAACACAAGGGCGATCAATGCAAGGAAGAACGCGAAGTTGTTGATGATCGGAAGAAACGAGAGAAGCAGCGCGATTATGCCAACAACGAAGCCAACTATCGCAGCAACCGACTTCCCCTTGGCAGGTGCCATGGATACGCCACCGACATTTTCTTGGAAAACTTGATTACCGTTGCTCATACTATTCCTTCCCTCGAAGAGCCATCGCAAAACTGCAGATGACACCATTACTGTTGAGGGAAAAGATAGAGGAACAAGGAATAGGATTCATTAGCCGCCAGCTAATGAATCCGGTATAACGCTGGAATACGCAATAGGATGCTAGAGTACGTTTACGCAGGTGACAAGTAGGTGCTCTGAAGAATGGCAACAGCGCAAAAAAGGAAGAGCCCCGAAGGGCCCTTCCCGAAAAGTTACGAAGCGAAAACGCTTAGCTTACTTGTTTGCCAAAGCGGCATGAGCTGCTGCAAGGCGTGCCAGGGGCACACGGTACGGAGAGCAGCTTACGTAATCAAGGCCGATGCCGTAGAAGGTCTTGATGGAATCCGGGTCGCCGCCATGCTCGCCGCAGACACCGCAAACGATGTCGGGGTTGCCCTGGTGGCCCAGTTCGACGCCCATCTTAACCAGCTTGGCAACGCCGGGGTCTACCGTGGCGAAGGGGTTGTAGGGCAAGATGCGCTCTGCCAGGTACTGGGAGATGAACTCTGCCTCTACGTCGTCGCGGGAGAAGCCGAACGTGGTCTGGGTAAGGTCGTTGGTGCCGAAGCTGAAGAAGTCTGCCTTGGTGGCAATCTCGTCGGCGGTAACGGCTGCACGCGGAAGCTCGATCATGGTGCCGATCTTGATATCCAGCTCCACGCCCTGCTCGCTGGCAACCTCGGCGATAACGCCTTCTGCCTGCTGGCGAAGCTTTGCCAGCTCGGGAACAACGGAAACCAGCGGGATCATGATCTCGGGCTGCGGGTTCAGGCCTTCCTTCTTAAGCTCGGCAGCGGCGGTTGCGATAGCGCGAACCTGCATCTCTGCCAAGATGGGGTACTTGATTGCCAGGCGGCAACCACGCAGGCCCAGCATGGGGTTGGCCTCTGCGAAGGAGTCGATCTGCTCCATAAGGGCGCGCTTCTTCTCGATAACCGCAGCGTCGCCACCGGTAGCCTCCAGGCGTGCGATCTCTACATCGAGGGCACGTGCGGACTCCAGGAACTCATGCAGCGGCGGGTCGAGAAGGCGAACGATAACCGGCAGGCCGTCCATAGCGCGGAACATGCCCAGGAAGTCGCCCGTCTGAGCCTTGAACAGGTCGGCGCAGGCCTTTTCGCGGATAGCCTCGTCTTCGTTCAGGATGAAGGTCTGGATGATCTGCTTGCGCTCGCCCAAGAACATATGCTCGGTACGGCAAAGGCCAATGCCCTGTGCGCCGAAATCGCGGGCAAGCTGAGCATCCTCGGGGTTGTCGGCGTTGGCGCGAACACCCATGGTGCGGAACTCGTCTGCCCATTCAAGGATGGTGTCAAGGTCGCCGGCAAGCTCGGGCTGAACCAGGTCGACTGCGCCCAGAACAACGATACCGGTGGTACCGTCGAGCGAGATCATGTCGCCTTCCTTGATAACGATGTCGGTGCCGGAGATTGCGGCCTGCTTGGCCTCGGCGTCGATCTTCAGGGCATCTACGCCGCAGACACAGGGTGCGCCCATGCCGCGGGCGATAACGGCTGCGTGGGAGGTCTTACCGCCATGGGAGGTAAGCACGCCTTCAGCAGCGATCATGCCAGCCAGGTCGTCGGGAGTGGTTTCCCAGCGAACCAGAACGGTCTTGCGGCCTTCCTTGGCAGCCTCTACCGCATCTTCAGCGGAGAACACGGCTTCGCCCACGGCAGCGCCCGGGGAAGCGTTCAGGCCCTTGGCAACCACGTCGTAGTCTGCCTTGGCGTCGAACTGCGGGTGCAGCAGCTGGTCGAGCTGCTCGGGATCTACGCGCTGAACAGCCTCTTCCTTGGTGATAAGGCCTTCCTGCTGCATCTCGATGGCGATATGCAGTGCAGCGGCGGCGGTACGCTTGCCCACGCGGGTCTGCAGCATCCACAGCTTGCCCTGCTCGATGGTGAACTCGATGTCGCACATGTCGCGGAAGTGGTTTTCCAGGATGGTGAACACGCCTTCGAGCTCGCGGCCAGCCTCTTCAAGGCCGGGGGTGTTCTTCAGCTCGGCGATAGGGCTGGTGTTGCGGATACCGGCAACAACGTCTTCGCCCTGGGCGTTAACCAGGTAGTCGCCGTAGAATTCCTTTTCGCCGTTGGCGGGGTTGCGGGTGAATGCAACGCCGGTAGCGGAAGTATTGCCCTTGTTGCCGAAGATCATGGACTGCACGTTTACGGCAGTGCCCAGATCGTCGGAGATCTTGTTCTGCTTGCGGTACAGGATTGCGCGGGGGTTGTTCCAGCTGCCGAACACCGCCTCGATGGCCAGCTGAAGCTGGGTGTCGGGGCTCTGCGGGAACTGGACCTGGCCGTCTACGACCAGGGAAGGATACTCTTCAGCGCTGACGTTTTCGGTGAAGATCTTCTTGAACTCGCCAACGAGCTCCTGCAGGTCTTCAGCGGTAAGGTCGGTATCGGATTCCACGCCGCGGCTGCGCTTCATGATGTTGATTGCGTTCTCGAACAGGTCGCCGTCGAGGCCCATAACCACGTTGGAGAACATCTGGATGAAGCGGCGGTAGGAGTCCCACGCGAAGCGGGGGTTTTCCGTCTGCTTGATAAGGCCGTTGATGGACTGATCGTTCAAACCCAGGTTCAAAACAGTGTCCATCATGCCGGGCATGGACATGGGAGCACCGGAGCGAACGGAAACCAGCAGCGGATCCTCGGCGTCGCCGATCTTCTTGCCGATGCGGTTCTCAAGGTCGAGTCGGTATTCCTGGATAGTGTCAAGAACTCCCTCAGGCCACGTGTTGTCAGAGTTTGCGTACTCCATGCACGTCTGGCAGGAAATCGTGAATCCCGGAGGCACCGGCAGGCCGATGTTGGCCATCTCGGCGAGGTTCGCACCCTTGCCGCCGAGGATGGGCTTCATATTGGTGTTGCCCTCCGTAACGTTCTTGCCGTTTGCGTCTTTGCCGAATGCGTAGACGCGCTTAAGTTGGTCCGTCACCATCTTCTCCTTAGACTAAACGTTTCTCTCTCAATCCCGCGGGGCGAATACCTGCGGGTGAGCGTTCTCATAATACCGTAAAATCTCTTGCGCCGTTTCTTCGATGGCCCTGTTATCAGTGCGAACGACGATGCAGCCGAGCTTCCTCATAAGGGCGCGCGCGCTTTCCAAATCCTGGTACACGCACTCCAAATCTGCATATGAAGCAGCCACATTGCTAGCATTTCCCAGACGGCGCTTGCGGATATCTGAGAGGATTTCGGGAGAGATGATCAAGCCGAACAAGCGCGTTGGATCAACTTCGTAAATCTCTTTAGGCGGCTCGCTTTGGGGGTCGAGCGGCACGTTGGCCACGCGGTAGCCCATCTGGGAAAGGTAGATGGAAAGCGGCGTCTTCGACGATCGGGACACGCCGATAAGCACGATATCGGCCTCGGTGAGGTCTTGCGGGTTGCGACCGTCGTCGTGGGAAATGGTGAACTCCATGGCCTCGATGCGGCGGAAGTAGTACTCGTTTACCGAATGCACGCGCCCTGGCTCGTTGAGCGGGCTCTTGCCGGTGGCGGCGGTAAGCGCATCCAGGGCGCTGCCCATAAGGTCCACGCCCAGTATCTGGCTGGAATGCTGGCTGATGTAGGCGCTCATGGCGTTTCGCATCTTCTTGTCTACCAAGGTGTAGAACACCACGAAGGGCGTGAAGCCGCGGCTTACATGGAAACTGAAATGAGCATCCAGCTCCTCGATCATGCTCTCGGGGGAATCGACGCGCGGCAGGATCTCGATGGCCGGATCGTACACCTCGAAGCTGGCAGCGGCTGCGCGAACCAAGGTCTGCGCAGTGGTGCCCACCGAGTCGGAAACAACATGGATAACGGGAAAGCCCTCGTGCGGCTTGCCCTGGGTCATCCAATTCTGCATAGGAACCTCCCTATAAACGAAACGGCCCCTTTTCAGGGGCCGCGATGAAAACGATTACTTTGCCTTGGAGAGCAACGCGAAGTCGGCCACATTGCTGAACACGCCCACAAAGCGGTTCAACAGCCGCAGGCGGTTCTGGCGAAGCGCCATGTCCTCGTCCATGACCATCACCTCGGCGAAGAATGCGTCGATGGGCTTGCGCAGCGATGCGAGCTGGGTAAGCGCACCGGCGTAGTCGTTGGCGGAAAGCGCCTGGGCAACCGATCCCTCGGCAGAGGAAACGGCATTCAGCAGATCAAGCTCCACCGGAAGCAGCAGGCCCTCGTCCACCTGGCTGCCCAGCTCGGCTTCACGCAGGTTGTTGGCACGGGCATAAGCGGTGGCCAGGTCCTCGAAGGCTTCCGGCTGCTGGCTGCGCGCCGCTTCCAGCGCATGGACGCGGCTGATAAGCTCAACCGGCTCGCGCACGCCTGCCGCCAGAACAGCATCGATGGCATCGGGGCTGCTGCCGCCGTCGCGTAGCATAACCTTGGTACGGGTTACGAAGAACTCGACGATCTGGGAAAGCGCCTCTTCCCTATCGAAGGAGATTCCCTGGTCGGCATAGGACTCAAGGGCAGCTTCGATGGCAGGAAGCAGCTGAACGTCAACGTCTTCGCACTGCAGCATGGCAACGATGCCGATGGCGCTGCGGCGCAGGGCGAACGGGTCGGAAGAACCGGTGGGGCCCTGGCCTACGGCGAACAGGCCGCACACGGTATCGAGCTTGTCGGCGATGGCAACGATCTTGCCAACCGCGGTTTCCGGCACATCGTCGCCGGCGAAGCGCGGGCGGTAATGCTGCTCGATAGCCTGGGCAACCTGGGCGGTTTCGCCGCTGGCGGCTGCATAGTAGCTGCCCATAACGCCCTGCACGCTGGTGAACTCGATAACCGCACCGGTTACCAGGTCGGCCTTGCACAGGTGCGCAGCGCGCTCCACGTCGGAAAGGTCCTGCCCGGAAATGCCCGCATCCTTGGCAAGGTGATCGGCCAGGCGCTCGATGCGCACGGTTTTATCGAGCACGGTACCCAGCTTTTCCTGGAACACCACTTCGCCCAAGCGGCCAACGTAGGCTTCCAGCGGCTGCTTGAGGTCTTCATCGTAGAAGAACTTGGCGTCGTACAGGCGGGCGCGAACAACGCGCTCGTTGCCGTCGATGATGGTATCGGAGCAGGCAGGATCGCCGTTGCCCACCACGATGAAGCGGTTGGTGAGCTTACCGTCGTTGTCGTAGAGCGGGAAGTAGCGCTGATGCATGAGCATGGCGTCTACGATGATTTCCTCGGGAACCTGCAGGAATTCCTTGTCGAACGTGCCCACCAGAACCGTGGGATACTCGGCCAGGTTGGTAACCTCCACCAAGGTCTTCGGCGGCAGAACCGCCTTGTAGCCGGTTTCGGCTTCGGCCTTGGCAACGCCTTCGCGGATCACTGCCTCGCGCTCTTCCTGCGAAGGAACAACGTAGGCCTTGCGAACTGCATCCACCAATTCATCGGCGCTGGCAACCTCGAAGGGGCCAGGGGCCAGGAAGCGGTGGCCGCGCGTGAGCCTGCCGGCGGTGAGCCCGGCAAAGTGGAAATCGACCACTTCGGTGCCGAACAGCGCCACGAACCAACGGATAGGACGGGTGAAATACTCGCTCTGCGAGCCCCAGCGCTGCGAGCGCGGCCAGGAAATACCGCGGACGATGGAATCAAGCACCGAGGGGATAAGCGTAACCACCTGCACGGAAGGGGTGCAGGTGCGGGCATACACATAGCCGTCTTCCACTACCAATTCGGATGCATCTACACCCTTGCCTCGGGCGAAGCCCTGGGCGGCCTTGGTGGGATTGCCGTCGACGTCAAAGGCGATCTTAGTCGAAGGGCCCTTGAAAACCTCGTTCTTTTCCTCAGTAGCGGCGGGGATATCGGCTGCCACCACGATAAGGCGGCGCGGAGAGCTGAAGATACTTACCTGTCCATGGGGAATGGCGGCGTTGTCCAGCAGTTCCGGGACAAGCTTTTCAAGCTGCTTGACGGCATTGGCAAGATCGAACGCAGGAATCTCCTCGGTGCCGATCTCGAAAGCGAGCGTACGCTGTTCCATCTGCTACTCCCCCTTCTTCTCGTCTGCGCCCTCGGGCACGATGCCAACCACATGCTCCAAATACGCAGCGCAGCAGGCCTTGGCGATGGTGCGCACGCGAAGGATGTAGCCCATGCGCTCGGTGGCGCTGATGACGCCGCGCGCATCAAGCAGGTTGAAGGCATGGGAGCACTTCAGCACGTAATCGTAGGCCGGCAGCGGCAGGCCCTTTTCCAGGGTGCGCTGGCATTCGGCCTCGTAGCGGTCGAACTCGCCGAACAGAAGGTCGGTATCGGCCACCTCGAAGTTGTAGGCGGAGAACTCGCGCTCGTTTTCCAGGAACACGTCACCGTAGGTGAACACCGTGCCGTCTGCGCCGCGAGCCCACACCAGGTCGTAGACGGAATCTACACCCTGGATGTACATAGCCAAACGCTCAAGGCCATAGGTGATTTCCGAGGGAACGGGACGGCACTCGAAGCCACCTACCTGCTGGAAGTAGGTGAACTGGGTAACCTCCATGCCGTTGAGCCAAACTTCCCAACCAAGGCCCCAGGCGCCGAGCGTCGGGCTTTCCCAGTCATCTTCCACGAAACGGATATCGTGCTTTTCCACTTCGATGCCGATGGCGCGCAACGATTCCAGGTAGAGCTCCTGCACGTTGTCGGGCGAAGGCTTCATAAGGACCTGGAATTGGTAGTAATGCTGCAGGCGGTTAGGGTTTTCGCCGTAGCGGCCGTCTGCAGGGCGGCGGCAGGGTTGCACGTAGGCGGCCTTCCAGGCATCAGGGCCCAGGCTGCGAAGCGTGGTTGCCGTATGGAACGTGCCCGCACCCACTTCGTTGTCGTAGGGCTGCATAATCACGCAGCCCAGGTTTGCCCAGTAGCGCTGCAAGCGCAGAATCATGTCCTGGAACGTCAGGACCTGGGAGGCATCGGAGGCTGCCATGCCTTCCTCGTGGTTAGTCATCTATGCTCCTTAATCGTTATACGATCTATAGGTTAGTTAAGGGTGCCGATACGGTTCAACGGCCAATACTCGAAAACGGCCTTGCCGAAGATAGAGTTGGTGGGGATGCTGCCGAAATAGCGCGAATCGGAAGAGTTCTCGCGGTTGTCGCCCATTACCCATACGCACCCGGAAGGCACAGTGTAGGGATACGAGATATCAGCGCTGCCTGCGGTTTTGGAAAGCGGATAGGAATCACCCTGGGTATAGGACTCTGCCTGCTTTACACCATCGATGTAGACGGAGCCGTTAACCAGGTTCACGGTTTGCCCTTCGGTGGCAATCACGCGCTTAACCAGCACGCGCGAAGGCACCTGCGGGTCGGAGAACACCACGATATCGCCTGCCTTGGGCGAGGTGAAGTGATAGCTCACCTTTTCGGCGAACAGCCTGTCGCCGGTCATGATGGTGGTTTCCATGGAAGCCGAGGGAACCTCGAACGGTTCGCACACATAGGTGCGGATGCCCCATGCCGCCGCCAGCACAATGGCGATGCAGATAAGGAAGTTCAGGAAACGGCGAATTAGGCTGGGAGATTTGGTGCCCGCGTGATATCCGTAATCCAAGAGTTTCCCTTCCCTTTCAAGGGGTTGCCGCAGAGTTAGGTCGAATAGTCCCACTATAAAGCAAATGACGGTTACCCGCCACAGATGCATTCAGCCGTTTATCGCTGCTCCAAGCCGAGGAAAGCACGCTCCTTTTCGGAGAGGTTTGCCCCCTCAAGCAAGTCGGGGCGCCACTTCTGGGTGCGCAGAAGGCTCTGCTCCCTGCGCCATTGGGTGATCTTGGCGTGATGGCCGGAAAGCAGCACATCGGGAACATCCATCCCGCGATAGCTGGCAGGGCGGGTGTACTGCGGGTATTCGAGCAGGCCGTCGTAGAAGCTTTCGTCTACCGCGCTGCCCTCGTCGCCCAGCACGCCGTCGATGCGGCGAACCACGGCGTCGATTACCACCATGGAAGCCAGCTCGCCGCTGGTAAGAACGTAGTCGCCCAAAGAAATAACCTTGTCGGCCAGAGTGTAGGCACGCTCGTCTATGCCCTCGTAATGCCCGCAGATGAAGAACAGGTGATCTTCCTTTGCAAGCTCCAGCGTCATAGCGTCGTTGAACTGCTCACCGGTTGGCGAAAGGAAGATTACGTAGGGCTTCTTGGGAGCCGTCGCAAACAGCTGGTCGGTGGCTTCGAAGATGGGCTCGCACTTCATAACCAAACCCTGGCCGCCGCCATACGGCTCGTCGTCGGTGGTACGGTGCCTATCGTGCGTCCAATCGCGCAGATCATGCGCCGTGAAATCGAGGAAGCCCTTTTCCTGGGCAATGCGCATCATCGACTCGTTCATGATGGAGTCGTAGCACTGGGGGAAAACCGACAAGGTCTCTATCTTCAAAGGATGTGCTCCTAAAGGTCAAGCAAACCAGCAGGCAGGCTCATAGTAAGGGTGTTGTTCTCTTCGTCTACCCGAACGATGAACTCCTCTACCAGCGGGATGAACACCGAGGCGTCTTGCCCAGAGCGCTCCCCTTGCGGGCGAACCTCGAGCAAAGGATGGGCCGGGTTTTCCAGAACGTCGACGACAGCGCCGACCAACCCAGCCGTTTCATCGACCACGTTGAAGCCCACAAGCCCCGAGCCCTGCTGCTTGTCGAAGCCTTCGGGCAGCGAGACATAAGGAACCAGGCAGAAATGCCCTTCCAGCTTTTCGGCTTGGGTGCGATCAACGATGGAATCGAAGTACACCATGTGGCGGCCTTGGCCCATTTCAACCACTTCCTCTACCACGGCAGAGCGCGGCATGCGCAGCACCGGGGGCACAAAGGTAACCTCCATGCCCGGCTGCAGCAAAAAAGGAAGACCTTCCGCCTGCTTGACGGAAAGCCCTCCTTCATTGTTCTTAGCCTTCAAAAGGCTAGCGATATTGACCCAAGGATCCATGGACGGCAAAAGCCCTGTTAGTCGACCAGCTCGACTTCAACATCGAAGCCGTGGCGGGAACCGGCAGCACGACAAAGCGTGCGAATGGCCTTGATCACGCGACCCTGGCGCCCGATAACCTTGCCGGCATCGGCTTCGTCCACACGGATCTCGATAAGAACCGCACCGTCTTCGGTATCGGTTGCCTCGATGCTCACCGCATCGGGGCTATCGACCAAAGGCATTACCAGCGACTCTACGAGCCCTGAGATATCTTCGCGCGAATCCGCCATGAGTTAGGCGTTCTTGCGCTCTGCCTCGATGAGGCGTGCAACCGTATCGGTGGGCTTTGCGCCGTTGGCAACCCACTCGTCGACCTTAGCGAGGTCGATCTTCACAGCTGCAGGGGTGGTGCAGGGGTTGTAGGAACCGATCTGCTCGATATAGCGACCATCGCGACGAGCGCGGGAGTCTGCTACGACAATGCGGTAATAAGGTGCCTTTTTAGCGCCGTGACGGGCGAGACGAATCTTGACTGCCATCGAGTTGTTCTCCTTCTAAACATTTGAGCGACCCGATGGTAGATGCCGTGCGGGTCGCAAAACAGCGGTTATAGATATTACCTCTTGAATACGGAATCATCAAGACCGCTCATCATGTCCTGCATCTTCTTCACATCGGAAAGGCGCATGCCGCCCATGCCGGGGATTCCCATGCGCTGCTTGGACTTCTTGCCTTTCTTCCCCTTCTTGCCCTTGCCTTTGCCCTTGCGGTTCTGCTGGGCCTCTTGGGCATTCATGATGGAACGCATCATCTTCTTGGTTTCCGTGAACTGCTTCAGCAGCTGGTTCACCTGGAACACCTTCACGCCGGCGCCTGCGGCAACGCGTGCCTTGCGCGAGCCGTTCAGGATTTCCGGATGCTCGCGCTCGGCCTTGGTCATGGAGCCGATGATGACGGCCATCTCGTCGAGCGCATGCTCGTTTACCTGACCTTCGCGCATGGCCTTGTCGCCACCGGGAAGCGCGCTGATGAGCTTCTGCACGCCGCCCATCTTGCTTACCTGCTGCTTCATCATAAGGAAGTCGTTCAGGGTAAGGTTGCCGCGCGCCATGCGCTCGGCTTCCTCCTGCTCGACCTCTTCGGCGCGCAGCTTCGATGCCGATTCGATGATGCTTACCACGTCGCCCATCCCTAAGATGCGCTTGGCCATGCGGTCGGGGTGGAAGCGTTCCAGCGAATCGGGCTTTTCACCGGAAGAGATGAACATGATGGGCTTGCCGGTTACCTGCTTGATGGAAAGGGCGCCGCCGCCGCGGGCATCGCCGTCCATCTTCGACATGATCACACCGTCGAAGTCGACGCGGTCGGAGAAGGCCTTTGCCACGTTCACGGCGTCCTGGCCGGTCATGGCGTCTACCACCATGTAGATCTGATCGGGCTCTACCGCGGCCTTGATGGCCTCGGCTTCGGCCATCATCTCCTCATCGACATGCAAGCGGCCTGCGGTGTCGACGATGACCACATCGCGCAGGGAATCGATGGCGTCGCGCACGCCTTCCTTGGCGATTGCCACCGGGTCTTTCCCCTCGCCGCGGTACACGCGCACGCCGATCTCGTTGCCGAGCGTTTCCAACTGGTCGGCAGCAGCGGGGCGGTACACGTCGCATGCGCACAGAAGCGGGTTGTGGTTCTGCTGCTTCAGCAGGTAGGCGAGCTTTGCGGCAGCCGTGGTTTTACCAGAGCCCTGAAGGCCCACCAACATGATGACGTTGGGGATGCGGCTGGAAAGCTGCAGGGGCGCGCTTTCCTTGCCCAGCAGCTCGGTAAGCTCATCGAGCACGATCTTGATGACGTTCTGGCCGGGCGTGAGGGACTCCAGCACCTCGGCAGTAAGGCAGCGCTCCTTCGTGCTCTTCACGAAGGACTTCACTACCTTGAAGTTGACGTCAGCTTCAAGCAGCGCCATGCGGATCTCGCGCATGGCCACATCGATGTCTTCCTCGGTAAGGCGGCCCTTGCCGCGCAGGCCCGAGAAGATGCCTTGAAGCTTTTCGGAAAGGTTATCGAACATCGGCCATATCCCCAATCAGCGCACGCGCGAAATCATGCGCATCGAAGTCTTGCAAGTCGTCTATCCCCTCGCCCACGCCGATCTTGTAGATAGGCAGTTCGAGCTCATGCGAAACGGCGAGCGCGATGCCGCCCTTGGCGGTGCCGTCGAGCTTGGTGACAATAACGCCGTCCAGCTCGAGGGCCTTGTTGAACTCGCGCGCCTGCTGCAAGCCGTTCTGGCCGGTGGTGGCATCGATTACCAGCACCGTGTACACGGGGATGTTGGCGCGCTTGCGAACCACGTTCACCACCTTCTGCAGCTCGCGCATAAGGTCGTCGGAGGTGTGCAGGCGGCCCGCCGTGTCGACGATAACCAGGTCGGAACCGTTCTTTTCGGCAACCTCGACAGCTTCGAAGCAAACGCTGGCCGGATCGCTGCCGCGCTCGCGCGAGACTATCTGCACGCCGCTGCGCTGCGCCCACACCTGCAGCTGCTCGATGGCGGCGGCGCGGAACGTGTCGGCGCCGCAAAGCAGCACGTTGCGGCCCTTTTCTTTGTAGGCGGCAGCGAGCTTGCCAGCCGTCGTTGTTTTGCCGGAGCCGTTGATGCCCACGAACATCACCAGCGATGGGCGCTCCTCGAAGATGTCGGCCTCGGCTTGTGAGAAGGTTGCCGCCATCTGGTCGGTGAGCATGTCGAACACCGCATAGGCATCGGGCAGGGCCTTGCGCTTTGCCTGGTCGCGCAGCTCTTCGATGATGGAATCGGCGGCAGAGGCGCCTATGTCGGCCAGGATAAGGGTTTCTTCCAGCTCTTCCCAGAATTCCTCATCCACATCCGGGCCACGATCGAGCAGGACGTTCATCTGCTCCTTGAACTTGTCGCGGGAGCGATGAAGACCTTCGTTGATCTTGTCGAAGAATCCCATTTAACCCTCCTTGCGGGTAGCTTTTTCGAGTTTCTGGCTCAGCACCTTGGTGATGCCGTCTGCCTGCATCGATACACCATACAATATGTCGGCCGATTCCATGGTACGGCGCTGGTGCGTGATCATGATGAACTGTGTATCGTTGCGCACCACGTTGATGTAGCCGATAAGGCGGCGCAGGTTCGTGTCGTCGAGCGCGGCTTCCACCTCGTCCAGAATGTAGAAGGGCGTCTGGCGGATGCGGTACACCGCGAAGAGCAGCGCCATGGCGGTCATCGACTTCTCGCCGCCGGAAAGCAGCGACATCTTCTTCACGCGCTTGCCCACCGGCTGGGCGTTCACATCGACGCCGGTGTTCTCCAAATCTTCCGGGTCTACCAGGGAAAGGTGAGCCTGACCGCCGGGGAACAAGGTAGAGAATATCTCGGAGAAATTGGCGTTCACCTGCTCGAACGTGGCGATGAAGTCGTCGCGCATGCGCTCATCGATCACCTCGACGATACGCGCTAGGGACTTGCGGGCCTGGCGCATGTCCTCAAGCTGGGAGCTTAAGTAGTTGTAGCGGGTGCTTACCTGCTCGAATTCCTCGGCCGCATCGGGGCTTACCGCGCCCATATTCTTGATGCGCCGCTCAAGCGAAGCGGCTTGCTCTTCGGCTTGCGGGCGGTTGGCAAGGGGCTCTAGGGCAAGAGCGGTCTCGAGCGGGGTTGCGCAGTCCTGCGTGATGGCGTTGATGCTGGATTCCACCTGAACCTCTAGGCGGCCCTTCTCGATGCGCACATCGGCGATACGGGAGGAATGGGCCTCGAACCGATCGCGCACCTCGCGCGATGCCTTTGTGGCCTGGGCTATCTGTTGGTGCAGGGAACGAGAGAACTCCTGCTCATTGGCCGATTCGCGCTCAAGACGCGAAGAAATGAGCGATGCGGCATCGGAGAGCGACCTAAGGGTGGAAAGCAGATCGGAAGCACGGTTCGCCGCGCCGCGGGCGATGGCGATACGGCGCGTTGAAGAGGCATCTTCCCTGTTCGATGAGACTATTTCCTGCTGGCGGGTTGCCACCATGCGCTCTGCGTAGGCCTTGCGCTCCGACAGGCGGGCGGCTTCAAGGCGGGCATCGGAAACCTTTTCCGAAAGCGAGACGATGTCGCGCTTCACCGGCGATATCTTTTGCTCGATATCGGCGATGCTCTCTTTATTCAGCTCAAGCTGGGCCTGAACCTGCGCCAAATCGCTTTCAAGCTGATCGGAGTCGGGCTGGGCTTTCTCGAAGAACGCGCGGTTTTCTTCCTGCTCCTTCAGCAGGCGCTCGTTTTCCTGCTCCAAGTCGCGGACTGCCGCTTCGGCCGAAGACGCATCGCGGCGCGCAGATTCGCTGCGGCCTTTCGCACTTGCGAGTTCCTCGGACAACTTCAAGGATTCCGTTTGGGCCTGGCGCAGCTGAGCCTCGACGGCAGCGTCTTCTTGCGTGGCGGATTCATAGGCATGCTGGCAACGTTCCTCCGCGGATTTGGCCGCCTGAAGGGCACGTCGCCGAGCCAGGGCGCTGTTTTCCTTATCCGCCTGCGAGCTGCGGAACAGGGAAACCTTGCCTTGCGCATCCACCACGCAGCCATCAAGCGAGGCGAAGCGGGCCCGACTCCCCCTGCATTCGGATGCAAGGCGAAGGGATTCGTCAAGCGAATCGGTAAGCACCACGTCGCCAAGAAGCGCTTCGACCTGTGTCTCGAAGCCGGGGGCAACGGCGATGCGGTCAAGCAAGCGCACCCCGCCCACAGTGCTCGGATCCGCGCTTGAAGGCGAACCGAACACAGCGGAAACGGCGCCTACGGCATTGGACCCGAGGGAATCGCGCAGCAAGCCCACCGCCTGCTGCTCGTTTGCCACCATGACGGCCTGCAAGTCGTTGCCCAACAGCGCTTCTACCATGGAGTCATAGCCCTCGGGGGCAGAAACCACATGCGAAAGAAGCGCCGAATCGGGGGATATCGACTCTTTGGCAGAAAGCGCATGGGCCAAAAGCGCATTGGAAGCTTCGCTGGCGCGTTCCAATTCCTCTAAGGCTGCGCGCTCGGCAGAGGCTTGGGACAGGTCGTTACGGGCAGCATCGAGCTTTTTGCGGGCAGCATCGCGGGAAACCACCAGCTGACCTAAAGCAGATCGTGCCTCGGAATCGCGCCGGGAAAGATCCGCATATTCGGATTCAAGGGATTCGGCCAATGCCGAAAGCTCGGACAGCTTTTCGCGGGCCGCTGCCAAGCGCTCGGCAGAATCGGCAACATGGGCATCGATGACCTGGGCACGGGCACGCTTCTCGGAAAGGTTTTCCTTCAGGGCCTGCTGGGTTGCCTGGATGGTATCGCGGCGATGGGCAAGGCCGCGCTGCTCGCTGGTAAGGGTATCGAGTTGCTTGCGCAGGTCGTTGCGCTCGTTCACCCGCTGCGTATAAGAGATCTCCAAATCGCCGCGGAGCTTTTCTGCCTGCTCGGACTTGGCGCAGGCCTCTTCGGCCGCTTCGCGTGCTTCGGCCAATTCCTTCTGGGCGGCACTGCGGCGCACCCTGCCCTCTTCAACGTAGCGCGAAAGACGCTCTGCCTCCGAAACGTAGCCGGTGCGCTTTTCCTGCAAGAGGATGGCAGTGGAGTTCAACCGCTCGTAGGAAGCCTGGGCCCGGCGATAGTTTCCGTTCAGGCTGCTTTCCTGCGAGCTGCGCTTATGCAATTCGCCCTGAAGGCCGTCGAGCACCGCTTCGGAAGAGGCCAGCTCTTCCTTCAGCTGGGCCTGTTGCGCCTCAAGGGCCTTCTCCGACTCGAGCGTTTCATCCCAGCGCTTCTGCAGCACGCGCAAGTCGTCGACGGCAAGGCCAAGACGCAAATCGGAAAGCTCGGATGAAAGCTGCTCGTGCAAGCGCGCCTTCTTCGCCTTGCGCTCGAGCGGCTTCAGCTGCCGCTCGACCTCGGCGGTGATGTCGTTCACGCGGGCAAGATGGGCGTCCATCTGGGCAAGCTTCCGCTCGCTTTTCGCCTTGCGCTCCTTGTGCTTCAAGATGCCGGCGGCCTCTTCGATAAGGGCGCGGCGATCTTCCGGGCGCGAAGAGAGGACGGAATCCAGGTTGCCCTGGCTGATGATGGAGTTGGTACCAGTGCCCATACCCGAATCGTGCAGGATATCGAGCACATCCATACGGCGCACGACGTTGCCGTTTACAAGGTATTCGCTTTCGCCGCTGCGGTACATGCGGCGCCCGATAGATACTTCTGCGAAATCGACCGGAAGGGTGCCATCGGAATTGTCGAGCAGCAGCTCCACTTCAGCGACGGATACCGGCTTGCGGGCGGAAGAGCCGGCGAAGATTACGTCTTCCATGGATTGGCCGCGCAGGTTCTTGGCATTGCGCTCGCCTAGAACCCAAAGAACGGCATCGGAGATGTTGGATTTGCCGGAGCCGTTAGGGCCCACCACAGCGGCAATGCCCGGCTCGAATCTCATGACCGTACGATCAGCGAAGGACTTGAAGCCCTTCAAGGTCAACGACTTGAGGTACACCTGAGCCCCTTACTGCTGCTGTTTTTTCTGCTTGCGGGCCTTCTGCTCTGCCTGCTTGCGAGCCTTCTCTTCGGCCTTGGCAGCCTTTATGGCCGCCTTTGCTTCGGCCTTGCGCTTCTTGTCTTCCGGGCTCTTGCCTTCGAACAGCGAGCCCAAGATCTCAAGCGCAGATTTAGCGGCCTGGCTCTCCGATTCTTTCTTGGTGCGGCCTACGCCACGGGCGATGGACTTCACGCCCACGAACACCTGCGTGACGAACGTGCGGTCGTGCGGCGGGCCCTGGGTTTCCACCAAGCGGTAGGTTGGGGTGATGCCATCTTCCTGAAGGCGCTCTTGAAGCACGCTCTTAGGGTTCTCGGGCTCTTTGGCCATATCCTCGTTCATGCGGACGATAAGGGTGCGCTTCACGAAGGCAGAAGCCGATTCGATGCCGCCATCCAAGTACAACGCAGCCACAAGCGATTCGTAGACGTTTTCCAACGCCGAATGAAGGCCGCGACGGCCCGTGCCGCGCTCGGAGGATCCGAAGAAGATAACGTCCGAAAGGCCCAAGTCCTTTCCTACGGCGGAAAGCGATGCCCCCGACACCAGGGAAACCTTGATGCGAGTAAGGCCGCCTTCATCCAGATCGGGATAGGCGTGGTAGGCGCAATAGGAAACGATGGCGCCTAATATGCTGTCGCCCAAGAACTCCAGGCGCTCGTACGAATCGCGGATGGAATGGCCCTCTACGGCAGAAGGATGCGTAAGGGCAGTCTGAAGCAGTGAGCGATCGCTGAAGCGGTGGCCAAGGATTTCTTCGGCCTTATCTAGACGCTTGGTATGTTCTGGCAATTCGTTCACGTGCGCTTCGGTTCCTGTTGCATACGATATGTTTAATCGAAGTAGATTCTACTCGTGCTGTTCCGCCTGATTAACGGTGCGCTCGATTATTCCCGAAACATCCAAACGAACCGTGCGAGCGGCAATAAGGATGCCGTTCTTGATGGCTTCCTCGTTCGAAGAGCCATGCCCCACCAAACAAGCGCCCTTAACGCCCAAGATGGGGGCACCGCCGTAGGTATCGGCAGAGGTGGACTCCTTCAGCTCTTTCAGGCCCGACTTCATGGTGAGCGCGCCAAGCTTGCTCAAGGCGCCGGACATCATGATCTTCTTTATCTCGCCGAACAGGAGCTTGCTAACCCCTTCGATGGTTTTCAAGCACACGTTGCCGGTGAAGCCATCGGTAACGTACACATCGGCAGTGCCGTTCATGATGTCGCAGCCTTCCGCGTTGCCGATGAAGGTGGGAACCTGCTCTTTCAGCAGCGCGAAGGATTCTTGGGCCATCTTGGAACCCTTGGTGTCCTCGCTGCCGATGTTCAGCAAGGCAACCTTCGGGCTGGAAACGCCTAAGATCTTCTCTGCATAGGTAGAAGCCATCTGGGCGAACTGAACCAGATATGCCGGCTTGCAATCGGCATTGGCGCCCACGTCGCACAGCATCACCGGCTTGATGGGCGATGGGATGATGGTGCAAAGGGCCGGACGTGCGACGCCCTTGATTCGCCCCACCACCAAAGTGGCCGCAGCCAAGCAAGCCCCCGTAGAGCCAGCCGAGAAGAAGCCCTGGGCAGCCCCCTCTTTAACCAGGCGATTGCCAACCACCAAGCTGGATTCCTTCTTCTTGCGCACCGCGTTTGCCGGATGCTCTTCCATGGTGATCTCTTCCGTGGTTGCTTGTGCCACCACCCTATCGTGCTTGGCGGCAAAGGGCTCAACGACATCGGCGGGACCGCAGGCAATAACCGTAAGCTGATCGTCGGCCTCGAGTGCGCGCTCGATGCCCGGCAGAACAACTTTTGGCCCGATATCGCCACCCAAAACATCAACGGCGATTGTTACTTGGTTGCCCATAACAGCTCCCCTCGGTAACGCGGCTAACCCGCAGAATCCCTATACAACAAAAATCCCCCGGAAAATCCGGGGGACCTTACTACCCGATTATGGCAAACACTAAGCGGTTTGGATAACCTCGCGGTCGCGATAGAAGCCGCAGTTGGGGCATACGCGATGAGGAAGCTTAGCCTCGCCGCACTGCGGGCAAACGGAACGAGAAGGCGAAGCGATCTTGTCGTTTTCGCTCCTGCGTGCGTGGGTAACTGCACGACCGGTCTTACGCTTTGGCACTGCCATGATTAATCTCCTTCTATACTGCAGGTAAACCTGAAGATCTCAAATATGCGATTACGCGAAAAAACATCCTAGCAAAGGACACGGGCCGAATCAAGGGCGAGTTGCCATTAACGGCAAACTATTCATCGAACTTGATGTTACGCAAAACGGCGAAGGGGTTCGGGTGGAATTCGTCTTCCTCATCGCTTTCGGCCGGCTTTTCGCAGGAGCATTCCTCTGTGTTCAAGTTGGCACCGCAACCTGCGCAAAGCCCCTTGCAGGCGTCGTCGCACAGGGGGGTGTACGGAAGCTCAAGCGAGAGCGCAGCAACCAGAAGCGGCGAAAGATCGATGATGCGATCATCGCCAAGAAGCTCGTACTCCTCTTTTTCTTCTTCCGTAAGCTGAACGTCGGAATCGGGGATAAGGTAATAGCCTTCCACTTCCCCTTCCAATGAATATTCCGCCGGCTCCAGGCAACGGACACAGCTGGTTTGCGCTTCGCCCGAAACGATGCCGGTAACCAGAAGCGCGCCGCCGGTGTTGGAAATGGAAACCTCCCAAGCAAGGGGGTTGGCGAAGGTATACGTGTCCACGCCCTGCTCAAGCTGACCAAGCTGGTACTCGCCCGAAAAAGACAAGCTCTCCGCCGGGGCGAAGAGCTGCGCGGGAACCTCGATGTTCAAAGGCTCCATTAGCGACCGGAGTTAAGGGAGTTGGCGTTAAGACGATCGCGGCAACGGCGCACGCTGTTCAAAGCGGTGTCGAGGCTCTGCTCAACATGGCTGAACACTTCGTCGGCGAAGTCTTCGGCGCCCGCACGCGTTTCACGCTCGAGCTCGCGGGCCTCGGCCAAGATGGTGTCGGCCTGCTGCTGGGAGATGCGGACGATCTCCTGCTCGCTGGCGATGGTGATAGCCTGGCTACGAGCATCTTCGATAAGACGGCTTGCCTGAGCTTCAGCTTCATCCAACAGCGCCTGTCGCTCACGGATAACCTGACGCGCCTGGGCGAACTCGCTCGGGAACGTGTCACGTATCTCGTCCAAGATCTCGAAGGCAGCCTGGGCGTCTACGGCTCTGAAGTTACCACCCTTGCCGAATGCAGTCTTAGAATCCTCGATGAGCATCGTAAGCTCTTCGATAAGATTCAATACCCCTGTTTCGTCCATATACATCCTTCCAAATCATGCGCAGATTTGCGCATGAGAATATAAACATAACTAAGAAGTTTAGTTCATCAAGCTATCAGTGTAGCAAAAAGCCACGATTTGCGGAAAACCTGCACTCGCCTAGGCGCTTTGCGGACCGCTCTGCGCACCTACGCAATTATGAGTTCTTGGCAGCGTAGGCATCGGCGAAGTACTCGTGCAAGGCCACTTCCACGCAAGGTGGCACGAAACCCTTCACATCGCCGCCCATAGAAGCCATTTCGCGGATGATAGAAGACGAAAGGTACATGAACTTCGGCGGCGACATGATGAAGAAGGTTTCCAGGTCTTTCGAAAGCTCGTAGTTGAGCGCCGTCATCTGGAACTCGTACTCGAAATCGGTGATGGCGCGAAGGCCCTTCACCACAACATGGGCATCCAACTGGTGAACGCAATCCACCAGCAGGCCCTCGAAGCTGATTACCCGGACATTGGGAAGGTCGGCAACCGCCTCTGTTGCAAGGCGCACGCGCGTTTCCAGCTTGAAGATGGGGCTTTTCTTCGCCGACTTCGCAACGGCAACCACAACCTCATCGAAGATCTGCGCCGCACGGGAGATAACATCGAAGTGCCCTGCGGTAATGGGATCGAAGGTTCCCGGGACAACCGCTCGTTTCATCTATTCTTCCTTCCTCAATGTTATAAGCGAGGTGGCTCCGTAATCCTTTGCGGAGACCAGGGAATATTCTAGCGTATCGCACGCGCGTTCTACCTGCTGCTTGTCCTTTTTGGCGAACTCATAGCAAACAAGGGCACCGGGGGCCAGCTTGCCCGCAGCGTCCAGCTCGCTCACCAAGCCCAGCACTTTGTCGGCCTCGAAAGCATACGGCGGGTCCAAGAACACCAAGTCGTATGCTCCTGCACCGAATTGCGACAGCGAAAACGCATCGCCTCGACGCAGAGAGTAACGGCTGCGCGGCAGGCCCAGCGAGGCGATGTTGGTCTCGATGATGCGCTGGGCGTCCCTACCCTGCTCGCAGAACGTGACATGATCGGCGCCACGGCTCAGGGTTTCCAGGCCAAGGGCGCCCGAACCCGCAAAAGCATCGAGCACGCGCGCGCCCTCCAAGGTTCCGCGTGCGCTGGTTAGCGAGCTCATAAGGGCCTCGCGCACCCTGTCGGTAGTCGGCCGGGTGGAATCGCCCTTCAACGACTTAAGGGGCCTGCCCCTGAATTCACCGGAGATGATCCTCAATGCTTCCTCGCATTCCGAAGTACCTGCAGCTCTCGCAAAGCCAGCTCCCGCTCGTCGTCGCCGAAGGCCGTTGGGTCGAACAGGTTGCGCGCATCCTGGTAAGCCGCTTCGATAACGGCCTTGTCGCGCACCACGTTCACCAACTTAAGGGCGGTGCGGCCATGCTGTCGATCTCCGAAGATATCGCCCTCGCGGCGCATTGACAAGTCGCGCTCGGAAAGAGCGAACCCGTCTTCGGTGACCTCCATCGCGTGCAGCCGCTCCATGGCGTGCGGCGCACGGGTGCGGGAAACCAGGAACACCTGCCCGGGCAGCGATCCACGACCAACCCTTCCCCGCAGCTGGTGCAGCTGCGCCAAACCGAAGCGATCGGCATCTTCCACTATCATCACCGTGGCGTTGGGAACATCGACACCCACCTCTACAACAGTGGTGGAAACCAGCACGTCTATTTCGCCCTTGCGGAAGCTGGACATCACCTGCTCTTTTTCCGCAGGCGCCATCTTCCCGTGTAACAGTGCGACCTTCGCTTGGGGAACCACCTGGGATTGGAGGACTTCGACATGGGTGGTTGCCGCCGACAAGGTATCCCCCAGGTCATCGTGTTCGATGCCCCATTCAACCGTGGCGTATTCCACCGTGCTTTCAAGCGATGACTCGTCTGCCAGGTCTTTCTCGGGCTCAGGCAGCTTCAAGCCAATAAGGGGGCAAACCACATACGCCTGCTCGCCACGCGCGATGGCCTGCCGCAAGGCATCGTAGGCAATGCCCTCTTCCGAGAAATGGCACACCTTCGTAGTGCGCCCTTTCTGCACAGATGGAGCCTGCCGCAAATACGAAAGGGTGAGCCCGCCATAGAGCGCAAGCGCAAGCGACCGAGGAATGGGGGTGGCCGTAAGGGAAAGCACATCGCAGCCAGGAGCCTTGGCAACAAGGGCTTGGCGCTGCTCCACTCCGAAACGCTGCTGCTCGTCGATGCAGACAAGCGAGCAACGGTTAGGGGCAACATCATCGCTCAACAGGGCATGCGTCCCGAACAGCACCTGGATTGCCCCAGAGCCGAAGCCTTCGACGATCTGCAATCGCTCATCGGCAGGAGTAGAGCCGGTAAGCACAGCCCAGGAAACCCGGGCTGCATCCAACAGCTGCCCCAGAGCCTTGCCGTATTGGGACACCAGCACCTCGGTAGGGCCCATCATCATGGCCTGCGAACCGCTTTGAGCGGCAGCGGCTAGGGCAAAACAGGCAACAACGGTTTTGCCGGTGCCCACATCGCCCAAGAGCAGATGGTTCATACAGGTTGGTTGCGCCATCCGGGCAAGGATCCCATCAACCGCTTCGCTTTGGTCTTCAGTGAGCTGGAACGGCAAACTTCCCCGCAGCGCATCGATAACGTCCCCTTCTGTCTGATGGCAAAACGGCGTCGATGCCGCAGAGCGATCCTGTTCACGCTGCAAGAGGTCCAGCTCCAGGAAGAACAGCTCTTCGTAGCGCAAACGGCGCCGAGCCTGTTCGGCATCGTCCATGCTTTCGGGCACATGGACTCCGCGCAGGGCCTCCGCGCGGGAATACAGCCGATATTTCCTTCTAAGGGAAAGCGGAAGCGGGTCGTAGCATCCCGATGCAACCGAAAGAGCATTGGAAACCATGCGGCCAACCATGTTGCGCGAAAGCTTCGCGCATGCGGGATGGATAGGCAGGACCTTGCCCCGCACGGCATCGCCCTGTTCGCGAGCCTCAATCAAGGGGTTGGTCATCCTTTTGAAGCCGTAGTTGAATTCCACCTTGCCGGCAACGGTGACGTCCATCCCCACCTTGAGCTTGTCGGCCATCCATGGCTGGTTGAAACAAGTTGCGATGATTAGGCCGGTATCGTCGACAAGAGAAACCTCGACCAGCGAAAGACGAGGACGGGGGTTCTTGCGCTTCACTTCGTAAACCCTTGTCGCAAGCGTGCACTGGGAGCCGATGGCGGCCTGCTGGATGGTGCACACCTGGGTAAGGTCGATATAGCGGCGAGGATAGCAAGACAAAAGGTCGCGCACAGAGTTGACGCCCATCGACACAGAAAGGGCATGTGAGCGCGCTGGGCTGACAAGCTTCACGGTGGAAACAGGCGAATCAAGCGACAAAGAAGCACGAAGGCGGTCGAGGCTTGCGCCCCGATCCGCCAACGTGTGTTCAGCAGAATTGTTCAAGGTAAACCGCTGAATACCTTATTCAACGGAAAGGATGACGGGATACAAAGGCTGCTCGCCACGGTGGGAGTCGATCTCCAGATCCTCGTACTGCTCTTCGATCTGAGCGCAGAGCGCCTCGAGCTTGCTGTCGGGATAGTCCTCGCCAGCAAGGATGGTGAGCGTGTCGGCGTCATCGGCCTCAAGCACCTCGAGCACGCGCATAACGGCATCCTCTACCGAGTCAGAGACAACCTCCAGCTCGCCGGCTGCGATGCCGATAACATCGCCATCGTGGATGGGGTTGCCGTGCACGTCCTTGGAGTCCTTGACGGCCGTGGTAACCTCGCCCGTCTTAACCTCTTCGCGAGCCTCGGTCATAGCCTGGACGTTTTCTTCCAGGGAAGCATCCTCGTCAAAAGCGAAAAGGGCGCTGAAGGCCTCGGGCACGCTCTTGGTGGGAACCACCATGCAAGGCTTCTCGGAAACCTCTGCGCACGACTGCGAGGCCATGATGATGTTGCTGTTGTTGGGCAGGATGATGACGGAATCCGCGTTCACGGCGTTAACCGCATCGAGCAGTTCCTTGGTGGAAGGATTCATGGTCTGACCACCGGAAACAACAAAGTCAACGCCAAGGCTCTCCAGAATAGCGGCATTGCCGGAACCGGCAGCGACGGAAACGAAGCCGATCTGCTTGCGCTCCTTCTTCTGCTCGGCTTCAAGCTTTTCAGTGCGCTCTTCGCTTTGCAGCTTCATGTTGTGGATGAACACCTCGAAGATCTCGCCGCGCTCCAGGAAGTAGGCCAGAACCTTGTCGGGGGTGTTGGAATGCACATGCACCTTGAACTTGGGGGTGCTGCCCACGCACAGTTCGCAATCGCCCATAGTGGAAAGGAAATCAAGCGCTTCCTCGGGGTTCAACGTATCGGAATTCACCAGGAACTCGTTGCAGTACTTGTACTTGGAGCCTTCCCAGTCGTTGATCTGCTCGATTTCCACCTTAGGGGCAGCAGTGCGGGCAAATGCCAGCTCGTCGCCCATGGTTTCCGCGCGACCCGTAAGGGCAGCTACGAAGGAATCGAAGAAGATGGCGATACCGAAGCCGCCGGCGTCTACCACGCCGTTTTCCTTCAGCACAGGCAGGAAGTCGGGGGTGCGCTGCACGGAAGCGTAGGATTCGCCCACGATGAACTGCAGGCCCTCGTCCAAGTCCATCTTCTTCTTGCGGGCCTTATGGGCAGCCTGGGCGGTATCGCGCAACACGGTGAGGATGGTGCCCTCTACCGGCTTGCGAACTGCATTGAACGCAACTTCGACGGAACGGCTGAATGCATCGTCCACCGCAACCAGGTCGAACGATTCATGCTCTGCGATGCCCTCGCACAAGCCGCGCATGATCTGGGAAGTGATAACGCCGGAATTGCCACGAGCTCCCATAAGGGCACCGGTGGTGATGGCACGACGGCGATCGTCGTCCGAAGCGCCGATGGGAAGATTGGCCAGGTTCTCTACCACCATGGCCAAGGTAAGGGACATGTTGGTGCCCGTGTCGCCATCGGGAACGGGGAAAACGTTTAGTCGGTTGATCTCATCCTTACGATCGCCCAATGCCTTGGCGGCGGCCGCAATCGCATTGACGATGTCGTTAGATGTGTAATTGCTCATAGTAGAGGTTGCTCCTAAAAATACTGCCGATGCCTGTGCGTGGGTTTAACGGACCTTGATGCCCTGAACGTGAACGTTCACGCCAGCCAGGTTCGGCACAAACTCCTTGAGGGCAAAGCTCACCTGCTCAACGAGATTCGTGGAAACCACATTGATGTTCACCCCATGCTCGAGGATCACGTAGAGGCTCACGCAGGTTCCCTCTTCCTCGATGGAAACGAGGATCCCCCTGCGAAGGCGGGACTGAGGAAGGATCTTCGCCAAGCCGTCTACCGCATTAGGAGCGGCCATGCCCACAACGCCATAGCATTCAAGAGCAGCGTGGCCGGCAACGTCGGCAATAACGTCTTCGGAAACGATGAGGTCTCCAGCGATTTCGTTACCCATGTGTATATCCTTTCACGGAAACCTGGTTCGAGCAGGTACCCAATGACTATTGACCAGTAGAAAAGTATAACCGAAACGAAAACCTGGCCGGATCCGCAAGCGCTCCTACGCAGGGAACGCACAACTGATTAGATTGGCAAACCATCCTTCGCCGCACGCCCGCGATGCCGTTTGCGCCATAGGCGCCCCTGTTGAAAGCGTTGTGTTTTCGTGATGCAATGTGCCCGATGCGCCGATACCGTGCTATCCTTGTTTTTCGATTGCCAAGGGCTTTGAGTTTTTCCCTCTATGCGCGCATTCACTGTGCTATAGTGTTCAGGCTATTGGAAATCAGCGGTTTCAACCGTATCGAAAATACGAAGTAAATGGAGTTGATCAAGAATGTCCAAAGTATGCGAGATCTGCGGTAAGGCACCCGTTGCTGGTCGTAGCATCAGCCACTCTCACCGCGTAAGCAACCGTACCTTCCGTCCGAACATCCAGAAGATCACCATCAAGGTGAACGGCCACGTGAAGCGTGCAAACGTTTGCACCAAGTGCATGAAGGCCGGTAAGGTAGAGCGCGCATAGCGCAAGCCTTCAACTAGGACATTTGCTCCGGTATTTTCTAAGCCGCCTCGAAAGAGGCGGCTTTTCTGTTTGCGGGCACTGAAACACCCTAGAGCACACCCGAACAGGACAGCACGCAATCAGGCGCAAAAAGGGGCATGGATACGATGCACCGTCGAAAACGGCCATGCTCCAAAGCTGACCATAAGCCCATCCGGGCAAAACAATGAAGCGGGAGCAGCACCAACGTACCGCTCCCGCTTCTAATTACTTCCTTGCACTGGGAACAAGCCCCATCTACTTGAACTTGAAGACGCTCTTCAGGTCGTTGACAGTTCCAGAAAGCTCAGAGACCACATCTTTGCTCTCCTTCAGGATGCCGCCCAAAGCCCGGCCCGCATCCTTGAGGTTGTCCTTCATCTCATCGGAGATCAGGGGCTTATCGTCATCTTCGGTAGCTGCTTCAGCAGTGGCGCCAACCGGCTCCACATCATCAACCGGCTGCTCAGAGCCCTCTGAAGCCGCAGCGGTAGAGGCAGATTCCTTCTTTTGCGCAGCCGTTGCAGCGCTGGTGGAGGGCTCCCCTCCTTCGGCAGTTGCCGAAGCGTTGGCGCCGGCCTTCCCCTGTTCGGGATCGGCGGGCTGATCGGATTGCTGCTCGGCCGAGGCTTGGGCGGCTTCCGGCACAAGCTTCTGGATCTCACACTGGATCAGGTACACCTTGTCGTCCACCTTGTCCAACTGCTGGGCGAATTGGGGCTCGTCGGTTGGAAGCGCCCTAACCGCGGCCTCTACATCGTCGAGGCGCGCATGAAGCGTGCGCACCATGTTCAGTACTTCTTCGTTCACCTTGGGCTCCTTAGCGGTATCGCTGCTTCATGGCACGTTCTATTTCGCGTTTGGAATCTCGTTCGGCCATAGCGGCACGTTTATCGTAAAGCTTCTTGCCGCGGGCAACGGCCAGCTCTATCTTCACGCGCGAGTTCTGGTCGAAATAGATCTTGATCGGCACCAGCGCCATACCTTTTTCCTGGGTCTTGCGCTCAAGTTCGCGTATCTCCTTGCGATGCAGCAGCAGCTTGCGCTTCCGGTCGGGGTCGGGGTTGGCTAGATTGCCATGGCTGTAAGGCGAGATATGCAGGTTGTTCACCCACACCTCCCCTTTGCGGATAAGCGCAAAGCAATCAGTGAGCTGGCAATTGTTCTCGCGCAGCGAGCATACCTCGGTGCCGGTGAGCACCACGCCCGCCTCGTAGGTATTCAGGATCTCGTAATCGTGAAAGGCTCGGCGGTTCTTCGCCAAAACCTTGGTTTCCTTCTTTCCCATAGGCCTACATCCCCGGAACGAACGAGACGTCCGAATCAAGATCCACAATGAAGCGCTTCAACAGGGCAACCGTGTCTTCGATGTCGGAGAGCTTCAGCACTTCAGTAGGGGTATGCATATAGCGAATGGGGATGGAAACCAAGCCCGTTGCGCAGCCGCCGCGCTGCATCTGCATCTCGGAGGCATCGGTTCCGGAATTGCCCGGCTCGGCCTCGAATTGGATCTTGATGCCCTCGGCCTTGGCAGCAGCGCATAGTCGCTCGAAGACGACTGGGTTCACATTGGGACCGCGCGCGATAACCGGGCCGCCACCGCATTCAACCGAGCCGTAACGGGCGGCATCCATGCCCGGATAGTCGGTTGCATGGGTGGTGTCTAGCGCGATGGCCACATCGGGGTTGACGGCGAACGCGGAGGTAAGGGCACCGCGCGAGCCGATCTCTTCCTGCACGGAAGCGCAGCAGACGTACCCCGCGGCAACTTCGCCGATCTTCTTCAGCTCTTCCATGACGCGGGCAACCACGTACACGCCGGCCTTGTCGTCGAATGCGCGGGAGGCGGCCATCCCCTTCCCGTATTTCTCGAAGCCGACGCCGTAGGTGATAACGTCACCTACGCGCACCAGACTCTTGACGCGACGGGCAGACATGCCCATATCGACGAAAAGAGCGTTGATGGGGGTAACCTTTGCCCGCTCATCAGCCTCGATAAGATGGATGGGCTTGCGGCCCACAACGCCGCGGAACACCCCTTCGCGGGTATGCACATCGACGCGCAAACCAGGAAGGACGGCAGCATCTACCCCGCCGACAGCGGCAACGTGAAGAAATCCCGCATCATCGATGGACTTCACCATAAGGCCGACTTCGTCCATGTGGGCCGAGATCAAAACCGAAGGCGCCTTGCCGTTGCCCTGAAGCTTTGCGTGAACCGACCCCATAACATCGGTTGCGATCTCATCCGCCACGCCGGTTAGGCGCTGGCGTACCAGGCGGGCGACTTCCACCTCGTTGCCTGTTACCGAGGGCGTTTCCAGCAGGGCCTTCAAGAAGGCCTTATCAAGCTTTGCCATATCGTTTACCTTTGCTTTTCGAGCTTGCCGCCCAAGCTGGACGCAAGCGTGTTCTTCGCTTGCCCATTATATCAGCGGCAGGGAATGGGTAGGCTAGCGGCGCTCCCCCGCAAGCTTGAACGCAAGACGCCGTTCGCGAGGATGTGCGGCAACCAACACCACATCCAAACGCTGGCCCAAGCGGTAGCGAGTCCCGGTAGACGACCCCACGAGCATCTGCCTATCAGGATCGAAGGCGAAGTACTCTTCCCCCAGCTCATCGACAGGAAGAGAACCCGAAGCCGTGCATTCAAGGCGAACCATCAGACCGAAATTGGATACATGCGAAACGATTCCGCCGTAGGTGGAGCCAATGAACTGCTGAAGATACTCGACGATCTTCGTGAGCTGCGATTGACGCGCAGCCTTTTCCGCCTCGCGTTCCATATGCGACGAGTGCTCGGCCATCCAAGGCATGCTGTTCTTCTGGGCAACATAGGTGGCGCTATGCCCGAAGAACGCCTCCTTGCACATACGATGTACCAACAAATCGGGGTAACGCCTGATAGGGCTGGTAAAATGGCAATACGATTCAAGCGCCAAACCGTAATGGGGGCTTGGAGCGGTTCGGTACACCGCGCGCTTCATCGAACGCAGAAGCAGGGTATTCACGAGCTCTTTCTGAGGGAAGCCTTCAACAAGGGCCAGCACCTTCTGAAGCTGGTGGGGGTTGCCCGAGCAGAACAAGCGCTTGTCGACATCGTTGAACAGCGGCCATTCCTGAAGCACCTCGTACAAGGAACGGAGGGCATCGCCATCAGGCTCGTCATGGACGCGGTAGACGCAAGGCAGCCCCTGCTCTTCCAACCATTGGGCAACCAGGGTATTGGCAAGGATCATGGCCTCTTCGATAAGGGAAGTGGCATCAGTGCGCCTGCGATAGGCAATATCCGTGGGATGCCCATCGCCGTCAAGGACCGCCTTAGCCTCAACCCGGTCGAAGTCCATGCATCCGTCCTGCTTGCGACGGGCGTGCAGCGCCTTGCCAAGACGGCTCAGCAACACGACCCTACCCTGCAGGGCTTTTACCGTTTCGGCATCTAAGGGCAGCGAACCGGAGGGTACATCGCAGCCTGCGATGCTGGCAACGGGATCGGGAGGACAGCCGTTGCCCTCTGCTTCAGCGGAGATAAGACATTGTGCCTGATCGTAGGAAAGCCGCGCCTTGGAGCGTATGACGGAGGGAAACACCTCGAACGAGCGGACAGAGCCTTCTGGCGAAACAACAGCCTGAACGCTTACGGCGGCTCGGTCTTGGCCGGGAACCAGGGAGCACAGCCCGTTGCTCAGGCGCTCGGGGAGCATGGGTATCACCCGATCGACAAGGTACACCGACGTGGCACGCCGACGCGCATCAAGATCCAACGAAGAATCGAAGCCGACGAACTGCGAAACGTCAGCGATATGGACACCCAGCAGGTAATCATCGCCTTCGCGTTCGAGCGAAACCGCATCGTCGAAATCGCGAGCATCGACGGGGTCGACCGTGAAGACGAAATCGTTTCGCAGGTCGCGGTAACCGCGGGCCAACAGCGTGGCAACATCAAGCGAGCACTCTTCGGCTTGCTGGATTGCGGAATCGGAGAACTCGGTTTCAAATTGATGCTCAGCAACGATAAGGTCTATGTCGATGCCGCAATCGCCCTGAGAGCCGACAACGCGAACCACCGTGCCGGTAGCAGCGGAATTGCGCGAAGGGAACTCGTTGATGCGAACCTCGACGATGTCGCCATCGTTTACCTGGGGAGCATCAGAGCGCAACGTGAAGATATCGCACGGAACGCTGGGATCTTCCGGGACTACCACGCCGAAGGGTTCAGCAACCTCGTATCGACCGATAAGGGTTTCGCGAGCACGCATGATAACCCGCAAAACCCGTGCGGCTGGCTTATGGGATCGATGAGGATGCGCATCCGGACCCGATGAAGACATCCTTGCGACCTCAACCAAATCGCCGGGGAACGCCCCGTTGGTCTTCGAGGCCGGCACGAAGAACTCGCCTTCAGCGGTTTTAACGAAACCGAAGCCCTGGGCGTTGAGCTCAAGGATGCCTTGCGGGCGGGCCTTGGGGCGCCTTCGTGCTTTCGAGCTGCGTCTGGCCATGGGCTGCCTAGATCCTGGAGCGGACGGAATCGACAGCTACCGTTTCCTGCGTAGCCTCGTTGGCGGTTTCGACGTTCGGAGAAATGCCGTTGCCATCGATCTTTCGCCCGCTGGAAGTTAGATAGTACGCAGCGGTGTAACGGATGGCGCCGCCGAAGGAAAGCGGCTGCATGGCTTGGACGGAACCCTTGCCCTGGGTTTGCTCGCCGATGATCTGGGCACGCCCCGATTCCTGCAAGGCAGCAGCCAGCACCTCGGCGCAACCTGCGGTACGGCCATTGGCAAGAACCGCCAAGGGGGCAGTGGTAAGCGTCTGCCCATCGGCGCTGCGCGAAGTGGTTCCGCTTGGGGTTTCGATCTGCACCACAACGCCGCTGGGAATGAACAGCGAGGCAATGCCGACAGCCTGGGTAAGGTAGCCGCCCGGAACATCGCGCAAGTCAAGGACGAACGCCTGAGCGCCCTGAGACACGGAACTGTTGATAGCGGCCGCAACCGCCGTATCGCAATCGGAAGTGATCTGCTTAACATCAATGGTGCACACGCCATCGGAAACGCTCCAAGTAACGTTTTCTTGCGAGCTGGAGGAAAATGTGAGGTTCGTCCCGAAGGTGGTTACACTCTCGCCGGACTTCTGGGCAGGACGCGCCCAAGTAACGTAAACATCTTCCCCTTCCGCACGGGAAAGGGCATCGATAACCTCGGGGGTGCTCCAAGAGCTTTTGGAAACGCCATCGATGGAAACAACATAGTCGCCCGCCTGAATTCCGGAGGCGCCGGCAGCGGAATCCTCGAACACATCGGAGACGAAGCATTTGCCGTCCGCCTCGCCGAAGAGCACGCCGATCCCCGCTTCAGGGTTCTTCGTGCTGGCAAGGTAGGCGCGGTAGCTGGTTTCATCGTAGTAGCGCAAGAACGAGTCGTCGGTGGCTTCAGCGTAGGCACCTAGCACCTTCGAGGTCACCTGATTCAGGTCGTATTCGTCCAGGCTGCTCTTCTTCAGCACCCCTTCAACCTCGGCAACGCGGGCCGAAATGGAATCGTACGTGTCGCCCGAAACGGTAAGGCCAGGATTCACCTGCGTATCCACGTCAAAAGAGTCGAAGCCCATGGCATTGAGCAAAACAGTATTGCCACGGACAAGGAATCCCGCGCAAAACACCAAGCATATGAAAATGCAAGCACCCAGAAACTTCACGATGCTTGCATTCCTTTTGTTGAAAGAATCCACCTTGGTGGCTCTTTTGAGTTCTTTCACCAACGAACCTTCTGTTCCAGCTTCATGACGAGCATATCTTACACCTTAGCCATCGGTCGCATGGGGCCAAAAACCGTACAGAACGGTGCGGCATATTCCGCACGTGGAAAGCTATTTCCAAAGCCTTGAATTCAATGTAACTTCGACCGGTAAAGGACCTTTAGGCGCCAAGGCCTGATGTGGGGTTTATAGCCGAGAGGGATATGTGCTATAAAACGGGATTACGGAAACTATCGAAGAAGCACGCCAATAGGTCGCATCGCTTCGCACAAATAAGGAATTCTAACGCCGGATGAACCAGCAGAATCAGAGCCTTCGCAGCAATGACAGCATGAGAACACGAATCTACGAAATAATCGCGCGTCCAAAACGCGGAGACAACGCAAGCCACCTCTACGACCTGCTCATCGTTCTGGTTTCGATTCTGAGCCTTGTCCCAGTGGTGTTCCATACAAACGGCTTGGACGAGAGCACCCAGCACACACTTGAGATAATCGACATTGTGGCCGTGTACATCCTTTGCTTCGACTACCTCTTGAACTGGATGACCTTCGATATCGCCCAGGGCAAACGGGGCAAATGGACGGAGTTTTTAAAATACCCGTTCACGATTACCGCGATTGTGAACCTGCTCTCCATTCTGCCGACGCTCAATCTTCTGCCCAGCGAATTCCTGTTCTTGCGCGTCCTGCGAATCGTCAGGCTTTTCAGGTACTCAAGGCATCTGACCGTCATCATCAATGTTTTCATTCGAGAGCGGAAAACGCTGGTTTCAGCCGTTGTACTTGCCCTGGCCTTTATTTTCACAATGGCGCTGCTGATGTTCACCTTCGAGCCCACAACCTTCGATAACTTTGTGGACGCACTCTATTGGTCAACGATAACGCTGACTACGATAGGTTTCGGAGACATCACGCCGGAGAGCGACTTAGGATACATCCTTACGTCGATATCCTCGATCATCGGCATTTTCATTCTTGCGCTTCCCGCCGGCATTATGACGGGCGGCTTCCTGCAGCAGTTGAAGCGACAGGATGAGGAAGGCGACGATTACTACTCAACGGGATTCTTTGAGGGAATCGACCCTTCGAAATTCTGCCTGACCCCGGCAAAGCTCAAGGCATACTTCCACGACAATCCGAAAATGCGTCTCTACATATGCTTTATATTCGGCGGCATTGTCCTGAATTACGTGCTCTGCGCTATTTTTTCCGAGATAGGGCAGCCCCTATGGCTGGACACCACGGGAACCGCACTGGTTGCCTGCGCCCTAGACCCAGCTGCCGGCATAATAGTTAGCTTCGTTAACAATCTGATCATTGCGGTCTACCAAGATAGCCCGCAGAACATCCTGTATTTTTCCGAAAGCGCCCTTGTTGCCCTTTCCTACGGCTATCTGTTCAGGCAGATGAAAACCGGAGAGCTTCCTTATCGCAATGCGGGAAAAACCCTCTTGCTCATCGTATTGGTTCAAAGCACCATCAGCGTGATTTTGGCCTTTTCCCTGAACGGCGGAACCTTTACGACTCCCTTCGAGAACGGCTATCGAGATGTTCTTATGTCAGTGGGCTTCGATGTCTTCTCTTCCAGTTTCTTGGCTATGCTTTTCGATAGAACGCTCGATGCCGTAGCGGTTTTTGCGATGGTTGTTCTGATACTGAAAGCGATGCGCGCGAGAAACTTCGTTGGTCGCAAATGGCTTGAAGAAAACTGCCCGGAAAAGCAGGCCAAAAGCGATTCAAAGGCCAGCAATCGCAAGACCCAGCGAAACCAAGCGGCAAACACGGGGATCCTCTCTTGCGAAGACGAGACATTGGTCTTGAATCGCGATGGACTCAGAAGAATCGCCGAGTCAATGAGGGCTAAAGCGAAGAAGGCCGAAGACCCGCAAGAAAAGCTGAGATGCTTAAGCTCGGCGGAAACAATTTCGCTCCTTGCCTACGCCGATATCAAGGACGAGAAAGAATTCAAAGAACTCTTCGACGAGAAGATGAGCAATCACCGTTAGCTATAAAACTGCAGAAGCGCTTTGTTCATGGCTCTGTTAGACCAAGATTGACATACACGGGGTGAGCCGTTGGACCCTTAGCCGGTTCTACCCCTTGTATCGCTAGTTGAATGGGGCGGCCATGAGGTTTGCTGGTGCGGCTTGATGCAGGTAAATTCTGGTCTAACAGAGCCTTGCTTAGATCAGGAAAAGCCGCGGGCAAAGCAAGGCAGCTCGACGCAACCACTCAAAAAGGTTCAGAACAGGTAAGGGGCTAACCGCATAGGCCGGTCCAGGAAAACGTCCGTACCCCGCACCTCATAACATCCGAATAAAACAGGGGCTGCTAGCACCAACGCGGTACTAGCAGCCCCTTAAAGCAGGCAAGCCTTCAAACAGAGGCTTGCCTGCTGATTTTTGGCTTAGAGCCAATCAGCTCCAGCGATGAACCCTACACCTTAAGGTAGCGGCGCATTGCAAACAGCGAGCCAAGCACGCCGATGATGAGGCCGGCGATAAGCAGGGCGACGTAAATAAGCAGGAACAGGCCCAACTCGATGTTGATGGGCAGCCACGGCAGCGCCACAGCCATAGAGGGAAGCAGCATGTTGCGCGAAAGCTCCAGGATCAAGATGGCCAGCAAAGCACCGATGATGGCATGCAGGGAACCTTCAGCCAGGAAGGGTCCGCGGATGAAGCCGTTCGAGGCGCCAACCAAACGCATGATGGCAATTTCCTTGCGGCGAGCAAGAATAGCAAGGCGGATGGTGTTGTTAATGAAGATGAAGGCGATGAAGATCAGCAGCGCAATAAGGGCAATGCCTGCCGTGCGGATAGCATTGGTAAGGCTGAAGAGCTTATCGACCGTCTTCTGGCCGTACTGCAGGGAGTCCGCCGGATCGCTTGGGTTGTCGCAGATGCTTACGAAGTTCTGGTTAGCCAAGATCTCAGAGGCAATGGACTGGACGCTCTGAGCATCATCGAGCTGAACATCGATAGAGGCCGGAAGCGGGTTCTGGCCGTCGAGCTGATCGACGATCTCGGGGTTGGAGGTTGACTTACGGAAGTTCTCCAAAGCCTGATCCTTCGTGGTGAAGGAGACGCTCTCTACGCCATTGTAGGTTTTAACCTGGTCCATCACCTTCTGTATATCGGCATCGCTGGCATCGTCGCTGACGTAAGCGGTGATAGAAACCTGGTTTTCCACCGAGGCAACCACGTTGTTCACGATTGCGCCGGCGATGCAGAAGATACCGATGATGAGCAGCGATAGGAAGATCGTGATGATGGATCCTAGCGTTGTGGAAAGATTGCGCGTGAAACCGGTAAGGGACTCACGGAAGAAATAGAACAAACTAGACATCGAAACCGTACACTCCCCTATCCTGGTCGCGGGTAAGAACACCCTTGTCGAGGGCGATAACGCGACGGCGCATGTTGTCTACCATCTCGCGGTCGTGCGTGGCAACGAGCACCGTGGTGCCCGTGCGGTTGATGCGCTCGAGCAGGTCCATGATGCCGCGCGAGTTCTGCGGGTCAAGGTTGCCCGTGGGCTCGTCGCAGATCAACAGCGGAGGGCGGTTCACGATAGCACGTGCAATGGACACGCGCTGCTGCTCACCGCCGGAAAGCTGGTCGGGGCGCTTGTTCAGCTTGTCCTGCAAGCCGACCAAGCGCAGAACCTCAGGCACCTGCGTGCGGATAACATGGCGAGACTTGCCGATTACCTCAAGGGCGAACGCGACGTTCTCGAAAACCGTCTTGTTCGGCAAAAGCTTGAAGTCCTGGAACACGCAACCGATGTTGCGGCGCAGGTAGGGCACGCGCCAGTTGCGCATGCTGGTAAGGTCTTCGTCTGCGATGTAGATATGGCCGCTGGTGGGCTTGATCTGACGGATAAGCAGGTTGATGAATGTGGACTTGCCCGAACCGGAGTGACCGACCAGGAACACGAATTCACCGGGAAAGATATGCAACGAGATGTCGTTCAGCGCCGGATTGTTGGGCTGAGCCTCGTAGATCTTGGTGACATGCTCTAGGGTGATCACGGGGTTGCCCGTGTACTGGGGAGCAGATTCCACATTGACGACAGGCAGCGACTGAGAAAGCTGGGAAGCCACCTGGTTCACCGACTGCTGATGTTGGGCGTGCTTGCCCAACGAGCCGGTGTTTTGCTCGTTAGCCACAGTTATGCTCCATTCATAGCGTGTTTACTGAGACAAAATCCAGTATATCAGGCATGTTTTCTGGCCATGACCGTCTTCACGGCTTCAACAAGCGACGCCGCATCGAGGCCGAAGTACTTCAGCAGCTCGTTGAACTCACCGGATTTGCCGAAGCGATCGCGAACGCCAACCAATTCAAGCGGGCACGGGAGCTTCTGGGCGCACAGCTCGGATACCGCAGAGCCAAGGCCGCCGTAGACGGAATGCTCTTCGGCCACCACAGCGCAGCCGGTCTTGGAAAGCGAGGCAAGGATAGTGGCCTCATCGAGCGGCTTCACGCAGAAGGCATCGATGACCTCGGCGGAAACGCCCTGCTCAGCAAGCATGTCTGCGGCCTTCATGGCCTCGGCGATCTCCACGCCGCAGGCAACGATGGTAACGTCTGCGCCCTCGCGCAGGACATACGCCTTGCCAAGCTCAAGCTCCACTTCAGGCGCATACACAGCGGGAACGGCTGCGCGGCCCATACGAATGTAGACGGGGCCTTCGGTTTCGGCAGCAAGGCGGATAGCGGCACGGCATGCCGCATAGTCGGCAGGGACGAATACGCGCATGTTTGGAAGGCCGCGCATGAGCGAGATGTCTTCCAGCATCTGATGCGAGCCGCCGTCGGGTCCAACCGAGATACCCGCATGGGTGGGTGCAACCTTCACGTTCAGGTTGGAATAGCACACGGTGTTGCGGATCTGGTCGTAGCAGCGGCCGGTGCCGAACACAGCGAACGAGCCGGTGTAGGCGATATTGCCGGCGAGCGAAAGGCCTGCAGCAACATCGATCATGTTCTGCTCGGCAATGCCCACGTTGAAGAGCCTATCGGCGTTTTCGGGGCAGGCAGCGGCAAAAGCCTTGGTGGTGGTGGAGCCGGTGAGGTCGGCGTCTACCGCAACAACCTTCTTCCCGCTTGCCGCAAGCTCTGCCAGCGTCTTGCCGAATGCGGCACGGGTTGCCTTCTTTTCCTGTGCCTGTTCAGGCGTTGCGAGCTGTACCACGTTACTTCACTCCATTCAGCTTGGCGCGGGCTTCGGCAAGCTCTGCCAGGGCGCGCTCGGTTTCCTCGTCGTTGGGGGCTTTGCCGTGCCAGCCGGCCTGGTCTTCCATGAACGATACGCCCTTGCCCTTCACGGTATGGGCGATAACCATCTTCGGCTGGTCGGAAGAAGATGCCTTGAGGCTGGAGAAAAGGCTGATGAGCGCATCGATATCGTGGCCATCGACCTCGTGCACCTCCCAACCGAAGGCAGCGAACTTGGCAGCAAGCGTGCCGCTGGCGCAAACATCTTCGACATGGCCGTCGATCTGAAGGCCGTTGAGGTCTACCACGGCGATGAGGTTGCCGAGCTTCTGGTGGGCAGCGAAGGTCGCAGCCTCCCACACCTGGCCTTCCTGGGTTTCGCCATCGCCCATAACGGTGAACACACGATTGGGAAGCTTGTCCAGCTTGAAGCCGGCAGCCAAACCGGCAGCGATGGAAAGGCCCTGGCCAAGAGAACCGGTGGATACCTCGACACCGGGGCAGAGATTGGAATCGGGATGGCCCTGAAGGCGGGTTCCTAGCTTGCGCAGGGTGCTCAGCTCGTCTACCGGGATGTAGCCGGCTTCGGCCAACGTGGCATAAAGCGCCGGTGCGGCATGGCCCTTGGCCAAGATGAAACGGTCACGCTCAGGATCGGCGGGGTTGGCGGGGTCATGCCTCAAGAGGCCACCGAAATACAGCGCCGCGAGGATGTCGGTGCAGGAAAGCGATCCACCGGGATGGCCGCTGCCCGCTTCGTGGAGCATCTTGATGATGTCTGTGCGAACAGCACAGGCCTTTTCCTTTGCTGGCAGGGAATTCATGGCTTCCTTTCGATCAAGCACAAGTTCCATCGTTACAACGAGGCCTTCCAACGATGGTAGCCGACGACGAATTCGTCGATCTCGCCATCGAGGGCAGCCTCGACATTACCGCTCTCGATATTACTACGGGTGTCCTTTATCAGTCGATACGGATACAGAACGTAATTGCGTATCTGGCTGCCGAACGAGTTGTCCATCTTCTCGCCCTTCAAGGCCGCCAGCTCTTCTTGGCGCTTCTTTTCCTCGAGCTCGTACAGACGGCCGCGTAACACACGAAATGCCGCTTCCTTGTTCTGCAGCTGAGACTTCTCGTTTTGGCAGGTAACCACAATGCCGGTGGGGATATGCGTCAGGCGCACAGCGGAATCGGTGGTGTTGACGCACTGGCCGCCCGGGCCGCTGGCGCGGTACACGTCTACCCGCACATCGCTCGGGTCGATTTCGACGGTTATGTCGTTGTCAGGAAGAACCGGGATAACCTCAACGGCGGCAAAGGTGGTGTGGCGGCGCTTCTTTTCGTCGGTCGGCGAGATGCGCACCAAGCGATGCACGCCCGACTCGCTTTGCAACATGCCGTAAGCGTTGCGCCCCTCCACCTGAATGCTTACGTGATCGAGCCCGATCCCCTCACCGGGAACAAGGTCGAGCACCCGCACCTTCCAGCCCTTCTTGTCGGCATAGCGCGTGTACATGCGATAGAGCATCTCGGTCCAGTCCTGCGCTTCGAGCCCGCCGCTGCCGGGATGGATGGAGAGGATGGCATCGCTGGAATCGAAACGGCCACTGAACCACGACTCGATCTCGAACTCATCGAACATGCCCTGAAGCTTTACCAGGTCAGATTCCACTTCTGAAGCGAATTCAGGGTCTTCCTGGGCAAGCTCGGAAGCGGTTTCGATATCTTCGAGCAGCGAGGCGGCGCCCTGGTACCTACCCAGCACATCGCGGATATCGGATGCCTGCTTGCTTACCTGCTGGGCGTTGTCGGTGTCGTTCCAGAAATCGGGGCTGCCGATCTGCTCTTCAAGATTGGCCAGATCGGCCTGCTTGTCTTCGATATGAAGGTACGCATGCGCATCGTTTAGGCGCTGGCGAGCTTCTTCTAAGGTCATCATCTTCGTTCCTCATGCTGCCGGTTGCGGAAAAGGCGATGCCCCTTGCCAGCTGGGCAAAGGGCATCTTCGAACGCCGCAAGGGCGTCCAGCTAAGCGGGCGTCATGCGCCCGCGCCTGTTCAGCGATTGGCGCCGTGGCACTTCTTGTACTTCTTGCCGGACCCGCAAGGGCAAGGATCGTTGCGGCCCACATTGGCGTACGGGTCGTTCTTGTCCTTCACGATGGTGTGGGGCTTGGGTGCCTCGGGTTTGGGCGCGGCGGGCGCACCGGCAGGTGCTCCCTGCGCAGCAGAACGTCGAGCTTGGCCGCCCTCGTTCAGGGTTTCTTCCGGGTTGGAGTACTGGACCTTGCCCGCCAGCGGGTCGGGCTCTTCCTGCGGGGCCTGCTGAACCACGATGGGGGCGCGCAGCAAGAAGCGCAGGAAGTCCTCGTAGATGCCGGCGGTAAGCGCGGCGAAGGCGCGATGGGCCTCGTCGCGGTACTCGGTAAGGGGGTCGCGCTGGCCGTAGGCGCGCAAGCCGATGGAGGCCTTCAGGTAATCCATTTCCTGCAGGTGGCTCATCCAGCGGGTGTCGATGAACCGCAGCATTACCTGCCCCTCGATATCGCTGAAGGGCTCGCCGACCTGGGCAGCTTTCTCGTCGAACTGGGACTGGATGCGCTCGATGATGCCATCGATAAGCGCATTCACGTCATCATCGCAATCAACGGATTCAACCGTAAGGGTTTCCGTGCCGGTAAGCTGGGCCAGCCACTTATCCAACGATTCGGTATCCCAGTCGTCGCTGGCCGACTTCGCAGGGCAGCATTCGACAACATGCTGCTCCACGATGTCCTCGATGATCTCGGGCATGCGCTCGGTAAGGTCCTTGCCGTCCAGGATGGCGTTGCGCTCGGCATAGATCGCCTTGCGCTGCAGGTTCATGACGTCGTCGTATTCAAGAACATGCTTACGTGCGGCGAAGTTCGAAGCCTCCACCTGGCGCTGCGCGGTCTCGATAGCCTTGGAAACCATGTTCGCCTTGATGGGCATGTCTTCGGGCATGTCCGTCTTTTCCATCATGTTGGCGATGGAGTCCATGCGCGAACCGCCAAACAGGCGCATAAGGTCGTCTTCCAGCGAAAGGTAGAACTGCGTATCGCCCGGGTCGCCCTGACGGCCGGAACGACCGCGCAGCTGGTTGTCGATGCGACGGCTTTCGTGGCGCTCGGTGCCGATAACGCACAAGCCGCCGGCAGCGCGCACTTCCTCGCTTTCGCGCTTGGTGATGGCCTCGGCTTCGGCCTGGGCCTGCTTAAGCTGGGCGGAAGTGGGCTCTTGGTCTTCCTCGAGGCGCTCTGCGAGCATGGTTTCCGCCATGACCTCGGCGTTGCCGCCAAGCAGGATGTCGGTACCGCGGCCGGCCATGTTGGTGGCGATGGTAACGGCGCCGGTGCGGCCCGCCTGGGCAACGATAGTAGCTTCGCGCTCATGGTTCTTCGCGTTGAGAACCTCGTGATGGATGCCGCGCTTGGACAGCAGGCGGCTGAGTTTCTCGGAGCTTTCAATAGAAACCGTACCCACCAGGCAGGGCTGGCCCTTAGCGTGGCGCTCGGCGATATCGTCTGCCACCGCATTGAACTTGGCATCCACCGTGCGGTAGATAAGGTCGTTTTCATCCACGCGCTGAACAGGGCGGTTGGGAGGAATGGACATAACCGGCAGGTTGTAGATCTGGCGGAACTCGGAATCTTCCGTCATTGCCGTGCCCGTCATACCGGAGAGCTTTTCATACAGGCGGAAGTAGTTCTGCAGCGTGATGGTGGCCAGCGTCTGGTTTTCCTGGCGCACCAGAACATGCTCTTTGGCTTCGAGTGCCTGATGCAGGCCCTCGGAGTAACGGCGGCCTTCCATGATGCGGCCCGTGAACTCGTCGACGATCTTGACCTCGCCGTTCACCACCACGTAGTCCACATCACGATGGAACAGGAACTGGGCTTTCAAGGCTTGCTGCAGGTGGTTGGGAAGCTGGCCGCTCGGGTCGCCGAACAGGTCTTCGATTCCCAGCTGGAACTCAACCTTTTCCAGGCCGACCTCGGTAGTGTAGATGGTGCGCTTGGCTTCGTCCATCTCGAAGTCGATATCGCGCTTCAGGGAAGGCATGATGGCGGCGAAGCGCTTGTAGGTGTCGGCCGCCTGGGTTCCCGCGCCCGAGATAATGAGCGGCGTGCGCGCCTCGTCGATAAGGATGGAGTCGACCTCGTCGACGATGGCGAACGAATGGCCGCGCTGCACACGGCGGCTGGCACGCGCCACCATGTTATCGCGCAGGTAGTCGAAGCCGAATTCCGAATTGGTGCCATAGGTGACATCGGCCTGGTAGGCAGGGATCTTCTGGGCAGGCCCCATGCCGTTCTGGATAAGACCCACCTTCATTCCCATGAACTCGTAGATGCGACCCATCCACTTGGAGTCGCGGGCGGCCAGGTAGTCGTTAACGGTAACGATGTGCACGTTGTTGCCGGGAAGCGCGTTCAGGTAGCCGGCAAGGGTGGAAACCAAGGTCTTGCCTTCACCCGTGCGCATCTCGGCGATCTTGCCGTCGTTCAGGGCCATGGCGCCGATGAGCTGCACATCGAAATGGCGCAGCCCGATGGTGCGAACGCTGGCCTCGCGAACTGCGGCGAACGCCTCGGGCATTATGTCTTCGAGGCTTTCGCCGTTTGCAAGGCGCTCGCGGAACTCAACAGTAAGATGCGCCAGCTCTTCGTCGGAGCGGGCCTGCATGGAAGGCTCCAGCTCGTTGATGCGTTCCACTATTTTCTGGTAGTTCTTCAACGGGCGGTTTTCGCCCACGCTCAAAATCTTGGAAAAGAAACCCATGATCTCTCTTTCGCTCGTTTATCCGCTCCACTCTAGCACAGCGCCACTGCCCCACCGGCCGCCGCAGGGCCAATGGGCAAGCTTCTTCACGGCATCAACGCGCACGGGGCAGAACAGGGCCTATTTCTTCGAAACCTCGGACAGGATTTCCTGATACAGGCCTTCCAGCCTGCTAGAGCCATCAATGCCGAAACGCTCCACCAAGGCATGCCGGCAGCTGACGAACGTGGATATCGCTCCGGCAAATTGACCGAGCATCTTCTGCACCTTCATATACAGATACACCACGTCTTCCCTTGTTGGGTCGATCTCGAAGGCGAACGCGGCAAAGCGCTGGGCACTTCGCAGCTCTCCTCCCCTCATAAGCACACGGACGCCATCGACCACGGCATCCAGCACGCGGTTCTGGTACATCACGCGGTACGTTTCCAGCTGCTCGTTCTTGATGCCGGGAAGAAGCGGCCCAACGTACAGGCGCTCTATGTCGGAAAGCAGCGAAAGGCTTTCGGCAGGATCATCGCAACCGTGAAGGCAATGGCACAGCCTATCCACGGTAACCACGTCGCTTTCCAGGTTCAGCCCCTGCAACGAGACAGTATCGCGGCTTGCCCGCGAGGCAAACGGATCGGAATCGGACGGGGACAGGATCTTCCGCACATAGCTCCACAAATTGTAGAAGCTCGAGCGAACGCAACTGGGGTCCGAATCCGGCCAAACCACCCGTTCTACCCAGGTTCGCGGAACGTCCTTGTTGTGGTTCACCAAAAGCAGGGCGATTACCACCTTGGCTTTCTTGCGGATACTCGCAGGGTCTTCAACCGGCTCGCCATCTCGGGTTATCTCGCAGCGGCCGAAAAGGTTGATACGCAAGCTAGGGGTGGAAGAGAAGCGAAGCACCGAGTACTGGGAGCCCTCATCCTTCCTGGCTTCAAGGGAATCCTCAGACTCGCTCATACCGTGACCTCGATAAAATTCCGCGCGCAGCTCGGGCGATGCCAAATCGGCAAGCGTCCAGGAAAGAAGAGATGGGTTATCGGTGCTCCTGAAGACTTCGCAAAGGTCCGCAAGCAACGATTGCTCGTCCGGGGCGGAAGAGTAGCGGGTCAGATCGTCCAAATGCGCGCAAAGAAGATCGAATCGGGCTTTTGCGGTAAGGGGCAAAGCCGTGAACTCGGCAGAAGAGCGCCTGATGCCGGCATGAGGGTACGTTCGCTGGATAGCCCCGCTCATACGAGCCACCCCGTCGGGGAAAAGCGAGACGATCTGCGAGAATCTTCCCCTACCCAGAATAAGGGCAACCAGGCAGACGGCTTCTTCGATGCAAGCAATATCGTTTTGAAACAGCGACTCGACGAATCGCCGCTTGCCCTCTGCCCGGTCGAGGAACACCGCTGGCAGCATTTGCTTGCCAGCGGCAACCGTCGAAGATTCCTCGAGCGCGTCAACATCGTCGCGGGCAGCAAAAGGATGCGGGATCTCTTCGCCGGACAAGGCCATCTCGCGCGCATCAAGGACAACGGCGGGAGCCTGCACGTCGAATGCAAGATCGAAATCGACGGTGGTGACCAAGGTCTCGGTGCCTTGAGAGCGAAGGGCTAGCAGCAAATCGGCGAAGAGCTGGCGGCGTTTGCCTGCAAGGCGAGGGACGCCATCGAAAACCACCAGGCCTCCGGCTTCCAACGAATAGGCCCCGTCGAGTTCCGATGGACCCTTGTCCAGGCCGACAAGGAAGCGCGGCGAATCTGCCTGCACCCAAACCACCTGGTCCGGTTCGAACGCAACCCGCGCATACTGCGATGCTAGAACCGTTTTGCCGTAAAGAGGCGGAGCGCAGATGATGCGCACCGCTTCCCTATCACCCAACAGGCTTACCAACAAGCGATCCCTCTCGATAAGCGCCTCCCCTGATCCTGCGCCGGTAGCCAGCGACAAACGTGGCGCTGTAGTGAATTTGACTGCCATGTCCCTTCCCTTCCCTTTCCTTTCCCCTTTATCTTCAAATTATTTTTGAATCGAGAGCGTAGTATACGTTTCACCTGGGATTTCAAGCGCAAAAGTGCCCAAAACCGCTAGTTTTTGCCGTGAAAGGCGCCATTTGCAGGGTTTTTATCGCAATTCTTCTTAAAAATGAGAGTTTATCTGCGATTATCCTTAGCAATAAAACGGGTAATGGGATGCCTTACTTTATTTGTTAGTATGAGAACGCTAAAAGCCAACTCGCCTTCGGCAAAGCGATTGCCGCAAGGCACCCGACCCGGGAGGAACACATGCCCACAAACTCTTCCGAACAGAAGGTTATCGTCCTCGACTTCGGCGCACAGTACGGTCAGCTTATTGCCCGCCGTGTGCGCGATCTGGGCGTTTACTCGGAAATCGTCCCTTGCGACGAGGAAGCCGGCAAGATTGCCGCGATGAAACCGAGCGCCATCATCCTTTCGGGCGGGCCGGCAAGCGTCTACGCCGAAGACGCGCCGAAGATCGACCCTGAAGTCTTGAAGCTGGGCATTCCCGTTTTGGGCTTCTGCTACGGCCATCAGACCATTGCCGTTAACCTGGGCGGCACCGTTGGCCATACAGAGAAGGGCGAATACGGCCCCGCCGAGCTCACCGTTGCCGAAGGCGCGCTTTTCGAGGGCACTCCGAAGAAGCAGACGGTATGGATGAGCCACCGCGATGCGGTAACGGCCGTGCCCGAGGGCTTCACCGTAACCGCTTCCACTGACATCTGCCCGGTTGCCGCCATGGAATGCGCCGAACGCAAGATCTACACCACACAGTTCCACCCTGAGGTGAAGCACTCTGAGTACGGAAACAAGATGCTTTCCAACTTCCTGTTCAACATCGCAGGGCTGAAGGCCGACTGGACCATGGATTCCATCATCGAGGATTCCGTTTCCGCCATCCGCGAAAAGGTTGGCAGCAAGCGCGTTATCCTGGGTCTTTCCGGCGGCGTGGACTCATCCGTTGTGGCGGCGCTGTGCGCCAAGGCCATCGGCAAGCAGCTGGTTTGCGTGTTCGTGAACCACGGCATGCTGCGCAAGAACGAGCCCGAGGAAGTTGAAGAGGTTTTCACCAAGCAGTTCGACGTGGACTTCATCCATGTTCATGCAGAAGAGCGCTATGCGAAACTGCTGGACGGCATTACCGACCCCGAACAGAAGCGCAAGATCATCGGTACGCAGTTCTGGGAGGAATTCTTCGCCGTTGCCCAGCAGATGGACGGCATCGAGTTCTTGGCGCAGGGCACCATTTACCCGGATATCATCGAGAGCGGTGCGCGCAAGACCGGCGGCAAGGCTTCCACCATCAAGAGCCACCACAACCTGATCCCGTTCCCCGAAGGCGTGCACTTCGATTTGATCGAGCCGCTTGATCACTTCTTCAAGGACGAGGTTCGTGCGCTGGGTACGGCGCTGGGCCTACCCGACCATATTGTGCACCGCCAGCCTTTCCCTGGTCCGGGTTTGGCTATCCGCATCATCGGTGCCGTTTCGCCGGAAAAGCTGGAGATCTTGAAGAACGCCGACGCCATCGTGCGCGAAGAACTGGACGCCTACAACGAGCGCTTGTACCAGGAAACCGGCGAGCGCAACAGCGAGCACAGCTGCTGGCAGTACTTTGCCGTGCTGCCCGACATCAAGAGCGTGGGCGTGATGGGCGACGAGCGCACATACCAGCGCCCCATCATCCTGCGTGCGGTTGAGAGCAGCGACGCCATGACCGCCGACTGGGCGAAGCTGCCCTACGACGTGCTGGCGAAGATCAGCGGCCGCATCGTAGCCGAGGTACCCGGCGCCAACCGCGTATGCTACGACATCACGTCGAAGCCCCCCGCCACGATAGAGTGGGAGTAATACGTGCAATATACGTGCAGGACATCCTAAATTGCACCCATGCCGAATCGCAGCACGGGTGCAATCGTTGTGCAGATAAATGGGCCACGGTGCATTGCGTCCGTCACTGTGCGACGGGTTTCCGTCACCAGGTGACGGATTCCAGCAAATTCCCGCCCTCCGCACGTACAATGGCCGCGCAACGCACGCACGCGAGGCAAGGAGGGCAAATGGAGACGGTCAACGTCACGGTGCGCATGGAGAGGCAGACCAGGGACGACGCGGCAAGGCTCTTCTCGGAGCTCGGCATAAGCACCACGCAGGCCATCAACATGTTCCTCAAGCAGGCAGTGAGGGAGCAGAGGATCCCCTTCGAGATCACCGCCAGGCCCGCAGTCGAATATGGCGGCGAGAAGGTCGGGTAGGATCTCCTCTTCGGAAGTTTCCAATCAAATGGCTGTCCATCAATACGCTCAGTGCATAAATGATGCCCCTAGTTTTTGGGGCATCATTTACAGAATGTAATAAAAAGGTGCTTGCCAGAGAGCTATCTGGCGTCATTGCGTCATTGCGTCATTGCTTTACTAGATTGAAGCAGCAAACCCGCTTATAGATTTTCGATTGCGTCCGTATATTCGGACAAAACGAAATTATCGAAGCAATCGAACTCCGGCCTTACTTCCCCATCGATTTCCCAGGACACCACCGTGCCGTTAGTGCAGTCGACGCAGTAAAGCCACTCGTCGCAGTTCTCGATGACGACCAAGTTCTCAGGCAAGCCTGAATCGCGATAAAGCATGGTGTTGTCAACAAAAATCATGCTAGCGTCACACCCTATGCCGAGGATTTCAACGCCCGCAACCCCTCCATGCCCAAAAGCTTTGAGGTATTCAACGTACTGCTCAGGCAGAGTTATACTTAAGGCCTCTTCCGCCTTTACGCGAGCCTCATCGGTGAACTCGGCATAAGTAAAAAAACTATCCTCTTTATGCTGAAGAACCATTTCGAGAATCTTCTCATTCACTGAAGTCTCCCTTCGATGTGTCGGCTTGCACGCCAGCGCCAATATTTCTTTTTAAAGTTGGCATATTGCTTTACCAGGTCCTTATCATTGCGAAAGCTTCCGCCAGGAGCAACAAGACCATGCAAGATACGATGATACTCCTTATGCGTAACTTCACGAACCTCCGCCATCGGACCGCTTTCCTTTTGGAGAACGTGATGAAGCTGTACTGGTTGGCCATCGTTTCCGATAGGAGCATTCCCGTCTTTCATGCGCTCCAAATTGGTTCGGCCAGTAGAGTCGCGATATCCAAAATCGATGTCGTTACGCTGGTAAACCCTGCGACTGACATCTCTCGCTACGCCATTCACCATCACAGCTCCTTCGTACTGCACGCGAGTGAATATTTTGCTGCCGCCATTTCCCGACGAACCGGCCGTGTTACCGAATCCACCATGCGCCCCGGCGCCCATCATTTGCCTCCATGGACACAGGCAAAGTCGCTATCAAACTGAACAACTTTGATACCCATATCGCGGCATGCGCCGAACACATCCTCGGGCGCCGACCCGTACACGACGATAGTCGAGGGTCGAAGTTCCTTGATCGCCACCTTAAGCCCCTCAACGAAATAACGCTTGTCGTCGAGGTGCTTAAGCGTGCCGTGAGTACCGACGGCAACCGTGCAGCCACGGGGCGCACCGTCGCAGCTGATCTTGTAAGTGCGGTCGTCGCCGTATCGAATATTGGCAATGACCCTCACGCCGTTTTCCTGAAGCCAAGACCCGACAGCGCGGCTTCGGTAGATATTCCATAGCTGCATCGCATAGGGCATGTCGCGGTATACGCTGAAATCAGGCAGGATCACGCCGTTGAAGCGCTTGAGAATCCCGAGATAACGCTTTGGATTGCGCCAGACCCGCTCGAACAGGTAGTCGTCTTCGAAGAAGTGCACCCATTGGTCGCAGTCCTTGCTCTTGATCGCCTTAGAGAAAGGAACCAGGCGATTGGGAACGCTATTTTCCGATCGAATGACAGGGAACTCGTAGAATCCCTCATAGTCGGCTGAAGACACCAGGAAGGCGTTCCACACGTCCTTGCATCCTGCTCGTTCGCAATTGCGTCTACTCATCGCAGGTCACCTTCCTATAATGGTGAGCGGGGAAGCGGTATTTGCATGCCGATGAAAGCTTGCGATTAATGTTTGGGTAAAAGTCGCCAGGCTCGGTTGCCCGCTCACCCTGCCCGCTGTTTGTTGTGCCGGCAATCGAATTGCCAGCATTCAAATGGATAGAAAGCATGGCTTTCTCCTCTCTGTTTGATTAACTGAAAGGGACTTGCGCAAGCCATGAGGGCATCTTCCTGCAGATGAAATTTCCGCCCGAGACGCGTTGGGCAGTTTTGGGCAGGTTTGGGCAGTTTGGAGGTAACTTGGATTTCAAGACGTTTGCCGAGCCGCTTGTGCGCTTTGCTTATCCAGAGCTGAACAAAGGCGCTGCCGTCCGACAGCTCTTTATCGATGTAACCTCGTACGATGACGCCGAATGCAACCCCATACGCGATATCGAAGAATCGACCTACCGGGGATATCTCAAGAAAGGCAGGGGCATTTCCAGAACTGCTGGTCTTGCCTTAAAAGGCCTCGACACCGATAAGTTCGCCGCCAAGATCAACGACCTACCGACTGACGTCATAAACATACTCATCGACGAGTACAGCGACGAGCTGCCGGGCATGAGCTCGCTGAACGCCGGCGATCAGCTGGCCAAGGAGTTCGCGGGGATTCTTAGATCAGCGAAAGACGGGGTGCGTAGCGAAGGTAAAGGCGAGACGACCACGGCCCTCGAGGTATCACCAGCGGAGAATGCCGAGCTATTCCTCGAAACGGGCGGCGTGTGCCCTCTTTGCGGCAGCAGCATCGCTTCGGAAGGATCCGCTAAGCGGTACAAAGTCGTCTGCATAACCCCGCTCATTGCGAAGAAGGACTACCGCGAGAAGCGCAAATACGAGGGGAAGGTCCCGCAGATGCCGGCACTTGGGACAGCCGAGGACAGGATCGCGCTCTGCCTTGACTGCGCGAGCCGCTACGAGAACAATCATGAACCTGATGAGTTTGCGGCGCTGCTAGAGCGGAAGTGGACGCTGAGAACCCGCAACGACTTGACGAACAAGATATCGTCGCTCGACATCGAGAAAACCCTCCCGATGCTCCTAGCGCAACTCGGGCAGGTTCGCGACTACGACGAGCTCGAGAAGCTTCCCATGAAGGCTTTGATGGTTAGGGAGAAGATCGACGCGGCAGAACAGCTGCTGATCCTCAAAATCGAGACGCTCAACGTCAGCTTCTATAACTTCATCAGGGGACAAGGGCAGATCCTTGAGCAGCAAGGCATCTTGGATTTCACGTTGCTCGCATCCCAAGTGAGATGCTGCTACCTCAAGCTGCGGAAATCAGGGCTCTCTCAAGAGCAGATATTCAACAGGGTCTGCTCTTGGATCGTCTCGAAGACGGGCAGCGAGAGAACCGTCGAATGCGAGGCGCTGGCAGCGTTCTTCGTCCAGAACTGCGAGGTGTTCGATGAGATTGCCCAATAAAATCACCCCATACGACGACAGCGTCCTGTTCTTGCTTCCCAAGATCCTGGAACAGCTCATGGATGGCGAGAAGAGCCCATCGGCCCTTCTCGCCCAGCTCAAAAGAACCGGCACAAGCGAATTCATCGAGGCGATGGACTGTCTTTACGCCTTGGGCAAGATAGACTTCACGGACAACGGAAGGGACATACGCTATGCTGACCGAGATCTCCTGCGATAAGTTCATAGACGAAGGGATCCCGAGGGAGCCCATCAAATTCGGCCCCGCCCTCAACGTCGTGCTAGGAGCGTCGGACGGGTCGAATTCCATCGGCAAGAGTACCTTTCTGCTGATCGTCGACTTCGCTTTCGGCGGAAGCGCCTACGTCGAAAGCGAAACGACGCTGGCAAACGTTGGGCCCCACAGGATCAACTTCTCCTTCCGTTTCGACGGGGTTCGCTATTTCTTCTCGAGATCGCCTATGGATAAAGATCTCGTTTGGGTCTGCGACGAGGGCTATGAGAAGACAGGCGAGCTCGGGCTCAAGGATTTCAACGAATGGCTCGCCGCCCGCTACAGGCTGCAAAGGTGCGGCGGAACATTTCGCGGGCTGACGAGCAACTTCATGCGCATCTACGGAAAGGAGAACTACGACGTCTCGAGACCCCTTGCGGCGAACACCCACGAGAAGCAAAGCGAGGGGATAAAAAGGCTCCTTAGGCTTTTCGGCGAATACGGGACCATCGACGAGGTGCAAAAGAAACTCGATGACGCGGAAAAGGCCAAGAAAACCTACCTAGACTCCCTCAAGAGGGAGTTCATCGCCTCGGCGGGCAGCAAGCGCGAGGTGGAACAGAACTCAAGGGAGATCACCGAGCTGCAGTCGCAAATCGCAGAGATCGAGTCCATGGAGCACGACAACCTGAGTGACCTCGACCCGATCATTGCAGAGCGCACCGCCTCCCTGAAATCGGAGTTGTCCTGCCTAAGGAGAAGGCGGACGATGCTTGCCTCTCAGGGCAGGATGATTGAGGCGGATGCCGATCTCGGCCACTTCCGTAAAACCAGGAGTTTCGAGAAGTTGCTGAGGTTCTTTCCCGAGGCCAACCTGGAAGAGCTTGAAGAGATCGAGGCGTTTCACGAACGGCTTACACGAAACCTTTCCGAGGAGCGGAAATCCCAGGCGCGACGGCTGAAGGAGGAAACCGCTGCGATCGAGCAGGAGATCGCCGCTGTCGAAGACAAGATTCGGGAAGCAGGTTCGACCTCGAATCTGACCAAAGCGGTGTTGAAGCGCTACAGCGAAACCTCACGGCAAATAGAAAGGCTCGAGGAGGCTAATGCGAGCTACGAGAGGAAGAAGATTCTGGCAAACGATGTGTCCTCCTTGAAAAACCAAAGGAACGAGCTCATCGGGTCGGCTCTCTCCAGCGTGCAATCGAGGATGAACGATAGCCTGACACAGCTGAACGAGTTCGTATGCGGGACTGAGACCAATCCGCCAAGGCTGTCGCTTACCAGCCCGAGATCGTATTCTTTCGGGATAGCGAATGATACCGGGACGGGGTCCCAGACGAGGGCGCTCGCGCTTTTCGATTTGTCCGTGTTGAGGCTCACACCACTTCCCGCGATAGCGCTTGACACCGTTTCGATCAAGCAGGTGGGCGACGAACCCTGGCTCAAGATCCTCGACCTGTATCACCAGAGCGGCAAGCAGGTGTTCATCACATTCGACAAGGCGGAATCGTATTCCAACGGTAAGCTCCCAGAGACCGTAGAGGGCAACGTCGTCCTCGAGCTCTCCCAGGGTCACGAGCTCTTCGGCCGGTCCTGGGCGACAGAACGAGAGGATCAAGGATGATACAGGCAATCCAAATGTAAGGGGCTTGCTGCTCGAAATTAGGGAATGCCATGTTGCCGAGCTTGCCGCAATTGCCGACCTTGATAGCATGGCTCTGATTTGGTAAACAATTATCGGTGGCCGTTTCGGCTGCCTCCAAGTGCCGGGGGCTTATCCCCCGGTATTTTCTTTTCGCGGGACAGCCATCGCTGCGTCTAATCGGGCGCGTTTGCACTGGTGTTGGCCTCGTTGCTTCGGCTTGTGCTAATGCTCTGCTGAACCTTGACGGCGTTCGCTGCCCCTTGTAGAATCATCATCACTAAAGCTGGAAAGCCTCTCATTGAAGCGCAACTCCAGCTCTTTTTTTACCCAAAGGACGGACGGTCATGAGATACGAGAAGCCGTGGAAATCCATCGACGAGCAGGTTGAGCTGCTGACGGGGGTCAAGGGTCTCGAATGCGACAAGGCCGAGCTCAGACGCGCCTTGGTCGAGATCGGCTATTACAGGCTGTCTGCGTATTGGTTTCCCTGCAAGATTCGCGGCGGACAGGGAGGCTCTCGCTTCCGCGAGGGCGCGACGCTTGAGGCTATAGCCCGATCTTACGAGTTCGACCGGCGCCTGCGCCAGCTCGTGTTCGACGCGGTGGGCAAAATCGAAATCTATCTCAGGAGCAGAATCGCTCACCTTGCCTCGATGGAAAGCGGCCCCTTCGGGTATCCGGAAGAGGTTAAATCGAGGCTCATACGTGAATTCGGCGCAGCCAAGAAGAGCGAGCAATACATCAAGCACTTCGCCTCTAAATACGGGAACGAGCACGAGCTGCCCCCTTATTGGGTAATGATGGAGTGCGTCACGATGGGCACGATAGAGCTGCTCTACTCGAAGATGACGCCACAGGCAAGGATGACGATCGCCGGGGAGCTGGGAGTGAGGGTGCCCGTCCTCAAGAACTGGATCTCCGTGCTTCGCGTCTCGAGAAATGCCTGCTGTCACCATTCTCGCGTGTGGAACAGGACATGGGGCGTGAAGCCCATGATCCCCAGAGCGTGGAATGAGTTCAATGGATTAAACGATAAGACCTTCGCCGTCCTGTCCGTCCTCTGCCACATGCTCGAGCATGTCGGAGGCGCGAGGGAATGGGCGCAGGGGCTCGATGATCTGATCGCTGAGTTCGAGGACATCCCGCTGGAGAGGGTCGGCTTTTACGACAACTGGCGCGAGTCCAGTCCTTGGTCGGAGATCGAGGGCTGGGATTCTTAAGCGCAGCCAAGGGTTCTTTTCTCATTTGCCGTGACCCACCGTGACCCACGAAAGCGCCCTGCACCGCCCCGAAAACCGTGACCCAAAAATGACCGCATGGGCGCATCTGATTTTGTGCGATTCAGTGCAAATAGGACAAACTGGAGCAAACTGCGGCAAATAGGAACAAACTGGGGATACTTTTTGACGATTGAGTGGGAATAGAACACCTGTTCGTATTAATAACATAATAGCAGATAGAACGGCCATTCCAAGCGGGATGGCCGTTATTTTCGTGCCAGGATGATCCAAAGGCCGAAGGAGCAGCCGGGATGGACCTCGATCTGTTTCCGCAGCGGGAGCATCTGGGCGACCGTCCTCCCCCACGCGCTCTACGACATGGGCGGGTCCCTGGGATCGCCGCTGCAGACGGGCTCTGCTGCGGCGTCCACCCCGGTGGATGCCGGGACAGCCCAAGCGCTCGCGGTGGCGATGCCGATGGCGTTCGGCGTCGTCATCGGCTGCGTGGCCCTTTTCCTGCTTCGCGAGAGCAGGTTCGGCCAGGTGCAGGAAGCCTGGCCGGGCGTGTTCGGGGCGCCCGCCTCGGGCAAGTAGCACCTCATCGCTGCGACCGAGCAGCTGGAACCTTGGCCCGCCACCGCGAAGGTGAGGGGCTCCAGAAGCCAACCGGTCAGGCTGTGCCGAACGGGCAGCGGGCTGTGCGCTACCCCTTCCTGCGGCGGGCGGCCACGATGGCCACCGCTATGGCCGTTATGGCGATGGCGGCAACCGCTGTCACGGCGAGCACCGGGATGGAGTCGCTGGTCTTTGCCAGGGCCGACTTGTTGTCGGAGTCGCCGGCAGCGGGCTGGCCATCGCCCCCGTCGCCGCCCTGGGCCGGTGCGGCTACCTTTATCTTGCAGGTCACATCGTGGGAGATGCCGCTATCGTCGATCTTCGATTCGTCGGCGGTGACTATCCCGGTCACAGTGCCGTGCGCTGTCAGCTCCTGGGCGCCGGTCGCGTCGGCGTCGAAGCCCTCCACGGCCCGCCACTCGACGTTGCCCTCGGCGGCCACGCCGCTCTGCACGGTAACGTCCACCGCCTTGGCCAGCGGCCAGATGCCCAGCTCGGCGCAAGCCTTGGCCTGCTCGAAGGTCAGCTCAACGTCGGCGGGCTGGGTTATGCCGGTTGCCTCTGCGATCGCGGTGGCGGGGAAGGCAATGGCCAGGTAGAGCTTGCCGTCCTGGACGGTGAACCCGGCCGCTGTGGCCTCGGTTCCGTCCGAGGCCTTCACCACGGCCCCCTGGTCGAGCACCTTGTCCACGTCCTCCAGGCCATCGGCGTCGCCGAGCTCGATAAGGGCGGTGTAGGCGGTGGAGTAGCCGGCCTCGCCTGCGGCCTCGGGCGACCAGCTCACCGCGAGCGGCTTCCCGCCCATCTCCTCAACCAGGTCCAGGGTGCTGCCGTCGGTTCCCGTGAGCACGAGCGAGCTCACAGAGGCTGCCAGCTCCCGTCCAACGGCGGGCGCCTCCATCCCGACCTCTGCCTCGGTCACCGCCGGGGTGTACACCGCAGTGAGCTGAAGGCCCTCGGTTAGCTTTTCCTCAGGAATTGTCACGTAGCTATCCGTGTCCTTGTACTCCACGCCGTCGGGCACGCCAACCCAGTGGTTGAAGTTGTAGCCCTTCTGGGAAGGGGCAGCGATGGTCACGCTCTTGGAACCCGCAGCGTAGGACACCTCGAAGCCGTCCTGCTGGTCGTCGGAATCCAGGGAGAGCAGCATGGGCTCTTCCGAGGCCGTCTGCGCCTCGCCAGAGGCGGCGTCCTTCAGCGTGCCCTTCACCGTCTTAACGGCCACCTTCTTGTCCTGGGCTGCAGGCTTCTCGCCTGCGGTCTTGTCGAAGGCCTTCGTCCCCACGGTGAGCGCCCCGGTGGCACCGTCGACCGAGGCGGACTTGGCCTTGGGGGCGTCCCCGCCGGAGGTCGTCTTCACCGTCACGCCGCTGGCGGCAAAGGACTTGCTGAAGCACAGGCCGCCCTGCTGCGACTGCGCACAGGTAACGGAAGCCACGTAGCTGGTACCGGCCTTCGCCTTGCCGGCGGCGGGCACCTCCTTGTCGCCGACGACCTCGTACCAGGTCACGGCCGCGGGGAACTCCTGCGCGCCCCCGATGCCGTCGGCGCGCTGGACCACGGCGGTGGCGGGCAGGTCCTCGCCGGCCACCGGGGCCTTTATGCCCAGCACGACCTTCGTGGCCCGCGTGGCGTACACGGCGTTGGCGTCCACGTCGTTCTGCGGCATCTTGAAGGCCAGCGTGTTGGAGTTCACGTTGTCCTTGGTTATGTAGTCGCCCACCGGGTTCAGGCCGGTGGTGTACTTGGAGTCCCAGTACCAGAGCAGCCTGTCGTCGCCCTTGGCAAGCGGGGCCACAAGGGTCACGGGCGAATTCCACTTGTAGCGGTTGGAGCCCTCGCCGTTCACCTGCACCAGAAACTCCCTAGTAGCGTGGCGCTGCCAGGCGTCGCCGCCCTCGTCGCTGCCGTAGCTCACGTAGTAGCCGTCCATGTCGTAGAACAGGCAGTCGTTGGTCTCG
>CAVBST010000006.1:0-80223 GCA_963598325.1 uncultured Prevotella sp. | reverse complement strand
CCGTTGTAGGTCTCGGTGGCGGAGTTGCCCTTGAAGGTCACGGGGCGCTGGGTGACGGTCAGGGCCTCGGCGGTCTCGACGTAGCCCTCGTAGTAGCCCTCGACGGACGCGCGGACTTTGACGGTCGTGGAGTCGGCCACCGCGGTGGCGGTGATCCCGGAGGGGTCCTCGGTCCAGGAGCCGTCGGCCTTCTGGTACTCGACCTTCACGGCGTGGCCGTTCTTGTCGGTCGCGGTCGCGGCGCCGGCGGCGTGGGCCCGGCCGTCGTAGGTCTCGGACACGTTCGCGCCGGTCAGCGTCACGTAGCCGGCGATGTCGGACTTGTCGATGGTCAGCCTGCCGGGCTCCTTGGCCACCTCGTAGTTGGCGGTGACGTCCTCGCCGCCGGCCTTGATGGACAGCTCGCCGGAGAAGGCGCCGTCGTAGCCGCCGGGCTCGGTGCCCTTGGCGCTGTAGGTCAGGCCCTCCCAGGCCTGGCCGTCGACCAGGCCCTCAGTGGTAATGCCGGTGAGCTCCTGCTCGGAGCCGGTGTACTTCTTGGTGCCGGAGTCGCCGGTGAAGGCGGCTGCGCGCTTGTCGATGGTCAGCTTGCCGTCGACGCTCCCGCCGAAGGCGTAGGCGCTCGTGACGTCGGTCTCGCCGCGCATGACCTTGTAGGACTTGACGGAGTTCACGCCCGCATCGCCCACGTCGGTGGCGGAGCCCTCGACCACGGCGGTGAGCACGTCGCCTTCGACCAGAACGCCGTCGGTGTAGGTGAAGCCGCCGTTGGTGAGGGCGGTGCCGTCGTAGACCTTGGAGTCGGATGCGGCGGTCACGGTGATCTTGCCCTCGACCTTGTTGATGGTCATGGCGCCGGGCTCGGTCGTGATGCTGTAGTTGCCGGTGACGTTCTCGTTGCCAGCCTTGATCACGACATCCTCGGCGTCGGTGATGGTGCCGGTGTAGGTGTCGGGCAGCGTGCCGGAGGCGGACGCCTCGACGTTGGAGGACTGGCCGGGGACCAGGCCGGTGCCCTCGCCGTCGTTGGTGGAGAAGCCGGAGACGCTCTGCTCGAAGCCGTTGTAGGTCTTGGCGTCGGAGTTGCCCTTGAAGGTCACGGGGCGCTGGTTGATGGTCAGCTTGCCCTCGACGCTGTCGCCGAAGGTGTAGGCGCTCGTGACGTCGAGGTCGCCGCGCATGACCTTGTAGGACTCGACGGCGTTCACGCCATCGTCGCCCACGTCGGTGGCGGAGCCCTTGACCACGGCGGTGAGCACGTCGCCCTCGAGCAGGACGCCGTCGGTGTAGGTGAAGCCGTCGTTGGTGAGGGCGGTGCCGTCGTAGACCTTGGAGTCGGAGGCGGCGGTCACGGTGATCTCGCCCTCGACGCCCACGATGGTCATGGCGCCGGGCACGGTCTCGATGCTGTAGTTGCCGGTGACGTCGTTGTTCTGGGCGTCCTTGATCACGACGTCCTTGGCGTCGGTGATGGTGCCGTCGTAGGTGCCGGGCAGCGTGCCGGAGGCCTTGGCCTCGACGTCGGAGGACTGGCCGGGCAGCAGGCCGGTCTTCTTGCCGGCGTCGTAGTTGGTGGTGCAGCCCTCGACGCTCTGCTCGGAGCCGTTGTAGGTCTCGGTGGCGGAGTTGCCCTTGAAGGTCACGGGGCGCTGGGTGATCTTGCTCGTGCAGGTGACGGAAGCGGGCAGGGCGTAGTTGCCGTCGTTGTTGTTGTCCAGGGCGAGGCCGGACACGGTGACGGTCTTGTTCTCGCCGGCGTCCGTATCGTCGAAGGCGGCGGTCATGTCCCCCTGGTTCAGGGTCACGTTGTCGCCGTCGACTTTGCCGGACCACTGAACATCCGTAATCGTCGCCTTGGTCGTGCCGTCATAGGTCTTGCTCTGGGCCGTGACGTTGACGGTCAGGGTCTTGGGGGTGATGGTGAAGTCGTATGTGGCCGTGCCGTGGGTGTTGTCGCCCTTCGAGGCCGTCACCAGGAGGCAATAGCTGCCCGCACTGGAGGGAGCGGCATTCTCGCTTATATTTCTGTATTCACCGTTCTCCAGCTTCTGCCAGGTGTAGGTCAGCTTCATGTCGACCAGAACCGGGTCACACGCCACCGCATCTGCGTCATAGGCCACGGCTTTGCCGTCATAGACCTTGGTGCTGTTGGTCATGGGGTCGCCGTCTTTGCTATTCAGCAGCGTCACGCCGCTGATGGTGACAGGGGCTGGTACAAGCTTGAGGCCATTGTTTTCGCTATCTGCCACCAGGGAATAATCCGCGTTGTCGCTAGAGAAACCGGTGGTGGAGGTCGTACCAGTGACAACGGTCTTGCCGAGCGAGTCGGAGGTTCCGGCAATGCCGATGCTGGCGCCGTCATCGAGCCCGTCGGATCGAATGACCGCGGTATTGCCTGTCAGGTAGACATTGTTGGCAGTGCCGCCGGTGAGATTGCCACTGTCATCGAACGAGCCGCCCGTGACGTTGCCGGCGATCTTTACCGCGCCCTTCAGCGTCAACGTGCCGCTGTTGGTGCTTTCGATACTGTATGAGAGAGCCTGCACATACACGCCGCCACCACCGTCGGTGGCAGAATTTTCGGTAATTTCAGCCGTGCCGGATATTTCAAATGTGCTGCTTGTGGACATCATACCGCCGTCGCTTTGGATATACACGCCTCCGCCGTTGGCCGCCGTATTACCGGAGATGGTTCCCCCGCTCATGACGAAGGCCGTGTCTTCCAGGCCATACGAGCTCTCATTCCATACACCGCCGCCGTTGCCGCCGTAATACGACCCCCATGTACTTACCACCCTGAGCGCTTTGTTGCCGGATATCGCTCCCCCCTTCATCGAGAAAGAGCCGCTGTTCGTCACACCACCACCTTCGGTGGCCTCATTATTGGAGATGGCGCCCCCCTCCATGGTGAAGGTTCCGTAGTTGTCGATTCCCCCGCTGTTCTCGCTGGCTGTATTGTGGGAAATTTCAGCAGTGCCGGACATAGTGAAGGTTCCGCCGTTACGGACTCCTCCCGCGCTAAAGCCTGCAATGTTTCTCGTGATCTTGCCGCCGCTCATGGTGAAGGTGCCATAGTTGCACACGCCGCCGGCAAGCATTTTGCTGTCAGCCTCATTGTCGCAGATGCTCCCGCCGTACATATTGAAGCTGCCCTCGTCCTCGTTGTATACGCCGGCCCCATCATCGTTGTTGCTGTTTATGTAGCTCTTATTTCCCGCAATTTCGCCGTTCCACAACGCCAGCGTGCCGTTGTTGGTGATGCCACGGCCCTTTTTGCCCTCCACGTGGGTGATCTTGCCGACCACCCCCTGGCAGTCGGTAACGGTGAGGTCGCCGGTAGCAGAAACCGTGATGGCCGCGGCATCGGCATCACAGGTGATTGTCTTGCCGTTAAGGCAGAGTTTGATGTCAGCGCCGCACTCCCAAGTGGATGTGAGGGTCACATTGCTGTCCAGGTAGTAGTTGCCCTGCTCGGTGGGCAGGCTATCGGTGCTCTCCCACTTCGTCCATTCGATTTTCCCGCTGTGCCCGCCGTCCGTTTTTCCGCAGCTCTTATCGCCGCAGACGCAGTGGGTTTGCACTTGCACGATTTTGAGACCACCGTCTGCATTGTCTACCAGCCTGTAGTCCTCGTTGTCACAGTAGAAGCCCGTGGGGTCGATCGTGCCGGAGACGACGGTCTGATTCTCTTTGCCGGCGATGTAGACCTCGGCGGCGCTGCCCATGGGCTTGCCGCTCTCGACCGTGATTGCCTTGTCCTTGTTCAGATACACATTATCGGTGTTATTTGTGCTGGTGTTGTCTTTGATGACCGGGTTGCCGGAAATGTTGAACGTGCCGTAGTTGCCCACACCGCCGCCATCGGCGTAGACCCATCTGTTGTTGCTAACTTTGTTATTTGTTATGCTGCCGCCGGACAAATTGAACGTGCCGTAGTTGCTCACGCCGCCGCCACCGCCGTAGGAAGCAGAGTAGCATTTGGTGATATCGCCGCCGTTCATATTGAATGTGCCCCGATTGAACACGCCGCCGCCTTGGATTGCCCCGCCGCCGCAGTTGGTGATTCTTGAGCCGCTTTCCATCGTGAACGTGCAGCCTTCGCCGTTAAACACGCCGCCGCCCAGCGAGGAGGCGTAGCACTCGGCGATCTCGCCGCCGTTCATCGTGAACGTGCACGTGCCCCCATCGTCGTTGCTTACGCCGCCGCCGCTGCCGTTGCTACGGTCGCCGCCGCCGCATTTGGTAATACTGCCGTCGTTCATCGTGAACGCGCCCTCACCGGTGTTGCGCACGCCGCCGCCTCTGCAGCTCTCAATGTTCCCGTCGTTCATCGTGAACGCGCCGTAGTTGTCTACGCCGTCGCCGGCGCAGTTGGTGATGCTGCCGCCGTTCATCGTGAGCGTTCCGCTGTTCTTCACGCCGTCGCCTTTGCCGCTCGTAACATTGCCGTTCCAGAGGGTGAAGCTTCCGCTATTGCTGATTAACTTGGAATCGTAGACCTCGGCACTTTGGATCGTGCCAACATCCTCCTGGCAGTCGGTGACAAAAAGTTTGCTGCCTTCCGCAACGTTGATGGCGTAGTCCGAGTTGAATTTATGATCGGCGGTGGTTGTAAATGCCTTTCCGTTGAGGCAGAGATAGAGAGTCTTGCCGTCTGCGACGGTGAACGTATCGCTTCTCGTCACGTCTTGGGTCAGGTAGACGTAGGCGGTGTTGTTGTTATAGCTGAGAGTGTCATCCGCGCCGTCCCACGGCTGCCATGTGACGCTCTCATGACCATCCGAGGTTTTTTCGCAGCTCGTATCGCCGCAGACGCAGTGGGTTTGGATGTTTTTCACGAGCTTTAGGCCGGTTGCGCCCCCCTCCGTCAGCGCCTCCAGCTTATAGGCCCCGTTGTCACAGTAGAAGCCCGTGGTCTCCGTCGTGTCGGTGACGACGGTCTGTCCCTCCGCGCCGGTAATGTAAACCTTTGCGTCCCCGGTCAGGGGTCTGTCGCTCTCCACCGTGATGACCTCGCCACTTGGCAGATAGACATTGTTGACCGTGCCGCCCGTGAGTTTGCCACTGTCATCGAACGAGCCGCCATTGACGTTGCCGCTGATGACAGGGCTGCCAGACACATTGAACGTGCCGCCGTTGTACACTCCGCCGCCGTTGGTGCTGGCCGTATTGCCGCTGATTTCGCCGCCGGACATGTTGCAGGCAGTATGCTCGCTCTCGTAGTTATAGACGCCTCCGCCGTTTGTGCCGCTGGCGGAGTTGCCGGTGATGCTGCCGCCGGACATGCTGAACGTGCTCTTGTTGTAAACGCCGCCGCCGTACTCGGCTGAGTTGCCGGAAATAACGCCGCCGGACATGTTGAAGTTGCCGAGCCAGCCGGCGATGTCATTGCCGTCAACCATCACTCCGCCGCCGTATCCGCCGTCGGCGGTGTTTCCGGTGATGCTGCCGCCGTACATGTTAAAGGTGATGGTGCACCCAACATACACGGCACCGCCCCTCTTGCCGCCGATCGCCTTGTTGTTAGAGAACTCACCGCCATACATGTTGAAGCTGCCGGCGCCAAGATTCAGGCCGCCGCCGTCCCATTCTACGGTGTTGCCGGTGATGCTGCCGTTGTACAGACAGAGCGCGCCGCTGCAGGCTATGCCGTTGCCGTTTTCTCCGTCCTTGTGGGTTATTTTTCCAACCTTAGCGGTGTCGGTGGTGCAGTCTGTGATGGTCAGGGTGCCTTTGTTGTTGATAACCGACTTCCAGTTTGCGCCAGTGACGGTCTTGCCATTCAGGCAGAGCTTGATGTCGGCGCTGCTGCCGACCGTCCACTCGTCGGAAAGCTGCACGTCATTCGCCAGGTAGTAATTACCCGGATCCGTGGGCAGGCTGTTGGTGCTTTTCCAGGCTGTCCATGTGGCGCTTTTGTGCTCCGTATGGTCGCCGATGTTTGTCGCGCCGCCGCAGACGCAGTGGGTGTGCGGGTTTGCCGCGAGCGTCAAGCTGTTGTTGTCACTGTCCGCCTGGAGCTTGAGGCTCTCGTCGTCGCAGTAAAAGCCCGTGGTCTCCGTCGTGCCGGTGACAACGGTCTGGCCTTCCGCGCCGGTGATGTAGACCTCGGCGGCGCTGTCCATGGGCTTGTCGCTCTCGACGGCGATTGAATCCCTAAAAATCAGATAGACATTGTTCGCCGTGCCACCGGAGAGATTGCCGTTGGCATCGATCGAGCCGCCCGTGACGTTATCTCTGACGACCGGGTTGCCGGACATCGTGACCGCGCCGCAGTTGTACACGCCGCCGCCGTGGCTGCCGTAACCTCCGTTGGCAACACAGTTTTTCGTTATGCTGCCGCCGGACATCGTGAACGTGCCGTAGTTGTACACGCCGCCGGCGTTACTCGTGCTGCTGTTGGCAACACTGTTTTTCGTTATGCTGCCGCCGGACATCGTGAACGCGCCGTAGTTGTACACGCCGCCACCATAGTAGTAAGTAGTGGTACAGCCGACAACAGAGCCGCCAGACATAGTGAATTGGCCGCCTCCTTCCACATACACACCACCGCCGCCGTAGCTGGAGGTGCAGCTGGTGATTTCACCGCCTTCCATCGTCAACGTGCCGCTGTTGTAAATCGCGCCGCCCCAACGGCTCGTTACGCAGTTCTTGATAACGGTGTTGTCCTTGATGATCAGCGTGCCGCCGCTTTCGACCTCGATCATCGAGTGAGAACTCGTGACACTATTGCCGTCCAGAGTCACGCCTTCCAGCGTCAAGGTCGCGCCTGAGGGGACAGTGATATAGCCGTCGGCGCCGGTGCGCTCGAACGTGCCGCCGCCGCGGATAGTGACATTGCCGGAGATGATGCATTGAACCGATGCAGACGCCGTTGCCCCACTTTCAATTACCCACTCACCTGAAATCGTGGTAGCAGAGGTATAGTCGGCAAGCTCCGCGTCATACGCGCCGCTATCCTCCATCGCAGCGATGAGGATCTCTTCCAAATCGAGCTGGGCACTCGCCGTGGGAGAGCCGGAAAGGGTCAGCGTGTCGCCGTCCGCGTTGTAGGTTACATGCAGGCCGTTATCGGAAATGGAGGAATTCTTATTGATCTGCTCCGCAAGCTCGGCGCTGAATGCGCCCTGGTCCTCGCAGGAGATAACAATGGGGTCGATCTTACCGTCCTCGCCCGCCGTACGCGTCACGACGCCCGTCGCCTCACCGCCATCGGCATAGAGGCCGTCGGGCAGCAGCAGGGTAAGAGCGACGGCAGCCGCGCCGCCCGTCTCGGCCACGGCGTTCACCGCCGTCTCGTCGGCCTGGTCGTCGCCGTCGCCCGCAATTTGGTCGGGGCCCTGCTCGGTCTCGGTGTTTACCAACGCCGTAGTCGCCCCATTGCTCACCGCATCGTTCGGCGCAGCAAGCGCCGCCGTGGGGACGAACTGCGTCACCATGCACAAGGCCAGCAGGATACTCAGGAACCGCTTCTTCATAGCTTCCTCTTCCCTTCGGGGTGGAGCCCTCCGGTACTCCTGGCCTGGAGGGGCTCCTTCTCGCCCCCCCCCCGCGGAATCTCGTCCAACGGGAAGGAAGCCCTGCTTGTCTCTGCGCCTTGCCAGGCGTCAGGACCCGAAATAGAAAAACCCGCCTAGGCAAAAGCCCTGGGCGGGTGCAGAGCATGGGCGGGGCGTCCCTGCTCGTACATCGGCTCTCGTCGACGGCAACCGGCTGTCATAGTCCGAAGACCTTAGACCCATATGGCTTTGTGCCCCCGCCTTTCGACGGGTTTACCTAATTCTTTTGTAGAAACAGATTATAACATGTTCAATCGACCGCCATAGTGTGCTATTGGCGGTTGCAGAGGGCCGTCCCGTTTCATCGGTAAACGGCTGTCTGAACAGGATTTTACCTGCCCCCGCCCAGCAGCCCAGGGACTACGTGCAACGGCGCTCGCCATAAGGGGACCATCTAGCACGGAAGGCCCGCTCCCCCCTGGTTCCCATCCACACAGCACGAACCGCCAAGGAACCGTGTATCCCTCAGTACGCCTAAGCTGACCTGGTATTCAATAAGCAAAATGCAAATCGTCGCCTCAATACCTGCTTGAACCGAGCCCAATTTGCTTCCTTTGCGCCGTGCTACTGGATACACTTGAGAAAGCGAGTTTTGGCTGCTTATGCCAACGGCTGAAGCCACCAGCGGGAAAGAGGTGCCACGATGTCCGTTGAATCCCTGAAGCAGATCGTGAACGCGGCGGCAGGCCGCGAGCCTGTCGACCTCCTGTTCACCAACGCTCAGATAGTCGACGTATATGGCCTGCGCGTTGTACCTGGCGAAGTAGCCGTAAGCAATGGCGTTATCGTGGGCGTGCTCTTCGAGGGCGAAAGCGGCGGCTACGAGGCCAAGCAGGTTATCGATTGCGAGAGGCGCTACCTTGCTCCCGGGCTTATCGACGGGCACCTGCACATCGAGTCGTCGAACATCCGCCCTACCGAGTACGCACGTATGGCAGCCGCCCGCGGCACCACCACCGCCATCGCCGACAGCCACGAGATCTGCAACGTTGCCGGTACCGACGGCCTTCAGTTCATGATCGAGGATGGCCGCCGCGCACCCATCGACATCAAGTTCATGATGCCCTCCTGCGTGCCGGCGCTGCCCGACGAGCAAGCCGGCGCAACCATTTCCGCCGACGACATGCGCGCCTTCATCGCCGAGCATCCCGACGATATCTTCGGTGTGGGCGAGATGATGAACCTCCCCGGCGTCCTTTCGGCCGATAAGGAAACGCTCGATCGCATCGATGTTGCCAATCTAACCGCATCGCACCTGGTAGACGGCCATGCGCCGATGGTTTCCGGCTGCAATCTGAACGCCTATGCGGCCGCCGGCATCATCGCCGACCATGAAAGCACCCTGTACGACGAAGCGCTCGAGAAGCTCTCGCGCGGCATGTACGTGATGCTTCGCGAAGGCACCTGCAGCCACGACCTTGCCAACCTTATTCCCCTGCTGCAGGAAAACCCGGCTCGGGCCCGCCGCTGCTGCTTCGCAACCGACGACCGCGCGCCTTCCGATGCCCGCGAGATCGGCATGATCGACAACGCCTGCCGCATGGCGATAGCGGCCGGTATCGACCCCGTTGTCGTCATCTCGATGGGGTCGCTTTCTGCAGCCGAATGCTTTGGGCTCGACCATGGCCACGGCAGCGCGCATAAGCGGCGCGGAGCCGTTGCGCCCGGCAAGCGCGCCGACTTGCTGCTGCTCGACGACCTCACCTTCGCCACAGCCCCGCACCAGGTATTCGCAGCAGGCGCCCTTGTTGCCGAAGACGGGAGCTTCGTGGGGGAAATCGCCCCCGAAACGCCGCTGGTCGCAGAGCTGGCGGAAAAGCTGCATGGCTCCGTCAAGCTGCCCAAGCTTTCTACCGAGGTGTTCGACTATGCCTTCCGCCCCGGCCAAGGCGCCGTGTTCGTTATCCCCGGAAAGGCCATCACCGGAGCCACGTATCCCGATTCCGCCGATGGCCTGCGGCGCGTTGCCATCATCGAGCGGCATGGGCGCGGCGTGGCGGCACAGGCTGCCGGCGCAGATGGCGACCGTGCAGCGGGCATGGGGCTTGTTGGCAAGCACATCGGCCGCGGCTGGGTGCAGGGTTATAACATCACCGGCGGCGCCGTGGCCTCCACCATCGGGCACGACTCGCACAACGTCTGCGTCATCGGCGACAACCCGGCAAGCATGTACGCAGCGGTGAAGGCCGTTGGCCAAGGCGGCCACGTGCTCGTGCGCGGCGAAGAGGTTGTGGCGCGCATCCCGTTGCCGCTTGGCGGCCTTATGAGCGATGGAACTGCCGACGATGTGGCGCAGCAGCACGATGAGTTCATGGCGAAGGCGCGCGAGATGGGCATCGAGCCGCCCCTGGACCCCATCATGGGCCTTATCTTCCTGCCGCTTCCCGTTATCCCGACCCTGCGCATCCGCCCAGAAGGCACATTCGACGCTGTGAACTTCACCTACGTTGACTAGAGCGAGCGCAAGGGAAGCTCACATCCTAGACCCGAACGAGAAAAGCTGATCGCCGACACCTACGGCAAGTCCGTTTAGATGCCCTGCAGTCCCATAACGATGTTGGCAACAGCGAACGCCACTATAACGATACCGACCACAGCGGAAACTATGCGCTCAGCGCGGGTCATGGGCCTGTTGCGCTGCACGTCCTTGCCACGTATCGCGGAAGCTACGAACGTCAAGCCGAACAAGCACCAAAAGGCACTGATCAACCAATAGGGCGCCTCGACGAAGTAGCTTACGACGAGCGCAACCGCCGCGCCTAGGCCCACCCACCACAGAGGGTCGCGCAGGGCGTTTCTAGCCAGTTCGGAATAAGGCTGCTTGGACATGGGATCCTCCTTTTTCGGTGGTTTTCCTTTAGGCAATTGTAAACCGCCAAGCACCCACGAACAGCCAAGCAAGCATTTCGATGCCCCGCCCCGCTTTCCCTGCACAGCGCACAAGCCGAACCCCGAAACGCCCTGCGGCGAACGGCAGGATTCGGGCGTTCAGCGTAAGCGGCGAAACCGTTAAACACCGTCTTTCCGCCAAACCTGATGTTCACCTTGGGTTACTTGGCCACGCGGGGTGTTTGCTGTTGCACAGAGCGAGATCTTCAGAATGGACCCGGGAAACAGCCGCCGCACCCAACCAGCGCGGCCGTGTTCGTCCCCAGAAAGACCAGCCCGAACGTCTTTGAAGAACGGAGGTTCCATGGAAGCAAGAAACCTCGCCGCTGCACCCGCGGCGGCGCATCAATCGCTTGGGCGCATCTTGGATGATGCTCAGGTAGACCCGAAGAAGTGCTACCAGTGCGGCAAATGCTCGGCCGGATGCCCCGTTGCCGCCGATGCCGACATGATGCCGCGGCAGGTCATGCGCCACTTGCAGCTTGGCCAGGTAGAAGCAGTCTTGCAATCGAACATGCCCTGGCTCTGCGCCGGGTGCGGCATGTGCCTGGCGCGCTGCCCGCAGGAAATAGACCTGCCCAGCGTGATGCTGGCCTGCCGAAGGGAGGCCAAGCGCACCGGATCGCCTGCCGTTTCCGAAGTGGACCGCTTCAACGACCTGTTCATCGATGGCGTGCGCCAGACAGGTACCTCCGACGAAGCCATGTTGGCCATGCGCTTCAACATCACCACCGGCCATTTTCTGCAGGACGCCTTGAGCGCACCCAAGATGGTCACCCGTGGAATGCTGGGCTTGCCCGGAAAGAAGACGGGCAAGGGCGAAGAAGTTGCCGCCATCATCGCCAAGGCGCGCGCAGCCGAACGGGGAGCCGAACCCCAACCCGAAACCGCAAAGGGGGCCAAAGCATGAGATACGCGTACTTCCCCGGATGCTCGGCCCATTCCACCGGCATCTCGTACACGAAATCCTACGATTACGTTGCCCTTGCCGCCGGCGTGGAACTGGCCCAGATCCCCGATTGGAACTGCTGCGGGGCATCGGCCGCGCACGCGGAAAGCGAGCTTTTGGGCGATGCCCTGCCCGCCCGCTCCCTCGCCCTGGCTGAAAAGGCATTCGGCGATACACCCGTGCTTGCACCCTGCGCCGGCTGCTACCAGCACCTTAAAACCGCCACGGCGCATGCGCAGGAAAGCGAAGAGGCGCGAACCCAGGTGGAAAGCATCATCGGCCGCCCTTGGGCCGCCAGCGCCTACGTTGCCAACGGGCTGGAGCCGTTCCTTGGGCAGGAAGCGCAAGAGCGCATCGGCTCGCGCGTGTGCCGGCCCTTGGACGGCCTGAAGGTTGCCTGCTACTACGGCTGCGCGCTGCTGCGCCCCACCGAGGTGTGCACCTTCGACGACGATGAGCAGCCGCACACCATGGAACAGCTCGTGTCCCTTTCCGGGGCTGCGCCCATCGAATGGCACTTCAAGAACGAGTGCTGCGGCGCATCGCACCAGGTAACCGTTCCCAGCCTGGGACGCACCATGGTTCGCCGCATCTTCGAGAACGCACATGCCAACGGCGCCGACGCCATAGCCTGCGCCTGCCCGCTTTGCATGCTGAACCTGGACATGCGCGAAGCCGAGGTGAACGCGGCACGGGCCAAGGAAGGCCTGCCCGCGCTCGATATCCCCGTGTACTACTTCACCGAGCTGCTGGCAGCCAGCATGGGCGCGCCTCAGGCGAAAAGCGGCATAGGACGCCACTTCCACCCCGCCGCCGACCTGCACGAACGCGCACATGAGGCCTGGCAGCGGCAACGGGCCGCCCAGAAAGCCGCCGAAGAGGCCGAACGTGCGGCCAAGGAAGCCCAACGCAAGGCACGGGCCGCAGCGCGCGCAGCCAAGGCGAAGCCGAAAGCAGAAGGCGCACCCGCAGGTTCTGCGGCGCAACCAGCTGCGAACAGCGCTGCCAAGGAGGTGATCGCATGAGCCGGATCGGAGTGTTCGTGTGCCATTGCGGCACCAACATCGCGGCAACGGTAGACGTGCAGGCGGTAGCCGACGCCGCGCGCCTTATGCCGAACGTGGCCTTTGCAACCACCAACAAGTACACCTGCTCCGACCCAGGCCAGCAGGCCATCGCCGATGCCGTGAAGGAGCACAACCTCGACCGCATCGTCATAGCCAGCTGCAGCCCGCGCATGCACGAGCAGACCTTCCGCAAGATGCTGGCCGAGAAAACCAACATCAACCCCTACCTGCTGGAGATCGCCAACATCCGCGAACAGTGCTCGTGGGTGCACAAGGACAAGGCAACCTCCACCCCCAAGGCCATCGACCTGGTGGCCATGGCCGTTGCCAAGGTGGATACCAACAAGAACCTGTACACCAGCACCATCCCCGTGAACCGGAAAGTGCTGGTGGTGGGCGCGGGCATCGCCGGCATCCAAGCGGCCATCGATGTGGCCGACGCCGGCTTCCCGGTAACGCTGGTGGAACGCAACCCTTCCATCGGCGGCAAGATGGTGAAGCTGGACAAAACCTTCCCCACCATGGACTGCTCGGCCTGCATCTGCACGCCGAAGATGTCGGAGGCGGGCAACCACCCCAACATCACCATCAAGACGCTTTCCGAAGTGGAGAAGGTTACCGGCTACATCGGCAACTTCGAGGCCACCATCCGCGAACGCGCCAAGTACATCGACTACGACCTATGCACCGGCTGCGGCGCCTGCGAGACGAAGTGCCCCAGCAAAACCGCCAACGAGTTCGACGAGGGCCTTTCGCTTCGCAAGGCCATATACAAGCCCTTCGCCCAGGCGGTTCCCAGCAAGCCCACCATCGACGCCAAAACCTGCCGGAAGCTCACCGAGGGCAAATGCGGCGTGTGCGCCAAGGTATGCCCCACCGGCGCCATCCGCTACGACGACACCGACCGCAGCACCACCGAAACCTTCGGCGCCATCATCCTGGCCACCGGCTACGACCTTATCGATTGGACGAAGATCTACGGCGAGTACGGCGGCGGACGCTACCCCGACATCGTCACCGGCCTGCAGTTCGAGCGGCTGGTGAACGCATCAGGGCCAACCGAGGGCCATATCCAGCGCCCCAGCGACCATGCCGAGCCAAAGACGCTCGCCATCATCAAATGCGTTGGCTCGCGCGACCCGCACAAGGGCGTTTCCTACTGCAGCCGCGCCTGCTGCATGTACTCGGCAAAGCATGCGCACCAATACCTGGACAAGGTGAAGGACGGCCGCTGCTTCGTGTTCTACATGGACGTGCGCTGCGCGGGCAAAGGCTACGACGAGTTCTACATGAACACCCTGAACGACGGCGCCGTGTACGTGCGCGGACGCGTGTCGAAGATTTACCCCGAAGGCGGCAAGCTCGTCTGTATGGGAGAAGACACGCTTTCCGGCCAGGTGGTACGCGTCGATGCCGACATGGTGGTGCTGGAAACCGCCATGGTTCCCAACGAAGGAGCCAGCCAGATAGCTGGTGTGCTGAACGCGCAGCGCGGCCCCGAGGGCTTCTTCACCGAAGCCCACCCGAAGCTGCGCCCGGTGGAAACGAACACTGCCGGCGTATACCTTGCCGGCGTGGCCCAAGGCCCGAAGGACATCCCCGACACGGTTGCCCAAGCGGGCGCTGCCGCTTCGAAGGTTATCGGACTGCTTGCCCGCGGGCAGATAGAGTCGAACCCGATGATCGTGCACGTGGACAACGCCAAATGCTCCGGGTGCGGCGCCTGCACCGACATCTGCCCCTACGGCGCCATCGAGCTTACCGAGGTAACCCTGCGCGAGAACTCGCAGAAGGTAACCCGCACCGTGGCAAAGCCCAACCCCGGCCTGTGCCAAGGCTGCGGCGCCTGCACCGTTGCCTGTCGCGCCGGTGCCGCCGACCTTCTGGGCTTCACCAACGAGGGAATCATGCGTGAAATGGAGGCGTTGCTCCGATGAACCAGAACATTGAAACCACCACACCTGCTGCCGCCGCTTCCGCTGCCGCACCGGCAGCTGGCAATGCCCCACAGGAATGGCAACCGAAGATACTGGCGTTCTGCTGCAACTGGTGCACCTATGCCGGCGCCGACCTGGCGGGCCTGAACCGCATGGAGTACCCCGCCGACATCCGCCTGCTGCGCGTGCCGTGCTCGGGGCGCGTGAACCCCCAGTACGTGCTGAAGGCCTATCAAAACGGCGTCGATGGCGTGCTGGTATGCGGCTGTCACCCCGGCGACTGCCATTACGCCACCGGCAACTACTACGCCAAGCGCCGCATGCTGGTGTACAAGCGCCTGCTGGAGTACCTGGGGCTTGAGCCCGACCGCTTCATCGTGCGCTGGATATCGGGCTCCGAGGCGGGCAAGTTCCGCGACACCGTGATAGAGGCAACCGAGCGCATCCGCGAGCTGGGCCCGCTTTCGAACGACCTTCCCCATTTGGCGCCCGAGGACATACCCCGCCCCATAGCCGCCAAATTCGAATGGCTTGCCACCCCGAAGAACGCAAGGGAGGGATTGTGATGGACTTCACCGAGGAAGTGCGCGCCCGCGCATCCCAGCTGATCGCAGAAGGCACGGTTGCCTGCGTGCTGGGCTGGAGCGCGGGGCGCCTGGAATACCAGCGAGCCCCCTACTGCGCCGACACGCCCGAACAGGCAGCACAGTTGGTGTGCGACCAGCACTGCGAGCACGCCCTGGGCAAATACGTTCTTGAGCAAAAGGACAAGGGGCGTGTGGGGCTTGTTGCCCGCGGGTGCGAGTCGCGTGCCATCAACCGCCTTATCGCCGATAGGCAGATCCGCCGCGAAGACGTGTACCTCATCGGCATCCCCTGCACGGGCTGCACCACCCGCGAGGGCATAGAGCTGAAGCGCTGCCGCGAATGCCAGTTCCACAACCCGGTAATCTACGACGAGCTTTTAGGCGAGCCGGCGCCCGAGCCCAAGAACGACCGCTTTGCCGACGTGCGCAACCTCGAGGCCATGAGCCGCGAGGAACGCCGGGCATTCTTCGACCTGATGTACGAAACCTGCATCCGCTGCCACGCCTGCAGGCAAGCCTGCCCCTGCTGCACCTGCAAGGTGTGCTTCGCCGAGCAGGAACGCGAAGGGTGGCAGGGCAAGCAGTTCGATGTGGAGCAAGCGCGCTACTACGGCGTGACGCGATCGTTCCACGTGGCCGACCGCTGCATAGAGTGCGGCGAATGCGAGCGCGTATGCCCCATGGGGTTGCCGCTTATGACGCTGATGCACAAGCAGATCAAGGACATCGACGAGCTGTTCGGCCCCTATGAGGGTGGCGGGCTTGCCGCCGAAGGCCCCGATGCCCTGCGCACCTTCAAGACCGACGACGTCGAAGAGTTCATGTAGGAGGCCGGAAATGCTGTTCAAGAAAAGCCATTTGGCCGAAGTGCTGGGCGCTACCGCCCAGGCCATGGACGTATACCTGCCAACCATAGTGGATGGGACCTCCTGCTTTGCGCAGTACAGCGAAGAGCGCGGCATCACCGAGCCCAACTTCGAGCTGCAGAACACGAAGATCCCGCCGAAGGGGCTGCTGTTCCCCTCTACCGAGAAGCTCTACACCTGGGGCAAGGGGCCGGAAGGCACCTTCATCGAGAGCGCGCTGGAACAACCGGCACCCTTTGTGGCGTTCGGGGTGCGGCCCTGCGATGTTGCGGCCATCGAGCGCATGGACCAGGTGTTCCTTACCAAAGGCTACGTAGACGAGTTCTATCAGGCGAAGCGCGAAGCCATGACCTTGGTGGCGCTTGCCTGCAACCGGTGCAGCGATGCCTGCTTCTGCGATTCCATGGGCCAAAGCCCCAACGAGGCGCCAGGGGCGGACCTGCTTTTGGTGGAAGGCGAAGACGCCTTCGAGGCCCGTGCCCAAACAGAGAAGGGGCAGGCCTTGCTGGATATGTGGCAACCGTACCTGGAAGAAGGAAGCGTTGCCCACCAGCCGGTTGAGTGCACCACCAAGGTGAGCATGGAAGGTGTTGCCCAGAAGCTGCACAACCTGTTCGACAGCCCGCTTTGGGACGAGGTTTCCACTGCCTGCCTTACCTGCGGCAGCTGCACGTTCATCTGCCCCACTTGCCATTGCTTCGACCTCAGCCAGGCGCGCAAGAAGGAAGAGAACGCGCGCTTCCGTTGCTGGGACAGCTGCATGTTCAAGGACTACACGCTCATGGCCGGCAACCACAACCCGCGCGAGCAGAAGCGCAACCGCGTGCGGCAGCGCTTCATGCACAAGCTCTGCTTCTTCGAGGAGCGCTACGGCGAGCCGCTGTGCGTGGGATGCGGCCGCTGCCTGGTAGATTGCCCGGCAACTATGGACATCACCGCCATCATCGACAAGGTGAACGCGTGGGAAGAGGAAGGGGCAAGCCATGCCTGACATCGTTGTTGAACATGGGTGCGCGGGCATCTGCGAAGGGTCCTCGCTTGTCCCCAAGGTGGTAGCCGTTACGGGGATAAAGGAGCTTACGCACGACGTGAAGCTGTTCACCTTCAAAACCCCCGAGGGAGGCGCCCCCTTCGCAAGCGAGCCCGGGCAACTGGGAATGTTCTCGGTACCGCCATTCGGCGAATGTATGTTCTGCATTACCTCGCGCGGGGACGATTACGTGGAAATGGCCGTGAAGAACGTGGGGCTGGTTACCGAGCAGATGCACAAGCTACGCGTGGGCGATTCCGTTGGGCTGCGCGGCCCCTACGGCAACAGCTTCCCCTACGAAAGCTGCAAGGGGCGCAACATGCTGTTCATCGCCGGCGGCATCGGCATGGCGCCGGTGCGAGCCTTCCTGGAGTACTGCCTGCGCCACCGGGAAGACTACGGCCGCATCGACCTGGTGTACAGCGCCTCCACCTACGACGACCTGGTATTCAAGGAAGAGCTGTTCGAGGTTTGGCCCAGCTACCCCGACACGCACGTGCACGTGAGCCTGTACCACGGCAACGAGAGCTGGACCGGGCCCGTTTCCTACACTGCGCCGTACTTGGAGCAGGTGGTGGCCGAAGAAGGGCTTTCCACCGAAAACGCCGCCGTCACGCTGTGCGGCGGCCCCAGCCTGTTCCGCACCTGCCGCGAATCGCTTACGAAGCTGGGATACCGCCCCGAGAACATCATCACCACGCTTGAGGCGCGCATGAAGTGCGGCGTAGGCAAATGCGGCCGCTGCAACATCGGCGGCAAGTACATCTGCCTGGACGGCCCGGTGTTCACCGAAGCCGAGCTGGCCGACATCCCGCGCGATTTGTAGGACGCATCACAGCAAACAGGGCGCGCCACCTGCCGTGACGCGCCCTGCGTAAGGCTTGGTTGAGCTAGGCGATTCCCTAGATAACCGCGATCTGCCCCGTGGCGATGCAGAAGACGCTCACCACGAAAAGGATGACGATAGCCGCAGTAACCACCTGTTCGATCGGCTTGCCCAAAAGCGCCTCGCCGCGCTCTTTTTCACCCAACAGGTACAGAAGGATGCCTGGAGCGTACAGGATGGTGGTGATCATCATACCGGTAAGCCCGCCGGCATAAATAAGGAACACGCTGTAGAAGAAGCCCACCACAGCGATAACGCGATAGAACGCGAGCTTTCCGCCGGTTACCTTCTCGAACCCACCCTTCTTGAACACGCACACCAGCATGAACAGCGTGCTGAAGAAGTACGGCACCAAGATCATGGAAACCGAGACGCTGTAGAAGAACTGGTAGGTCTGCTCGGAGACAACCACCAGGATAAGGAACAGCTGGATGATGGCGCACGTAACGGTAAGCGTGACAATGGGGGCGCCGTGCTTGTTCTTCATGGCGAATTCCCTTGGGAACACGCCTTGGCACGCCGCCTCATGCGGGCACTCGGAAGAGATGATGGTATAGCCCAGCATGGCGCCCAGCAGGGAAAGGGCAACGCCCAGGTTCACCAGCGCAGCGCCCCACGGCCCCACAACCGCCTCGAGCACGCCGGCCATAGAGGGGTTGGAAAGCTCGGCCAGTTCCGCGCGAGGCATAACGCCCATGGAAAGAATGGAAACCAGCAGATAGATGGCCAGAATGCCAACGAACGCCGTAACGGTGGCGCGGCCGACGTCCTTGCTGAAGCGCGCACGGCCCGAGATAACCACGGCGCCTTCGATGCCCAAGAAGATCCACACGCTCACGCCTACCATGCCCACAACCTGGTCGAACAGCGAAGGCCCATCGGGCTCGCCCCAGAAGTTGTCCATGAAGATGGCGGGGTCGAAGTGCATCGAGAAGATGATGGCCACGATAGCCACGAATAGCGGAATGATCTTCGCGATGGTGGTAAGGATGTTGATGCTGGCCGCTTCCTTCACGCCGCGGCTTACCAAGAACCAGCACACCCACACGATGATGGAAGCGCCCACCACGGAGGCAACGTTGTTGCCCTCACCGAATATCGGGAAGAAGAACGCCAGGCTGGCAAACAGCAGCGTGGTGTAGGAAACATTGGCCATCAACGCGCTGATCCAATAGCCGTAGGCAGAAAGGAAGCCCATGTACTTGCCGAAGCCCGCGCGGGCATAGCTGTAGATGCCGCCCACCAGTTCCGGTTTGTAGCGGGAAAGGGCGAAGAAGCACATCATCAGGCAGAACACGCCCAGGCCGGAAACCACCCAGCCGATGAGCACGCCGCCGGTGTTGGCTCCGGCCGCAGCCATGTCGCCGGCCATGGTGAACACGCCGCCACCGATAACCGCGGTGATAACCGCCGCCACAAGATGCGGGAAGGACAATCCGTTTACGTCATTTACTTGGGGCATTCCGCCCTTGCGCTGAGACATAAAAACCAGCTTTCAAATAACGTGGACCACGCCTTTTCAAACTGCGGCCGCCCCCACGCAAGGCAAGCCAAGGCACAACTTGATTAGGGTACTCCACTTCCGGCGCATTGCCCGCATCAATTAGCCATTGAGCCCAGAAACGAAGAAGAACGCCGAAGGGCCGGACGAGGTGCTCCCCCGTCCGGCCCTTCGCAACGGCTGCGAGTTTGTCCATTTGGACAAACAACCGCGTTAGCCGCAGATGCTCAAGTTGGATCTACTGGCAGCTACGAAAGCCCCAGCCAAAGCGCCACCTTAGGCGCATAGCCCATAACGAAAATGATCACGATGAGCAGCGGAATGCCGTAGCTTACCCACACGCGGCTCCAAGCCGGGAACTTGATGCCGATGCCGGTGTCGGCTTCCTTCAGGAAGTTGTCCCAGCCCCAGCCGTAACGACGGGTACAGAACAGCACGAACACCAGCGAGCCCAGCGGCAGCATGTTGTTGGAAACGATGAAGTCCTCGATGGACTGGATGTCACCGATGCCCGGGAAGGTTACGCCCGAAAGCACGTTGAAGCCCAGCGCGCAGGGCAGGCTGAGCACCAGCACCAGCACGCCGTTGATGGCAACCGACTTGCGGCGAGACATTCCGTACTTGTCCATCAGGAAGCAGATAAGGTTCTCGAACACGGCGATGACGGTGGAAAGCGCCGCAAAGCTCATGAACACGAAGAACAGCGCGCCCCACAGGCTGCCCAGGGGCATCTGCGCGAACACCAGCGGAAGCGTAACGAACACCAGCGAAGGGCCGGAATCGGGCGTTACGCCGTAGGCGAAGCAGGCCGGGAAGATGATAAGGCCCGCCAGAATGGCAACCACCGTGTTCAGGGCGGTAACGGAAACCGCCTCGCTCATAAGGCGGCGCTCCTTGTTGATGTAGGATCCGAAGATCTCCATGGCGGCAATACCCAGGGAAAGCGAGAAGAACGCCTGGCCCATGGCGGCGTACACCGCTTCGCCGAACGTGCCGATGCCGCCTTCGAACATGCGGCTGAAATCGGGAATCAGGTAGAAGGCGATGCCCTCCACGCCGCCGGGCAGCGTTGTGGTGCGGATGCACAGCACGATCATCACCACGAACAGGATGGCCATCATCCACTTGGTGATGCGTTCAACGCCCTTCTGCAGGCCAAGGCTGCAGATGGCGAAGCCGATGGCCACCGCGGCGATCATCCAGCCGATAAGCTCGCTGGGGTTGGCCAGAAGCGAGTTGAACACCGTTCCGGCAAGCTCGGAGCTGGCGCCATCGAACGTGCCTGTTGCCATCTTGGGAATGTAGGCAAGCATCCAGCCGGCAACGGTGGTGTAGAACATCATCAGCAACATGCAGCCGATGTAGCCCCACCAAGAAAACCAATGGAAGCGGCGCTTGGGCTCAAGCACGTCGAAGGCGTGGGCGGCGCTCTTCTGGCTGGCGCGGCCAACTGCGAATTCCATCACCATAACGGGCAGGCCCAGGATAACCAAGAAGATAAGGTACAGCAGCACGAACGCGCCGCCGCCGTACTCGCCGGTGATGTACGGGAAGCGCCACACGTTGCCGATGCCGATTGCGCAGCCCGCCGCGATAAGGATGAAACCGATGCGCGAAGCGAAGTGCTCGCGCGAGGTAACGGCGTTCGCCGCCGTTTCGAATGCCTTGTTAGCCATAAGCCCCTACTTGAATGCTCGATTCTTTTATAAACGGGCATCATTCTATCATCGGCAGCTTAGACGAACGCCATGCCAAGCGACACCATCGGCCACAGGCAGCTTATAGGGTCCCGGAAGACGGCAAGTCGCCGCGCCCCAGCCGAGCCCTTCGCATTCTTTGGACAAAACAAACGCGCCGGAAACCCGACGCGTTTGCCCTAACAGGTTTTCGTTGTACCCAGAAAACCTTATGCGTAGCCACCGCGGTACATAACGTCGATCGGAATGCCCGGATGCTCGGTTACGTACTTGCCCTTGACGAGCATCTTCTTGTACTCGATCGCGTAATCCTTAGGCCCGATCATCTTGATCTCGGGCGCAGGATAAGCCTCGAGGAACGACTCCATCTCGCGCATGAAATCGACGGCCTTGAACGACTTCTCGGAGATTGCGGTACCTGCATGGTCCAACGCAACCACCATGAAGTCGGCCTTCGGGAAGCCTGCGATAACCACGTACTGTACTTCGTCTGCCATAATTTCCCTCTCTCCCTAACAGTGAAGTGATCCCTGCGAACATTTTACGACAACTGCTTCTTGGTGTTCAGTTAAAGCACCAACACCTATCAGCCGAAATGAAACCGCTGAAAATCATAGGGAACATAAGGCAAACGAATCAAATGTAGCGATCTCCCATCAGTGGATCCTTCTCTGATGGATCAATGCCTCAACTTTCAGCACATCAGAATCCCTATCGTAGGCATACAGCAAGTCGAAGGGTCCAACAGGAAACTTCCTAACGCCAGAAGGCATCCCCTTGAGAGCTATTTCAGGCGCCAAAACCCTGCCGATCTCGGGAAAAGCAGCTATACGGGAAACGTCTTCCATCACTTCGGCAACCAAAGCATCAGAATAGATTGAAGAGACATCGGCTAAAAAGCGTTCGGCAAATATGACCTTAGGCACGTTTAGCCCTTAACTCGTCGATCCTCTTCCATGCCTCCTCGAAACCTACCACAAACCGCCCATTATCAAAGTCCGACTCGGCCTCGCTAAGAGCCCGGTTCAGCTCTGCTTCGTAAATAGCATCGCATTTTGCTTGCTGCAGCTTTGATTCAAAGACCTCCTCAGAGCAGAAGACAAACGCGCCAACACCGTTCTCGGTAATACGAACCACGCCCTCTTTCGCTGCCGAGCGAACTTCTTGGGAATGCTTATGCAATGCTGTGATCGGGTAAATTTCTTCCACGGAGCCCATCTCCCTGCGATCTGGAAAATATAGGTACATTAAAAGTATATAATAGTTACTCTCTATTTGCTTCCAAAGAAAAGCTGCTTCCGGAAACCCCGCAACCCCGAAAACACGCATATAAGGTTCGCACAGTGATCCGCACCTACCAATACGCCGGTGAGCTCCCGTCTTAACCTGCCAATACTATGAAACGGGTGTCGCCGGCCAGGCGGAGCTCGTCGCCGGGGCGGATCTTGCATGGGGCGCCCGGGCGCACTTCGGCCGCCGAGCCATCGGCGCCGCTTACCAGCAAGGTGCCGTTCGTTGATCCCAGGTCCTCGATTTGCCATACGCCATCGGCGGAACACGATATCCGGGCATGGTGCGCGGAAACGTGCTTCCCCACATCGACTATTCCGTTTTCCCCGAACGCCATGGTTCCTATCTCGAAACTATCGTGGGCAGGCTCAAGCCAAAGCGGCGTGCCGGCGGTGTATCCGCCATCTATGCGCATAAGCCCGATGGCGCGCGCTTCCTGCCGGGAAGCATCACCCGCAGAGGGAAGCACCTCCATCAGCGGAGTACGATCCGCCAAGGCACCCCAAGAGCTTTTCGCGTAGGAGAAGGTATAGTCGACCGCGCGCCTGACGTTGCCGTACGCAACCGTCGAAACAAGCAGGACCATTGCCGCTTCCTCGCATTCAACGCGGGACAGCCCTTCGGCATGGGAAAGGCGGGCAAGGGCGTTCACGCACACTTGGGCGTTCTGCCCATGCGATTCCAAAGAAGAGATCATCTTGGGGCAGATGGAGGTTTCCAACATATCAAGAATGTCCGTCGAACCGGCGTATTTCACCTTCGCGGACTTCAGTCGGGCGATAAGCCGCATGGCGGAAAGGGCGGGCTCGGCGAAATACTGAGGCTGCACGGTTTCCATGGGCGCATGCACCACATAGCGCGAAAGCCAGGTAGGGTCGTCGTTGGCGCGGCTCATCGCGCTGCGCCCATCAGCCAATGGCTTGCCCGACAAAATCAGGGAAGCCGTCTCGGAATGGCTTATGCCGCCCAAGCGCTTCATCGCATCGAACAACACGCCACAGGGCGTAAGCTCCTTTTTCGCCACCGCTATCCCCTTTCTTCCTCAATCACATCGACTACTTCAAGGTTTCCTGCATCCCGCGCACGGTCCGCTTCCTTGCTCGCCGGCGTCTTCGTGGGGGCCTCCCCTTCTTCGCCAGAGCCCAACGCCTTGCGCAAAGCGGGAAGCCCACCTGGCAGGCCCTTGCGTTTTATGCGGCGCGCCAAGGGCACCACCACAGCAAAGGCGTAGTCCATCACCAAAGCGCACCAACCGGAAGAGCATGCAGCGAACAATGCCGAAAGCAGGCCGCTGTTGACCGATTCCGAGGGAAGCGAAAGGCCGCTGAAGACCCATGCAACAAACAGCCCTGCCGCAACCAGCGCCGCGCTGCCGCGCAGGAATCCACCGAGTGATTCGCGGCCCTTGCCGCGCAAGGCGAAGCCGAGCAATGCGGGGAGCGCCAAAAGGCAGCTAACATCGTACCCAAGCAAGTTGCCTTGCCAACCCTCAAAGCCCGCAACGGCCATCGACGCAGGCATACCGGCAGTCAAAACCCCCGTAGCCACCACAACAACGCCGAACAAGGCGAACGAGGCCGATTTCAACGCAGCCTTCACGGCGTTTCGCAAACCTATAAGGTATTCCGCGTTGCCCTTGGGCATTCCATCGAGCACGCAGGGAATAAGGGGCTCGCCCGCCAAAGAGCTTCGCAAGTTGTGCTCGTAGTTTCGGCAGAAGGAGGAAAGCGCCCCCGACATCTCCTGGGCCGTGGGGCGGAGTTTTTGGTTTGCCAGCAGGCACGGCATCATAAGCTGGGACAGCTGAACATCAACAAAGGCCACCGCATCCCAAAGCTCTTCATCGTCGATCGCAGCGTCCTTGGCACGGCAAACGGCATCGAGCATGACCGAGAGCTCGGGGTCGCGCGCAAGCGATTCCAGGCCCGCCGCCTTAGTGCGATGGGCAAGGGTCGGGGCGTCGGGGCTCGTCTCGGCTTTGATGCGGTAGAAGCTCAAGCCCTCCCCGACCTGGGAAAGATCGAACGGGAGCCTTCCCGTGGCCAATTCGTAGAGGACGCTTGCCGCAGCGTACACGTCCACTTCAGGCGAGCGCCGCTGCTCGCCGATGCCCTCGATGTCGTTGGTGAGCATTTCCGGGGCCGCATAGTTGGCTGTGGCCTTGCGCAGCACGCCCGTTGCAGAGGTGAAGGAAGGGTCTTCCGGCTCCAAGGTATAAGCCGAGCCGAAATCGATAAGGCACAGATCGAAACGGCCATCGTCTATCTGCTCTTGCAGGGATGCGCGCGAGGTGCGCACCATTATGTTCGACGGGGATATGTCACGGTGAACCACTCCCTCGCCGATGAAAGCCATCCGCTCCACCAGCGCGAAAAGGTCGCGCCCGATACGCGCTGCAGCCAGCGGCGAAAGCATCCCCCGCTCGTTCACCGCCAAAGACGGCATGGCCTGCCACAAGCTGATGCCGGCAATCCATTCCATAACCATAGCCGGCCTGCCATCCACCATGCCCTTGCCGTACAGCTTGGGGAAGCTCTTGGATCCCTGAACCAGGCGATGGCAACGATATTCCTCGGCAAAGGCAAGCTCGTTTGCCGATGCGGAAGCCTCAGAGCGCTGGGGACCCGCAGTACCCTGGCCCGGATCGACGCACAAGCTCGATGCGAACGCACCTTCACCCTGCCCTGAAGCAGGACGGCCCAGAACCTTCAGCGCAAAGGTCTCCCCGAAAGCATTCGTGGCGCAGTACACCGAGCCGGTGCCGCCAACGCGGCAAGACGCCTCATCGACAAACAGCGTAAGGAACCTACGGCGGTACGAGGCCTCCTCTTGCTTGGAAAGCACGGTGCTCGGCTCGAAATCGCTCAGCACGACAACGCGCTTCGGCTGCTGCGGGGCTACAGAAGCACCAGCACGGTCTGCCAGCTTCACCGCATCGGCTGTTCCCTCTTCATACGAGTTGTCGTTGGGGTCCTCGTAAACCCCGTCTTCCCACTGCATCATGCCGGACAGCTCTTTGCGTAGTATGCGTTGAACTCGGCAAGGCGGGCCGCCTGCGGCGCAAGCTTCTCGTTCATCTTCGCCGTGCAGGTAGAGGGGTCTTCGCTGGCAAGATTCACTTCCCATGCTTCCTGGATGCAGGCAAGGGCGCTGGCCAAACTGCGGTAAGCACCGGTCTGCGAATCCGAGAACGATGCGTACCTCGAACTGGAGGGAATGCCGGAATTGCATGCCTTAAGGTAGCCATCAAGCAAATCGCTGGAAAGGACGTCGCAGCGCTTAGCCGCTCTTTGACGTTCGGATTCGGAAGCGTTTGCCAGCGAACCAAGCTCCGAGCTGCACACGTTGTACCGCGAAACGCAGTCGGAGAGGTTGTTGTAGAGGGCAATGTAGTAACTGCGCCATTGCTGTTCCTCGGCTTCGCTCAAGGAGTCGTCTTCGACAACAACCTCGTCCGCAGCAGGGCCATTCGCGGAAGAGCCGGTCGCAGATGGGCTTTCCGATCCCTGCGATTGAGCGGCAGCCGCAGAGGAAGCCTGGGGCAATTCTTCTGGGCTTGCGGCCGAAACCGCCGTTTCTGCTGCAGCCGGAGCACCAGCAGAGGCCTGCGCGGCACTAGGCGAAGAGAATACCGAGGAAACCCCTTCCGAAATAGCCGTCTCCGCTTCTTGCGCAGCGCTCACAGCCGCCGCTACCGCAGGCGATCGGTACATCAAATCGGGAACGGCGGACGCGTAGATTACCGCGCTGGATGCCAGGAGCACGGTAGAGAGTGAAACCAACGCGGCAAGACGCGGAGCCAAAAAGAAGCGGCGCTTTCCCGCGCCGCTCTTTTGAAGTTTGCCTATGGCCTTGAAGGGAAATCCCATCGTGCGATCGATCCGCCTTGACGTCTGCCTTGAAAATCCTTGTGCCCAAATGGGCAAACAGGATTATAGCAAAGCCCCCTGAAGAGCGTCCCATTGAAGCAGCAGGCATCCCCTACAGGCCGCAACGGGAAGACAAGAGGCAAGAGGCGTTACTTCTCCTCCCCTTCCTTGATGTCCTTTGCGGCCTCACGCTGCTCCTCGTAGAAGCGGGCTGCATCCTGCTTCTCGGAGAAGGTGGCGGTTTTCTTTTCCATGGGCTGGTTCACCACAACCTGCGGGAACGGGATGCCGATGTCGTGCTTGTCGAAGAGCAGCTTGACGGCACGGTTCAGGTCGCGCTCCACCTGAGCGCGGTCCTTCTCGGCGCATTGCACCATGATGCGGATGTTCACACTGTTGTCGCCAAGGGAGACAACGCCCTTGTAGATGGGATCGCCGATAATGCCGGGGATCTGCTTCTTCAGGCCGGAAAGCTCGTCGGCAAGGATGTCCTCCACGCGTTCAAGCGATTCGCTGTACTCGATGCCCACATCGAGCCACGTGTAGGAGGTCTGCTTGGTCATGTTCACCACATCGGTTACGTTGCTGTTGCGCAGCACCTTGATGTTCTGCGAGCCGTTCATGACCTTGGTGGTGCGGATGCCGATCTCGATAACCGTACCGCGCCAGGTGCCCACCGTGATGATGTCGCCCACGCGGAAGGCACCCTCGAAGATAAGGAACAGGCCCGAAAGGATGTCGGCGACCAGGTCCTTGGCACCCAGCGAAATGGCAATGGAGAGGATGCCGGCAGAAGCCAGAAGCGTGGTGGTGTCAACGCCCAGCAAGGCCAAGCAGTAGTACACCATGCCGATGATGGTTGCGTACTTCACAAAGCTGCCAAGCAGGCGGCAAACCGTCTCGCCCCGGGAATCCAGCGTTTCGGCAAGCAGGAGAAGCAGCTTCTTGACTACCGTGGCAACCGTCATAGCAACGCAGGCGAACATGATGCTCGCGGTGACGGCGAAGATGTTCAGCCCGCGCTCCCACTCGCCGCCAAGGATGTACGAGAACAACGAGTTGCTGCCAAAGATGCTGTCGCGGAACATAACCGCGATGAACACCACCAGCACCGAGAAGCCCACGAGGACCTTCATCACCGCGCCCGTCTTCTGCTCGGGCGACTTGCCGTCCCAATCGAACGAGCCGAACAGGTAGCGGCTGGCAATCGACTCAGTGCGAACCGAGCGGCCGGTAGGCAGGGTTACGTCGAAGTGACGATCATCGGGCTCTTCGCCGCCTGCGGCCACCTCGCCGTTCTCGAACGGGTCGCGCTTGCGCTCGAACGCAAGGATCACGAATATCAGCAGCTGGCAGATGAAGGCGACAACCGCAGTGGCCAACATCAGCGGGCCGCGTTCGGCCATGAGCTCGCCCTCGTCGCCGGCAACGTAGAGGATGTAGTCGCCCTGCTCTGCCGAAGCGGCGTAGTACGTTTCGCCGCCGATGGTGAGGTAGTCGTTGAAGCCGTCTTTGATCTGGGCTTGGGTCATGCCGCAGTCGGTGGCCTTCTTGCCCACCATCTTGCTGTTGGGATAGTAGGCGAACGTGCCGTCGTTCTTGTTGATGGCGAAGGCGAAGCCGTTTGCCCCCACCTTCACTCCGTCGAGAACCTTGTCTATCTGCACGCTATCGAGCAGGTCGGCCAAACGGCTGGGACGCACGTTTATCTGCACGAACCCGTTGGGGTTGCCCTCGGAATCCTTCAGGGAAACGCCGATGTACTGGCGCAGCTCGCCCGAGATCTCGTCGGTGCGGGCGTCCTGCACCACATGGTCGACGCCCTGCAGCAGGCGGCGGAACTCATACGACGCATCGTTCGAGTTGGTGCTGAGCGTATAGCTGGAATATGTGGAGTTGGTTACCGACATATTGCCCTGCTCGTCGAAAACATCGACGTACTGAACCTGCAGTACATCGGCCAAGCGCTGCAAGTCGGCCTTGTTCGCCAACTGGGGGTTGCGGTCCAGCACGTAGGCGGCTACCTTCGCCTTGCTCAGGTAGCGCTCGGAATACTGAGCGCGCAGGGAATCGGCGCGGTCGTCTGCCTGCTGGATGGTGGCGCAAAGGTCGTCCACGCGGCTGTTGTTCACCACCGACTGGCTGGAGAGCGCGAAAAGCGTCTGCATGTAGAAGGCAATGACTAGGATGGCCACGAACCCGACAAGCGAAAGCACGGCCCCCTTCTTCGCGATGGCCTTGTTCATGCGATAGTTGCGGCCCACGCTGACGAACTCCTCGTCTTCGCCTTCAGGCTTGCGACGGCGCTCGGCGTCGCGCAGGACGCACATGCCGTACAGAACCACCATGGCGGTTACCGCGAAGAACACGAACAGGATCACGCCCGTGGTCACGCTGCGGGCAGAGGAGATATCGCTCTCGGGCACGGCGGCCACATAGTAGGTATCGTCCACCTTCGTGACGTTGCAGTACATGCTGGTGCCGTTCAGGTTCACCCAGCAGTAGTTGCCGTCCTCAAGCTCGGCCGCGCTCAGGCCCTTTTCAAGCGCGTCGGCGCCGATCAATGCAGCATTGGGGTGGTACTGGATGGTGTAGTCCTGGACAGAGACGGCGAAAAGATAGCCCGACTGGCCGATGGTGATGTTCTTCAGCACAGCCTCGGTAGATCCGGAATCCTGGATAAGCTGGTCAAGCTCGTCGGGCGATTGCTCTATCACCACCATGGTGTTGTTGTCGATCTTCGCGGAGTAATAGCGCTTATGCCAGTTCTGCTCGGTTGAATCGACCTTCACGGCATCGGAAGCCTTGCCGTCGGCGAACACGCTGCGCAGGCGATTGAAGCGCGTGGACGAGAAATCTGCCTTGGTGTCGTCGGCCTTGGCGACGATGGAGCCATCGGCGGAAACAACCATGATGTTGTCAACATCGAGCAGGCTGCGGTACTCCTGCATCTTGGAATCGGTAGCCTCGTAGCCGGTGTTGTTGTTCGCCATGAAGGCGACGCTTTCGGCCTTCGACTGGTAGATGGCGTCGAAGTTCTTGGTGTTCTGCTCGGTCTGGTCCTGAGCTTCGGCAAGGAGGGTTGGCAGAGCCTCTGCTTCTTCTCGCATTTCCTGGGTGTAGTTTTGCAGGGAAAGGTCGGTCTGCTTCATGGACACCCACGTGCCCATGGCAACCATGCCAACGACTACGATCCCGATCAGGATGGCAAGCTTGAGCTTCAATCTTTTAGACATGTTCGCTACCCCTTAATCCCACTTGTCGGTAAGTTGGGCAATGGTGCCGTCGTCGATCATCTTCTGGATGGCATCGGCAACGGGCTGGCTCAGGTCCGAGTCCTTTTGGGTTGCCACGCCGTAGTTCTGCGTCTTGCCCGTGTAGCCGAGCAGCTTGCGGTTGTCCTGCATATAGGCGTGGGCGATGGCCCCGTCCATAACTGCGGCATCTACCTTGCCCACCTCGAGCGCCTCGGAAAGCTCTTTGTAGGAGCCGAACTGCAACAGGCGGAACTTGTCGAACTGCACATCGGAATTGTCTTCGTTGCGCGAGATCACGTTGCCCGAGATCAGGCCCTCTTGCGCGAGCTGGGAGGTGATCTCGGCGGCGGTGTTGGTGCCGAGCATGGTTCCGATGACCTTGCCGTTTAACAGCTGATCGATAGTGGTGATAAGCGAGCTTTCCTCAACCATGAACACCGAGGAATCGGTGTAGTAGGCAGGCGAGAAATCGAAGTTCTTCTCGCGGCTTTCGGTATCCGAGTAGCAGGCGACAAGGCAATCGACCTCGCCATTCTGCAACATATCCTTGCGGTTGTCGGGCGTGACGGTAGTGAACTCGACGTCCTTGTAGCCCAGCCGGTTGGCAAGCTCGGTGGCGATGTCCACCTCAAGGCCGTAGTACTTCTGCGTATCGGAATTGTAGTAGCCGAAGCCCACCACGTCGCCGCGAACGCCCACCTTGAGAGTGGCGCCGGAAGTGGGTGTGGCCTGGTTGGACGAGCATCCGGCCAGGCAAACAGCCAATGCAAGGGCAAAGGCGCAGGCTGCAACAGCGGCCAGCCTTTTGCCGTATCTCTTAGCCATATCGTTTCTCCTAATCAGAAACAAGATCAGTGTTCAAGCATATAAACCTAACAACCTAGGATAAAAGAAATCCCCCTGCTTTAACGAAAACAGGGGGATAAATAATTTGTTCAAGCGAACCGAAACGACGCCAGCGCCAGCTGATGCCCAGCGGCGGCAACGAACCGCCACCCACACCGAATCGGGAGCGAAACGTTGGCGCGCAGCTGATGCCCGACCCGCCGCTCGTTAGAACGAGCGGAAACGCTCGTAGCGCTGGTTGCGCAGCTCTTCGGGGCTAAGCGCGTACAGCTCGCGCAGGGAGCGAACCACATATTCCTCTACGTTCTGGGCGGCCTGCTCGGGGTTCTCGTGCGCGGGGCCTTCGCCCTCGCTCACCACTTCCTCGATGATGCCCATCTCGCAAGCCTCGGCTGCGCTCATCTTCATAACCGCAGCGGCCTCGGCGGCACGCGTGCGGTCCTTCCACAGAATGGAAGCAAAGCCCTCGGGCGAAAGCACCGAGTACACGGCGTGATCCTGCATGGCAACGCGGTTGCCCATGGCCAGTGCCAACGCGCCGCCGGAGCCGCCTTCGCCCAGCACGATGCACACCACAGGGACGGTAAGGCCCGCCATGGCAACCAGGTTGTCGGCGATGGCGTTGCCCTGCCCGCGCTCTTCGGCCTCCATGCCGCAGAACGCGCCCTGCGTGTCTACCAGGCACACGATGGGACGGCCGAACTTCTCGGCCTGGCGCATAAGGCGCAGGCTCTTGCGGTAGCCCTCGGGCTGGGGGCAGCCGAAGTTGCGGGCAATGCGCTGCTTCAGGTCGGCACCCTTTTCCTCGGCAACGACGGTAACGGGCATGCCGTCGATCCAGCCGATGCCGCCGATGATGGCACCATCGTCGGCAAAGCTGCGGTCGCCGTGGAGCTCGAAGAAGCCCTCCACCATATGGTCGATGTAGAACTGCGAGGTGGGCCTGTGGATGTTGCGGGCCATCATCACGCTTTCCCATGCCGGGTTCTCGTCGGAAGAACCGGCCTTCTTCATGGGAAGCACCGAAGGGGCATCGGCCATGCCGCGCTTGCGCATGGCGCGGTTCATGGCGAAGTTGTTGGTGGCGTCTTTCGCCTTGCCCACCGTGTTGGCGAACAGCGAGAACACGCCCTCGCCCTCCTTGGAATCCTGGGCATCAGCACCTTCGCCGCCCTTCAGGCCAAAGCGCTCGGCAACGGCGTCCTGTGCAACGCGCATCACCTCTCGCACCGAGCCGGCGGCGGAAACCGCTTCAACTACCTTAGTATTGCCGTCTTCCTCGGCGGAATCGACAACCTGCTTCGGGGCGCTGTGCAAGGCAAGGATGCGCGAGAGCACCTCTTTCAGCTCGGAACGGGGAACTATGGCGTCGATCAGGCCATGTTCCAGCGCGAACTCGGCGGTCTGGAAGCCCTCGGGTAGCGTTTGCTTGATGGTGTCCTGGATAACGCGGCGGCCGGCGAAACCGATAAGGGCATGCGGCTCGGAGATGATGATGTCGCCCTGCATGGCAAACGATGCGGTGACGCCGCCGGTGGTTGGGTCGGTGATGATGGAAACGTAGAGCAGTCCCGCGCGCCCATGGCGCTCGATGGCGGCGCTGATCTTGCCCATCTGCATAAGGGAAACCAGGCCCTCCTGCATGCGGGCACCGCCCGAAGCGGTGAAGATGAACAGCGGCAGGCCCTCTTCGGTTGCACGCTCGACGGCGCGGGTAACCTTTTCGCCCACAACCGAGCCCATAGAGCCCATCATGAAGGTGGATTCCATGATGCACAGCGCAACCTCGCGGCCATCGAGCTTCACCTTGCCCGTGCGCACGGCTTCCTGCAGCCCGCTGCGGTCGCGCTGCTTCTGGATAAGGTCGTCGAAGTTGGGGAAGCCCAAGGGGTCGCTTTCGGCCACCACGGCATCCCATTCCTCGAAGGAGCCTTCGTCGAACAGAAGGTTGATGCGCTCGTCGGAGGTAAGGCGGTACAGCTCATGGCAGGTGGGGCACTCGCCACCCGCCGCCAGCACCGGGGCCTCGTCGTGGTAGAGCTTGCACTTGGGGCATTTGCGCCAAACCGGCTCGTAGTCGCCGAAATCTTGGTCGGGGCGGCATTCCGTCCAAAGGGTGAGGTTGCGGTCCTTTTCCATGGGGGTAAGCACGCACATGCCGTTTTGGTAGGCAACCATGCGCAGCAGCGGATCGGCGGCAAAGGCCTGATCGGCCACCAGAAGCGCACCGGCGTTGCACTGCTTGGCAGCCTGCATGACGGCGTACACGTTGGTGAACAGGCGCTGGTCGAACCTGTCGCCCACCAAGGCAACGCGCGCGGCGCCCGAGCAGGCGAACCCGCGTTCCTTGTCCTTCGTGCCCGTTACCCATATCTGGGCGATCTCGGCCTTAACGCAGGCGCGCACGCACGCCTTCATCGAAGAGCCGTAGCCTACCACCATCAACGGAGCCCCGCCGATTGCCTGCTCCAACAGAGGCAGCTGGTATACGACGGAAGTCCCTTGGGTTGAGCCGTTTTCCGGCATCGCAGTCATGGGCTAGGCCTCCTTCTTATCGCGCGCCATCACGTACTTCTGCGTGGCCTGGGCGCATACCTCGCCGTTCACGCGGGCCACAACATCGGCCGCACACATGCGAGAAGTGTTCTTCGTTATCGTTGCCTCCAGGGTAACGGTGTCGCCGGGAAGCACCATGCGGCGGAACTTCGCCTTGTCGATGGCGGCGAAGTAGCCAACATGACCGGCCTTGCCTTCCTGGGAAAGCAGGCAACAGGAAGCCGCCTGGGCCAACGCTTCCATCAGGATGACACCGGGAAGCACCGGCTGTCCGGGGAAATGCCCCTTGAACAGCGGCAATTCAGGATCTACATCGAGCTCGGCCACTATGGAGACACCGGGCTCGCAGCTGACCACGCGGCTTACCCATACGAACGGGTCGCGATGGGGCAGCAGCGCCAGCACGCCTTCCTTGCCGCATGGAAACGTTACCGGACAACCTTCTTCAGTCTGCGCCATTACTCACGCACCTCCGCAAACGGGCTGAAGGCAAGCGTGGCATTGTGACCGCCGAAGCCCAGGGAATTGGAAAGGACTACCTTCTGAGGGCGATCGGTTAGCGCAGCCGTGGGCACGAACACGTCGCACTCCGGGTCCTTTTCGGCATAACCTGCCGTAGGGGGAACGATGCCGCGGTTTGCGGAAAGGGCGGAAACGATGGCCTCGATGGCACCGGCAGCGCCCAGCATATGGCCCACTACGCCCTTTACCGAGGTAACGGGGACCTGAGCAGCAAGCTCATCGCCCAAAAGCGCATGCCAAGCAGTGGATTCCACTGCATCGTTGATATGGGTGGCCGTGCCGTGGGCGTTCAGGTGGCCGATGTCGGAGAGCTCGAAGCCGCCTTCCTCCAGCGCCTGGCGCATGGCACGCACCGCACCGTCGCCCGAGGGGTCGGGGGAAGTGATGTGGTAGGCATCGCCCGTCGAGCCGAAGCCCGTAACCTCGGCGATGATGTTCGCGCCGCGAGCCTGGGCGTGCTCCAGCGATTCCAGCACCAGAGCACCTGCACCCTCGCCGGCAACGAAACCGGAACGGCGCGCATCGAACGGCAAGGCAGCTGCAGCAGGGTCGTCAGACTTGGTAACGGCGCCGAGGTTGGCAAAGCCCGCCAACGACATGGGGCTGGTACCCTCTTCAGCTCCACCGGCAAGCGCAGCGTCGGCCAAGCCGAAGCGGATAAGGCGGTATGCCTCGCCCACGCAATGGGTGCCCGATGCGCAGGCGGTGACGATGTTCAGGCAGTCGCCCTTCAGTCCGTAGCGGATGGCAAGGTTGCCGGCCGCGATGTTCGAGATCATGGTGGGGATGAACAGCGGGCTCACTCGCTTGGCGCCCTTTTCGTGCAGCACCACCGATTCATGCTCGAAGATGCCCATGCCGCCGATACCGGAGCCGAACACGCAAGCGAAACGATTCGCGTCCTCTTCTTCCATCTTTATGCCAGCCTGCGCCATCGCCTCATCGGAAGCCAGGATAGAGTACTGCACAAAGGGGCTGAAGCGGCGCGATTCCTTCTTGGTAAAACCCAGCTCAAGCGGATCGTAACCGGGAATGGCGCCCACAACGTTCACGCCCAAGCGCTCACGCTCGCTATCGGGAAGCAGGCTCAGGCAGCTTTCGCCGGCCACCACCTTTTCCCAAAGCGCATCCGCGCCGATGCCGGCCGGCGAAACCGCGCCCACGCCGGTGATAACCACACGCTTGAAGCCGTTGGCCGCTGCGTTATTGCTCATAGAGACATCCCTCCATCGATTGCCAGAACCTGCCCGGTGATGTAGCGGGCCTCGTCGCTAGCCAGAAACGATACCGCGTTGGCAACATCCTCCGGCTTGCCGAACTCCTTCAGCGCGATGCGGTCGAGCACAGCGTCGATCGCCTTTTCGCCCATCGCCTGGGTCATCGCCGTCTCGATGAAGCCCGGGGCAACGGCGTTCACGGTGACGCCGCGCGCTGCCAGCTCCTTCGCGGCGCTCTTGGTGATGCCGACCACGCCCGCCTTCGAGGCAGCGTAGTTCACCTGGCCGGCGTTGCCGTACAGGCCCACAACGCTGGAAACGTTCACGATGCGGCCCGAGCGCTGCTTCATCATAACGGGGGCAACATGGCGCAGGCAGTTGAAGGCACCCTTCAGGTTCACGTCGATAACCTGGTCGAATGCTTCTTCGGTCATGCGCATCAGCAGGCCATCGCGCGTGATGCCGGCGTTGTTCACCAGAACATCGATGCGCCCCCACTTGTCCATGATCTGCGCCACCATTTCCTTCACGGCGGCGAAATCGGAAACATCCGCACGGATGCAGAGGGTTTCCACGTTGCATACCGCCGAAAGCTCGTCAGCCAATGCCTGGGCCTCTGCCAAACTGCCCTCGCTTGAGCAGTTCAGCGCAACAGCATAGCCGCGCCCAGCGAAAGCGCGCACAACAGCCGCCCCGATGCCGCGGCTTGCGCCGGTGACGAGGGCAACCGGAAAATCAGCCTTATCAGCGTTCTTGGCCATGACTACTCCCCTTCCTTGGAGGCAAGCGCCTGCGTAAAGGCGTCCCATTCCTCGATGGTGCCCAGGCGCGTACGCGATGCAGCCTTATCGATGCGGCGAACCAGGCCGCACAGCACGGCGCCGTAGCCAACTTCCACAAATTCCGTGGCGCCCTGACCAACTAGCGCCTGCACGCTCTGCTCGAAATGGACCGGACTTACCACCTGGGCGGAAAGGCGCTCGGCAGCTTGGCTTGCCTGGAAAGGCCGGGCATCCGTGTTGCAGATAACGGGAACCTTCGGCTCGTGCCAGGAAAGCTCGGCACACTTGGCGCGCACGGCATCGGCCGCACTGGCCATAAGCGGGCTATGGAATGCCCCCGCGGTGTTCAAGCGTGCGCTGCGCTTGCCGCCCCGCTCCTTCCAGGCAACCTCGGCGCGGTCCACGGCGGCAACATCGCCGGAAACAACCACCTGGCCGGGGGAATTGAAGTTGGCGCACACCAGCACATCGCCCTGGGCGGCGTCGTCGCACACAGCCTGCGCGTCTTCGTGGCTTGCGCCCAACAGGGCCAGCATGGCGCCAGGGCGCTCTTCGCAGGCAGCGGCCATGGCGCGTGCGCGAACATCCAGCAACGCGAAGCCATCGGCATCGTTTAATGCGCCAGCTGCCATCAGCGCGCTTATCTGGCCAAGGGAAAAGCCCAGCACCGCTTCAGGTTCAACACCTCGAGCGGAAAGGGCATGGGAAAGGCCAACCGAAAGGGCCACGGCCAACATCTGGGCGTTGTAGGCATCGTTGATCTGGTCCTCGCTGCCGCTCTGCGACAGCTTTGCCAGATCGACACCCGAAACCTCCGATGCAAGCGCAAATGCATCGGCAACTTCGGGGATGCCCAGCAAATCAGAGCCCATACCGGGCTTCTGGGCGCCTTGGCCGGGGAACATGAATACGGCCACGCTACTGCACCTGGCCCTTCCAGGCGCGCTGCGCATTCGCATCGAGCATGCGCTGCAGGCCATCGCCCGCCCACTGCTCGGTCTGCTGCACCAGTTCTGCAAGGATCTGGGCTGCCGGCTTCTGATCGTGCACCAGGCAGGCAACCTGCCCGGACATCAGCGAGCCGTTGTCTACGTCGCCCTGAACGGCGCGGCGCAGAGAGCCGGCAAGCTGCACCTCGGTTTCCGGGTCTTTGGTAGGGTCGGCCTCGGCGCGGCGAACAGCACGGGAGAACTTGTTCTTCAGCTGGCGCACCGGATGGCCGCCGGCGCGGCCGGTAACTATGGTGTCGGCATCCTTCGCGGCAATGACCTTTTCCTTGTACGCCTGATGGATGCAGCATTCATCCGCAGTAAGGAATCGCGTTCCCACCTGCACGCCTTCGGCGCCAAGCGCCACAGCGGCAGCGAATCCGCGCCCATCGGCAATGCCGCCGGCAGCGATAACAGGGATAGAGACCGCATCGCACACGGAAGGAACGAGCGCCATGGTGGTAAGCTCGCCGATATGGCCGCCGGCTTCGCAGCCTTCAGCCACAACGGCGTCCGCACCACAGCGCTCCATGCGCTTTGCAAGGGCGGCAGAGGCAACAACGGGGATAACCGTGATGCCGGCTTCCTTCCACATGTCCACGTAATTGCCGGGATTGCCAGCACCCGTGGTAACCACGGAAACCTTCATCTCGGCAGCGAGCTTCGCCAGTTCGGGAGCTTCCGGGTTCATCAGCATAATGTTCAACCCGAAGGGCTTGTCGGTCAGACGCCGAGCTTCCTCGATCTGGCCCCGAACCCATTCCACCGGGGCGGACCCGCAGGCAATGATGCCCAGCCCGCCGGCTTCGCTAACCGCAGCCGCCAGCTTGGCATCGGCGATCCATGCCATGCCCCCCTGGATAACCGGCTGCTCAATACCCAATAACTGGGTTATACGTGTCCTCATGCACAGCGCCTCTTCCTAATTCGTGCTCGTTTCGCTCGTATCCCTATGCGCGCTTACAGGGAATCGATGTACTCCACCAGGTCGCCCACGGTTTCCAGGCCCTCAGGCTCGCCGAACTCAACATCGAGCTGCTCTTCCAGGTCGCATACGAGCTCGGTCATGTCCAAAGAGTCGATGTCAAGCTCGTCGAACGTAGAGTCCTCGGTAACCTTTTCGGGCTCGATGTCGAGGTTCTCGTTCAGAATTTCCTTGATGGTATCGATGGTTGCCATGATCTTTCCTTTCTATTGCCCACGGCGCTTCCAGCCGCCGCAGTTCATCAGTTGAATTGCCCTCTGAACGGGCGAATATCACCAGTACTTTAACAGGGTGTTGGGTTTTGTATGCAAAAGCTAGATAACCTACATCTGTAGCGTTTCATCCCTATTGCGCATCCGCGGCTTGCGATGCGCCCTCGCGGTCGAAGAACTCCTTCACCTTGCCCACCGCCCGCACGAAAACGGCCTGCTCCTGCTCGCTGAGCCCTTCGAGCGCCGCATCCACCATCTTGCGATGGAAGGCCTCATGCGCTCTGAAGGCCTTGCGGCCCTTCGAGGTAAGGCTCACTAGAACCTGGCGACGGTCCGCATCGCTCTTAGAGCGCAAGACGAAGCCCTTTCGCTCCAGCTTGTTCACCGCCGCGGTAAGGGTTGCCATGGTAACGTCCAACCGCTCGGCCACCACCTTCATGGTGTTGGATTCATGCAGGCCCACCGCAGCGATGGTGTGCAGCTCCGCGATGGAAAGGCCTTCGGTAAGGCGGTTCTTCAGCGAGCGCTCCTCGATGCGCAGGATGGAGTTGAAGGTGTCGGAAAGCAGCGTGTCCACCACCGCTTTATCGCCGCGGGTTTCGGCGTTGATCGGCTTGTTTTCCATGCTCACTCCCCTCCCCGCTGCATCTGCGGAAACAGCGCCGCCGATGCCGGCCTTGCACAGATGCCGGCTTCGTGCAGATGCCAGCTTCGTGCAGGTGCCAACCTTGTCTGATTTACTTAGTTTGGCTAACTAACTTGAATCAGGATAAAAGCAAGGCGCAGCCGCAACAAGGCCGTCCATAAGGTCAACATAGGAAAACGATCCAGCGAGAACAGTGTCCGTTAAGCCGTGACGGCATGAAGCAACGTGCGGCCAGCCCCCGCACGGCAGCGACCAAGCGCACATGCCGACAATACCTACTAATAGAGATTACGACGCTGCATATTCCGGCCCCTAGGCAGATTACAGCGCCGCACATTCCGACCCAAAGCAACGGCAATCGCTGGGAACTTACCCGCGGCGGCCTCCCCCGTAGGCAGATTTCTTCGCCCCGAAGGCACTCCCCTTTCGCGCCGTTTTCTTCAAGTCGCCCAAGATGTCTTCCTCGTCCTTGCCCTCAAGCTGAGCGCGCAGGTGAACCACCTGGTCGCGCGCGGCGGCAGCGCGCTCGAAGTCCATGGCCGCCGATGCCTCCATCATCTCGTCTTCCAACGAGGCTATGACGCGCAGCATCTCGCTACGGGAATAGCCGGCCAGCTCCGCGTTCACCTCGTCAGCACTGCGCTTGCCCTCTTCGGTTTCCAGGTAATCGGTGATATCCGTTATGCCCTTCTTCACCGTTTTGGGAACGATGCCATGTTCTTCATTGAACGCCATCTGGATGGAACGACGCCTGCGCGTCTCGGTTATGGCCAGGTCCATGGAATCGGTGATCTTGTCGGCATACATGATCACCTTGCCATCGGCGTTTCGTGCAGCACGGCCGATGGTTTGGATGAGCGAGCGGTGGTTGCGCAGGAAGCCCTCTTTGTCGGCATCCAAGATGGCAACCAGGGTAACCTCGGGAAGGTCCAGGCCTTCGCGCAGCAGGTTGATGCCCACCAGCACGTCGAACTGCCCCAGGCGCAGGTCGCGCAAGATCTCCACTCGTTCCAAGGTGCCGATGTCGGAATGCATGTAGCGCGCCCGAACCCCCTGATCAAGCAGATGCTCGGTAAGGTCTTCGGCCATCCGCTTGGTAAGCGTGGTAATGAGCACGCGCTCCTTCTTCTTCGCGCGGACCTTCACCTCGTCGATGATGTCGTCGATCTGCGAGATGATGGGGCGCACATCGATCTCCGGGTCAAGAAGGCCGGTCGGGCGGATGATCTGCTCCACCTTGGCCTCGCTCACGCGGTTCTCGTAATCGCCCGGGGTGGCGGAAACGTAGACGAACTGGGGAATGCGCGCCTCGAACTCGTCGAAGCGAAGGGGGCGGTTGTCCAAGCACGATGGCAGGCGGAAGCCGTGTTCGGCCAAGGTGATCTTGCGGGAGCGGTCGCCCTCATGCATGCCGCGGATCTGCGGCACCGTCACGTGGCTTTCGTCGATGAAGCACAGGAAATCGGAGGGGAAATAATCGATGAGCGTATAGGGCGGCTCACCAGGCTTGCGTCCGTCGAGATGACGCGAGTAGTTCTCGATACCCGAGCAGAAGCCCATGGTCTCTATCATCTCCAAGTCGTAGGAAGTACGCTGCTCAAGGCGCTCGGCTTCAAGCAGCTTTCCCTCCTCGCGGAACTGGGCAAGGCGGTCGCGCAGCTCCTCTTGGATAGTGTTCACTGCGCGCTCGAGCGCAGGGCGCGCCGCAACGTAATGGGAGGCAGGCCATATCGGCAGCGCTTCGTAGGTGCTCAGCACCTCGCCCGTAACGTTGTCGATCTCCGAGATCTCCTCTATCTCGTCTCCCCAAAACTCCACGCGGATAGGGTTGTCCGCATACGGCGGGAACACATCCAGCGCATCACCGCGCACACGAAAGGTGCCCCGCTTCAGCTCGTAGTCGTTTCGGTCGTACTGAATGTCGATAAGCTTATGGATAAGCTCATCGCGGTCCTGTTCCACCTCTTTATCAAGGAACACGGCCATGCCTGCGTATTCCATAGGCGAGCCGATGCCGTAGATGCAGGAAACGGAGGCCACCACGATAACGTCACGCCGCGAAAGCAGCTGCGAGGTAGCCGCATGGCGCAGCTTCTCTACCTCTTCATTGATAGAGGCATCTTTCTCGATGAACGTGTCGGTGGTGGGAACATACGCTTCGGGCTGGTAATAGTCGTAGTAGGAAACGAAGTACACCACCGCGTTGTTTGGGAAGAACTCCTTCAGCTCGGAAGCAAGCTGGGCGGCAAGCGTCTTGTTGGGGGCAAGCACCAAGGTTGGCTTCTGCACCGCCTCGATGGTCTTCGCCATGGTGTAGGTTTTGCCCGAACCGGTTACGCCCAGCAGCGTTTCGTAGCGCATGCCGGATTCGATGTTGCGGGTTAGCTCGGCAATGGCCTTGGGCTGGTCGCCCGCAGGTTCGTAAGGAGACACTACCTGGAATGGCTGCGAGGAAAGGCGCGAAACGGGTAGCTTGCCCTCCATCTCGTGTCCTTCGAGGCTTCTTAGGTGCGCCATGGCTCCTCCTTAACAAGCTGAATCAGCAAACAACCAGTTCCCGCGCCCTAAAGCGCTCTCAGCATATCCGACAAGAGGACGAACCACTAGGTAGCGCCTCCGCAGCCAGCAGTTCAGCCAAGATGCGAAACGATTTCGGCATCCCACCACTTCTGTATCTGGCTCTGGAACTCTTCAACCGTTCCGTCGTTGTTGAACACCACATCGGCGATGGCCAAGCGCTGCTCTTCGGGAACCTGATTAGCCAGGCGGTTGCGCGCATCCTCTTCGCTGAACCCGCGCGAGGCCATCAAGCGCCCAACACGCACTTCTGGGCTGGTGGTAACCGCCACCACAACATCCGCATTGGTGTAGAAGTCGTCCCTGCCATCAAGGATAGCCATCTCCAGCACCACCACCTTGTACGTATGCTCCAAGGCGGCCAGCCGATCAAGGCAGCCCTTGTACAAACGGGGCTGAGTGATGCTGTCGAGCTTCTTGGTGTTCTCTGCGCTGCTGAAGGCCTTGGCGGCAAGGGCGGAGCGAACCACTTCACCATCGCCATCGAAGATATCGTTGCCGAAGGCGCGCTTCAGCTCTTCCTTCATTGCGGGGTCATGCAGGTTATCGTGCCCCACCTCGTCTGCCAGAACAACGCCGGCACCCTTCTGCTCCAGAAAAGACATCAGGGTCGATTTACCCGAACCGATTCCGCCCGTAACGAAGATCCTCACAGCAACCCCTCTCTTCTTGGTTTCCTTATTCTATCGCGCAAGAGCGCGGCGAAGCCCAACCCTTAGCCAAAACCATGCCAGGCGCGATAGGGGTCAATGATGCCTAGCAGTGCAGCCGATACCTAAAACGAGCGCCAGTGGCTGGTAGAGACCCCAGTGCCACAGACTCAGCGCTATGCCGCTTTGCAGCCCAGCCAACAAAAAAGCGGTGAACCGCACTTGGCAGTTCACCGCTTTTGAAATCAAGCAATGCAGCTGGGTTATTCGGCAGCCTCGGGCTTGGGCTCGGGCTCGGCAACAGCGATCTCGATGCCCAGATCCTCGGCAGCAGCCTTCATGGACAGGGAGATGCGGCGACGCTCAACGTTGACATCCATAACCTTCACCTTGACGATCTCGCCAACCTTGACAACCTGAGCAGGCGAATCGATGTGGCGCATAGCCATCTCGGAGATGTGCACCAGGCCCTCGACGTTTGCGCCCAGCTCGATGAATGCACCGAAGGGAACGATCTTGGTAACCTTGCCATCAACGATGGTGCCAACAGGATAGGTCTCAACGAGCTTCGTCCACGGATCCTCGGTGGTCTGCTTGAGACCAAGGGAGATGCGCTCACGCTGCAGGTCGACATCGAGAACCTCGACCTCTACCTCTTCGCCAACCTTTACAACCTCGGAAGGATGGTTTACGTGGCTCCAAGAGAGCTCGGAAATGTGGATCAGGCCGTCGATACCGCCCAGGTCGACGAATGCACCGAAGTCGACGATGGAGGAAACGGTGCCCTTCAGGCGCATGCCCTTGGACAGCTTCTCCAGGATCTCGGCGCGCTCGTTCTTGCGGCCCTCCTCCAGGAGGACACGGCGGGAAAGAACAACGTTGTTGCGGTTGCGATCCATCTCGATGACGCGAGCCTCGATCTCGGTGCCCAGGTAGGCGGAGAGATCCTTGACGCGACGAAGGTCGACGAGGGATGCAGGAAGGAAGCCGCGCAGGCCGATGTCGAGGATCAGGCCGCCCTTGACAACCTCGATAACCTCGCCGGTGACAACCTCGCCGGCCTTGAACTTCTCTTCAACACGGATCCAGGCGCGCTCGTACTCAGCACGCTTCTTGGAAAGGATAAGGCGACCGTCCTTGTCCTCCTTCTGGAGAACCAAGGCCTCGAGCTTATCGCCCAGGGTAACGACCTCAGAGGGATCGGCATCCTTGCGAATGGAAAGCTCGCGAGCAGGAATAACGCCCTCGCTCTTGAAGCCGATGTCAACGAGGACCTCGTCATGCTCGATCTTCACAACGGTGCCGTCGATCAGATCGCCCTCGTCGAAGTCGGTCAGAGTGCCATCGATCATCTGGTTCATTTCCTCGTCGGAGATGTCCTGGAAATCGATGACGGACGTGTTCTTGATTTCGGTCAAAACGGACCCCTTTCAAAAAAGTATCGGGGACCCTTCGTACGTGCTTGAAGTTAAAACATTCATTCATGTATGTCGCGCTCTCCGAATGGGGCGCCAACAACAAACATGTCTCGGGGGCCTACAGTTTCTTGCCTGCCTTATTACAGACCAGGAAAGTATAGCATAGGGAGCCCCGCACACTGCGAGGCTCCCTAGGGTAATTGATTTATTTTTTGCAGGCGAAACATCCTGCGCCAGCGAGGCCGGCGCTGAAGGTACGAGCAGCGGCTACTTGTGCGCCGCCTCGAACTCCTTCATGTAATCGACCAAGGCCTGCACGCCCTCGACGGGCATAGCGTTGTAGATGCTGGCGCGCATGCCGCCTACCGTGCGATGGCCCTTGATGTTCTCGATGCCGTGCTCCTTGGCGCCCTTCACGAATTCGGCGTCCAGGTCGGCATCGCCGGTGACGAACGGCACGTTCATGATGGAGCGGTCTTCCTTGCGGGCCGTTGCCGTGTAGAAATCGGTGGAATCAAGGTAGTCGTAGAGCAGCGCGGCCTTATCCTCGTTGCGCTTCTTCATGGCCTCCAGGCCGCCCTGGGCCTTCAGCCACTTGAACACCTTGCCGCAGATGTAGATGCCGTAGCACGGAGGGGTGTTCGACATGCTGCCCGCATCCACCTGGGTCTTGTAGCGCATGATGGTGGGCGTGTTGGGAAGCCACTCTTCCTTCACCAGGTCATCGCGCACGATGACGATGACCACGCCAGCAGGGCCGACGTTCTTCTGCACGCCGCCGTACACCAGGCCGTACTTCGACACATCGATGGGCTCGGAAAGGAAGCAGGAGGAAACGTCGCTCACCAGCGGCACATCGCCGGTTTCGGGGAGCTTATGGTAGTGGGTGCCGTAGATGGTCTCGTTCTCGCAGATGTAGACGTAGTCGGCGTCGCTGCGGAACTCCAGCTCGTCCACGTTGGGGATGTAGGAGAAGTTGCCGTCCTCGCTAGAGGCAACGCAGCGTGCATCGCCAAAGATCTTTGCCTCCTTGAAGGCCTTCTTCGACCAAGAGCCGGAAACGATGTAATCGGCCTTGCCGTTCAGCATGAGGTTCATGGGGATTGCCGCGAACTGCTGGGTGGCGCCGCCCTGCAGGAACAGCACATGGTAGTTGTCGGGGATGCCCATGAGCTCGCGCAAGTCGGCCTCGGCTTCCTCGATAATGCCCTTGAACGCGGCTGAACGATGACTCATCTCCATGACCGACATACCCGTGCCCTTGTAGTCGAGCATCTCTGCGGCGGCCTCGCGAAGCACTTCTTCAGGAAGCACTGCCGGGCCTGCGGAAAAGTTGTACACCCTAGCCATAGTTCAAAGTCCTTTCGACGGCTGCGCAAAACCAACACGCAGCTGAATCCAATAGAGGTACTTTAGCAGAGTGGAGCGCCCTTTGCGGCGGCAAAAGCGACCAGCGCCCCAAGCAGCCTTGCCAACGGAACCTTGGGCGGCGTGAACAAAGCAGTCTTGCCAACGGGATCTTGGTCGGCATGAACGTCGAAGCAAACCGCCCGTGATCGCCGCCGTCCCTTTCCCAAGGGAAGAGCGAGAGCCGCAAAGCCTATATTGATGGTATATTCATGCACGGAAAATCCTGCTGGTGCACCAATTCCCGCCGCACCAAACAAGGCAATCACAACAACAAGGAAGTTAAATGGAAAGCAACATGAGTGAGCTTGGCTTTTCAACCCGCACCATCCATGCCGGAGCGCTGAAAAACGACCAATTCGGCGCATTGACCACACCCATCTACCAAACAACAACGTATGAATTCGCAAACACCGAGCAGGGCATTCGTCGCTTCAAAGGGGAAGATACCGGCTATGTGTACTCCCGCAGCGGCAACCCCACCACAGCTGTTCTCGAAGAGAAAGTGGCGGCAATAGAAGGCGGAGCCGGCGCTGTGGCCTGTGCTTCCGGCATGGGCGCAATCGCCTCGCTAGTGTGGACGTTCCTGCAAAGCGGCGACCACATCATCGTGGGCAACTGCCTGTACGGTTGCTCTGACTTGCTCATTCGCCAAACAATGCCCAAGTTCAACGTTGAGGTTTCGGCGGTCGACACCACCGATGTCGAAGAGGTGAAGGCGGCCATCAAGCCGAACACCAAGATGATCTTCTTTGAAACCCCGACGAATCCTCTTATGAAGCTGTCCGATATCGCCGCGATCAAGCAAGCAACAGGAGACATCATGGTGGTGGTCGACAACACGTTTGCGCCCCCTCCGATCCAGAAGCCATTCGAGTGCGGCGCCGACATCGTTATCCATTCCGCTACAAAATATCTGAACGGCCACGGCGACGTTATCGGCGGCCTGATAGTGGCAAAACGCGAAGATTGGCTCAAGGATCTGCGCCGTTTCGGCATGTCGAAGCTAACCGGTGCGGTATGCTCCCCCTTCGATGCCTTCCTGAGCATCCGCGGGCTTCAAACACTCGACCTGCGCGTTCGCCGACACTGCGAAAATGCGCAAAAAATTGCCGAATACCTTTCCGCAAAAGAAGAGGTTAGCCGCGTTTACTATCCCGGGCTTGCAGAAGGTACCCAGAAAGAGCTTGTAGAAAAGCAGATGAGCGGCTTCGGAACGGGCATACTTTCGTTTGAGCTGAACAAGGAGATACGCGGGAAGTCGGGCTTCGAGGCGGCAAAAACGCTGCTTGACTCAATGCAGCTTGTTCATCTTGCAGTTTCGCTGGGCGACCCGTTCTCGTTGATAGAGCACCCGTTCACCATGACACATGCCATTGTGCCGCCTGAAGTGAAGCGCGCAGCAGGCATCACGGAAGAGCTCGTTCGTTTTTCAGCAGGGCTCGAAGATGCGGACGACATAATTCGAGATTTCGAGCAAGCCTTCGCAAGGATCTAGCAGCAACCGCATGAGAGATACCACTGAACTTTTGGGCGCCATGCCCGTCTCGAAGGCATTTGTGCGCCTGGCAACCCCCGCCGTTGTGGCCCAGCTGGTAAACATCACCTACAACCTGGTTGACAAGATGTATATCGGCCACATCGCTGGTGCTGGCTCAAACGCGCTCGCGGGCGTGGGCGTTACCGGCCCTATCATCTTCGGCGTTTCCGCGTTTGCAGCACTGATAAGCATGGGCGGGGCACCCAAAGCGTCCATCCTAATGGGAGAAGGGAAAGTTCAAAAAGCCGAGCAAGTCATGGGGAGCTGCACCTGCCTGCTAGGGTTGCTCTCGCTTGCGATAACCCTTGTTCTTTTCGTTTTCGCCGAACCGATATGCCGCGTGTTCGGCGCAAGCAATGCAACCGTGGAACATGCAGTCAGTTTCATGAGAGTTTACTGTTTGGGCACCCTGTTCTCCCAGTTGGCCCTTGGCCTCAATGCCTTTGTTGCCGCCCAGGGAAAAACGATGATAAGCATGGCGGGCGTTATCCTTGGCGCGGTGATCAATATCCTCTTGGATGCCGTGTTTGTGGTAGGGCTTTCGTGGGGTGTTGCAGGCGCCGCTTTGGCAACGGTCGTGGCACAGGGCATTTCGGCCAGTGCGGTGGTTCTCTACCTAGGGTCGAGCAAAGCCAAGATGCGCTTGCGAGTGAAGAACCTCCGTCTCGATTGGGCGTTGTTGGGCCCCTGTATTCTGCTGGGAGCATCGCCTGCATTGATGCAGCTTACTGAAAACCTTGTTGCCATCAGCTTCAACATATCGCTCCAAACCCACGGAGGCGATATAGCCGTAGCCTCAATGAGCATCCTTACAAGCGTTATGCAGTTTGTCATGCTGCTTTTACCTGGCCTGGTGCAAGGTGCGCAAGCATTGCTCAGCTACAACCTTGGCGCAAATAACATTCCGCGTGTGAAAAGCACCTTCCAGTTGCTGCTCGCAAGCTGCGTGGCTGGTTCATTTCTGATTTGGGCAATATGCATGATTGCACCCGGCACGGTTGCCGACTTCTTCACAGACGACGCCGCCCTTATCGCCTACACCGAAACCAGCATGCGCGTCTACCTTGCCACGCTTTTGATATTTGGAGTCCAAGCCGCATGCCAATACACGTTTGTGGCGTTAGACCAAGCCAAGAAGGCGATTTTCCTCACTATTTGGCGAAAGATAATCTTGCTTATCCCTCTTATCTTTCTACTCCCCTACGCAGTGCCCGATCCGGCAATGGGGGTTTTCTTGGCGGAGCCCATCGCCGATACGATTGCCGTTTGCACAACCGCCCCAATGTTCTACTGGCACTACCGCAAGCTCTAACCGGCGCAATGAGCAAAGGCCGTAGGCGCCCATTGGCGTCTCTGCACATTGCCGCCCTGCAGCCCAGCATGAGAAATATCCCCTAAACATCTTTTTGATACAATTCATCAGGTTTGAAAAGGCGAAACGCGAAGGATATGCAGATGGGCAACAAAATCAGATTCCACGGAGCAAAGAAGGGCAAAGCGGTTATCGCCACGGTAATCGCCGGATTGATGGGCGTGTTCTGCGCATTTGCGCTTGCCGGATGCGGCAGCGCATCATCGAGCACAAGCAACAATCCCGACGAAACGAAAACCGTGCGAATCGGCATCAAAGGCGATTTTATCGGCATCCTTGATTCGGTCACGCCGAAAATCGAATCCCTTGGATACAAGGTCGAGAAGGTGATTTTCGACGACTTCGTTCAACCCGACAACGCCTTGGTCGAAGGTTCTATCGATATGAACTGGCTTCAGCACGAGCCTTACATGAACGCATACAACTCCTCGAACAATGCCGACTTGGTCATGCTCAATCCCAAGCCGATCTACAACGTGTTCGGGTTCTACTCATCGAAGTGGTCGAGCATCGATGAAATCCCCGAAGGAGCAACTATCTGCCTCTGCAACGACCCGTCCAATAAGCTCCGCGGGCTCCAATTGCTGCAAGCGAATGGGCTTATCACCTTGAAGGACGGCGTTGAGTCGCCCACACAGTTCGATATTGTGGACAATCCCAAGAACCTACAGTTCACCGAAGCTGAGATTTCGATGGTTCCCCAATCCATCGACGACTGCGACGGAGTGGCAGTGGCCGGCTTGCAAATGCTCAATGCCGGAAAAGACCCTTCGTCGTACCTGTTCTGCTCTAACGATGCCGACAACAAAGAATATGCCATCGGCCTTGTTGTAGCGGGAAAGAACAAAAATGCCGAATGGGCTCATGCCATCACGGAAGCGGTGGAGTGCGAAGAGCTGGCAACATTCTTGAAGGAAAACAAGAAGGGCGCTCAAATCCCCTCTTGGGAGTAACGACAACTTAGCTACGAAGATATAAGGTGTATTTTGCATGATCGAGATTTCAAATCTTTGCAAAACATGGGATGACGGTTCCACCGTTCTAGACGATGTGAACCTAACAATCAACGATGGCGAATTGTACGCAATCATAGGCCGCTCGGGCGCGGGAAAAAGCACCCTTTTACGTTGCATCAACGGGCTCACGGGCTATCAGGCAGGCTCACTGAAAGTCGATGGCAAAGAAGTCAAAGACCTAACTGAAGCACAATTGCGGGAAATGCGTCGCAACATAGGCATGATCTTCCAGCACTTTTCGCTGCTCGAGCGGGAAACCGTATTCCAGAACGTTGCCCTTCCCATGAAGTGCTGGGGATACGATAAGGCTGAAATCGAAAAGAAGGTAACCGAGCTGCTTGAGCTCGTTGGCCTTGCCGATCGCGCAGATGCCCGCCCCCGCAATCTATCGGGCGGCCAAAAGCAGAGGGTTGCCATCGCCCGTGCGCTCACCATGGATCCGAAATACCTCCTTTCGGACGAAGCGACATCGGCTCTTGACCCTAAAACCACCGCTTCCATCCTGGAACTTCTAATGGAAATCAACAAAAAGCTGGGGATCACAGTTGTGTTTGTTACCCACCAGATGGAAGTCGTTCGCGCTGCCTGCCAACGCGCCTGCGTGATCGAGGATGGCGTCGTTGCCGCCGAAGACACCGTCGAGAATATCTTTATCGAAAAACCTGCTTCGCTCGCACGCTTGCTTGGCGAACACGAGAAGAACCTTCCCAACGAAGGGCATAACCTCCAAATCGCCTACCGCATCGAGAAACAGTCCGACGGGCAGCTCTTAAGCGCTCTGTCGAAGAGCATCGATTATCTGCTGCCTATCGTTGATGGTCAGATTCGCGAGTTTCGCGGTACGCGTGTGGGCATCTTCGTCGTGAACGTCGACGACGCCCATTTCCCCGCAGCAAAACAATATCTATGCGAGCACAACATCAACTGGAAAGAAATAACGGGTACGCAAGCAGGCGACAAATCCGTAAGCGTTGAAGGCATCTAAGGTATCGAGGATCAACCCATGGCTCTTGCAAATTATTCCTTTGAGCAAATTCTAGAAATGCTGATACTCCCGGCAGTGTTCGACACCTTGAAAATGGTGTTCCTGTCAGGAATTTTCGGCACCATACTCGGTTTCATCATTGGCATAGTGCTGGTTGTTACCGCCAAGGGGGGCCTGTGCGAGAATATCGTGGTCAACCGCGTGCTCGATATCATCGTGAACATCATTCGTTCGTTCCCCTTCATCATCTTGATGATATCCATTATCCCGCTGACCCGCCTGATCGTTGGCACCTCCATCGGCAACGAGGCGGCGTTGGTGCCCCTTACCGTTGCCGCTGCCCCTTTCATTGGGCGCATCGTGCAGAACGCCTTGCAGGAAGTGGATGCGGGGTTGATCGAGGCCGCCCAGTCGTTTGGCGCATCCAAGCGTCAAATAATCTTCCGTGTGATGTTCAAAGAAGCCGTTCCCGCCATCGTATCGGGGCTTACCCTTGCAGTTATCAACCTTCTCAGCTGCTCGGCCATGGCAGGTGCTGTTGGCGCAGGCGGCTTGGGTGCTGTTGCCCTGACGTACGGGTATCAGAACTTCAATCAGACCATCATGTACAGCATTTGCGCAATACTCATCGTCTTGGTTGCCGTGCTTCAGTATTTAGGCGACTTCCTCTATAAGAGGCTGAAATAGAGCTCGCGCAAGAAAGCCCCCGGCTGGGGGCTTTCTTTATGCCTACAGAAGCCCCCAGAAGCCGCCGGTGGCAGCCAGCAGGGCAAACCAGATAGGCGGCACGAACAACGCGGGAAGCAGGTTCATGGTGCTGATCTCCTTGAGCTTGAGCAGGTTGATGCCGCTTGCAAGGATAAGAAGGCCGCCGATGATGGCGATCTCGCACATCATCCCCTCGCCCATAAGGGGAGCCAAAAGGTTCGCCAGCAGGAAGATGGCCCCCTGCCAGCAGAACAGCACCACCGCCGCGAACGCGATGCCGATGCCGAACGTGGCGCCGAACACCATGGAGGAAACCAGGTCGAGCGTGGCGTTGGTAAGCAGGTAGGTCTCGTCGCCGTACAGCGCGCTGTTGATGGGACCCAAGATGGAAAGGGTTCCCACGCAGAACAGCATAATGGCAGTGGAAAGGCCCTTCGCGAAATCGGAGTCGCTCTTCTTCGAGCGTTTCTCTACCGCGCGCTTGAAGCGGCCCTCCAAATCGAGTGCCGTGCCCACCACCGCGCCGATGGCCATGCTGGCGATGAACAGCACCGGGTACGAACTGTTCGGCATGTTCTGCACCACGGCGTTGATGCCCATGCCCACGGTGGCTACGCCCAGGGCCACGAAGATAGCCTCTTGATACTTGGGCTTCAGGCCCTTCTTGGCAACGCTGCCGATGGCTGAGCCAAGCAGGATGCAGCAGGTATTTACGATGGTTCCGATCATAGCCTTGCAAGTATAACGCTGTGACCCGCCCCATCCGGGTCGATAGATTGCAGCGTGTGCGGATCTGGCGTGAACGACCCGAAGACGAGCGTGTGGAACCGAAGGGGTTGCGCCCCAGGAAACAACAACGGCGCGCCCCGCTTCAGCGAGGACACGCCGTTGCTCTCTGGCAGCTAGCCGCACAGCATTAGGAAGCTACAGGGAACGGGCTGCGTTGATGGCGGTGCGAAGCGCCGTGATAACCGTGCCGCGGAAGGCGTTCTGTTCCAGCACTTCCAGCCCCTTGATGGTAGAGCCGGAAGGCGAGGTTACCTGGTCTTTCAGCTCGCCGGGGTGCTTGCCGGTTTCCAGTACCATCTTCGCCGAGCCCATTACCGCCTGCGCCGCAATCTCGTAGGCCTGCGCGCGCGGAAGCCCTTCGGCAACGCCGGCATCGGCCAGGGCCTCGATGAACATATACACATAGGCAGGGGTGCTGCCGCCAACGGCGCTGCAGGCATCAACCAAGCCCTCTTTCAGCTGCACCGTTTTGCCGAAGCTCTTCAGCAGGCCTTCCACATAGGCCACATCTTCAGCGGCGGCAAGGTTGTTGGGGCAATACGCGGTAAGCCCCTCGCCCACCAACGCGGGCGTGTTCGGCATGGTGCGGATGATGCGAACGGGCTTGCCGAAGCGCTCTTCCAGCCAGGCAATGGTCTTGCCGGGGGCAATGGTAACCACAACCTGATTGGGGCGAATGGCATCACGGACCTGCGCGATAACGTCTTCGTACTGGTAGGGCTTGACGCTTAGGAACAGCACGTCGGCAGCCTGGGCTACCGCGAGGTTGTCGGTGCCGGCGTTGATGCCGTATTCGGCGGCAACCGCCTGCGCGCTTTCCTCATGCGCGTTTGAGCCGTAGATATCAGCGGCAGCAACCGCGCCGCTGTTGATGATCCCCTTCATCATGGCCTTGGCCATGTTCCCGCATCCGATGAATCCCAGCTTCATTGCTGCCTCCTAAGAACACCGTTGTATCCGTATGCCGAAACGAACGCGCCAAGGCAGGCGCAATGCGGCAACGGACAAGACTTACCGCAAAGTATAGCAACCGCATGTTGCCACAACGCAACAAGGAAGGGACTCTGGGATCCTCCTGGAAACGAAGCCCGCAGCAAGACGGCGTGACGAACCAGAACGAGACAACGTCGCGGCCGCAGCAGCCAAACCCGCCATAGAGCCAACATCCCAGAGGTGAATTAGGCCACAAGCCGTGGCCACTGCGGGCAAAAAGTCCCTGCAACATCCCGGCGGGCGAGGGCGCAACGCTCAGGAACCGCTAGGAACGCATAACGGAAACGGCGATCTTCTTCACCGTGTAGGCAAGGTCGCCCTTCTTGTTGGCTTCCGTATAGTCGTAATCCAAGGTAGCCGTCCAAGAATAGGCCGTTCCGCTCATCTCGGCAGAGCCGTTGAAGGTGTACGTTTCGCTGGTAAGGGTCTTGCGGTCGGGCCCGTACGATGAGTACTCGCTTTTGTCGGGGAGCTCTACGCTGCCCTTAGTTACCGTGGTAAGCCCCGCCTTGGCAAGTATGTTCTCTACGATATGGAACTTCTGAACCGCATCGGCAAACGCAATGTTTCCGTAGCCGAGCAGCGAAGTGGGAGCCGAATACGAGGCGGCGACAACGTTGCCATCCGAATCAAGGCCCAGCGTTACCGTGGGCGTTCCAGAAAGGGAATCGCCCTTTTCGTCGGCAAGCAGCACCGTTATCTCTTTGCTGAAGCCGACCGATGTCATGGGCGCTTCGTCTTGCACAGCAGCGCCGTGGCCGATCTTGGCAACGGCCGTATCGCCCGATAGACCCATCAGGCCGATGAGGTTGGTTACCTGGGTAGAGGCGTTCGTCACCTGCGGCTTGCTGCTCTTCGAAGCCTCGATTGCCTCGGTGTCGTCTTGGGCAGCGAAGGAGTGCATTTCCCGGGAAGAGTTGAAGGCGAACGCCACCATCAGGCATACGGCAAGCGCAACCATGACCACAACCAAGGCGACAAGCCACTTCAAGCCCCTTTTGCCTTGTTTCGACTCAGCGGATTCGAGCACTTTGCACCCTCCCTACGCAGATCTAGTGGGTAAACCCGAAGTACACTGCGAACCCGACCAGGCACAGCACCACCACGGCGATGATGGCCTTCTGCAGCCCGGCCATGGGAACCGGCCCTTCCAGGTCCTTCTCGGTGGCCTGGTAGGAATCGCCTGAATCGGGGCGCGACGAAACCGCCTTGCCGGCAACCTCTTCGGCGGTATTCCCGTCGCCGCTGGCGGCCGGAGCAGCTTCAGCTTGCCGGTTGGGCGCCGTTGCATATGCGCCAGGCTGCCCGCCGCCAGCCGAAGCGGAGCCGCCCCGACCTTGGGCAGCATCGGCAGACGCCACAGCCGAAGCACCCTGGGGCGCAGTTTGCTCATGGACACCCGACGCGTCTACGTGCAGCACCTCTTCATCGGGCGCTACCTCTACGCTGATAAGGGAGTATTTCTTCTTATCTGGCACGCAAGCACTCCCCTACTCCATATAGCCGGACATCTGCTTGGCCAGCGCGTCGCCCGTGGCAACTGCCTCTTCTGCGCTGGAGCCCACCGTGAACAGGTACACCTTCACCTTGGGTTCGGTGCCGCTGGGGCGCACGATAACCTTGTTGCCCTTTTCCAAGTCGAACTGGAGCACGTTCGCGGAAGGAAGGCCGCCGACCCCCTGCTGGTAGTCGAGGAAGTCCAACACCTTCAGCCCGGCGATTTCGGCAGGCTGGCTTTCGCGGAACCCGGCCATGATGCTTGCCATGGCCTGAGCGCCCGCAGCGCCTTCGAACGCGTAGGAGAGCGTGCGGTTGTGATGGAAGCCGAACTCACGGTAGATGTCCTGCATGGCCTGGTACAGGTTCTTGCCCTGGGTGCGATAGTAGCGCGCCATCTGGCAGATGAGCATGGAGGCCACCACGGCGTCCTTGTCGCGCGCGTGGGTGCCGGCAAGGTAACCGTAGCTTTCCTCGAAGCCGAACACGAAGCGCTCGGGGGCGACCGCCTGCTCAAGCTCGGCGATAACGCCGCCGATGTACTTGAAACCGGTGAGCACGCGGCGCATTTCCACCCCGTACTTTGCAGCAACGGCATCGGCCAAGCTGGTGGAAACGATGGTGGTAACGGCTACCGGGGCTTCCGGCAAGGTGCCGTTGGCCTTGCGCATGCGGCAAACGAAGTCGAGCAGCAGAACGCCGATCTCGTTGCCGGAAAGCAGCTGATAATCATCGCCGTCCTTCACTGCGGTGCCAACGCGGTCGCAATCGGGGTCGGTGGCAAGCAGCAGGTCGGGATGCACCTGCTCGCACAGCGCTATGCCGCATTCCAGCGCCTCGCGGATCTCGGGGTTGGGATACGGGCAGGTGGGGAAGTTGCCGTCGGGCTTTTCCTGTTCCGGCACCACATGCACGTCGGTAACGCCGATGCGCTTCAGGATGCGCGTGACGCATTCCAGGCCCGTGCCGTTCAGCGGGGTGTACACCACGCGAAGGTCGGTTTCTTCCTGTTCGACATGCTGCTCGTACACCGCATCCAGGAAGGCGTCGAGCACGTCTTCGCCGATGAAGTTGGCAAGACCGGCCTTTTCGGCTTGATCGAACGGCATGGTTTTCACGTCGTCGAACATATCAACGCCAGAAATAGCCTCGGTGATGGCGTCGGCGATGCTGGATGCTATCTGGCAGCCGTCGGGGCCGTACACCTTGTAGCCGTTGTACTTCGCCGGGTTGTGGCTTGCCGTGACGTTGATGCCGATGGCGCAACCCAAGTAGCGCGTTGCGAAGGAGAGCGCCGGCGTGGGCTGAAGACGCGGATACACGTACGACTTGATGCCGTTGGCCGCCAGCACGCTTGCTGCAGTATGGGCGAAGAGCTCGGAGTTGATGCGCGAGTCGTAGCAGATGGCAACGGTTCCGGGTTCGCCTTCGCCCTTCTGGGAGTTGATGTAGTCGGCAACGCCCTGGGTGGCCTGCCCCACCGTATGGATGTTCATGCGGTTGGTGCCGGCTCCCAGCACGCCGCGCAGGCCCGCCGTTCCGAATTCGAGGTTACGGTAGAAGGCATCTTCGATGGCTTCCTCGTTTCCCGATTCCCCCATTGCGCGCAGGTCGGCGCAAAGCTCGGGGTCGGTAACCTTCTTACACCAAAGGTCGTACAGGGAACGGCAATCCATAAGGCACTTCCTTACCATGAAAGCTATAAAGCAGTTGTTTGCACAGTGGCTATAAGTATAGCCTGCGCCGCATACCCAAGAAAGCAGCGCGCACGTTGCAAAAGAAAAATCCCCGCCGCATGCAAGCGACGGGGATACGCAAACAGATGACGTAGCTCTTACCCTGTATCATCCTGAACCGGACTTGCCATGCACGAAAGCCCCGTGTTGCCCCATGGCCGCGCCCAGTAACGTGTTGGGTTATTTATACCGTCCTGGTTCCAATCAGTAAATCAGTAATTTATTATAGCGGTGTTAAGCGTTGCTTAAAGGAGAGAGATGGACACCTCACGCTACCGCGCATTCATCCAGGCTGTGGACCAAGGAAGCCTTTCCCGCGCCGCCAAAGCGTTGGACTACACCCCTTCGGGTGTGAGCCAGCTTATCAGCGCACTCGAACGTGACCTGGGCTTTCCCGTGCTGGAGCGCGGATCGCACGGCGTTGCCCCCACCAAGGAAGGGGCGCGCATCCTTCCCGTTGCCCGTGCCGCGGTACAGGAGGAAGACCGCCTGCTGCAGATGGGATCCGAGATAAAGGGGCTTTCCACCGGCCAGGTTACCATCGGCTCGTACCCCAGCGTGGCCGCCCACTGGCTGCCCGGCGTGATCAAAGCGTTCCACGAGGAATACCCCGCCATCGAGGTGCGCATTATGGAGGGGATCCACCAGGAAATCAACGAATGGATGGGCAGCAAGGAAGTTGACCTGGGCTTCATGAGCTACGAGCCTTCCCTTTCCTACGATTGGATCCCCCTGGCGCGCGACCCCATGGTTGCCGCCCTGCCAAAAGGCCACCCCTTCGCGAAGCGGAGCAACTACCCCATCGAGAACTGCGGAAACGAGGCGTTCATCATGCCCGGCAAGGGCCAAGACGTGGACACCTTGGGCGTTCTGGCGCGCCACAAGCTGAATCCCCATATTGCCTACGAGACCATAGAGACCGTGGCAACCCTGGGGATGATCGAAGCGGGAATGGGCATGACCATCATCAACAGCTTGGCCGTGCAGAAGTACGCCTTCGACGTGGCGCTGGTACCCGTGAAGCCTGCCGAGAGCATATTGTTCGGCATCGCTGTGCCCTCGCTGAAAACCTGCGCCCCGGCAACGCGTCACTTCATCGACTGCGCGGTTGAGCGGTTGCAGGAATAAACGCGCGGTAACCCTACCTGCACAGGAAATCGTATGGCGCTGGGCCCCTAACCCAGAAACGCCGATCAGGGCTGCGTTGGGCCGTGCGCTTAAAGCAAACGACGAACGGGTGGGGCCAGAGGGAATCAGTCTGCGTTTGCCCGGGTTCGCGTTCGCCGAACCGGCACCAACGAATCGCCGCGGCTCTCCACAATGTGGTAGCCGATGGACTCCATGCGCGCATGCAGGCACCAGCGACACTCGGCGGCTTCTTCCCCGGTGCAGATCTTGTTGTCGTAGAGGCTGTAGTCCCTACGATGCGCCACGGGCGAAAGGTTCGGCATCACCACGTTCGCGCCGGCAAGAATCCCCTGCTCGCGCCCGTCAGGTGCGATGGTGCCCAATGCCGTGGTAGCAGGCAGCAACGTGTTGGGGAGCATCAAGCGCAGGCAGGAAAGCATGAACAGGGAAAGCTCCAAGGCTCCCTGGGGCTCGCCCGCGAAGGGCGTGTCCTTATGCGGTACGAACGGACCGATGCCCACCATATGCGGCTGAAGCTCTTCCAAAAACACCATGTCCTTCGCCAGGCAATGGGCTGTTTGGCCGGGCAATCCCACCATGAACCCAGCGCCTACCTGGTAGCCGATTTCCCGCAAGGCATAGAGGCAACGTTTGCGCGCCTCTAGGGACATGCCCTCGGGATGAAGGACAGCGTAGTGCGTGGCATCCGCCGTTTCGTGCCGAAGCAGATAACGGGTAGCGCCGGCATCGAACAGGCGCTGGTACGATTCCCGCGAGCGCTCGCCCAAGGAAAGGGTGATGGCGCAATTGGGGTAGCGCTCGTGGATGGCAGCGACTATGCCTACCATGCGATCGTCGGTAAAGAACGGGTCTTCCCCGCCCTGGAGCACAAAGGTACGGAAACCCAGATCGTAGCCCTGTTCGCAGCATGCCAAGATCTCGTCTTCGCTAAGGCGGTAGCGGTTCGCACGGGCATTGCTGCGCCTGATGCCGCAGTAGAGGCAATCGTTCTTGCAGTAGTTGGTGAACTCGATGAGCCCGCGGGTGAAGATGTCCTTGCCGTAGCGATCATCGGCCACGGAGCGGGCGCGCTGTGAAAGATCCGCCGCAAGCTTTGGGGTGCGGCCCTCTATCAGCGCCACCCATTCCGCAAGGGAAAGGCGCTGTTGCTGTTGCAACTTGTCCAGCAGCTGGTATGGGCCGGCGTTCGTCAAAGGGGCTCCTCTCGTTGCGCCCATGGTACGGTACCGCAGGCCCACCCTCAACCCGCCAGGGCGCCCCGAACGCCGGCGGTGCGGAAAGACCCTCAACAAACCCTCCCGCAAAGCCCAACCCACCGACCAACCTGCGCCGCAACGCTACAATGGTTCAACGAAACAGGAAGGAGGGGCAACTTGAGGAAGCAAACCTACGAGAGCATGACCGGCGCCCTGCGCTCGTGGCCGCGCTTGGCCAAGGCAACAATCGCCGCCAACAAGGCCATCACCTATGCCATCTACCTGGCGTACCCTTCGCTTATCTGCTGGCTCGTGTTCACCTCCTGCGCAGCGGGCTTTGCCAACGAGCATCAAACCGCACTTCTGCTAAAGGCCGTGCTTGTTCCTGCACTGGGATTTGCCCTGCTCAGCGTTTTCAGGAAAGCGGTGAACGCGCCCCGCCCCTACGAGGTGTTCGACCTGCCGCCCGTTATGCCGAAGAGCACCAAGGGCAAGTCGTTTCCCAGCAGGCACGTGTTCTCTATCTTCGTCATCGGCGTTGCCTTCACCGCATGCTGCCCGATTGGCTGGACAGGCCCGGCGATCTTGGTTCTTGGGGTGCTGCTTGCCGGCATCCGCGTAATTGCGGGCGTGCACTTCCCGAAAGATGTGATAGCCGGAGCGTTGTTCGCCCTGTTGTGGGGCGCCATCGGCTTCTATGCGCTGTAAGCCCAAAGTCACAAACCACACCCCGAAACAAGCCTGAAACACATTCGACACCGTTCATCCACGATTTCGAAAACTTCTTGTTGCACTCCATCTGCATGGAGCGTATAGTAGCCGCCGTTACATATTCGATGAAGCCCTTGGAACCGCAACGGGACCGAGGGTGGAGAAAACTCTGGAGAATCTCTTAAATGAGATGCCGACGGTGCAAGGCTCCAAAATCGCGCTTCTTCCCCAGGAGCACTTGGAAGCTCAATCTCTCAGGCAAAAGGACAGAGACGGGTACCCCCGCCCCTTGTTTTCACATTTGAAGGTTCCCTAGGGTTTTCTCGAAGAGCAACCCTAGGAGGTTACCTAACGTGGATGAATTACTGTTAATCGTCCAAACCATCAACACCTATCTCTCGAACTACGTGCTGATCGTGCTGCTCATCGGTTGCGGCCTGTTCTTCACCATCCGCACGCGTTTCGTTCAGGTTCGCTGCTTCCTGGAAGGCCTGAAGGGCATGTTCGGCGGCTTCTCGCTGAACGGCAAGAAGCACGAAAGCGGCATGAGCTCGTTCCAAGCCGTCGCCACGGCAATCGCCGCGCAGGTTGGTACCGGCAACATCGTTGGCGCCTGCGGCGCTATCCTCATCGGCGGCCCGGGCGCCATCTTCTGGATGTGGGTAATCGCCTTCTTGGGCATGGCCACCAACTACGCCGAAGCCGTGCTGGCGCAGAAGACGCGCTATATCGATGAGGACGGCAAGGTCCATGGCGGCCCGGTGTACTACATCAAGACCGCCTTCAAGGGCAAGTTCGGCACCTTCCTGGCCGGCTTCTTCGCCGTGGCCATCATCCTGGCCCTTGGCTTCATGGGCTGCATGGTTCAGTCCAACTCCATCGCCTCCACGATGAACACCGCTTTCGGCATCCCCACCTGGGTAGTGGGCATCCTTATCGTGATGTTCGCCGGCTTTATCTTCCTGGGCGGCATTTCCCGTTTGGCATCCGTCACCGAGAAGGTTGTTCCCTTCATGGCCATCATCTACCTCATCGGCGGCATCATTGTGCTTGTCGCGAACGCTGCACATGTGGGCGATGGCTTCGCGCTCATCTTCCAATGCGCCTTCAACCCCAACGCAGAGATCGGCGGCGTGACCTTCGGCCTTATCGCAGCCCTTTCACAGGGCGCCAAGCGCGGCCTGTTCTCCAACGAGGCAGGCATGGGCTCCACCCCGCATGCGCATGCCATGGCCAACGTTAAGAACCCCCACGAGCAGGGCGTTCTGGCCATCATCGCCGTATTCGTGGACACCTTCGTGGTAGTTACCATCACCGCGCTGGTTACCATCACCGTGCTCTACACCGGCGACGGCCAGCTGGCACAGGGCCTCTACGACGGCATCGACAAGACCAACATGGCACAGCTCGCCTTCGGCAGCGTGTTCGGCGAATTCGGCGGCAACGCATTCGTGGCAATCTGCCTGCTGTTCTTCGCCTTCAGCACCATCCTGAGCTGGAACCTGTTCGCCAAGATCAACGTGAACTACCTGTTCGGCAAGAAGGCCGTGCCCGTGTTCAGCGTTATCGCCCTGTGCTTCATCTTCACCGGCTGCATGCTCTCCAACGACCTGGTTTGGGAGCTGGCCGACATGTTCAACCAGCTGATGGTTCTGCCTAACGTCATTGCCCTTATCGCGCTTAGCGGCGGCGTTACCATGTGCGCCCGCACCCGCGGCAAGAAGTTCCGTCTGAAGCAGCAAGAGGCCACCGAGCTCAAAGAGCCCAAGGCTGAATAGCGCCACCTCAACCCATCCCCATGGTGCTCAACCCCTACAGCACCTCTCCCCAACAAGGAAGGAGTCGCAACCCCCTGCGGCTCCTTCCTCTTTTCTCAGCCGAAAAGCGTATGGACAAGCTCCGAACAGCGGCTACAGCCGTACGCTTGCGCTCCCCGCAATGCCCTTCACTGTGGAAAATCCGCTCAGTATGGTACGCTTTGAGCCGCATTCAACTTCTCAAAGAAGGGGGCCTTATGCCCTATCAGATCGTTACCGATTCTTCCTGCAATCTTTCCGAGGCGCTTATCGATGAGTTCGGCCTCGAGATCCTTCCCCTTACCTTCATGGTGGACGGCGAGCAACGCCAAAGCTACCTGAAAGGGCAGGTTACCGACCTCAAGCAGTTCTACACCATGATGCGCGAAGGCAAGGTCATCACCACTTCCCTGCCCAACCTCGCCAAATCCGAAGAGCTGTTCACCCAGATCCTCGAATCAGGGAACGATGTGCTCTACCTGGGCTTTTCCAGCGGTCTTTCGGGCACCTACGAGGGCATGGCAACACTGGCAACCGGCCTGCGCGAGCGCTTCCCCGAGCGCACCTTCGAATGCGTGGACACGCTTGCGGCATCGCTTGGCGAAGGGCTTCTTATCTACCATGCCTGCAAGCTGAAGCAGGAAGGCAAAAGCCTCCAGGAAGTGGCCGAATGGGTGCGCAGCAATCGCCTGAAGCTCGCCCATTGGTTCACGGTTGACGACCTGATGTTCCTGTACCGCGGCGGGCGCGTTTCCCGCACCGCGGCATTCGCCGGCCAGCTGCTGAAGATCAAGCCCGTGCTGCACGTCGATGACGAGGGGCACCTTATCCCCATGGAAAAGGCTCGCGGCCGCAAGAAGAGCATCCAGGCTTTGGTGGACCATATGGAGAAGACCGCAAACCCGCCAGTGACCGACCAGGTTATCGGCATCTCGCACGGCGACTGTATCGAAGACGCCGAGTATCTGCAGAAGCTCATCACCGAGCGCTTCGGCGAAACACAGTACCTGGTCAACTACATCGACCCGGTGATTGGCGCCCATTCCGGCCCAGGCACCCTGGCCCTGTTCTACCTGGCCGATAACAGGAACTAATAACCCAATCGGGATACCAGCAAAACAAAGGGGAGCCACGGCTCCCCTTCTTGCATTCAGCCCTCGTTGATGATGTCGCGCAGGGCGCCTACCAGTTTCTCGTTTTCCGCATGCGAGCGGATGGCAACCAGGAAATAGCGCTTGCCCTCGATGCCGGGAACCCCGGTAAGGTCGCGCAAAGTGAAGCCGGCCTTCTGCAGGCGAACAATAAGGTCGGAAGCACTGGCTATGCCGAAGTCGCGCGCGGCTCGTTCCTCGAGCGCACACATGACGAAGTTGGCTTCCGAGGGAAACACCTTGATGCCCGGCGTTAGGCTGAGCATGCACTGCATCCAAGGGATCTCCGATTCCAGCACGCGTTCCGTTTCCTCCAGGTAATCCTCGATATGGGGGAACTCGCGGGCAACAACCTCGTTGAACAGCGTTACCTCGCTGCCGTCGGAGAACTGCCTGATGTGCTTCATGGCCTGTTCGTTGCCCACCACGTAGCTCATGGGAATGCCCGGCATGCCCAATTCATTGGATATGCTGCGCACCACGAACAGGTTCTTGTACTTCTGGGTAAGGTTCACGAAGCTTTCCCCGCCCAAAGTAAGGCTGATGTTCGATTCATCGACAACAACCCAGTTGCAAACCTCCAGATAGCGCTTCAGCGTTTTCTCGGAAAGCACACGGGCGCAGGGGAAACTGGGGTTCGCCAGCACCGCCGCATCGAAGCTGCAGCCGTTGTTGAATGCCGTTTGCGGCTCTACCGCCGAAAGCGAGTACGGGTTCATGAGCCTGATTGGGTTGTGCCCAACGTTGGCAACCGCAAGGAAATACCCGGTTGGAGCAGGCGTGGGAACACCCACGTTGCAAGGGCGGTATGCCTGGGCGATGGCCCCAATCAGCGCAGTTACGCTGGTTCCCGCCATGAAACAGACCTCGGGGATCTCGAAGTACCGGCCCATAACGCGAGCAAGGTGCTCGCCCTTTCCGTCGGGCAGAAACGAAAGGTCGCCCTCGGCAATGGCCTTGGCGATGGCACCCTTGATGCGCTCTGGCGTGCCAAGCGGGTTGGCTACGCACGAAAAGTCCACCCAATCGATCTCGGCGCGGATATCGTAAGGCAGCGTTGCCTCACGCGGCGACGTGCCCGATGCCTCGTTCACCGCATTCGTTATGACATCAAAAGGCTTCAAATCAGAACGCTTCGATCCTTCTAGCAGACAGAAAACCCAGGCGTTCATCGGCCTGGGACACCAACCCTATCACAACAAAGAGCGCCAAAAGCCGATGTTAGACTGTAACCGTGAAATCGATTTCCGCACATACCACCGATGGTGTAACAGCTGAAAAACAGGCACTATTGCCCTGGAATGGGACCGCCATAATCCTTATGGACCTGGATGCCTTCTTCGCTTCAGTAGAGCAGCTCGACAATCCCGAATGGCGCGGAAAGCCCGTCATCGTGGGCGGCAGTCCCGAACGGCGCGGCGTGGTTTCCACCTGCTCGTACGAGGCGCGCGCGTTCGGCGTTCATTCCGCCATGCCCTCTTCGATGGCGGCGCGGCTGTGCCCGCAGGCAATCTGGACCGGGGGCAATTTCCACCGCTACCGCGAGATGTCTGCGAAGGTGATGGGGATCCTTTTAGACGAATCGCCCCATCTTATGCAGGTAAGCATCGACGAGGCGTTTCTGGACGTTTCCCCCACCCGCGCAAACCGCACCCACCCTGTGGAGGTGGCGCGCCGCATCCAACGCCGCGTAGCAGAACTGGGCATCACCTGTTCCATAGGTCTGGGCGAATCGAAGGCCGTGGCCAAGATAGCCTCGAACCAAAACAAACCGCGCGGCCTGACCGTGGTGTACCCCGGCCATTCAGCGGAGTTCTTAGCGCCCCTTCCCGTGAAGGAGATGAGCGGCATCGGGCCGGTGGCGCAACGAAAGCTTGCATCCTACCACCTGCGCACCTTGGGAGAAGTGGCCGCAGCCAGCCCAGAGCTGTTGCGCCAGGTGTTCGGGAAGAACGCCCAACTCATGGCCGACCGTTGCCGTGGCATCGACACCCCGGTGAGCGACGAGCATCAACCGGCGAAATCGATTTCCAACGAGATAAGCTTCGCTGAAAGCCTAACCGAGCGCACAGAGATCCAAGCGCGCATTGCCACCATGGCCCACAAGGTAGGCCGCAGGCTGCGCCGCAAGGATATGGAGGGCACCACGCTGCACCTGAAGGTTCGCAAGGAAGACCTTTCGGTGCGAACCTGCCAGCGCAAGCGCTCCGACCTGGGAACCAACGAGCTTGCCTGGCTCCCCCTGCTGTATCAAATGCTCGACGAGGTATGGGAAGAAGGCGAGAAGCTGCGCCTGGTGGGCGTAGGGGTAAGCGGCTTCGATCACGAGCCCGTGCAGGTTGCGCTCTTCGACCCATTTTCGGAGCAGGGCACAGCGCAGCAGAACCCGCTTGTTGCCGATTCGCAGAAGAGCAAGAACCTGCTGCAGGCAAGCGATGCCATAGCCCAGCGCTTCGGCGAAGGGGCGGTGCGCTTCGGGCACGAGGTCCGCTCCTATCAAGACACCACCGGCTCAAGCGCCAAGAACCCCGAAGACTACAAGGACTGAAGCCGGGCACGGCCAACCCTTAAAGGCCTGCTGAGAATTCCCCGAAAAACAAGAAAGCCCCGTACTGGGGCTTTCCGCTAGTTGAACTTGAAGATCTTCTGCGCCAGATGGTAGCCGGTAAGGCCCAGCTGCCTGCCAACCGGCGAGGGGATGTTGGTGAACGAGTTGATGAGCGTGTGCTTGATCTGCCCGTAGAGCTTTTCGTCCTTGGCCTTCAAGTACGCCCAGATGTCGGCGCGCTTGGCCTCGTTTTCGGGCGTTTTCTCCATACGCAGGAATATCGAGCAGATGCACATCATCATGGAAAGGTAGTTGTGCATGTACTTGCGCAGGCGCTCGTTTTCCACCGTGTTCAGATCCACCGCGTCGATCATGGTCTTGGTAACGCGAATTTGCTGGTCGATGCGGGAAAGCATGACCTTCTCGTTCACCGACTGGTCTTCACGGCCGATGAAGTAGCGGTACGCATCCACATCGAAGTAACGGATGGTGCGCACATTGGGCAGCGGCACGTACACGAACACGTTGTCCACGTAGAAGCAATGCTCGGGGAGCTTCAGCCCCATATCGCGCAGCAGCTTGGTGCGGTAGATCACCGAGTGCATGAGCAAGTACTGCGAGGAACGGAAATGCCCGCAGTCCGACCAGCCGAATTCCCTATCGGTGGGGAACACATTGGTGTAGCGGATGGTGGTATGCGTGCCCTCGAACACCTTCTCGTACACGTAGTTCGAGATAACCAGATCGGTGGCGTCCTCGTTAGCACCGCTGGCTTCCACCTTGGCCTTCTGCTGGCGAAGGTAGGTCATCAGCGTTTCCATGGCCGCACGGTCCATCCAGTCGTCGGAATCGACCACCTTGTAGTACAACCCTTCCGCAGCAGCCAGGCCGGTGTTTACCGCAGAGCCGTGCCCGCCGTTGGGCTTGTGGATGGCGCGGACGATTCCCGGATGCTCGGCTTCCAGCCTATCGCAGATCTCAGCGGTATTATCGCGGGTAGAGCCATCGTCCACCAGGATGATCTCGATGTCGTCGCCGCAGGGAAGCAGCGATTCCACGCACTTCTCCATATAGTTGGCCGAATTGAAGCACGGCACCGCAAAGGAGATCGTTTTCATGCGCGGCTGCACCTTACCTTTCCGTTCACTCCGTTAGAGCTTTGTCTCAGCGGCTCATTATACCTGCCAGCACATACGAGCGGTAGAATGGGGCACGAGACAAACATCACCCACGAAAGGAATGTTTATGACCACGCTCATCGACTCGATGATCGAACGCGCCAAGGCCGACAAGAAGACCATCGTCCTGCCCGAAGGCTTCGACGACCGCATCCTTGCCGCTGCCGAGGAAACCCTGAAGCAGGGCATCGCCAACCTCGTTATCCTGGGCAAGCCCGAGGAAATCAACGCCAAGGGCTACAACCTGGAAGGCGCCCAGATCATCGACCCTGCAACCTCCGAAAAGGCCCAGGAGTACGCAAACCTCCTGTTCGAGCTTCGCAAGAAGAAGGGCATGACCGAAGAGGAAGCCCATGAGCTGGTAACCACCGACAACGTGTACTTCGCCACCATGATGATCAAGACCGGCGCCGTCGACGGCCTGGTAGGCGGCGCCAGCTGCGCTACGGTGAAGATCCTTTCCCCCGCGCTGCGCGTGCTGAAAACCGCCCCCGGTGCCCCCATGGTAAGCTCCATCTTCCTTATGGAGGTCCCCAACTGCGATCTGGGCGAAAACGGCGTGTTTGCCTTCGCCGACTGCGCGCTGGAAATCCAGCCCACGGCTGAAAAGCTGGCGCATATCGCAAGCCTGGCAAGCAAGGGCTTCGAGCGCCTGATGGGAACGGAAGCACGCATCGCCTTGCTTTCCCATTCCTCTTACGGCAGCGCCAACAACGACGACGCCCAGAAGGTGCGCGACGCCATGGCCTACATCAAGGAAAACTACCCCGAGCTGAACGCCGACGGCGAGCTGCAGCTTGATGCCGCCATCATCCCCGAGGTGGGCGCTTCGAAGGCCCCCGGCTCCCCTGTTGCGGGCAAGGCGAACACCCTGGTGTTCCCCGACCTGGACGCTGGCAACATCGGCTACAAGCTGGTTCAGCGCCTGGCGGGCGCCAACGCTTACGGCCCCATCCTGCAAGGCCTGGCAGCTCCGGTGAACGACCTTTCCCGCGGCTGCACCGCAGAAGATGTGGTGGGCGTTATCGCCATCACCTGCGTTCAGGCGCAGGAGCAGTAACCGTCTACCAGGGCAAACCTGCACCACTTCAGGGCGTTGGCGCAAGTCAGCGCCCTTTTTGCGCCCAGGGCCAAAAGCTGCCGCACAACAAAAGAAGCCCGCGTCTGCGGGCCTCTTCCAAGCTGTGCTCTAATTGAGTTTCTTCGCGTAGTGGGAAGCGGGCACGATCTGGCTGCGCGAATGGACGATCTCGTATGTGTCGCGGGCGATCATGTACTCCTCGTCGGTGGGAACAACGATAATAGGCACCTTCGACTTGTCGGAGGAAATGATGCGCTCAAAGCCGCGCTGCTTGTTGCGCTCCGGGTCCAAGATGATGCCCAAGGGCTGCCAACCGGCGAAGATCATGCGGCGCATCTTCTCACAGTTCTCGCCCACACCGCCGGCAAGCACAATGGCATCGGTGCCCGACATAAGCGCCAAGGACTGGCCGATGAACTTCTTCACACGGGTGGAGTACATCTCGTAGGCCAAGATGGCTCGCTTGTCGCCCGCGTCGGAGGCCTCCCGCACGCTGCGCAGGTCGTTGCTGATGCCGGAGATTCCCAGCAGGCCCGACTTCTTGTTCATCACGTCGCTCATCTCGTCGGGGGTGAAGCCCTCGTGCTCCATGAGGAACGTGACGATTGCCGGGTCGATAGCACCGCAGCGCGTGCCCATCATCAGGCCGTCGAGCGGCGTGAAGCCCATCGTGGTATCCACGGGAACGCCATGGTCTACCGCGGTGATGGAGCAGCCGTTGCCCAGATGGCAGGTAATAAGGCGGATCTCGCTTAGGTCTTCGCCGAGGATGGCCGCAGCGCGCTCGCACAGGTAACGATGCGAAGTGCCGTGGAAGCCGTACTTGCGGATGCCGTACTTCTCGTAGTACTCGTACGGGATAGGGTACATGTAGGAGTACTTCGGCAGCGTCTGGAAGAACGAGGTGTCGAACACGGCAACCATGGGAGTGTCGGGCATAAGCTCGCGGCAGGCGTTGATGCCCGCCAGCGCAGCCTTGTTGTGGAGGGGCGCCAATTCGGCCAGATCGTCGATCTTCGAGATAACGTCTTCGGTGATAAGGGCAGATTTCTTGAAGAACTCGCCGCCGTGCACGATGCGATGCCCAACCGCCGAGATCTCGCTCATGTCCTTGATAACGGCCTTCGGGCCGGTGGAAAGCACATCGAGCACCACGCGCATGGCTGCGGTGTGGTCGGGCAGCGGCAGGTTGTACACGTACTCATCGTCATCGATACCGTGCTTGTGGAGGGATTGCTCCGTGCCAACGCGTTCGCATAGGCCCTTTGCCAGCACTTTGTTGACGGCAATATCAACAAGCTGGTACTTCAAAGACGAAGACCCCGCGTTAACAACAAGAATGTTCAAATCTACCCCTCCTTGAACGTGTAGATGCTCTAAACATTGTACGCAAAAACAACGGCTCGCACGCGTTGCGCAAGCCGTCTGAACGGTGACTGGTGAACGGTAGCCTATACCACGCAGAAGGATCCCAACAGCCGATGAACGGCGTGCGGCCCTTCACGAAACGGCTACAAGACGTGCTCACCCAGGTTCTTACCGCCCAGCACATGGATATGGAGGTGGAACACGGTCTGACCGGCATCGGCGCCCGTGTTCACGATGGTGCGGTAGCCGCTTTCGGTGATCCCCTTTATCTCGGCAATCTTGGGCACACGCGCCATAAGCTCACCCAAAAGATCGGCGGGAACATCATCGCCAAGCGAAGCGTAATGCTTCTTGGGAACGATAAGGGTGTGCACCGGAGCCTCGGGGGCGATGTCGTCGAAGGCGTAGCATACGTCGTCTTCGTAGACCTTGGTGGAAGGAATGCTTCCCTCGATGATGTTGCAGAACAGGCAATCGGCCATGGTTTGTTCCTTTCATGGGGCTGCGCGCCAGATCGGCACGTTAGTTGGGCTTTACAAGGGTTTAAGCCTTTTGGAGCGTGGTGTCTACCACGGCATCGTCTACCGGGGTGTCCAGCTCGCCCATAAGCACATCGATCTTCTGCTGGGCGTTGTTCAGGCTCGCCTTCAGGTAACGCAGCAGGGCAATGCCGCGCTCGTATTTCACCAGGCTCTCCTCGAGTTCGAGGGTGTTGCTTTCCAGCGCTTGCACGATCTGGCTCAGCTCCGTCATTGCCTGGCGGAACGTAAGGCCCTCCACTTCGGCGATCTTGGGTTCGTCACTCATTGCCATCCTCCATAGATAGTAGTTCGGTCAAATCGGATGAGGTTTCTTCCTCCACACGGCAGTTGAGGGCGCCGTCTTTCAGCTGCACCTGAACCATGTCGTTGGGACGCACTTGGGAAACGCTCTTCAACACCGCTCCCCCTTCGGTGCGCGCGATAGACCAGCCGCGCTCGAGCGTGCCCAAAGGCGAAAGGTCACCCAGGCGCGCCGTGGCCACGGCGGCATCGGAGCAGTACCGGTTCAGCAGGCCCTTCCCCACTCGCAGCAGCGATTCGTTCGCAAGGGCAACCTCGTGGCGCGGGCGCGTTGCGAGTACAGCACCGCTGCTTCGCAACTGCGATTCCAGCTGCAGAACCTGGGCCCGGGAAGCCTCGAGCGCACGCGGAAGCGCAGCTTGCAGGCGCTGCGCATACGAATCCAGCCCCTCGGCGTTGGCCTTGGCCAGCCCCTTGCCAACACGGGCAAGGCGATCTTCGCACGCAGAGAGCTTTTCGGCATGGGCGGGGGTAAGCGATTGCGCGATTCGCTCCAAACGCCCTTGGTACTCATCGAGGCTCTGGGCATCGGCGGCATAAAGGGTGGTTGGATCGCAGAACAAGGGGCGCGAGGCAACCTGGTCCAAATAGGTTACCGAACGGTTCAGGCGGTTCGTAAGCGTTCGCGTCATGCGCCCGTACAGCACGTCTATCTGCTGGGCAAGCTCTTGCCTATCGGGGCTTACAGTAAGCGCCGCATCCGTGGGCGTGGAAGCGCGGTGGTCGGCCACCATGTCGGCGATGGAGGTGTCGGGCTCGTGTCCGATGCCGGTAACCACGGGAACAGGGCAGTTCGCTATGGCACGCGCCAGCCCCTCGTCGTTGAAGGGCATGAAGCTCTCGAACGAGCCGCCGCCGCGCATCAGCAGCACCACTTCGGCGCCCGAGCTCCCCACCGCTTCCAAAGCACGGATCAGGTCTTGCGCGGCGTTGGCGCCTTCCACCGGCACGCCGGCGAACACGATGTGCGCCAGCGGGAAGCGGCGACGGAAGGTGCGCAGGGCGTCGTGCACCACCGCGCCGCGCGGCGAGGTGATGACGCCCACCGTAAGCGGCATTTCAGGCAGCGGGCGCTTGCGGGCGGGGTCCATAAGCCCTTCCGCCTTCAGCTTCTGGGCAAGCTGGGCAACGCGCTGGCGCAGCACGCCTTCGCCTTCCAGCGCGATGCTGGACACGTCGAAGCTCATGCGCCCAGTGCGGGCATACACATTGAAGCGGCCGGTGATCTGCACCTTCGCACCGATGAACAGCTCGATGGCGCTGGCGTTGTAGCGGTTGCGCCACATCTTGCAGTCCATCACGGCGCCTTCGTCCTTCACGGTGAAGTACACCGCCTTGTACCCAGGCTTGTTGGAAAGCTCGCTCACCTCGCCCAACACGCAGAAGGTGTGCTTGGCCAGAACGGAGTTGGCGATGTTGGTTACCTCGGTAACCGTGAGCAAATCCTGCCCGTTGGCGTTCTTGGGGCGCCCGCCCGAAGGGGCATCTACCCCGAAAGCGAACGATTCGCGATAGCCAGCCGCACGCGCAGCAGCACCCTTGGCCGCAGCTACCACATCGCTTTGTGAATAGCCGGGCTGGGGCGACTGCACGCCGCCCATGTAGGGAGCATCGTCGCGCGCCACGGCTTATTCCCTGTTGCTGGAAAGCAGGTACAGCAGCTGAAGCACCGAGATAAGCGCAGCGGCAACGTAGGTAAGGGCGCAGGCGCGCAGCACGCTCCAGGCGCCCGCCTGCTCGCCGCCGGGAATGCCCGTGGTGGCCATATAGGTCATGGCGCGGTGGCTGGCGTCGAATTCCACGGGAAGGGTGACGATCTGGAACAGCACCGCAACGGCGTAGAAGATAATGGCAAGCTGCACCAGGCCGGCAAGATTCAGGACGATACCGATCAGCAGCAGGAAGATCCAGGCATTGGAAACGAAGTTCACCGCCGGCACCATGGCTCCGCGGATCTTCATGGGCATGTAACCCTGCGCGTACTGGCAGGCATGACCAACCTCATGGCAGGCCGTGGCCGTTGCCGTGATGGAAGTGCCGTTGAACGAGCTGGGGTCCAGCGTGATGGAATTGCTTTTCGGATCGAAGAAGTTCTGCTCGTGGCCGCCCATGCGCACCGGCACATCGTAGATGCCGTAGTAGTGCAGCATGCCCTCGGCAACCTGCTGGCCGGTCATGCGGCTGGTGTTGGGGACGTGCGAATACTTCTTGATCTGGTGGCTCACGTACCATTGGGCGCCGCCGCCGATGGCCATGGTTACGACGATCAAAAGGATATAGGTCATCATGGGTTGGGTTCTCCTAGGGGAATCGTTTTCAGCTAAGGATACCGGTAGCTAGGCTTCTTCTTGCCCGTTGCTCACGATAACCAGGTTTCCGTCATCAAGGCGTAAAGAGTAGCGGCCCTCCAACAGGTCGGAAAGCTCCTTGCCCACCACGCGGTAGCGCCAGCCCTGCAGAAGCTCGCAGTCTTCCACATGGCCGCGAGCCAGCTTCATAAGCTCGTTTTGCGGGGCAAGCGTCTGGGCGGCGATGCTGTTTTCCTTCGCGCGAAGGTGCACGATGGCGTTCATCAGGTCCACCGCAACGTCGACGTTGGCCTCGTTCTTACCGTGGCCCTGCACCACCGGCAGCTGGTCGGCCGGGCAGTCCAAGCCGCGCTTGATGCACTTCAGGGCAATGCGCGCCTCTGCCGGGCGAAGGGCCTCGCGCATGCCGCGCACCATGTACAGCTCGTCGAGCGAGCGGGCCTCGCGGCGGCAAGCTTCCACAATCTGCTCGTCGGAGACCACCCATTTGCGGGGAATGTTGGCATGCTGCGCGCGCTCTTCACGCCAGGCAGCGAACTCGCGCGCAGCAGAAAGCTGACGGGCAGAAAGCTGGTTCACGCGCTTGAGCTTGCGGTAGCGCGTGCGCGGGTCTACCTCGTACTTCTTGGGGTTGGAAATCTCGTCGAATGCATCGTCGAGCCAGCTCAGGCGGTTCTTTTCTTCCAGCATGCGTATCATGGACGAATAGATGCGCGGCAGGTAGTTCACGTCGTCGGCGGCGTATTCCACCTGCGAAGGCGAAAGCGGGCGGCGGCTCCAATCGGTGAACGAGTCCTTCTTCGGCAGGGTAACGTGGCAAAACGACTGCACCAGGGAAGCATAGGAGGCCTGCTGGCTCTTGCCCAAGATGGCTGCGGCCACCTGCGTGTCGAACACGGGCTTGGGCACCACGCCCGTTTCGTGGTACAGGATCTCGATATCCTGCGAAGAGGCATGGAATATCTTCACGATGCGCTCATCGGTGAGCACGGGCGCCATCACGGAAAGGTCGCGGATGCCCAGCGGATCGATGATCGCCACTTCCCCTTCTATGGCCACCTGCACCAGGCAGAGCTTGGCGTAATAGGTTTTCTCACGCAAAAACTCCGTGTCGATTGCCATATAAGGGCTTTCCGAGCAACGTGCCAGGAAATCCCGCAGCTTAGCGTCGGTTTCGACGAGCATGTACGGTCCTTCATGTCGATTTATTGAACAGCGCCGGCGGGGATGCGGGTCACGAGACGAGGCGCGTCCCAACGGCGGGCATTTCATGTACCATGACAGGGTAACAAAAGGGGTGCCGTTGAAAGTTCTCGTCATACATAATCTACGCTCCGGCCTGCGCAACGGGGCCGTGTACGACTTCGTGCGAAGCTACGCCGAAGAGGGCGATTCGGTTACTATGCGCCTTCTGGGCAGCAACACCGAGCTTTCGAGCCTGCTAGCCGATGCCGCCGATTTCGACTTCGTCATCGCCAGCGGCGGCGACGGCACCATCGCCAGCGTTGCCTACGAGCTGCGCAACACAGGCATCCCCATCCTGCCCTTCCCCGCCGGCACCGCCAACCTCTTGGCGCTGAACCTCTTCGAGCCAAACGAGAGCCACGCCCTGTGCAAGGTGGTAGACGAAGCCCTCACCCTCGACTTCGACATGGGGGAAATCGAATCCGCCGACGGGAAGACCTTCGGCTTCACGGTTATGGCTGGCTGCGGCTACGACGAGCTGATCATGCGCAACGCCACCGGCCACAAGCACCTACTAGGCGACATGGCCTATTTCGAGGCGGCGTTCTCCAACCCCACGCCCCAGGTTTCCGACTTCACCCTTACCATCGACGGCAAGGAAGTGCACGAGTCGGGCATCGGCGTGGTGTTCGCGAACTTCTCGAAGATGCAGTTCGACCTTATGGTGAGCGACCAGAACCTCCCGCGCGACGGCTTGCTGGACATCATCATCCTGAAGACGGAAAACGCCATCCAGCTCATACCCACCGTGCTAGCAAAGGTGTTCGACCACACCGGCGCCTTGGCGAAGAAGGTTGGCGGCCTGCAGCTGTACCGCGGCCGCGAGGTGCGCATCGATGCCGCTCCCGCCATGCAGGTGGAATACGACGGCGAGCCCTCCGAAGTGGCAACGCCCATCACCGTGCGCTGCCTTCCGAAGGCCGCCCGCTTCGTGGTAACCGACGAGTGCCTGAAGCACTTCCAGCCCGAAGAATAAGCCAGAAAGCCAACTAGAGCCGCCTTGCGGCACGGTGCTGCCGTGCGCCGATCCTAATTACCGAAATACGCCCAAGGACGCAAATTGGTAATTAGATTACAGCACCACTCCATTGAGCTGGGCATTCCCGAAGCATGCAGTGCGATTTTTCCGCTAGGTTGAGAATCGCCAGTCTCAACCCGTTCGAACCCAGATCAAAATCTCTCAATGACCTCGTCTAGCTGTGTGCGGATTCCCTCGAATTCGCAGTTTAGATCGAGGCTTCGGATGCTGATCTCGTTTCCGCTCATGCGGTAGTCCCCGTCTGGAAGAAACTTCTCGTCGGTGCGCGCATACATCAGCATGCCCTTTACTCGAGGCGCACCTTCGCCCAACGTCTCCTGCATGTTCTTAACATAGGTGAAGATCTGATACAGGTTGCCCGAGTGAAGCGTGTGAACACCGTAGCTCTCCTGGGTCATGCTCGTGTAGTACTTCGCATCGATGATGATCACCTGCCTGCCTCTGCGCAGCGTGATGTCCGTCTGCATGATCGGCAGAAGCCCCGTCTCGGCATCTGCTCCAGCCCAGGGCACCTGCTCGGCATTCGCCGACACCTCGGGATGCTCTACTCGGTAGTATTCAAGGATGAACTTCTCGTATAACCTGCTCATTTGCTGGTCATCGACGAACCGCGCAAGCTTTCTGTCTCCAGAGTCGGTTGTTATCAGCATTCCGTCGAGCACGAGCTGGCAGACGCTTAGCAGAAAACGGTACGACGCATTGCCGCGCTGGAACCGTATCGCTCCCCACCTTATCCCGGAGGGATCCACCTCAGCGACCCCAGAGAAGAACAGCATGACCCTGCGAAGCTCCGCCCTATGCTCTTCTCCGACTTCCCCGTGCCGCAGCAACACCATCGACGTTGTCTTCAGCACCTGGTTGAGCAGGTTGTTCTCCGAGAGCTCGTCGTACTCGCAGCTCACCTTCTGTCGCCGCGCCAAGCGGTTCCGCATCGTCCCTGAAAGCTCGATTTTCCCGCGCACGGTCGCAAGGTCCTCGACCTCGCCAACGTACTCGCGGTAAAGCCCTTGCTTGATCTGGCGAGCAATGCCCTTGGACAGGATGGCTGCGAAGAGCTCGTGTATATGCTCGAAATCCTCACCGGCCAAATCCTCGTACTCGTCAAGCCTCAGGGCGCGGAACGCGTACGCAAGCATGTGGTACACGTTCCTGATGAAGATGCTCTTGTCCTTGGTTGCCACTACTGGAGCACCCCGTGGAGGGTGTTCTCCCAGCGCGTCACCTTGCCCTCGTCGTCGAACCAGTACTCGCGGAGCATCGGAACGATGTCGAAGTCGATTATCTGCCGGCACCATTCGCCAGCGTCCTCATCGGCTCTCTTGCTGCAGAAGTAGCTGTGCCCGATGCGAAAACCCTTGCCCAGAGACTTGTCGTGTGCGATCTCGTCGTTGAGCTCCTTCACCTTCCCGATCAGCGCATCGACGGTCTCGCTGCCAAGCCCCTTGCGGTACTCGGAGAAGCCCAAGCTATCGAACCCGGGCTCCATGTCGAAAAAGCTGAACCTGCGGCGCAGCGCGTAGTCGATCATCGCAAGGCTGCGGTCGGCTGTGTTCATCATGCCGATGATGTAGAGGTTGCCCGGCACGCTGAACGGCATGCCGTTGTAGGCCAGCGTGGCCTTGGTACCGCGGTAGTCAGCCTCGATGAGCATGAGCAGCTCGCCGAAGATCTTGCTCATGTTGCCGCGGTTGATCTCGTCGATGATGAAGAAGAAGGGCTTGTCGGGCTGATTGGCGGCCTTCTGGCAGAAGCGGTAGAAGATCCCATGCTTGAGCTCGAAGCCGTCGCCTTCGGGACGGTAGCCCATGATGAAGTCCTCGTAGGAGTAGCTCTGGTGGAACTGCACGAACTCAACGCGGTCATCGTCCTTCTCGCCCATGATCGACCAGGCGAGCCTGCGCGCCGCGAACGTCTTTCCAACGCCGGGGGCGCCCTGAAGGATGACGTTCTTCTTGCGCATGAGTATCGCGCAGAGCCTGTCGTAGGAGGAGCCGTCCATATAGACGTCGTTCAAGAACGACTCCCTGCCGTAGGCCTCGAGTGTCCTTTCTGCCGGAAGCGGGTTCTCCTCGCGGACCATGTCCATGATGAATTCGTACTCGCCCGGGGTAAGCTTGAACAGGCTTCCCTGGGGATTCACGAAGTATTCCATCTTCTCGAGCTCGGGGCAATCGTGAAGCACCTTGTAGTCGATGGGATTGGATAGGCCCTCGACCTTCTCGAAGTAGAGCCTCTCGCCGTCTTGCTCGGAAGCGACCTTCGCTATGGCAACGACCTGCTTCACGGGGTTCGACTCGTATCCGATGATCATGTCGCCGGCCTTGGCGTCTAGGAAGTTCTGGAAGATGCGGCGCTTGTTGCCGTTCTCGTTGTAGAGCGTGTAGTTCTGGACATCGCCGATTGCGATGTCGGCGAAGCTCCAGGTCTTCGGGTTGGCATTGAGCCACCAATAGCCCGGCCCTCCCTTTCCGTCTTCGTCGGGCGCATAAAGTTGCACGGAACTCAAATCGATGCGATCCAGCGCCTCGGACAGCTCGTCACGCAGCCTCCAGACGAAGCTTCCCTCCTCGTCTTTACCCGCATTGCGGCCCATGTAGAGGACGGGCCACCATTTGGAGTTCTCGCCAAGAACGCCTTTCGCGGTCGGACACCCCGTCTTGTCGACGACGCGCTTCGCCAACGTGCTAGAGCCGCTGTTGTAGAAATTCTTGGTCTCGCCGTACTTCACCGAGAGCTGTGTGCAAGTAGCGGCTCCGCCGTAGTCCTTGAGTCTGCGCATGATCTGAAGGCTGCTCTCAGTGAAGATATCAGGGTCCTTGAGCAGGTCGGACCAGCCTTCCACGGAAATCCCTGGGTCGTATTCCTCCTTCGAGGGAAACCACCCATCGAGACCTTTCTCGCTGTCCTTGAGGTAGCGGCTGATATAGAAGCCGAAGTCGATCGTGAGGGTGCGCATCTGCGGGTCCGGGTAGCAGTCGGCCGTGAGGTTCGCGTCAAGCAGCTCTCGCAGCTCCCTGCTTTTGCGCAGCTCTTCATTCACTTCGTCGTACAGGGCCAGGTGGTTGCGGACGTTGTCAGCGTAGTGCCCCTGTTTGATGACATAGTCACCGCCGAGCTCCTTCGCCACCTTGCGAACCTCCCCGAACTTGTAGATGTAATAGCGGTCCGGGTAGCGCAGCCAAAGGTAAGTACTGATCGAGTTCTCGTTCTGGTAACTCTGATTCCCCTTGTGCCCCTTCACAAGTTCGCTGCTCCCCTGCTTGAACTCGTTGATGCGTTCCCAGTAGTCTCGCCCCTCGTCGAACAGGTCTAAGAACATGGAGCGAACCTTTTCAGGCGCCATCTTCGCGAACTCGATGATCATTCCTTTTGGGAAGTTGTTCAGCGAGGTAAGAAGATTATTCGTCTTTGCCAGCGATTCCTCGAGCATCGCAGCGAAATTATCGGCATTGATATCCCAGTTATCCTGAAAATGCTTTACGGCAACCCATTTGTACTTCTCGTTTTTCCAGATGGTCTCAGCGAAATCACCCATGTAAAGGGCGAGAATTTCATTAAGTCGAGAGAGGTCAATCATCGTGTTCTCCTGGCAGTATCAACGTTCCGTTGCCTTTACTGCGTTTCAGCTGTTAGCCAAAGCAACCATAGGGCAACCGGGAGTCGTGGCCGCATCGCAGCCCAATCCTACGCGTTTGATTTATCGCATTGTACGCCTCGTTGCCTTAAATCCCCATCTCACAGCGGTAATCGGAAGCATTCAGAGAAACTGGCAGCGGGGTGCCCTGCAACGTTGACCATACAAGATTGAATGCCCCTCCGCCGGCTTGCGTATCAGCAAACACAACCCGCACGTTCATCCAACTGTCCATTCCAATGGACTCGCAAGGGATAACAATCCGTATAGAATCCCGTAGAAGCCGCGCCCTTGTTCGTCGGCGCACACAGGCGAATGACGCAATGCTAGGAGGCGATCCCATGAATGAGCAACAAGTTTTCGGGACGATATGGTCGATGGGGTTCGGCAACATGAACGATGTCCTCTTCGGCGGGGAGACAGACCCCCGGCCCCATGTCCGTGCGATCAGGAGCGACTGGGAAACGCGCAGGATGCCGAGAAGGTCGAAGACCCGCATACGCGCAGACATCCCCTTGACCAAAGACGAGTTCGAATCGCTGGCATGGGGGCATATCCCGCAGCAGATGGAAGACCACTGGTTCATGTACTTCGACGGGGAGTCCTTCAACTTCCACCGCAGTTGGACAGGCTTCTGCATATACCGAATGCACGTGAAGCGGGCCGACGATGGCTACCTGATCCACTGCGTGACGGCGAACCGGAGGAAGGACCAGTACTCCATGACCAACGACAGGGCAGACGGGATCATGGCCGAGATCCTAGTCGCGCAGGCACTGGGCAAGGACGCCGACAGCCTCTGGGAACGGTACTTCGAGGCTGTTGAGCAGGAACAATGAATGAAGAGCGCCCGATTTCTCGTTGGCCTTCGCGTCCGGGCCGATCATTTCTCTGCTGAACCGTGGAAACCCGTCCGCAAGCGAGCCGGTTCCGCCATCGATGCTCGCGTACCCGTTGTTCACCTACAACAACGCCTGATACGCGCCCACCGTTCCTATAATCCTTTTTTGATTACTGGACACAATCAAGTTATAATTCGTGTCTGGTAATCAAAGGGAGAGTTATGGGCAAAAGCGAGAAGATAGCCGAATTCGTAGAAACCGCAGGTGGCATTGCGAGTGCTGCGCAGATCACAGCGGCAGGCTTTCTGCCGGGCTCGATTTCCTACGCCCTCAAATCGGGAGCCATAGACAAACTTACCCGCGGCGTATACTGCCTGCCGGAAGTGTTCGACGACGAGTTCGCCGCCATAACATACAGGTGGAACAAATGCGTGCTGTCGCACGGGAGCGCACTGTACCTCGCCGGCCTCTCCGACAGGGTTCCCGCCACAATCGACGTCACTGTCCCACACGGCTACAACCCGCGCGGCCTTGCCAGGGAACATCCTGATGCGAAGATACACCGAGTCTCCCCCAAGCTCTACGAGCTCGGCATCGTCAAGGCCAAGTCCCCAGGAGGGGGTACCGTGAAGGCATACTGCGCCGAACGGGCGGTGGCCGACCTCATCTCCCAGAGGGTCTCCGAGGGTGCGGATCCCCAACTCGTCCGAGATGCAGTTGCGGGATATTTCAAGCGGAAGGACGCCGATCTGCCTAAACTCGGCCGCATGTGCCGCGCACGCGGCGTCGAAAAGGAGTTTCAGATGTATCTAGAGGTACTCTCATGATGAGATTGGTTTAGACCGAAAGTGAAGATGCACCCCTTGCCGCACCAACGCCGAATCATCGTTGCCCACTAGCCATCCAAATTTGGGAGCGCGAAGCATCCGCCCCCGTTCGGGGCTATTTCTTGCCCGAGTTGCTCTCGGCTTCCTGCGAAGAGCCATCTTTGAGTTTCTGCGCTTCCATGATGGCGGCGGCAAGCTGGAGCGTGTCGGTGTTCTGCGGCTCGAAGCCCTTCGCACGCATCATCTCCAGGTTCTTCTGCGCCGTCCATTCCTGGAAGTTCTTGTTGTAGCGCATCTGCAGAAGCTCGAGCACCACCGCGAACACCATGGCGAAGTACACCATCAGCTTCTCGGCGTGCATGTCCATAACCTCGATGCCGGAGTTGATGCCCAGGCCGTCGAGCACCAGCAGAATGCCGATAACAGCAATGAATACCAACGCCAAGATGGTCATTTCCGTATGCGCGTTGATGAAGCCGGAGATGGCATCGATGAACACCATCATCAAGACGATAGCCGCCATAACCGCAATGATCATGACGATAAGGTGGTTCGCCAAGCCTACCGCCGTGATAACCGAGTCGATGGAGAACACGATGTCCATCACCATGATGGTAGCGATGGCGCCGCCGAAGCCGATGGTCTTACGCGGCTTATCGGCATCGCCCTGGCTTTCCTTTTCCTCGGTAAGGTTGAGCACACTACGAAGCTCAGATACACCCTTGTAGATAAGGTAAACGCCACCCAGGAACAAGATAAGGTCGCGGACGGAAAAGCCCAGCTGCTCGCCGCCGATGAAGATGCCGGGGACATAGAACAGCTTGTCGGTCATATGCACCAGGTACGAGGCGAAGCACAGGAAGACGCAGCGCGAAACGAGTGCTGCCGCCAAGCCCAATTTGCGGCCCAGATGCTGCTTTTCGGCAGGCAGGCGGTCGGTGGTAAGGATGATGAACACCAGGTTGTCCACACCCAAGATGATCTCCAGGAACATCAAGGTTACCAGGCTGATCCACGCTTCGGGCGTTGCGAAAATCGAGAGATCCATTAAGTGCTTTGCCTTTCTTCCGTACCCGCCCATAAAAAAGACCCACGGCGGGAAGCGGGTTTGCTTCCACACCGTGAGTCTCATCGTTTAAGACACGCCAGGCTCGTTTCAGCCAGGATTGTTGACGGGTCACACGGCATTCGCCGTGCCAACTACTCCCCCACAGGGTGCTGCCATGGTACCACGACAAAGACGCGCGTCCAGGTTACAGGAGCAAAACGAACACACCAGCAGCACAGGCGGACCGGCGAACTAGTCGAACCAAAGCTGCGTGCCGATGTCCAGACCCCAAGCGGTTACCACATAGGGCTGGCAGGTGCCGTCTTCCTTATTGCCGTCGGAAAGCTGCGCCCACAGCGTATGCGAGCCGAAATCATGCAGGTTGAAGGTGGTGCGCTGGCCGATGGTGCAGTTGTGCGTTTCAGCAGGCTCGGGGTCGTTGGAAGGGTCGTTGTCGGAAAGCTGAGACGAAACATCGCCGCTGTAGATGGAAACGGTTACCGCACGGCCCTTCAGGTCGGGGTTGTTGGTATTCACCGCAAGGTTCAGCGTGCCGGCAAGGGAAGCCACCAGAAAATACCCGATACACACCAGCACTATGAGCGAGATAACCGCCTTGAGCGCAAACGCCTTCAGCGACTGCCCGCCAGGGGCACCGCCCTTGCCTGCAGTACGCTCGGGCTTCTTCACGCCCGACTTCATTTCCGCACGGCGCTGCATTTCAGCACGTGCAGCAGCTACGCCTTCGGAAATGCTCTGTGCGGCAGCAGGCTTTTCTTCAGGCTGCTGGTTTTCTTCCTTGTCTTGCGCCATGCGCAAACCCCTTCCCCTCGTATTCCTTGCCATTGTAGCGGAAGAGCAGTTCCGGAAAGCACTCGGGTAGGTTGTTGTTGCGGTCGCGCCCGGATGCTCTCGTTGCCCGTCCGCGCCAGCCGGGGCCTGCGCACCTCAGCGCTCGCCTTCGCTTGATTCGGCTTTCGAGCAAGCGCGAAGGGGCGGCGCGGAAAATAGCTTGACGCATGGTTCGCCTCGTCCCGGCATCGAAGATCAAGCACCTGGGGCGCCGCCTGAAGGCGCCTGCTCAAAAGCCGTGCTACGGAAGAGCGCTTCGCCGCCCAGGCCCCGGCTGCCGCTACATCTACGAAGGCTGAGCAGCGACGTGGGTTGGGGCATCGCCCTGAGGGGTTCTCTGATAGCTGACCTTGTTCGATTCGCGAAGCGAATCTTATTCCAATACATGAAGCAGTGCAGCGCATGCAGATGGGGCCTGCCGAAGCGGGCCCCATCAAACAGCGGAACGGGAATCCCCGAGGGGCTGGTGCCCCGGCCCGCGGCGCGGATAGGTTCGGCGGTCATCGCAAAAAAGAGGCTCCGGGAAACCCAGAGCCTCTTCTGCATGCGGTGGAGGCGACGCCCGGATTCGAACCGGGGG
>CAVBST010000005.1:3934-81635 GCA_963598325.1 uncultured Prevotella sp. | reverse complement strand
AGTACAACCAGTTGCTCCGCATCGAAGAAGAGCTGGGCGATTCCGGCCAGTATGCCGGCATGAAGGCTTTCTATAATATCGAGCGCTAAACGCAACGACGCTGCGCGAGCCCCTGACGGCACAGCTGGCGGTCCAAGCAGGCTTGACGTACGAAGTACGCCTGGCGCCTGCTTTCCCGCCATCTGCACTCGTCAGGGGCTCGCTCGCTGTTTCGTCCAACTATGGGAGTTCATTAATTAAACGCCCTTTGGGCGTTTGGTTTATCGAATCCGTGCATGCTGAGCGTTTGCTGTTCCAACGGCCTGCGGGCGAAAATAGCCTGCAGGTCGTTTTTTGTCCGCGCTATACTCTTTCTATCCCAATCGATGAAAGAAGGGCGCTTCGTGCAAGACCTACCCAACGGCTTTACCGGCTTTGCCGGCAAGCATAAGGATTCCACCGCAAATTACCAGTACTCGCGTTCCATCGAGGAGCATGAAGCTTCGAAGGCCGCCTTCCTGGAAGAGGAAGTGCAGGCAATCGATGAGCGCAATCGCCGCTGGTCGTGGATCGAGGTAGACCGAAGCGCCATCCAGTACAACGTGATGCAGACCAAGAAGCAGCTCGAGAGCGGGTGCCGTCTTCTTGCCGTGGTGAAGGCCGATGCGTACGGCCATGGCGCCTACGAGGTTGCCAAGGCCGCCACCAGCGCCGGCGCAAGCTATCTGGGCGTTGCCACGGTGAACGAGGGCATCGAGCTGCGCAAAGCCGGCATGTGCGAGCCCCTTATGATGCTGGGCGAGCCCCCGGCCGAAGCGGTGCCGCTGCTGCTGTTCTACAACATCATGCCCGCCATCTACACTCCCGAGTTCGCCATCGCCTATGCCGAGTGCGCCGATGCCCATGGGATGGAGGCTCCGTACCACTTGGCCATCAATTCCGGTATGAACCGCATCGGCGTCCGCCACGACCAGGTGGTGGAGTTCCTGCATCAGGTGAGCTTCCACCGCGCCCTGAAGCTGGAGGGCTGCTTCACGCATTTCGCCACCGCCGATTCCGTCGAAACGCTCGATTTCCAGATCCAGATCAAGCGCTTCGTCGAGGCCATGCGCGCCATCGAGGCGGCAGGCATCAACCCCGGCATCGTGCACTGCGACAACTCCGCGGCAACGTACCGCTTCCCGAAGACGCACTTCGACATGGTGCGCCTGGGCATTTCCATGTACGGCTACCAGGCCGCTTCCGACACGCATAAGCTGGTCGATCTGCGCCCGGCCATGAGCGTGCACGCGCGCATCACCAACGTCATCACCCCGCCCATGAGCGAAGGCGTGAGCTACGGCATGAACTACCGCAGCCCCGGCAGCGTGAAGATCTGCACGGTTCCGCTGGGCTATGCCGATGGCCTTATCCGCCTGTGCTCGGGCAAGATCGATTTCGCCTATAAGGACCGTGCGGTGCGCCAGGTGGGCAACATCTGCATGGATCAGTGCATGTTCGAGGTGGACCTGCGCTCGCGCGTGAACGCTCCCATGCTCGACCCGCATATCGGCGACGAGGTGCTTATCGCGGGCGTGCATCCCACGGTGGATTGCTCCATCACCACCATGGCCAAGCGCGCCGCCACCATCGAGCACGAGGTCACCATCGGCTTCTCGCACCGCATGCCGCGCTTCTACAAGTAGGCCGCCATGAAGGTCGAAGCGGTTCCCCTGGACAAGCTGGAGCGGCAGGTGCGCGGATGCCAGTCGTGCTGCCTGTGCGAGGGCCGGCACAACACCGTGTTCGGTGAAGGGGATCCGCATGCCGGCATCATGCTTATCGGCGAGGCGCCGGGCAAGTACGAAGACCTGCAGGGCAGGCCGTTCGTGGGGCCCGCCGGCAAGCTGCTCGACGAGCTTCTATGGCATGCCCACTTGCGCCGTAGCGAGGTGTACATCGCCAACGTGCTGAAGTGCCGCCCGCCCGCTAACCGCAACCCCGCCTTTTCCGAGATAGAGGCGTGCGCGCCCTTTTTGCGCACGCAGGTGCAGACGGTGAGCCCTTGGCTGCTCATAACCATGGGGAACTTCGCTACCCAATTCATCCTGAAAACCGATACGGGAGTGAGCCATCTGCGCGGCACCGTGCGGCAAACCGGGCGCTTCCTGGTGGCGCCGGTGTACCATCCGGCAGCGGCGCTGCACGACCCTTCGCGCATGCAGGCGCTCGTGGCCGATTTCGAGAGAATCGGCCGGTTCGTGCATGATAGAATGACCCAGGAATAAAGCAGATCGGGCCCTTTGCTGTGGCCCGAAGACGTTAGGAGAACCTGATGGTAGAAAAGTCCGATGTGGCTGCAGTGCTCGAGCTTATCCGTCCTTCGCTTCAGGCAGATGGCGGCGACGTGCAGCTGGTAGGCGTCGATGAAGAAGGCGTGGTCACCGTTGAGCTTCAGGGCGCTTGCAAGGGTTGCCCCATGTCCCAGATGACGCTGGCCCACGGTGTCGAGCGCGTGCTGAAAGACCGCGTCCCCGGCGTTACCCGCGTGGTTCCTGCTTAAGGGAAGTGCTGGGAATGCATTGTTGGGAACAGCGCGGTTGCGACGAAGAGATGCAGTCGCGCTGCCCGCACAACACGCCGGGCGAGCCGTGCCCGGCCGATTGCCACTTCGCGCTGTGCGACCGCCCGACGCATGTGGTTACCTCGAACCTCGACTTGCTGCTGCGCTGCGACATCGACCGCGAGCAGAGCGTGAAGGACGTGTGCCGCTTCTGCGAGTTTTTCCTTAGCAAGGCTCCCTCGACGGATGGTTCGACAAAATAGCGTATGCAGGTTGCGCAGTTCAGCCGCGAAACCTAGGCCGTGCCTTTTGGCGCGGCCTTTTATATGATATTCGCCAGACACCAACGAAGAGTTAGCTGAACCAATGTCTGAAGAAAGCACGATACAGGGCTACAACCTAAACGACCTTGATCATAACGAGAAGAACCCCTATGCCAACGTCCTTAGCCAGATCCTGAAGGAAAAGCGCGATGCTGAGCAGTTCTTGCGGATGATCGCGCCGCAGTACCTGGGCGTGTACGTGCTGGACAAGGAGACGGATCTTTTCCGCGACATCGTGGGCCCAGATTACTTCCGCAAGATCGTGAAAGAAAGGGAAGGCTGCTACTCGAAGGCCTTCCAGATCTATATCGATGAGTTTGTGCTGGAAGAAGACCAGCCGGCTTTGCAACGCACGCTGGACTACGAGCAGCTCTACAGCACGCTTTGGGCGGGGCGGAAAGTCGAGCTGACCTATCGCAAAACGGACGGCACGCTGGTAAGCCTGCAGATTGCCGCGTACTCCACGCGCGAAGAGGAGAAGAACCTTTCCCTCTGGGTGTTCTCCGACGAAGGCGTGAGGTACAAAAAGCAGCTGGACATGGACAACAATGCCGCCAACATCCTGCATTCCACCGTGGCCTCCGGCTTGTGGTGCATCGACTACGACGAGAACGGCGACATGGCGCAGTGCACCTGGTCCAATGCGTTCAGGAAGGCAATGGGCTATGAAAGCGTGATGGAGGTTCCCAACACCTGGGAAGGCTGGGCCAGCAAGATCCACCCGGACGACCTGCCCTTCATGAACCAGGAGTACGAGAAGGCGAAGAACGACCTTACGGGGAAGTCGAGCTACGACATCGAGTATCGTATCCGCGACAGGCAGGGAATCTACCATTGGTTCCGCGACACCGCGCACTTCAGCCGCAGGCCCAACGGAACGCCCATCTGCGCCAATGGCCTTATCGTGCGCATCGACGAAAAGCACGAGATGAACGCCAAGCTCAAGGAATCCCTGCGCAAAGAGCAGGAGCAGCAGGAGCGCTTGACGCTTGCCCTTGCCGCAGCCGAGCAATCCAGCCGCGCGAAAACGACGTTCCTGAACAACATGTCCCACGACATCCGCACGCCCATGAACGCCATCATCGGCTTCACGGCGCTGGCGCAAACGCACATAGACAACACGGAGCTGGTGCAGGATTACCTGGCGAAGATCAGCACTTCCAGTACGCACTTGCTGAGCCTGATCAACGACATCCTGGATATGAGCCGTATCGAGAGCGGTTGCGTGAAGCTCGATGAGAAGCCAGTGCACATGCCGGACCTTCTGCATGACCTGCGCAGCATGATCCAAGGCCTTATCAACGCGAAGCAGCAGAACCTCTTCATCGACACTCAGGATGTGCAGAACGAGGATATCGTCATCGACAAGCTGCGCCTGAACCAGGTCCTGCTCAACATCACCAGCAACGCCATCAAGTTCACGCCGGTTGGCGGGGATATCATCATCCACCTCATCGAGAAGCCGTGTTCGCGCAAGGGCTACGCGACCTACGTGTTCACCATCAAAGACACCGGCATCGGCATGTCCGAGGAATTCGTCGAGCACGTGTTCGACACCTTTTCCCGGGAACGCTCTTCCACGGTCAGCGGCATCCAGGGCACCGGCCTTGGCATGGCCATCACCAAGAACATCGTGGAGATGATGGGTGGCAGCGTCACGGCGAAAAGCCAAGAGGGGAAGGGATCCACGTTCACCGTAACGCTGAATGTGAAGCTGGCTAATCAGTCGGTGAAAACCGAGCCGATCCCCGAGCTCGAAGGCGCGCGTGCGCTGGTCATCGACGACGACATCGACACCTGCCGCAGCGTTTGCAAGATGCTGCGCAACATCGATATGCGCCCAGATTGGACGGCTTCGGGCAAGGAGGCGATCCTCCGCGCGCAAGATGCCGCCGAGCTGCAAGACGAGTACAAGGTCTACATCGTGGACTACCTTATGCCCGACATGAACGGCATAGAGACGGTCCGCCGCATCCGCAAGGTGATCAGCGAGGACGTACCCATCATCGTGCTGACGGCCTACGACTGGGCGGACTATGAGCAGGAAGCGCGGGAAGCCGGCGTGACGGCCTTTGTGGCCAAGCCCATCTTCATGTCCGAGCTGCGGGAAGTGCTCACGCGCCCCGTTGGTGCCGCGTCGAAGCCGTTTGTCCCCGTGGAAACGGCGGAATACGACTACAGCGGCAAGCGCATCCTGCTTGTAGAGGACAACGAGCTCAACAGGGAGATAGCGACGGCGATCTTGGAAGAGACCGGCATGCGCATCGACTGCGCCAAGGACGGCATCGAGGCGGTTAACGCCATAAGCGCAGCGCCCGAGAGCACCTACGATCTGGTGCTCATGGACATCCAGATGCCGCGCATGGACGGATACATCGCCACAAGGGAGATCCGCACTCTGGCGAACAACAAGAAAGCCAACATTCCCATCGTGGCCATGACGGCGAATGCCTTTGAGGAAGACAAGCGCAAGGCGTTCGAGACCGGAATGAACGGCCATATCGTGAAGCCCATCAACATGGATCAGGTTTCTAAGGTGCTTGACGGGATCTTCGCCAAAGGCGAATAAGCGAAGTGGCTGCTGAGCTGGGGCCGGCAAAGCTTGCTGCGGTGGTATCTTCTTCAAGGAAAACAATAGGGAGGAAAGCGCATGCTCAATGACTTGTACCAGAGCCTCGATCCGGTGGCGTTCACCGTAGGGCCCTTCTCTGCGCGATGGTATGGGCTGGCCTACATCGCGGGCTTCCTGTGCGCCATCGGCATCATGTACGTGGTGGGCAAGCGTTGGAAGATCCGCTTCGACTTCGACACGCTGTGCATCGTGCTCATCTGCGCCATGGTGGGCGTTATCGTGGGCGGGCGCTTGGGCTATGTGCTGTTCTACAACTGGGAGATGTATGCGGCCAACCCGCTTTCCATCCTTGAGTTCAGCCGGGGCGGCATGAGCTTCCATGGCGGTTTCGTCGGCGCGCTGGTGGCGGGCATCGTTGCGGCGCGCATCGTGAAGATGCCCTACCTTACCTTGGTGGACCTTGCCATCATCGGCGTGCCCATCGGTCTGTTTTTCGGCCGCTGCGCGAACTTCGTGAACGGCGAGCTGTGGGGCGCTCCCACCGACTTGCCCTGGGGCGTGGTGTTCGGCGGCAGCGCGGGCACGGTGACACGTCACCCCAGCCAGCTCTACGAGGCCTTGCTGGAAGGTGCGTTGCTGTTCATCGTTCTGTTCGCCCTGTCGCGCAAGCGCCCTCCGCTCCCGCGTGGCACGTACTTCGGCGTTTTCATGGTGGGCTACGGCATCTGCCGGTTTGCCATCGAGTTCGTGCGCCAGCCCGATGCCCAGCTGGGTTACCTGTGGGGCGGTTGGCTCACCATGGGGCAGGTGCTCTCGGTGCCGCTTGTTGTGGCGGGCGTGTGCTTGCTGGTGTACGCGGCCAAGAAGAGGCTGCCCCAAGAAGGGCCGCGCGCTGTGGCCGAGGGCGCCAAGGGCGAAGAATAGCGGCTGCGTTCAGCGGGCTTGGGCATGGCTGGGTAGCGGCAGGCGAACGCCCAGGGCTGTGATCGCTCGCAATCGCATGCAATCGATGGATTGCCCATCGAGCCTATGCTGCCTTCGGGTGCTTGCGGTGAGCTTCGCGTATCATGGGGCACATGAGCAAGAAGAAGCAAGGAAAACGGGCGAAGCGCACGGCGCAGCAAGTTAAGCCGTTCGTATTTGAGGATTGCTATGACCTGGCGGTAGTCGGCGGCGGCGCTGCCGGCTTGGCCTGCGCGCTAACATGCGCGCGGGAGGCCCGGCGCCTTGGCGGCCGCATGCCGCGCATCATCGTCTTGGAAAAAGGGCGGCGCATCGGCTCTTCCATCTTGCGCAGCGGCAATGGACGCTGCAATTTCTCCAATTCTCAGCTGCAGGCAGGCCAGTACCATAACGGGCGTTTCGTGGAGCGCTCTTTGCAGGAGCTGGCGGGCAAAACCGAACGCAAGCTTACGGCGGCCTCGGGCGGCTTTGCCGGTGCGGGCGGCTTCGGTGCCTCGGCTGGCCACGATGGCTCGGGCGGCTACGATTCCGCTGGCTGTTCCCCCTTGGAAAGCGCCCTTGCAGCTCCTGCGGTGCGCTGGTTCGAGCAGCTTGGCCTGGTATGGGAAGAGGCCGCCGGCACCGATGGCCTGCTGTATCCGTTTTCCAACAAGGCTTCCTCTGTCTTGGAAGTGCTGGTTTCTAACTTGCAGCAATTCAATGTTGACCTGCGCGTTTGCGTCGATGTCGATGCAATCGGCAGCGCAGCGGGCGGCTTCGAGCTTTTCCTTTCGCAGGTTGCCTTGCCGCAGTTTAGCCAAGCCAAGCGTGGTTCTGCGGCCGGATGCGTGGAGCAGGGCGGCTTGCACAAAGCCGATGCGGCCGATTCCCCCTGCGTGCAGCGCGCGCATATCCGGGCAACACGCGTGGCGTTTGCGCCGGGCGGGGGCTTCGATGCTGCTTTGTTGCAGGGCTTAGGCCTTGGCCGCCTTCAGCCATGGCAGCCTGTTCTAGGGCCGCTTGCGGTTCGGTTCCCCAACCGCGTCGATGCCGCCCAGCTCGACGGCATACGGGTTCGCGCCCGCGTCTCTGTTCCCGAAACGGGCTTTTCCGAGGTCGGGGAAGTGCTGTTCCGCGAATACGGGGTTTCCGGAATCGTGGTGTTCAACGCTTCGCGCAGAGCGGCAGCAGGCGCGAAGCTGTGCCTCGACTTCCTTCCCGGGTTGTCTGTCGAAGACGTCGAAGCGCTGCTTGGCCGAAGGGCGCAGCAGTCTGCCGGCGAAGGCAGCCTGGCGCTGTTTCGAGGCTTCCTGCTGCCGGAACTGGCCGAAGCGGTATGCGCGGCGGCGGGGGTAAACCCGGCCGGTGCTGCGGGCGAAGAAGGCATTCGCCTGCTGGCTGAAACGCTGAAGTGCTTCTTCTGCACCGTAGAAGGCATTGCCGATGAGCGCCAATGCCAGGTGCATCGCGGCGGTGTTCCCGTAAGCGCCGTGCACCCTGCCACCATGGAGTGCGCTTGCGCTCCCGGCTTCTACGTGCTTGGCGAAGCCCTGGACGTCGATGGCCCCTGCGGCGGCTACAACCTTCATTGGGCCTGGTCAAGCGGCATGCTTGCAGGCTATGACATGGCACGGTTCTTCGCGGAAGGAAAACGATGCTAGATATTTCCGGGGTTTCCCTTTCGCTCGATACCGCTCTGCCGGGCAACGCTGCCCTGCTCAAGAAAGAAGCAGCCCGGGCGTTGGGCGTTGCGTCCGGTGCCATAGACGAGGTTCGGGTAACGAAGCGAAGCGTCGATGCCCGCAAGAAGGGCAACGTCCACTTTACTGCCACCTTGCGGGTTGCGCTGCCTCGCGGCGAAGAGGAGCGCCTGCTGAAGAAGCCCCCCAAGGGGTTGAACGTCAGGGAATCGAAGCCCTACGAACCGCTTGAATGCCCGCCCTGCACGCCTGGCAAGGCGCGCATTGTTGTGGTTGGTTTGGGCCCGGCGGGGTTGTTCGCGGCGCTTTACCTGGCGCGATGCGGCTTGCGTCCCTTGGTGGTGGAACGCGGCTTCGACGTCGATCGCCGCGCGCGTGACATTGCCCATTTCGAGGAAACGGGTCAGCTGAACCCTTGCTCGAACATCCAGTTCGGCGAAGGCGGGGCAGGCACGTTTTCCGACGGGAAGCTCACCACCAACATCAAGAACCCCATGGCCAAGCATGTGCTGCGCTGGTTTGTGGACGCCGGCGCGCCGGAGAGCATCCTGGTGGAGTCGCACCCTCACCTGGGAAGCGACAACCTGCCCGGCATCGTGAGCGCCATGCGCCGTGAGATTGTGGAGCTTGGCGGGGAGGTTCGCTTCGGCACGCGCCTTAGCGGTTGGGGCTTCTGCGGTGGCAAGCTGGCCGCGGTGGGCTTGGAAAACGTCGAAACCGGCCAGATCTGCCAGGTAGAGGCCGAAAGCCTGATACTGGCCTGCGGCCATTCGGCGCGCGATGTGTTCGAGCTGTGCCGCAACGAGGGATTCGCCATGGAGCAGAAGCCCTTTTCCGTGGGCGTGCGCATCGAGCACCCGCAGGCGCTTGTCAACGAATCGCAGTGGGGCAAGGCGGCCAGACATCCCGCGCTCGGCGCCGCCGAGTACAAGCTTGCCGTGCACCTGCCCAACAAGCGCAGTGTGTACACCTTCTGCATGTGCCCAGGTGGCGAAGTGGTTGCGGCGGCAAGCGAGGAAGCCGGCGTCGTCACCAACGGGATGAGCCGCTATGCGCGTGCCGGCAAGAACGCCAATTCCGCCGTGCTGGTGAATGTCGATCCCTCCGATTTCGGCGGCAGCGACGTGCTTGCCGGCGTGGAACTGCAACGCTCTATCGAGCAAGCGGCCTATCGCCTATCGCTTAACTACGGCGGCAAGCCCTATCAGGCGCCTGCCCAGCGGGTGGGCGATTTCCTTACGCGGCAGGAAGGCGCCAGGGCGGCAGGCTCGGCCGGCTGTGCGGCTTACCATTCGGGCGAGGCGCCCCAGGCCGCTGCGCCGTCTTCGGGCGGGCAGGTTCAGCCCACTTACGGCCGTGGCGTGGTGCAGGCGCCCATTGCCGAGTGCCTTCCGGGCTTCGTGAGCGAATCGCTTGCCAGCGCATTGCCGCTGCTAGGGCGCAAGCTGAAGGGCTTCGACAACCCTGATGCCCTTATGACGGCTCCCGAGACGCGCAGCTCGTCGCCGGTGCGCATCTGCCGCGGGAAAGACCTGCAGGCACGGTTTCTTGCCGCTTCAAGCGACCTGGAAGCGGTTCAAGGCAGCGGGGTGTTCCCCTGCGGGGAGGGGCCGGGGTTTGCCGGCGGCATCATGTCGGCCGCATGCGATGGCCTGCGTGTTGCTCAGAAGGTTGCCCAGCGCTACCAGCAGTAGCGCCTTCAAAGGTAACGAATGGGCTGATTGCCGTTATGAATGGCGTTTCAGCCCTTTGGCCGCGGCAAGGCGCGGTATGATAAAGCAACTGTGACTCTGCCTGGCATCGCGTGCGCCGTAAGGCCCGCGATCAACGCACCCTAAACACGAAAGCTGATGCACATGTCTCAGATCCCGCAAACCTCATCAGAGGCTTTGGCTGCGCTCAAGCACGGCCAGCCTGTTGTTTTCCCCACCGATACCCTGTTCGGCTTGGGCGTTTCCGTTATGCATGCGCCAAGCCCCGAGCAGCTTTTCGCCATCAAGCACCGCGACCCTTCCAAGCCCATCGCCTGGTTGGTGGGCAGCATCGAGGACCTTTCCAAGTACGGCAAGGTGGTTCCCGACTTCGCCTTTGCCCTGGCGCGCACGTTCTGGCCCGGGCCGCTTACCATCATCGTCAAGGCGAGCGACCAGGTGCCCGAGGCATTCCGCTCCGAAGAGGGCACCATCGGCCTGCGCATGCCGGCGAACCCTACCGCGCACAACCTTATTGCCCAGTTGGGCTGCCCCATCGCCACCACCTCGGCCAACCTTTCGGGGCAGAAGAACACCATCGCGTTCGACGAGATAGACCCGTCCATCTTTGCGGCGGTCGGTGCCGCCGTCTCCGACGAGGAAGAGAAGAGCGGCATCGCCTCTACCATCGTCGATTGCGCCTCGGGCGACCATCCGGTGCTCATGAGGGAGGGTGCCATCACCATCTCCGATATCCGCGCTCTTTCCTAGGGGCGGGCAATGGAACGCAACGTTTACCCGCTTCGGCAAGAGAGCTCCACGCTTTCCTCTGATGGGAAGTCGTGGCTGCGCGTTCTGCTGTGGCTGCCCGACCCGGTGTACAGCAGGCGCGGCGTGGTGCAGCTTGTCCATGGCATGGCCGAGCATATCGAGCGCTACGATTCGTTCGCGCGCTTCTTGGCCGGGCTCGGCTATGTGGTGTTCGGCCACGACCATGTGGGCCACGGCAAGAGCGTTGGTTCGCCCGACGAGCTGGGCCATCTGCCTCTGCGCAACGGCAAGGAAGTCCTTCTGGAAGACGTGCTGCGCGTGCGCAAAGCGGCGCTTGCCTTCGTGCACGAAGACGGCACGTTGCCTCTGTTTTTGTTCGGGCATTCCATGGGCAGTTTCGTGGCGCGCGCCAGCATGTCGCGCAGCCCCGAAGGCCTTGCCGGTGCCGTCTTGTGCGGCACGGGGAATCAGCCGCGCGCGGTTTCGATGGCGGGGCGCACCCTTTCGCGCCTTATCGGAACGTTGCGCGGGGAGGAATACCGTTCCAAAGCCGTAGATTCCCTGGTAGTTGGGGCGTTTTCCTCGTCCATCAAGGATGCGCGTACCGCAAACGACTGGATATGCACCGACCCTGGCGTGGTAGACGCCTACGAGGCCGACCCGCTTTCGGGCCAGATGTTCTCGGTGGGCGGGTACGCCACGTTGACCGACCTTACGCAGGAGGTGGCAAGCAAGAAGAGCGCGGCTGCCGTGCCCGATTCGCTTCCCCTGCTGTTCATCGCCGGCGCCGAAGACCCGGTGGGCTCTTGCGGCAAGGGCGTGCAGGCCGCTGCCGATCTGTACCGCAGCCAAGGCGCAGAAGACGTGCAGGTGGTCATCTACCCGCACATGCGCCACGAGATACTGAACGAGCCCCAGCGCTCGCTGGTCTACGCCGATGTGGAGGAATGGTTCACCGAGCGCATGGTGCTCGGCGAGGTTGCCCGGTCGAAGGCCCAGATGGAGCAGATTTACGGCGTGGATGCCGAGCCCGGCGCCGAGCCCGGCGCCGAGCCAAAGGAAGGGGAGTAGCCGTGGGCGGCTACGTTATCGCGCTCGACCAGGGAACCACCTCTTCCCGCGCGGTGCTGGTGAACCGCGAAGGGCGTATCTGCGGCATGTCGCAGAGCGCTTTCCCCCAGCTGTTCCCCCAGCCCGGCTGGGTTGAGCATTCGCCCAAGGACATACTTTCCAGCCAGCTGAAGGTGCTTGCCGAACTGCTTGTTTCCACGGGCGTTTCCGCCGATCAGGTGGAAGCGGTGGGCATAACCAACCAGCGCGAGACCACGGTGGTGTGGGACCGTGCCACCGGCGAGCCCGTGTACAACGCCATCGTGTGGCAGTGCCGCCGCACCACCGAGATCGTGGAAGCACGCTGCGCCGATGCGTTCACGGCGCACGAGGTAACGCGTCGCACGGGCCTTATTCCCGATGCTTATTACTCCGCCAGCAAGATCGCCTGGATCTTGGACAAGGTCCCCGGTGCGCGGGCGCGCGCCGAAGCGGGCGAATTGGCGTTCGGTACGGTTGATTCGTGGCTGGTGTGGAACCTGACCCGGGGGAAGGTCCACGCCACAGACCCCACCAACGCCAGCCGCACCATGCTCTTCAACATCCATGAAGGGGCTTGGGACCCTTGGCTGTGCGAGCTGTTCGACGTGCCCATGGCCATGCTGCCCGAGGTGCGCCCCTCGTCCGGCTCGTTCGGGCTCATGGACCATCCGGTCATTGCCGGCTCCATTCCCATCTGCGGCGTTGCGGGCGACCAGCAGTCGGCCCTGTTCGCGCAGTGCTGCTTTGAGCCGGGTCAGGCGAAGGCCACGTTCGGCACCGGCTGCTTCCTGCTTATGCACACGGGCGGGCGCGCCTGCAGCTCGAACCATGGCCTGGTTTCCACGGTGGCCGCCTCTGCGCCGGGCCATCAGGGCTTGGAGTACGCGCTCGAGGGCAGCGTGTTCATGGCGGGAGCCCTTATCCAGTGGCTCAAGGACGGCCTGGGCATCATCGCCAGCCCGGCGGAAACCGATTCCCTGGCCCAAAGCGTTCCCGATTCCGCCGGCGTTGTGGTGGTTCCGGCGTTCACCGGTTTGGGCGCCCCGTATTGGGATGCGCAGGCGCGCGGCGCCATCTACGGGCTTACCCGTGGGGCAACGCGTGCCCATGTGGTGCGGGCGTGCCTGGAAGCGCAGGCGTTCCAGATACAGGACATCTTGGAGGGCATGTCGCGCGATTCCGGTGTCCAGGTTTCCACCCTGGCGGTGGATGGCGGCGCCTGCAAGAACGATTTCATGCTGCAGTGCTGCGCCGATGTGGTAAATGCGGTTATCGAGCGCCCCGAATGCGTGGAGAGCACGGCGCTCGGCGCTGCCTACCTTGCCGGCCTTTCCTCGGGGTTCTGGGAGGGCACCGAACAGCTCTCAGCGCTTCGCGCCATCGAGCGCTCCTTCCAGCCGAAGCTCGAAGCAAAGGCCCGCGCCGGCATGATGGCGAAGTGGCACGAATGCGTTGATCGCACTCGCTCTTCGTAAGGCACCGCTTACTGATACGCGCCGTTTCGTTACGTCTTAGCCCTTTCCCTGAAACACTCATCGAGTACAATCAGCTCGAATTGAAACAGGGTGCGGCAGCATCCTTGCCACATGGGTGCGCAAACGGGAAAGGGAGAGGCGCCATGAAGATCTCTATCGCATCGGACCATGCCGGATTCGAGCAGAAGCAGGACCTTGTTGCGTATTTGAAGCGCGAAGGGCACGAGGTGTTGGATCGCGGCCCCGAAAGCGATTCGCGCGTGGACTACCCCGATTTCGCTGCCCTGGTTGGCAAGGACGTGCAATCGGGTGAAGCCGAGCGGGGCGTTCTGGTGTGCGGAACGGGCATCGGCATGGCCATGGCAGCGGGCAAGCTCGAGGGCATCCGCGCTGCCAATGTGGTGCGCCGCGACTTCGCCGTGCTGTGCCGCGAGCACAACGATGCCAACGTCATTACCTTGTCCGGGCGCTTCGTTTCCCTTGAAGACAACGAGCGCATCCTGGATGCGTTCCTTACCACCGAGTTTGCCGGCGGCCGCCACGCGGGCCGTGTAGAGAAGATCAACGCGCTTGACTAGGGCATACGGCCCGCTTTGCGCTGGGGCCTTACGTTAGGGCGCCTGTGGGAGCTTCGGTGGCCTGCCTTTCGGTTGCGTCCTTGGGGCCGGTTTGTCGGTTGCCCTGGGCCGCATGCCTTGGGCCTTCTTGCCTTCGAGCCTGTGTGGGATAGATGCCCTGCTCGGTTTCGCCTGCGTTAATTCGATAGATGCCTGTATTCCAGCCGGGCGCCGCAAATGCGGCGCCCGTTCTTTGTTTCGGCAGGTGAGACTCTCGAATGCCCTTTGCTGGCGCATGGCGCCGCCGGGAAGCTCAGCGCGGCGTGTGGGGTGGGGGTGTGCTACCCTGTTGGGCATCGTAAAACGCGATGGATCGTATATGAAAGGAGCGCGGCATATGTCTCTCGACTATATTGCAGCAGAAGATCCCCAAGTAGCAGACGCAATCGGGCAGGAACTTTCCCGTCAGCGCTCAACCATCGAGCTCATCGCATCAGAGAATATTGCTTCACCTGCGGTTATGCAGGCAATGGGCACGGTGCTCACCAACAAGTACGCCGAAGGCTACTCCGGCAAGCGCTACTACGGCGGCTGCGAGAAGGTCGACATCGTGGAAGATTTGGCCATCGAGCGCGCCTGCAAGCTGTTCGGCTGCAAGTTCGCCAACGTGCAGCCCCATTCCGGCGCCAATGCGAACCTGGCAGCCTACCAGGCGCTCATCAACCTGGGCGATACCGTTCTTGGCCTTTCTCTCGACCACGGCGGCCATCTTACCCATGGTTCCCCGGTTAACTTCTCGGGCAAGAACTACAACATCGTGCCTTACGGCGTTAACCCCGAAACCGAGCTCATCGACTACGACGAGATGGAGCGCGTGGCCCTCGAGGTGAAGCCGAAGCTCATCGTGGGCGGTGCCTCCGCCTATCCCCGCGTCATCGATTTCAAGCGCATGCGCGAGATCGCCGACAAGGTGGGCGCATACCTGATGATCGACATGGCCCATATCGCGGGCTTGGTCGCAGCGGGCCTGCATCCCAGCCCGGTGCCTTATGCGCACGTGGTAACCTCCACCAGCCACAAGACCCTTCGCGGCCCGCGCGGCGGTTTCATCCTCACCAACGACGAGGCTATTGCCAAGAAGATCAACAGCGCCGTGTTCCCCGGCACCCAGGGCGGCCCGCTCATGCACATCATCGCTGCCAAGGCCGTTGCCTTCGGTGAGGCGCTGAAGCCCGAGTTCAAGACCTACATCCAGAACGTCATCACCAACTGCGCTGCCATGGGCGAGGGCATGGTGGAAGGCGGCCTGCGCCTGGTTTCCGGCGGCACCGACAACCACCTGGTGCTGGTTGACCTTACCCCTGCCGATATCACCGGTAAGGAAGCCGAGAAGCTGCTCGAGCGCGTGGGCCTTACCGTGAACAAGAACACCATCCCCAACGAAACCCGCTCGCCCTTTGTAACCAGCGGCATCCGCGTGGGCACCGCCGCCGGCACCACCCGCGGCTTCGATGCGGAAGAGTTCAAGCGCATCGGTCAGCTCATCGCCGCTGCCGTGTTCAACGCCGAAAACGAGGAGCGCCTGGCCGCAATCGCCGAAGAGGTAAAGGGACTTATTGCGAAACATCCTCTTTATCCTGAACTTTAGAGACGCAACGACGCTGCGGCCCAGCCGGGCACCCCATCTTCGCGCGATTTCGCGAACTCACGTAGCGAAGTACGCTACGCTCGCGAAATCCCACGAATCTGGGGCACCGGGCTGGGTCTCGCTGTTTTACTGGCGCATGCCCCGCATTTTGGAATTCTTCGAAAGCCGCAGTTCCCTGCGGCTTTCTTGCGTCTAGGCAAACCTACATTTCCCGACCGCAAAGGCGGCAACGGGCTTCTAGCCGTTTCCGTGCTCAGCCCACGAGCTCCGTTTGCGGGTTGGTTGGGTTTGCGCTCGGCAGGGTTGGCGGGAATGCAATACACTGTTCGGCAGCGGGCGCTGTTGTTTCATCGCCCGTTTCGAACAAGGCGCAGCCCGAACCAGGCGCCCCGCGACGAAAGGAAGCAAGCGATGGCCGAATACGAACGCCCCAGCTGGGACGAGTACTTCATGAAGCTTGCCGATGAGGTGGCTACGCGCACCACCTGCCTGCGCCGCGCGGTGGGCGCCATCATCGTGAAGGAGAAGCGCATCCTGGCCACGGGCTACAACGGCGTGCCCACCGGCCTTCGCCACTGCAACGTAACCGGCTGCCTGCGGGAAAAGCTCGGCGTGCCCTCCGGGCAGCGCCACGAGATATGCCGCGGCCTGCATGCGGAGCAGAACGCCATCCTGCAGGCTGCGCGCTACGGCATCGATATCGAGGGAAGCAGCATCTACATCACCACCCAGCCCTGTGTGGTGTGCGCCAAGATGCTCATCAACGCCGGCATCAGCGAGATCATCTACCGCAACCCGTACCCCGACGAGCTGGCAATGGAGCTCCTGAACGAGTCGGGAATCAAGATCCGCATCTTTGATGGTCAAAATCCCGAATAATGACCATCTGCTGTTCCACACTTGTGGTGTTGGAATTAACGAACGTGTTTAAGAAGTTCGAAACAATCATTTAATATAGGACAAATAATACATATTGACCGTATGTAAACCGATTATAGGTTCACCCGAACGCGTTACTACGGTATTGTGTTCATCTGGGTTTGTGAGCAATTGCCACTCGCCCAATTAATATGCACGTTGTCGGAAGCTCTCTTCGCCCCCAAGGGCAAGCATATATGCTACTTGGAGTCGAAAAGGGCGTCGCCGGCGCCCGCATTCGGAAGAAAGGACAAGATGCTCGTACCCGTGGCGGCAGGAATCGTGGCTGGGATCGTAGGGTTCCTCCCATTGTTCATCTCCCTGCGTTTATCACGGCGTTCGGCATCTCTTTCGGCGATGGGCACAGGCTTGTATGGTTTGGCGGGCACGTTCGTCTCGCTCATCATCGTGGCTGTTGCCCTTATCGTCTGCGCGGTAACCAACCGCGAAGTCGTCCTTCCCTTCGGTGTGGCTGAAATCGTGGCCCTAATCGTGTCCACGTCCGCATATGTCGTTTACAAAAACGTCCTTGCCAAGCGCAAGAACAAGTAAGTATCGGAAAGGTAAGGAATCTAGATGGGTGAAGCACTTTCACAGTTCGTCGAGGAGGCGCAGCATCTCTCGTCGCAGTTCGACTCGGCAACGGTCTTTTCCATCGCGGGTTGGCATGTATCCCAGTACGTCCTGTACATGGCGATTGCGCTCGTCCTGGTAGCGGCTCTTGTTCTTATCGCCGGCCGCAAGCTCACGCTTGTGCCTCACAGCAAGTTCCCGCACATCTTCGAGTACGGCTACAACTTCATTTCCGAAAGCGTCGGCGCCGACGTTATCGGCGAAGGCTTCAAGAAGCACGTTCCCTTCCTGGCAACGCTGTTCTTCTTCATCCTTACCGCCAACATCATCGGCCTTATCCCGGGTGCTAAGGCGGCAATGGGCACCATCTCCATCACGTGGGCGCTCGCCGTTATCTCGTTCGTTTACTTCAACTTCTGGGGTTTGAAGGAGCTCGGCTTCTTCCATTACTTCAAGGCGCTGTGCCCCTCTGGCGTGCCCGGCCCCATTGCCCCGGTAATCTGGTTCCTGGAGTTCTTCTCCATGGTCATCCGCGTTCTTACGCTCGCCGTTCGACTTTACGGCAACATGCTGGCCGGCCATATGGTTCTTGCCGTGTTCTCCCTGGCAACCACCATCTTCCTGCAGACCGCCATCTTCCAGATGGACATCGTTGCAGGCCTGCCTGCCATCGCATGGTTCTTCCTGCTGTTCTTCATGTACGCCCTCGAAACGCTGGTTGCGTTCTTGCAGGCATACGTGTTCACCATTCTTTCTTCCTCTTACATCGGCATGGCCATCCATCCTCACTGATGCAGGGGTAGGAAGAAATCGGATCCGCGCTTCTTGCGCTGGCGGCCCGGCGGCCGCCGAAACACTTTGGTACTACAGCTGGTACGGAAAACTTCAGCTGAACTTAGTAACTAGGACGAGGGAAAGGCCCTTGTCCAACTAAAGGAGGTAATCGTGGAACTCACTCTCGCAATCGCTGCGTTGAAGGTCGTTGGCTATGGCCTCGCAGCAATCGGCCCTGGCATCGGTATCGGCGTTGCTACCTACGGCCTGTGCGTGTCCGCTGCTCGTCAGCCTGAGATGAAGGGTCAGCTCATGGGCTACTTCTTCATCGGCGCTGCAATGTCTGAGGCACTTGCACTGCTCGGCCTGGTTCTTTTCTTCATCGGTTAGAACTTCGCGAAACCAAGTAACTAACGAAGAAACCGAAAGAAGAGAAGGAGGCACGCGAATTGAACGCACACGTACGTAACTGTGCAAGTGGCATGATCGCCTTTGCTGCAGCTTCTGCGGCATTCCCGGTATGCGCGTTCGCTGACGAGAGCGCTGGCATCAGCGCTATTCTTCCTCAGATGGAAGAATTCATTCCCATGCTCGTCGCCTTCATCATCTTGTGGATCGTCCTTGCCAAGTTCGGTTGGCCCCTGTTCGAGGGCATGCTGAACAAGCGTGAGGAAACCATTAAGAACTCCCTGGAGAAGTCCGAGGAGGCACGACAGGAAAGCGAACGACTGCTGGCTGAGTACCGTGAGCAGCTCGAGGGCGCAAAGGCCCAGGCTCAGCAGATCCTCAACAATGCCAAGCTTTCCGGTGACGCTCTTGAGAAGGAGATCACCGCAAAGGCCCAGGCAGAGGCGGATGCGATCATCGACAAGGCCCGCGCAGCCATCGAGCAGGAGAAGGAAAACGCCATCAAGGAGCTTCAGGCTTCCATGGCCGACACTTCTATCGCAGTTGCTTCTCGCCTGATTGGCGAGGATTTCAGCGACGACGAGCATCGTAAGCTCATCGAGCGCTACGTGAAAGAGGCAGGTAGTCTAAATGGCTAATCGTCTTGTCATCAATGAAACGATTGCAGCCTACGCCAACGCCGCCATCGATGGCGCAAACGCCACCGGCGGTCGTGACGCTGTCGTCGAGGTTCGCAACCAGATGCAGCAGATCCTCGGGTACATGGCAACCAATATCGATCTACGTCTCTCGTTGGACAACGAGGCTTACACGGCCGAGCAGCGCAGCGCGCTTGCCGGCAACGTATTCGATGGCTATCACCCGGTGGTCGTTGAGCTTCTTGAGGTTATGGCTTCCCGTTGCGACGCGAACCTGTTCCGTCGCGTGGTCGCTCGCTATGAAGAGCAGATCGTGGAAAAGCTTAACTTCAACGTTGTTGATGTGACGACGGTTGTTGAACTTGATGACAACCTGCGAACCGTAATTACCGAAAAAGCCGTTTCCGACCTGGGTCGCGACTGCGTGCTCGTAGAGCACATCGACCCTTCCATCCAGGGCGGCATTATCATGAGCTGTGGCAGCCGATACGTCGATGCGAGCGTTCGCTCCCAATTCGACAAGGCTCGTATCGCTCTTAAGAAGAAAGATGGAGGTGAATGCTAGTGACTGAAATCACCGCACAGTCTATCGACGCGGCACTGCGCAAGCAGCTCGACGCCATCAACACGTCCGTAGAGTCTCGCGAGACCGGCACGGTTGTGCAGATCGGCGACGGTATTGCCCGTATCGACGGCCTTAAGGGTGCGATGTCCGGTGAGCTCCTTGAGTTCATCGCTTCCGACGGACGTATCGTTTCCGGTTTGGTGCAGAACCTCGAGGAAGAGGAAGTCGGCGCCGTACTCCTTGGTGACATCACTGCAATCAAGGAGAACGACCAGGTACGTACCACTGGCAAGATTCTGGAAGTACCTGTTGGCAAGGCAATGCTCGGCCGCGTTGTTAACGTGCTCGGCCAGCCTATCGACGGCAAGGGCCCCATCGAGACGGACGCGTTCCGCCCCGTTGAGTTCAAGGCACCTGGCGTTCACGAGCGTCAGCCCGTCGAGGAGCCTATGCAGACCGGTATCCTCGCTATCGACTCGATGATCCCGATCGGCCGTGGTCAGCGTGAGCTGATCATCGGCGACCGTCAGACCGGTAAGACCTCTATTGCCGTTGATGCCATTATCAACCAAAAGGGCAAGGGCATGGTCTGCGTCTACGTCGCAATCGGCCAGAAGGCTTCTACCGTTTCCGGCATCGTTGAAACCCTCGAGCGTTTCGGCGCGATGGACTACACCATTGTTGTTGCCGCTACGGCTTCCGATCCTGCTCCGCTGCAGTACATGGCTCCTATGGTCGGCGCTGCAATGGGCGAGTACTTCATGTTCAACGGCGAAGACGGCAAGCCCGCCAACGCCGAGAACCCTGGCGGTCACGTCCTTGCGGTATACGACGACCTGTCCAAGCAGGCTGTTGCCTACCGTCAGATGTCCCTGACCCTGCATCGTCCTCCCGGACGCGAGGCTTACCCGGGCGACATCTTCTACCTGCATTCCCGCTTGCTGGAGCGCGCATGTAAGCTCTCCGACGAGAACGGTGCAGGTTCCATGACGGCTCTGCCGATCATCGAGACCCAGGCTGGCGACGTTGGTGCGTTCATTCCTACCAACGTTATCTCCATTACCGACGGTCAGATCTACCTCACCACCGACCTCTTCTATCAGGGTCAGCGCCCTGCAGTCAACGTTGGTATCTCCGTATCCCGCGTTGGCGGCTCCGCTCAGGTGAAGTCCATGAAGTCCGTAGCCGGTACGCTCCGCCTCGACCTGGCAGCCTACCGCGAGCTCGCAGCCTTCACCCAGTTCGGTTCCGACCTGGACAAGGCAACCCAGCAGCAGCTCACCCGTGGCGCTGTCATGACCGAGATCCTGAAGCAGGGTCGTTACGCTCCTATGTCCGTCGAGGACATGGCAACCGCCATCTGGGCTGGTGCCCATGGCTACCTGGATGATGTTCCGGCTAAGAGCGTTGTTCGCTTCCGCAGCGAGATGCTCGACTACCTGCATCACTCCGGCAACGGCGTAATGGACAAGCTCGCAGACGCAAAGAAGTTCACCGACGATGTCGAATCCGAGCTGAGCACGCTCATCGAGCAGTTCAAGCTCCAGTTCATCGCGTAAGGTAGGTAAGTATGCCGAACCTTCACGATATCGAAAGGCGAATCAAGTCCGTCGAGTCGACGAAGCAGATCACGCACACCATGGAAATGGTTGCAGCTGCCAAGATCCGACACAGCACCCAGCGTGTCGAGGCAGCTACGCCCTATGGTGAGGCTGTTAAGGAGATGCTTGCCAACATCGCGCGCATGGGCGGTACCCATGTTCCGCTGACCACGCCGCATGACGAGGTGAAGAAGGTTCTTCTCGTCGTCGTCGCATCCGACCGTGGTCTTGCTGGCGGCTTCAACTCCAGCGTGCTCCGTCGTGCTGAGAAGATCATGAAGGAACGTAAGGAAAAGGGTCAGGAAGTTATCGTTGCTGCTTGCGGCAAGAAGGCCATCAGCTACTTCAAGTACCGCAAGATCGATACCGTTCTGGCTTTCCGCGACCTGTCTGCCGACCCGCGTGTTGAGGAATCCAATGCCCTGGCCGATTACTCGATCGAGCATTACCTCAACGGCGACATCGACGAGGTGGTTGTGCTTTACAACCACGCGAAGAACGCTGGTGAGCAGGTTCTGATCCAGCAGCCGCTTCTGCCCGTAGACCCGAAGGCCTTCCTTCCCAAGGGCGAGGTTTTCAGCAAGGGCGGCGGTATCACTGAGGCAACGCCCGATGACCTGGAGATTTCCGGTGCCATCGAGTACGAGCCCAACGAGACCGAGGTTCTGGATCACTTTCTTCCCGAGTATGTGGCGGGTCATTACTTCTACATGCTCATCGACTCGGCAGCAGCCGAGCAGGCTGCTCGTCGCAACGCAATGAAGAACGCGACGGACAATGCCAACGACATGATTGAAACCCTCAACCGTGTCTACAACCGTGTACGTCAAGGCGCCATCACGACCGAGATCAACGAGATCGTCGGCGGCGCCGCAGCTTTGGAGGACTAAATGGCTGAAGAAACCAATAATGCTTCTGCGGCCGAGCAGGGCTCCATCGGACATATCGTCCGTGTTGTCGGCCCTGTTGTCGACGTTGAGTTCGCCCCGGATCACATGCCGGCGATCTACAACGCCCTGACCGTGAAAGCTACCACCCCCGCGGGCGATCTCGATGTCGTCCTCGAGGTTCAGATGCACCTCCCTGGTGACCTGGTTCGCTCCGTTGCCATGTCGTCTACCGACGGCCTGGTTCGCGGCCTTCCTGTCCAGGACACTGGTGCAGCCATGAAGATGCCCGTAGGTCCTGAGACCCTCGGCCGCATCTGGAACGTTATGGGCGAGCCCGTTGACGGCAAGCCCATGCCCGACATCAAGCAGTGGGCACCCATCCATCGTCCCGCTCCCGCTTACGAAGAGCTCATCAACAAGACCGAGGTCTTCGAAACCGGCATCAAGGTCATCGACCTCATCCAGCCCTTCATCAAGGGTGGTAAGACCGGTCTGTTCGGCGGCGCAGGCGTTGGCAAGACCGTTATCATCCAGGAGCTCATCAACAACCTGGCTCAGGAGCATGGTGGTACGTCCGTATTCACCGGCGTTGGCGAGCGTACCCGTGAGGGTACCGACCTCTTCCTGGAAATGACCGATGCAGGCGTTATCAACAAGACCTGCTTGGTTTACGGCCAGATGAACGAGCCTCCCGGAGCTCGTCTTCGCGTCGGCCTGTGCGGCCTGACCGAAGCAGAGTACTTCCGTGACCAGGGTCAGGACGTTCTGCTGTTCATCGACAACATCTTCCGCTTCACCCAGGCAGGTTCCGAGGTTTCCGCACTTCTGGGCCGCATGCCTTCCGCAGTTGGTTACCAGCCTACGCTGGCAACCGAGATGGGCGACCTTCAGGAGCGCATTACCTCCACGAAGACCGGCTCCATCACCTCTGTGCAGGCTGTATACGTTCCCGCCGACGACTTGACCGACCCCGCGCCGGCCACGACGTTCACCCACCTCGACGCTAAGACGGTTCTTAATCGCTCCATCGCCGAGATGGGCATCTACCCCGCAGTTGACCCGCTGGAGTCCAGCTCCCGCGCACTCGACCCCGAGGTAGTTGGCGAAGACCATTACCGCGTAGCCGTTGGCGTTCAGGAGATCCTGCAGAACTACAAGGACCTCCAGGACATCATCGCAATTCTGGGTATGGACGAGCTTTCGGAAGACCAGAAGGTCATCGTTAACCGCGCCCGTAAGGTGCAGCAGTTCCTTGGCCAGAACTTCCATGTAGCCAAGCAGTTCACCGGTCTTGACGGCGTGTACGTCAAGATGGAGGACACCGTTCGTTCCTTCGACGAGATCCTCAAGGGCAACTGCGACCACATCCCCGAGGTTTGCTTCCGCTCCACCGGCTCCATCGAGGCTGTTTACGAGGCCTACGAGAAGCTTCAGGCAGAGGAGTAAGCCATGTCGGTGATCAGGTGTGACGTTGTAGCAAAGGACAAAGTTCTCTTCTCTGGCGAGCTTTATAACGTCATGGTGCCGGGCACGGAAGGCGAGTTGGGCATCATGGAGAACCATGAGCCCTTCGTATGCGCCCTTCGCGACGGCGTCATCTGGGCTCGCACCCAGCAGGATGGTGGCGAAACGCTTTCCGCTGCCATCATGGGTGGTTATGTCCAGGTGCTGAAGGACCGCGTCATCGTTACTTGCGACAAGACGCGCCAGATCAAGCGCATCAACGTTGATAAGCTCAACAAGGCTATCCCCGAGATCGAGGAGAAGTTGGCCAACCTCCCTGAGGAAAGCATCATCTCCCGTTCGCTTCTGACGCGTAAGCTGCGCTGGTGTAAGGTTCAGCTTGCTGCCAAGGAAAAGGAAGACCAGTACGTATAAGGATCATCCACGATTACCTTTAAGTTCTGTTTCCTGATCCGTATCAGAACCCAAAGAGCCCGCCCCGGCGGGCTCTTTCTGTGTCCAGACCCATGTGCCCAACACGAGACGGTCGGTTCTTCTATCCCTCTTCGTTGCAGGGCGGGTGATTTAATTGTTGCTCTGGAGTGAAACCCGGGCTTGTCATTGCGTTCTGAGCAGCCGACCCTTGCTCCCAAAAGCTCGCTTGAGCGAATTCCTAAATACCCGCCACTGGCACGTTCTCTTAACTGAATTCCACCTCATCGGTTCGTCTGAGTACGAATAAGAGGTTCCTCTGCTTGCATTTAATGCGTTTGGCTCCCAACATGCTTAGGTATGGGGGAGTCGAATCCAAAGTCCTAGGTTGGCGCAGAGGGGTCCTGGGATTTGGAAAAGCTCTATTAAAGGTCCTAGGTTGGCGTAGTAAATCAGCGAGCGTGGCTCTGACGAGTGCAGCTGGCCTGAAAGAGGAAGGCGCTGGCCTTCGGGCCGCGCCGACTGATTGAAGGTCAGATGTGCCGTCAGAGCCACGCGCAGCGTCATAGCGTTTCGTATGAAAAAAGCCCGTTCGTAGAACGGGCTTATAAGTGTAGGGTTTTGCCCTAGGTATGCGCGGCTGCGCTTATCATTGAATCGTGAACACGTTACTATAATTAGAAGCGCGCACCAGAGGGGTTCGACTGCGCGTAGCTTCTTAAGGAGGGTAAGGAGGGATTCACGATGGATGACGAAAAGCAATCTGAAGAGGTCGTCTCCAGCGATTCTCCGGCTCAAGAGGAGAAGAAGCCCGGGAAACTTCATTCATGGGGCCAGAAGAAGGTCGGCCGTTTCAAGAGGTGGCACATCACCCTTTCGGTCTGCTTGGTGGTATTCGTTGCTGCTGGCGCGGGAATGATGGTTTGGCACGAATCCCCGAGTTTCTGCGGCGCAATCTGCCATGCCTCGATGGATGGCTATGTTCCTACCTACGAATCTGAGCCCGGTAAGGCATCGGTAGACAAATGGGGCAACGAGGTTAAAGACGCCAGCGCCATGATGGCTGCCACTCATAGGGCCTACGGTGATGTGACGTGCTTGGACTGCCACAAACCTACGCTTAAAGAGCAGGCCACCGAGGGCGTTAACTTCATGACCGGCAGATACACGGCTCCATTGAGCGAGAGAAATCTGGACAACCTAACTGCGTACGAGAACTACGACGACAACACCGAATTCTGCCTGAACGAGAGCTGCCACAACATGAGTAAGTCGGATCTGACTCAGGCAACCTCGAACCTAACCCGAAACCCCCATTCTTGGCATCATTTCCAGTACACCTGCACTGATTGCCATAAGTCCCATAGAGCATCGGTTCTTGTCTGCACGTCCTGCCACGATGATTCGTATGCAGATATCCCCGACGGATGGCTTTCTGCACAGGAAGCCTCCGAGTTGGGTACCATTTACGGATCGTATGACAACGAGAAACAGTAAGCTGGGTCTCTGATTCGGGATAAGATGAGTTGAAGCTCTGGTGCGGGCCCCTAACTGGCATAGACCTTGTTGGGGGCTCGTATTGTGTAGGAGATTGGAACTATGAACGCAAAGATGAAACGCCGTCTTGTGGTTGTTGCGGGCTTGATCGTCATCGCCGTCTTGATAGCGTTTGCCGTGATCGGGGGAAGCACTGCGGCCAAAGCGGTTTCGGTGGCCGACTGCGCCGAAGGGGGCTTTGCCGGCCAGAAGGTAGAGGTATCGGGAACGGTTGTTGACAACTCGTACGAAATTGATGAACAAGGGGTTTTGACCTTCTCGTTGTGCGACGAGGGCGCGGCATCTGCTGATGCGGCTTCCGGAAAGGCCCCGACCGTTCGCGTTTCCTACGATAAGGGCGTTTCATCAACGTTCGGCAATGGCATTTCGGCAATATGCACTGGCAGAATCTCGGATGACGGAACCTTAGTTGCCACGGAATTGGTTACCAAGTGCCCATCGAAATATGAAAATGCTTCCGATGCCCTTTCGGTATCCGCCTTGCTGGGATATGGGGAGTCGATGATCGGCAAGACGGTAAAGCTCGAAGGCGTTCTTGCCGATTCGGGTATCGGCACCGTAGAAGAGCCGATACGGTTCACGTTGAATGACGCAGCCGAGGCTGATGTTCATGTTCCCGTTCACTACGAAGGCGCCATTTCGCAAGGCCAGGATACCCCGAGTACCAAATTGGTTATTCAGGGAGCCTTAGACGGCAACGGCGTGTTCAACGCAACAAGCGTGGCGGTGAGGGAATAGTATGCTTTCCTTGATTGGGCTTGTCGGGTTGCTTTTGGCGTTCTTCGGCTGCGTGCTTTGCGTGGTATGCCTTGGATTCGGCGCAAGAATGGCCGCGAAGGGCAACGCCGACACAGCGGAAGCCCTGGATTGGGCGGGGCGCACGGCAAGCATCGTCTGCTTTGCAGGGCTTACCGTATCGTGCGCCGTGCTGGTTTTCGCGTTCATGGCGGGCGATTGCACGATTCAATACGTGCTGGACAACCGCTCAGACAACACCAGCAGCCTGAGCTGGATGTACCGACTTAGTGGTTTATGGTCTGGCCGCGAAGGATCGCTGCTATTTTGGGCATGGCTTATCGGGATGTTCGCCGTGCTGGTTTCCCGCAAAGAGGCAAACAGCCCTAAGCGCCTGGACAGCGTTGCGTTGATGGTGATGGCCTTTGTGCTGGCGCTCTTCGTTGGGGTGCTGCTGTTCAGCGAAGACAATATGCCCTTCACGGCCACCGACGAGAAGTACTTCGACTACGCAACTATGCAGGTTACTTCGGCCGGCAGCGTTTTGGGGATGAACTCCCTGCTTGAACACTGGGCAATGGCGGTGCATCCCCCCACGTTGTTTTTGGGCTATGCCGGCCTTACTGTTCCTTTCGCTTACGCCATCGCGGCCCTCGTATGCAACGATGCCAGCGAGCAATGGGTGAAGCGCTGCTCTCCGTATGCCCAATTCGCGTGGCTGTTCCTGACGATCGGTATCGGCCTTGGCGCCGTATGGGCCTATGTTTGCCTGGGGTGGGGCGGCTACTGGGGCTGGGACCCTGTCGAGAACGCAAGCCTGCTGCCCTGGCTCATGTGCATCGCCCTTGTGCATAGCTTCACGGTGTACCGGCAGCGCGGCATGTTCAAGGGTTGGGCCATCATGTGCGCCGCTTTGACGTTCTGCTTCGTTATCGTGGGAACATTCATCAGCCGCTCCGGCTTGGTGCAGTCGGTACATGCCTTCGAGGGTGATGCGGTTTCGCTGGTGTTCTTCCTTGTGCTTATGGTGCTTTCCGTCGGCTCGGCGGCTATCGGCTTGGCTTTGCGCCGCAAAACCTTCGCACCAAAAGAGCGGGCGGATGCGGAAAGCATGCTCACCAAAGACGTTGCGTTCTACATCAACTGCGTTTTCGTGCTGCTGGCCTCATGCTTGCTCTGCTATATGACAATATCCTCGGCGCTTCCGGCGTTCTTGCCGTTCGGCGGGCAATCGGTGAGCACGGGAACCTTCAATGCGATAGCCCGGCCGTTGGGCATAGGGTACTTGCTGCTTATCGCGATAGGCCCGATGCTTGGATGGGCGAAGACCGACAAGAAGAAGCTCCTGCGCAAGCTGCGGCTGCCTGCAGCTGTTGCTGCGGTGGTTTTCGCGGTGCTGATGCTGTACTTCGCTCAGGTTCTTCTGCCTGCGTATGATGCAACGGTGGCTGCCGGCGGGAGCAATGCCGAAGCGCTGCTGGAAATGGGGCCATCGTGGTACTACAACGGCTTGGCAGTTGTGGGGTTTGCCGTGGCCAGCGTGCTTATGGCGAATGCGGTTTGCATGATCGGCCGCTCCATAAAAAGCCATGCGGCAACCGCGGCCCCCATAGGTGGGTTTTTGTGCCATGCGGCAATGGGGCTTATGCTCGTGGGCCTTATCGGCTCCTCGATGTACGTAACCGAGAATGCGGGGTATTTGGAATATGATTCTGCGACCGATTCCGCTAACGGAACATTCAGCATCGGCGGCTACGAGCTCGCCTACCAGGGCCAGTCGGTAACCCAGCTGGAAAGCTCGGACGTTATGTACCAGGTAGACTTCAACGTCTTGCATGATGGCAGTCAGGTTGGAACGGCAAGCCCGTCTGTCCAGCTGGTGGCAAGCACCCAGCAGCAGAAGCTCAATGCAAGCGTGCTCGGGTTCCCGACCGAGGACTTGTTTGTGGTGTACAAGGGCGTGAACGCCAAAACGGGTTACCTTTCCCTGGACGTGCGGATCAACCCCCTTATCAGCGTGGTTTGGGCTGGCTTTGCCCTGTTGAGCTGCGGAATGGCTTTGGCTTTCGTAGGGAAGCTGAAGCGCGGGCCGGCTCGAGCCAAGGAGGCTGCTTGATATGGGAGTTGCCCTGGAATTGCAGGGAGTGTCGAAGCGCTTCGGCACCCGTTCGGCCCTGGCCGATGTCAGCCTGTCGGTGCCCGAAGGGGCCTTCGTCTGCGTTTTCGGCCCCAATGGCGCAGGGAAGACCACGCTTCTTCGTCTGATGGCCACCCTTGCCCGGCCAACCGAAGGCAAGGTTGCGTTGCAAGGGGTAGATGCGCTCGAGCGCCCCGAGCAGGTAAGGGCGCTTATCGGGCTCGTGTCTCACAGCCCGCTTCTGTACCCCGAGCTTACGGCTTACGAGAACCTGAAGCTCTTCGCACGGCTTTACGGGGTGGGGGATGCAGATGTCCGCGCGGAAAAGCTGCTCAGGGATGTGGGACTCTACCATCGCCGCTTCGATGTGGTTTCATCCTATTCGCGTGGGATGACCCAGCGCCTCTCAATCGCACGCGCCTTGGTCAACGATCCGGCGATCCTCTTGCTCGACGAGCCGTATTCCGGCCTTGACCCTTACGCCGCCGATGATCTGGACGGTATCTTGGCACGGGAGCGCAAGGGGCGCACCATCGTGATGGTGAGCCACGACCTTGCGAAGGGGTATGGACTCTGCACCCACTTGCTTGTTTTGGCAAAGGGGAAGGTGAAGCTCTTCTGCGGCCGCGATGAAATGGCGGGCCGCAGCTTCGAGCAGGTCTATCGCGAATCCGTTGGAAGGAGAGGTGCGTGATGGGTGCTCGCACAGGCGGATCGCCTTCGATGCTCTCCCAATACCGCGCCCTTCTTCGCAAGGACGTAGAGCGCGAGTTCCACACGTTCGACATGCTCAGCTCCATGGTGCTGTATGCGGTGCTGGTCCTGATCGTCTACGGAGTTGCCCTTTCGCAGGTTTCTTTGGGCGAAGACGTCCGCGGCGTGGCCTCTGGGCTTCTTTGGGTGCTCATCGTGTTTACCTCCCTTATTGGGTTGAACAGGTCGTTTGCCTACGAGAGGGAAAACGATTGCCTCGATGCCATCCTTATCGCCCCCATCGACCGGTCTGTGGTGTTCTTGGCGAAGGCAACATCGAACTTCCTGTTCTTGGCAATAGTCGAACTGCTAGTGACGCCGGTGTTCGTCTTCTTCTTCCTGGAGGGCCAGCAGCTTGGCGAAACCGTGCAATTTGCCCTGGCTCCTTTGGCCTTGGGCACGTTGGGGATGGCTGCGGTTGGCACCTTGCTGGCAACCGTCACAACAAGCACGCGCGGGCGGGACGTCATGTTGGCAGTGCTCGCCGTTCCTCTGCTGTTCCCCCTGCTCTACGCTTGCGTATGCGCCACTTCGGCGTGCCTTGTTGGGGGCGATGGCTTTTCTTCTGTCTTCGTCCCCTCGGTGGCGATCATCGGTGTGTACGATGTGGTTATGGGGCTGCTCTCATGGGTGCTCTACGATTTCGTGGTCTCAGCGTAAGGAGGCTGTTTTGAGCAAAAGAAAAAGGCCCTTGCCTGAGATCGGCCAGTGGCCCGACAAGCTGGTTCCGCTTGCCCTCGCAGTTGCTGCGATAGGGCTTTTAGGCGGGTTCTTGCTGGCGTTTTTGTACGCCTCGCCGGTGAGCGGTGCCCGCGTAGATGGGGCCGAGCTCATAGGCGGCAGCATGGTTTCCTCGAAGCTGCTGCTTTCGCAGAAGATCTTCTATTTCCATATGCCGGCCGCGCTTGCCTCTATGGCGGGCCTGGCCTTCATGGCCTACTACTGCATCCGGTTCCTTGCTACGCGCAACCAGCGTTTCGACACCTGCGCAAAATGCTGCATGGAGATATCGCTGGTGTTTGCCCTTGCAGTTATGTTCACCGGCGAGATGTGGACGCGCTTCGAATGGGGCGTGTGGTGGACGTGGGAGCCTCGCCTTACCACCTATTTGGTGCTTGTTCTGGTTATCCTTGGCTACTTCGTCTTGCGCAACGCCGTTGACGATCCGGAGCGAAGTGCGGCGTTCAGCGCGGTTTTGGGCCTTGTTGCCTTCGCCGATGTTCCCATAACCTTCGCCGTTACGCGCATCCTTCCGTCTAGCCTGCACCCGGTGGTGTTCCGCGAGGGCGGGCTTGCTCCCGATATGGCGTTTACGGTAGCTGTCTGCTGTGCAGGCATGCTGGCGTTGGCGTTTGCCATGTACCGCATATGCTTCCGCAATGCGCGCCTTGCCGAGCGCACCTGTGCTCTTGAAGAGAAAGAGAGGGCCTGATCATGAACCCGATCCTAGAAGAGATCTACAGCACGGTAATTCCCTCTGCTCCTTACTTGATAGCGGCTTATGCCTTGGTGCTTGCTGCCCTTCTGGTTTGGCTTTTGGTTCAGTTCCGGCGTCAATCCAACTTGGCCCGCCGCCTCGACGTCCTTGAAGAGGAACGTAAGGAGCGGGAAGGCACGCAGCGCTTGGGGTAGGGGTTTACCCGCTGCTTTCGGTATTGGGCGGGCGAAGATGCCCCACCTGGCCTTCTCACGTGCGATAATCCTTGTAGGGACTGAACGCGTTCAAGGACAAGCGCGCTCGGAGCTATGAGGAGGAACGATGGGGTTTGGCAACGTCATTGCCGGCGTGGCCGCTGCTGCTGTGGTGGCTGAAGGGGTTTACTCTGCCGCAACGGGCAAGTCTTCCCTTTTGCGGCCGCCTGGTTCCCAAGGCGAATCGGATTTCATGTCCCGCTGCATAAAATGCGGGAAATGCATCGAAGCGTGCCCCCATAAGGCCATCTATCCTGCGGATTTGACGCAGGGCGCCGCCGCCGGCACGCCGACGCTCGATGTGGAGAACCGCGCCTGCCGCCTTTGCGCCGATTTTCCCTGTGTGGCAGCGTGCCCAACAGGGGCGCTTCGCGATGTGTCCGAAAAGCACGATGTGAACATGGGGTACGCGAAGATCAACGAGAACACCTGCATCGCCTATCAGGGGATGCGCTGTGAAGTGTGCTATCGCGTGTGCCCGCTTATCGACGAGGCCATCACCATCGAGTTCCAGGCAATGGAGAACGATTCCATCCATACGAAGTTCATCCCTACCGTGAACAAGGAAAAATGCACCGGATGCGGGCTATGCGTTCAGAGATGCGTAGTGCGCGATCCGAAGGTTGCGATGAAGGTTGTGAGCATCGCCGCCCAAGAGAAGAAGGGGAAGTAGCCCGCGCCGCTTGCATGCGACGAGGTTCAAGGAGGAGATCATGGAGTACTCAAGGCGAGATTTCATCAAGCTGGTTGCCATCGCTGCGGCCAGTGCTGCTGTCTCGGGTTCGCTTGCTGGCTGTGCCCCCAAGGCGAACCAGTCTATCGACAAGAACAGCGTAACCACCACGGTTGGCGTATGCCGCTTCTGCGGCTGCGGCTGCGGCGTTCTGATTGAGAGCCAGAACGGCAAGATCATCAGCATCACCGGCGACCCGAACAACGATTCCAGCCGTGGCCTGAACTGCGTGAAGGGCTACTACCTGGCCAAGATCCTGAAGGGCAACGACCGTCTTACCAAGCCGCTTATCCGCCTGGATAAATCCACCAAGGGGTCGAACGATCGGAAGGTGTACCGCGAAGCCGAGTGGGACGAGGCGCTTGACCTGGTTGCAAGCAAGATGCGGGAAACCTGGAAGAAGGACAAGAGCCGCTTGGCGTTCTGGGGCTCGGGGCAGCAGCCCATCTTGGAGGGCTATGCCACGTCCAAGTTCTGGAAGGCGGGCCTGCGCTCCAACAACATCGACCCGAATGCCCGCCTGTGCATGGCATCTGCGGTTGTGGCGTTCATGAACACCTTCGGCACCGACGAGCCTGCCGGCTGCTATGCCGACATCGACTATGCCGATCTGTTCATTACCTGGGGCGCCAACATGGCCGAAGCCCATCCCATGCTGTTCAGCCGCATCACCGCGCGCAAGCAGCAAGACGGCGTGAAGCACTACGACCTAACCACCGTAAGGAATCGCACCAGCGCGCTGGCCGACAAGGTGATGGTTTTCGAACCCAACACCGATCTGGCCATCACCAACTGCATCTGCCGCTACCTGCTTGAAAACGAGACCTACGACAAGGACTTCGTGAAGGACCATGTGTGCTTCAAGCACGGCCAGGAAGACATCGGCAACAACGATTTCGCGAACCGCGACTCGTACGACAAATCGGACAAGGGCAAGAGCGCCGAAAAGGTTACCGTGATCGACCTTGAGGAATTCCGCAAGCTTGTGGAACCCTACACCTATGAGTACGTAAGCCAGCTTTCCGGGGTTTCCGTGGAAGACCTGCAGCTGCTCTACGAGGCATTCGCCGATCCGAATTGCAAGATCATGAGCCTGTGGACCATGGGCGCGAACCAGCATAACCGTGGAACGTGGGTTAACCAGAACTTCTACAACTGCCATCTGCTGTCCGGCAAGATCGCCAAGCCGGGCAACGGGCCCTTCTCCCTTACCGGCCAGCCCTCTGCGTGCGGCACCGCTCGCGAGGTGGGCACGTTCAGCCATCGCTTGCCGGCCGATCTGGTTGTTGCCAATGCCCAGCACCGCCGCTACACCGAAGCGGTTTGGGATCTGCCCGAGAACTGGCTCGAGGACATTTCCACTCCGGGGTATCACACCACCAAGATATTCCGCGAGATGTCGAACGGGAACATGGACTTCATCTGGACCGCCCACAACAACTGGGCCCAATCCATGACCGACCTCAACCGCTTCCTTGGCAGGGACGGCGAGCATACGGGGATCTTCGATACCTTCATCGTGGTTTCCGAGGTGTACCCAACGCTTTCCACGGCGTACGCCGATGTTGTGCTTCCCGCAGCCATGTGGATCGAGCGCGAGGGCATGTTCGGCAACGGCGAGCGCCGCACGGCCGTGTTCGAGAAGGCCTGCGATCCTCCGGGTGACGCCCGTTGGGACCTGTGGATGCTGATGGAGATCGCCAAGCGCGTGCTCGACGGCGAGAAGATCGGCGACAACGACGCCTTCGATACCCTGTTCGGCAAGTGGTACGACAAGGATGCGGGCGACTTCAAGTACGACAATCAACGGGATGTATGCCGCGAGATCTGGAACGAGTACCGTACCTTCTCGAACCCCGACCCGGCCGAGAACAGCTATTCCAGCGAGCGCGTGCTGCGCATCCACGACAACCTGGACAAGAAGGAAGGGTGGAGCCCGCTCAAGCTTACCGCCAAGCGCCTGGCGCCGTACGACGAGTACATCACCCAGCATGGCCTTACGTGGCCTACCCAGCAGATCGACGGCAAATGGTACGCCACAAAGTGGCGCTTCAACGGTGCCGGGAAGCAGGAAGACGGCTACGACACCTGGAACGTTCAGAAGTGGGGTGAAACCGACAAGACCGATGGCATCTCGTTCTACAAGACCGCCGACCACAAACCCTGCGTGACCTTCCATCCTTATGAGCCTCCTGCCGAGATCCGCGATAGCGAGTACCCGTTCTACATGGTTACCGGCCGTCTGCTGGAGCATTGGCATACGGGCAGCATGACGCGTCGCGTGCCCGAGCTCGACAACGCCCTGCCCGAGGCCCTGATGGACCTTTGCGCCCAGGACATGGACGAGATCGGCGTGAAGGACGGCGACCGCGTGAGGGTTACCAGCCGCTGGGGCTCGTTTGAGTGCACGGTTTCCAGTGCAGGACGAACGCAGCCGACCCATCATATGTGCTATATACCGTTCTTCGCCGAGGAGACCCTGGTCAACCTTGCCCAGCAAGAGGTCTATTGCCCTCTTTCGAAGGAGCCCGACTACAAGAAAACCGCCGTTCGCATCGAAAAGGTCTAGGAGGTGCGAGCCATGAAGATGAAGCGGAACATCGTCATTGTGGCAGCCGTCTCGGGGCTCATGCTTTCTGCATGCGCCCTGGGCGGGTGCTATTCCACGAACGCCATCACCTCGCCGTCCGAGACCTTCAATACGCCCGAAGGCGCTGCGCCCATGCTCTCCGTTGCCCACGAGGGCCGTTATGAGAGCTTGGGTGCGGAAGGCTGCTACGGCTGCCATGGTTCGAGCAGCGAGGCCGACCCGTTCCTGAAAAAGGCCGGTAAGATGCCCGACAACCATTATGTGGGCGAGAACAGGCAGTCGCACAAGATAGACGCAGCGCATTCCCTGTGCGGCAGCTGCCATGTGCAGCAACGAAAGGCCGGTGAGTAGCGTGGTTATCTCGAGCTTGGTGGTGAATACCGTTTCCGATTCCACGACCAAGGTTGCCCAGGCCCTTTCCACCATGGAGGGTGTTGAGGTGCACGAGGTTGTCGAGTCGAAGCTGGTGGTGACCCTTGAGTCGGAAACAGTGGATTCCTCGGCCGATGCAGCTGCGAAGTTCCAGGATGTGCCAGGGGTTTTGAGCGTGAACCTTATCTACGTCAATTTCGAAGACGATCCGAGCTTGCGCTAAGGCGGGATTTCCATGTTGGACGACTCCAAAACGGATAAGGGGCGCGGTTGCTCCGCCGGTTCGCCGCAAGCGCAGCCTTCGCCGGTGAAGAAAGGCCGCCATAAGTGGGGCATCGCCCGCCATTGCGTGCAGGTGCTCGTGCTGCTGTTCTTCCTGGTGCCCGTTGTTGCGTCGGGTTGGGCGATTATGGGAACCGACCTGCAGGGCGACCCGGTTACGGAATCGGTTGCCACACCGGCACAATTCGCCTGGTCGGGAACGCTTTCTTCTTCGCAGATAGGCCCGATTACCCTTATGGACCCATTCGTGTTCCTTCAGACGGTTGCCGCGTCTAAGGCGTTCGACCCCGCCTGGCTTCTGGCGGCATTGGTCCCGCTGCTGGTGTTCGGCATAGTACGTGGCAGGGCTTTCTGCGGTTGGGTTTGCCCGGTGAACCTGCTTTTAGAGGCAGTGGACGCATGGCGGAAGAAGGTATGCCCGAAACGCCAGCTCCCCGAGCAGAAGCTGCCGCGCCATACGAAGATAGGTGTTGCCGCCGCAGTGCTGGTGCTTTCCCTTCTGGTGAGCATTCCTGTTTACGAGGTGGTGAACCCGATCAGCTTCATCAACAAGGGCCTGGTATTCGGAAGCGCCGTTGGCGGGATAACCTTGCTTGCCATTGTTCTGGTGGATGTGTTCTGGGGGCATCGGGTATGGTGCCGCTCGCTGTGCCCGCTCGGCGGCTTCTACGAGCTGCTGGGCAAGGTTGGCCTGGTGAAGGTGCGCATCGATCATGATGCCTGCATCAAATGCGGAAACTGCAAGAAGGCCTGCATTGCGGCTCCCGAGATCTTGGACCCCGCCCTTGAAGGCGAGCAGTCAAGGGTTTGCGCGGGCGATTGCATGGTATGCGGCAAGTGCATCGATGCCTGCCCGGCTGGCGCATTGGGCATGGAGGTTTCCGCCCCCGGGAAGAAATAGGCTCGCCGAGCGTTCCGTTTGGCCTGGGCTCTGCCAGCCTACAGTTCCAACAGCTTGTGGCGCAGGGCGAACTCGACCAGCTCGGCGCGGTTCTTCAGGTTCAGCTTGCTGTATACCTTCGAGCGATGTGCTTCTACGGTTTTCACGGAAAGGAAGATGCGCTCGGAGATCTCGCGATTGGTGAACCCGCGGGCAAGGAGGATCAGCACCTCCATTTCGCGTGGGGTGAGCTGCTCTAAGTTTGATTCGGCTTCTTTGCCACCTTCTGCCACGAATTTCGCCAGCGCCGCTGCCATCTTGGGGTGAATATAGCTATCGCCTTCCTGCACCATATGGATTGCCCGCAGCAGCTCCGCCGGCGATGCGCTTTTCAGCAGGTAGCCCTTCGCTCCCTTGTTCATGGTGTGGTACAGGTACTCTGGCTCGGCGAACATGGTGAGGATGATCACCTTGGTACCGGGAAGGTCGCGCACTATTTTCTCGCAGGCAACCAGGCCGCTTTGCGCAGGGGGCATGGAGAGGTCGAGCAGGAGGATGTCGGGCTTGCGTGCCGCGCAAACGGCGTATGCCTGCGTCCCATCTGCTGCTTCGCCGACAACTTGGATGTCCGGGTCTTTGTCCAAGATCATCTTGAAGCCAAAGCGCACCATCTCATGATCGTCGGCAAGGACAACGGTGATCATCTTGGAGGTTCCTCCCTCTTCGTTTCTTCCCTCATGGGGGCCACCAGGCTTATGGTGGATCCCCGGTTGCTGGAGCTTATCTGCAGGTCGGCTCCGATCAGGCGCGCCCGTTCGCGCATTCCCGAAAGGCCACAGCCGCTTCCCTGCACAACGGGCGCTTCGGTGTTGAAGCCAATGCCTTCGTCGGATATCGAGACGTTCAGCCATCCAACGCTTGCGGCGAAGGAAACCTCGACCCTGTCTGCCTTGGAGTATTTGCAGGAATTGAGTATAGCCTCTTGGCAGATGCGGTAAACCTGGGTTTCCACGGCCGGATCGAAGCGGTCGATGCTTTGTTGGCCCGTGAACACGATGCTTGCGCCGTAGGTCTTTTCCAGAACGGCAGCCTGGGATTTCAGTGCGGGGATGAGGCCGAAGTTGTCCAAGGTGGAAGGCCTGAGCTCGGTTGACAGATTGTGGATGTCGGTCTGAAGCGACTCGATGCGGGAAAGCGCCTGCTCGATGAAGTCGTTCGCGTCTGCATCATCGATGCGTTCCTGCGCCATGTGCAGCAGGAGGGTTACGGTAAGCAGGTCCTGCGCCATGCCGTCATGCAATTCGCGCGAAAGCCGCTTCCGTTCGTCTTCCTGGGCAAGCACTACCTTGGAAAGCTCGGTTTGGCGAAGGGGGACGAATCCCGAATCTTCCCTTCCGTCTGCCTTGGGTTTGGCGAATTCAACAAGGCTCTGCTCCAGCACCTCGGCATCGAGGAACTTCCCCTGCAAGTCGTTCGCGCAGCGGAGGTAAGCGTGCGCATGCTCTCGGCCGGATGTCCGATGGGCAAGGATGAGGACGCCAACGGTGTTGCTGCCTTGCTTCAAGGGCAGCGCGCAGAAGCTGCGCAGGTCTTCGGCAAACACGATAGGGTAGCTGGAATATTCGTTCTGCCCAAGGTCTTTGTCGATGTCGGTGAGCATCATGGGCTGGCCGCTTTTCAGCACGATGCCCCCGATGCCATGGCCGGGTGAAAGCAAGATGCGGGTAACGCGTTGGCTGGTTGCCCCGCTGAAGTAAACCCATTTCATGGGTGCGCCAACGAATGGGGAAAGCCCTATGCCCACGAAGTCGAAGCCATAGGCTTTTGCGATGCGGTCGGCCTCTGCCTGATAGCCCGCATCACCCCCGCGAAGCACCGCCTCGCTAAAATTAGCCTGTCCATGAGCACCCATACCGATCTCCTCCTTGTTAGTACATTGTAATTCGAGCCCACGCCCTAGCGCGATGGGCGTATAAGCGGCAAATACCGACGAAATAGACCTTTTCGCTATCTTTCGCCTTGTTAACAAGAATCAACTGCGAGCAGTTTTGCGGCTTGCGCAGCTGGCTGCGCCCTTATAATGGCAAGATATACAACAATTTTTTGGGGAAGGTGTTCATCATGGGCAAGTTCGCAACGTTCATTGTAGGCGGCGCAGTAGGCGCTGTTGCCGGTCTGCTCCTTTCGCCCCGCTCCGGTTCCGAGAACCGCGCGCTTCTGGGCGAGGTTATCAACGAGAAGGGCGGCAATTTCTCTTGCCCTGCTCAGGTTCAGGAAAAGGGCAAGCAGCTCGTGGAGGCAGCAGCTTCCACTTCCACCAAGGTAATCAACACGGTGGTAGACAACGGCGCGGAAGCCCGCAAGGCCGTTGTGCAGCGCGCCCAGAAGCTCACCCCCGAATCTGTGAAGTCGTTCGACGCCAATGGCGACGAGCTGCGTCAGAAGATCGAAGCCGCCCGTGAGCGCATTGCATCCCAGGTGGCCAAGAACGCAGAGGCTGCCCGCGATGCCGCGGTAGACAAGATCCCCGCCGTGGTAGACGCTGCTGCTGGCGCAAAGACCGCTGCCACCGAAGCCGCCGGTGCGGTAAAGGAAGCCGCTGCCGGTGCCGCTTCTGCCGTATCTGCCAAGGTGAAGCCCGCTGATTCTGCCGAGCCCGAGGTAGAGGGCGCACACGTTGCCCCCGCCCAGCCTGCGGAAGAAAAGCCTGCAGAATAAGGCCAAACGATTTGATAACGGTTCGGTTCCCCGTAGCAATAAGCAATATCGTGGGAACTGGACGCACGGCTCGTTAAGGGCCGATGGGGCGGCGGCCGATGGTCGCCGTTTCTTATGCTTGGGGCAAGCCCGAAGGAGACCCGTTGAAGAAGAGCGAATACCTAACAAGCAGCCTGCGCGGCGTTCCCGTGTACGAGCTGGACAAGAAGGGCGTCCCGCACAAGCGCATCGGCAAGGTGCATCGCTTCGTGTTCCACCCCCACGCCCGCAAGGTTGTGGGCTTCACGGTGAAGCGCCCCGACATCGCCCTTATGGCGCATCGCTCCGACCTGTTCGTGGCGCTGGACAGCTTCGACGTGGAAGACGGCAAGCTGTTCATCACGCTTACCAAGGCCGCTACCGGCAAAGCCGCCTGCAAGCGCTTGGGCGTTAACTGGGACGAATGCATCATGTGGCAGGGCATGCCCCTTATGACGCAAGAAGAAAAGCGCTGCGGCTTCGTGGGCGATGTCCTGTTCGAAACCGAATCGGGCCAGGTGAAGAAGGTTGTGGTAGACCGTGGCACCACGGCCGATGTGCTGCTGGGATACGCGGAGCTCCCGGTGGGGCTTATCAAGGGCTTCAAGCTTGGCGTGGGCGACAAGCTGAACAACGAGGAAGGCGAAGACTTCCTGCGCGGCGCCATCATCGTTGCGCCCGAGGCGCTGGAAGTGGGCACCGAAGGCGGCTTGGCGCAGAAGGCCGGTGCGGCCAGCGCGGTGGCGGCGAACAAGGCTTCCAACGTTGCCCAGAAGGCGAAGCCCGTTGCTGCCGAAGTGGCACAGAAGGCCAACGATGCCGCCGACAAGGCCGCCCATAAGGCAGGCGAAGCAGTGAACGAAGGCGCCTTCAAGCTGGGCGTTCAGCTGTCCAAAACCAAGGGCATGTTCTCCAGTTTCAAAGAGGAATACCGCAAGGCGGCGCATGGCGGCGAAGAGGAGGGCAAATGAGCGAATCGGAGCAGCAGACCGTTTCCGTTTTCGGCCGTAGCATAAAGAAGGCCGACCTCATCAAGCTGGGGGGCTTGGTGGCGTTCATCGCCATCGTGTGTGTTATCGTGGCGGCGCTGTGGCCCAGCCTTTCGCTGCTGTTCGAGGAAGACGGCGTCAACAAGGTCATAGAGAGCATCCAGAGCAAGGGGCCCTTCGGGGTGTTCATCTTGCTGGGGCTTCAGCTGCTGCAGATAATCGTTGCGTTCATCCCCGGCGAAGTGGTACAGGTTGCGGCGGGCATGCTGTACGGGCCGTTCTTCGGGTCGCTCATCATCTTGCTGGGCTGCGTTGTTTCAAGCGCCATCATCTACAAGCTGGTGCACAGCTTGGGCGCGCCGTTTGTGCGGTCCATGGTAAGCGAAGAGCACATGGTGAAGTTCTACGAGTTCGAGCGCTCGGGCAAGCTGAACCTCATCGTGTTCATCCTGTTCGTGATTCCCGGCATGCCGAAGGACGTGTTCACCTATCTGGTGCCGCTTACCTCTATGCGCATGCGAACGTTCTTGCTCATCACTACGGTAGCGCGCATCCCTGGCGTGATCATTTCCACCTACGCTGCCGCCGGCTTGGCGGAAGGCGACATAACAACCAGCCTTATCATCTTCGGCGTGGCGGCGGTGCTCATGGTGCTGGGAATCGTTTTCCGCGAGCGCATCATGGGCTTCTTCAGCGCGCAGAAAACCTACCACCATATGGATGAAGAGCGTAAGCGCCTAGCCAAGGAGCGTGAGCATGACCGCAACGCCTAATCAGCCTCCTATCCCGCCTGCGGGCAGCACGGCGCCCCAAGAAGGCGCGGGCCAATCTGCCGTTTCGCAAGCGACCGCCGAAAGCGCCCGCGATGCGGCGATTTGCGCCGCTGAGCGGGACCTGCAGGCAGCACGAGAGGCCTTGTTTGCCGCCGAGCAAAGGCTGGCGGAAGCGCAGGCTGCGGCAGCGGGAGCGGGCAGCCCGGCTTATGGGCAGGCACCCTGCCAGCCGCCGGCGGGTTCGGTGCAGGGAGTTTCTGCCCAGGCGCCCGGCCAGCAGCCGTTGCCCAACCAGCCCCAAGGGTCGTCCGCGCAAGCTGCCTACCAGCAGGTGGCTCCCGGTCAGGCTCAGCAGGCCTACGTCCAGCAAACGCCTGGCTCGGCCCAGGGTGAGGGTGTCCACGCCCAGCAAGCGCCCGGTTCGACCCAAGGCTCCTACGCCCAGTCTTCGCCCTGCTCAGCGCAGGGCGCGTACCGGCAGCCCCCGATGCAGCCGCACTATGCCGCGCCGCTTTCTTCGCGCGACCATGTGGCTGCCGGATTGCTTGCCATCTTCTTGGGCGGCTTCGGCGTGCACAAGTTCTATTTGGGCTACAACACCCAAGGGTTCATCATGCTGGCGTTGAGCCTGGTGGGCGGCCTGTTCACGTTTGGGCTTGTGGCGGGTGTGGTGTGGATAATCGCCATCATCGAAGGCATTGTGTACCTTACCAAGACCCAAAGCGAGTTCGAGCAGCTATACGTGTGCGGCAGGCACGAATGGTTCTAGCCCCCGCCCGCCCCGTTGCAGGCAGGTTGCCATGGCAAAGAATCCGTTAGTTGCCAAACTTGGCGCAACTGTTGCGTTTACCTTGTCGCCGCGGCACAAGAATCCGCGAAGGGAAAAGCAGTATCGGCAAAGCTGCGCCCAACACGATATAATGAAAGCCACTGTGTGTATCCATGCCTTTAAGGAGGAACAATATGCCCACTATCACCCGTGATCAGGTTAAGGTCCCTGCTGACGTTATGCCTGAGGCTCGTGAGACCTACATTGAGAACTACATGAAGGCAACCCGCGGCACCGGTCGCCTGATGCTTTTCGCTTGCGACCAGAAGATCGAGCACCTGAACAAGGACTTCTACGGCGAGGGCATCGATATCTCCGACGCCGAGCCCGAGCATCTTTTCGAGATCGGTTCCAAGGGCACCATCGGCGTTCTGGCTGGTCAGCGCGGTCTGGTTGCCCAGTATGCCCCCGACTATCCGGAAATCAACTACCTGGTGAAGATGAACTCCAAGACCAACCTGGTTAAGGGCTCGCAGGACGATCCTTACAGCCCTCAGCTCCACGAGCTTGAGGCTGTTCTTGCCATGCGCGAAGCTGGCGTGAACATCGTTGGCCTTGGCTACACCATCTACCTGGGCTCCGAGTATGAATCCACCATGATGGCTGAAGCTGGCGAGCTCATCGCCGAGGCTCATGCTGCCGGCCTGCTGGTTGTTCTGTGGATCTATCCTCGCGGCAAGGCTGTTACCGACGAAAAGGATCCCGAGCTTATCGCTGGCGCTGCTGGCGTTGCCCTGTGCCTGGGTGCCGACTTCGTTAAGGTCAACCCCCCGCACGAGGTAGAGGGTCAGACCTCCGCTCAGGGCCTTGCCATTGCATCCAAGGCTTCCGGTCGCACGGGCCTGGTATGCGCAGGCGGCTCCAAGGCCGATGCCAACGTGTTCCTTACCCAGCTGCACGACCAGATCCATATCGGCGGCGCATGCGGCAACGCAACCGGCCGTAACATCCACATGCGTTCCACCGAAGAGGCTATCCGCCTTACCAACGCCATTTCCGCCATCACCTTGGGCGACTGGAGCGTTGAAGACGCCGAGGCCGTATTCAAGGGCGAAAAGGAATTCTCCCTCTAAAGCCTTCTTCAGCAGAAGAACCCGAAATCAAACGGAGACCCGCAGCCATGCTGCAGGTCTCCGTTTTTATTTGCTTTGGTTGGCGCCCGAAGCAAGCCAAAAATTGATTATCCAACTGCTGTAGCAGAAAACTGCGAACCAGGAGGGAAGGGTCTGGGAAGGCATTGCGAATAATAGTACAAACAAATGCGAAATGTCTTATTTAACCTCAATATATCATTTCGTAGGTATATAACACATACCTATGTGGTTGTAATAATATATTGAGGAGTAGGAATGGGGTTTGAATACGATCCAAATAAGAGCGCAATAAACAAAGCCAAGCATGGGATTGATTTCGATGAAGCCCAAGAGCTTTGGGAAGGAACTTACATCGTTGCCCCATTGGGGAATGGGCATGGTGAAGAGCGGCTTGCGGTGTTTGGGCTGATAAGGGAAAAGCACTGGACCGCTGTAGTTACCGAGCGAAAAGGGAACATAAGGATCATTTCCGTAAGAAGGTCTCGTGAAAAAGAGGAGGCTTACTATGACCGAAAAAAAGAAGATCAGCGTTGAGGAGTTCGACAAGCTCTTCGACGAAGGAAAAGAGGACATAATGGCTTATCTTGACCTCGATAAGGCCAAGGTTTGCCGATCGAACACCGCTATCCGTAGGGTGAATGTCGACTTTCCCGAATGGATGATAGAGGGGCTTGACGTTGCCGCGGAGTCGCTGGCCATCAACCGTCAGGCAGTGATAAAAACCTGGATCGCCGATAGGCTAAGGCAGGAACGGATTGCCTGATAAAAGTGGTATATGCGGGTGCAATAAGGCCAACACAATGACGGCGCGTTGGCGGTTTCAAAAAAGGAGGGGGCTTACCTAAGCAAGCCCCCTCCTCCTTGGTTTTGGCGTATGCAGATGGGCGGTTGTTTAGCCCAGGACCTCGACGAGCTCGATCTCGAAGTTCAGGTCTTTGCCGGCCATTTCGTGGTTCAGGTCGAAGGTTACGTTTTCGTCGGTAACCTCTACCACCAAAGCGGGCAGGGGCTGGCCGCCGGGGCCCTGAAGGTACACGCGCTGGCCAACCGGCAGGTCTTCTGCGCCGGGAACGTTGGCGGTGGGAACTGTTTGCACCAGTTCCTCGTCATGCTCGCCGTAAGCCTCGGAAGCGGGCAGGTGAACCTTCTTCTTTTCGCCAACTGCCATGTCCTTCACAGCGTTGTCGAAGCCGGGGATCATCTGGCCGGCCATGCATACGAACTCCAAGGGCTCGCCGCGCTCGACGGAAGAGTCGAACACCGTGCCGTCGTCGAACGTGCCGGTGTAGTGAGCTCGTACGCGCTTGCCTTCATTGCTCATGTGGGGTTCCTTTCTTCGTTTCAGGAAGATGCGCCTTCGTTTGCTGGCGCTTTGGTTTCGACGCGCTGCAGGGCTGCCCGATTACCGTGTCGAATCCAATTCAAATGCTGCAGGTTAGTGTACCTGCTAACAGCGCACATAAAAAGAACCCCGTTCGGAAACGGGGTTCTTTTACGTAGCAGCGTGTCATGCTTTCAACGGGCTTTCTGGCTAGCAAGCCGTGCCAGTTTGAAAGCGCCGTATGCGCAGGATGGCCTGCGTTACGCCAGCACCACGAAGCGTATGATAAGCCATGCGCAGCTGATGGCGGTGAACACGAGCATCATCGGGAAGCCGATCTTGGTGTACTCCATGAAGGTGATGGGGTAACCGTAGCGGCCCGACATACCCGACAGTACCACGTTGGCGGATGCGCCGATCAGCGTGCCGATGCCGCCGATGCAGGCGCCCAGCGAAATTGCCCACCAGTACGGCATAACGTCGATGCCCGTCTGCTCCATGGCAAGGAGGATGGGGATGAGCGTTGCCACCATGGGGATGTTGTCCAGGAACGACGAGATAAGCGCCGAAGCCCAGCACAGCACGATGATGGTAATCAGCACATTGCCGCCGGTGACGTCGATAAGTGCGTTGGCAAGCATGTTGATAACGCCGGTTTCGGAAAGGCCGCCGACTACGATGAACAGGCCGGCGAAGAAGCCGATGGTTGCCCATTCAACATCGAGCAGGATCTTCTCGATGTCGGCCGCGCTGATGATAAGCATCACGGCAGCAGCGGTAAGCGCCACGGTGCTCGGGGTTACGTTGAACATGCTGTGGGTGACGAACGCCACGGCAACCAGGATGATCATCACCACGCTCTTCTTGAACAGGCTCTGATTCTGGATGGCCTCATGGGCGTGCATTTCCATGATGTGCGCCTGCTTTTCGGGCGAGGCGTTCATGTTGCGGCCGTACAGCACATAGAACATGGCGATGGCGGCAACGGTGATAACGAGCACCGCCGGGCCGTTGTACACCAGGAAGTCCAAGAACGTGAGGTTGGCGGCAGAGCCGATCATGATGTTCGGCGGGTCGCCGATAAGCGTTGCGGTGCCGCCGATGTTCGATGCCATGATCTCCACGATGAAGAACGGCACAGGGCTCATCTCCAGCATCTTGCACACCGTGAAGGTTACCGGGCCGATAAGCAAAACGGTGGTCACGTTGTCCAAGAACGCGGAAAGCACGGCGGTGATCAGCAGCAACAGCACCATGATTGCCCATGGGTTGCCCTTCGCTATCTTCGCCGCTCGTATGGCTATGTACTCGAAGATGCCCGATTGCTTAACCACGGCCACGAAGATCATCATGCCCACCAGAACGCCAAGCGTGCCGAAGTCGATGTGCTCCATACCCTTATCGAACGATACGATGCCGGTAAGGATGAGCACGACGGCGCCCGCAAGCGCGGCGGTTGTGCGATGGATTTTCTCCGAGATGATAAGCGCGAACACCACGATGAAGATCACGATGGAAATGATCTGCGGTGTAGTGAATTCAGGCATACACACCACTCCTTCCGTTCCCAGATGCCCTGCACCTGGGGTTTGCCTCTGTAGGGAGTTTACCCCCTCTTTCCCGACGCTATACAAAAAGAAGGCCATTAGCCTTCGCTGCGGCGTCGAATTCCCCTGTAAGAAAAGATACGTTTCGGGCAAATGAGCGTCAATAACGCGTTCACGGTTAATCGGCCGCGATCCATTTCGGTTTCTTCTCGCATTTATAGGCAGAAGGAAAGGCCCGCGTTCCGGGCGGCTGCTGCTTCCGTTTGCACGGGGGGCAGGGCAGGGCTCGAAACGTGGGCCTTTTCCAAGGTGAGTATGTTCGCTTCAGGCTAAACCAGGATGCAGAAGCGCAGTACCAGGTACACGCAGCTGATGGCGGTGAACAGGATCATCAGCGGGAAGCCGACCTTGGTGTACTCCATGAAGGTGATGGGGTGGCCGTACTTGCCCGAGATGCTTGCCAGAACCACGTTGGCGGAAGCGCCGATAAGCGTGCCGATGCCGCCGATGCAGGCGCCCAGCGAAACGGCCCACCACAGGGGCATAACGTCCATGCCGGTGGATTCCATCGTGGTGATGATGGGGATGAGCGTGGCAACCAGCGGGATGTTGTCCAGGAAGGACGAGATGATTGCCGAAGCCCACACCAGCACGATGATGGTAACCATCAGGTTGCCGCCGGTGGCATCGATAAGCGCGTAGGCCATCATCTCGATGACGCCGGTTTCGGCCAGACCGCCAACAACCACGAACAGGCCGGCGAAGAAGCCGATGGTTGCCCATTCGACGTCCATCAGCGTGTGCTCCACATCGGCGCGGCCGATGATGAGCATGATGGCCGCTGCTGCCAGGGCAACCACGCTGGGCTCGATGTGCAGCGCGCCGTGGACTACGAAGGCAAGGGCAACCAGGAAGATCATCACGACGCTCTTCTTGAACAGCCCCTGGTCCTTGATGGCCTCATGCGCATGCATGGCCATGATGTGGTCGCGCTTTTCCTGCGAAGCACCCATGTTGCGCCCGTACATCACGTAGAAGATGGCGATGGAGACGATAAGGATGATGAGCACCGCCGGGCCGTCGTTGGCCAGGAAGTCGAAGAAGGTGAGGCCGGTAGCGGAGCCGATCATGATGTTCGGCGGGTCGCCGATAAGCGTTGCCGTGCCGCCTACGTTCGAGGCGATGATCTCGGTAAGGAAGAACGGGATGGGATTCACTTCCAGCATCTTGCACACGGTGTAGGTTACCGGGCCGATGAGCAGAACCGTGGTCACGTTGTCCAAGAACGCCGAAAGCACGGCGGTGATCAGCACGAACAGCACCATGATAAGCCAGGGATTGCCCTTCGCTATCTTCGCGGCGCGGATGGCCAGGTACTCGAATATGCCGGAGTTCTTCACAACGGCCACGAATATCATCATGCCAACCAGCACGCCGAGTGTGCCGAAGTCGATGTGCCCGACGCCGGTGTCGAACGACACAACGCCGGTAAGGATAAGGGCGACTGCGCCGGCGAGGGCAGCCGTGGTGCGATGCACTTTCTCGGAAATGATGAAGGCCATCACGACGACGAAGATGACGATCGAGATGATCTGAGCGGTGGTTAAGGCGATCATTCCGTAGTGCTCCTTTCTCTTAAAAGGGAACAGATGCGGTTTCTCGTCTTGAAGCACAGAGTCCCGGGTAACACACGTCCATTGCCTGAACAGGCAACGCCCCACTCTGGCGTACCGACTCCAAAAAAAGATCCGTGGATGAAGGTACGGGATTGAACGTGTTTTAGTCAAGCGAAAACCAGCAAGCGGCTTCAACTGCAACGATCCTGAAACCTAATAACGAAGCCGGTTCTATTTGATTTGACTATAGGAACGATAAGCTGGGGAAATTGACGGGAAGGTAACGCCGCATTTCAAGGCGGTCGAATGCTGAAAACGGCCGAATGTATCAATCGCGGCTATAGGACTATAAGTTTCACATAGGCATCGTGAATCATATTCATGCAAACTATCTAAAACATGTTCAAAGTGAATTAGAACATGTTCACCCATTGGAGAATAATCGGTCGTGGACTTAAGCGCTGTGCGTTGCCCATCGGGGGATCGGGCTGCAGCGCGGCGGTTCATAGTAGGGACCATCTTCAAATGACGAAGGGAAACCTTGGGGATTTAGGTTTGGCTTTGCCTTTGTTCGCGAAAGCGATCCAACAGCCAAGTGAAGCAGAAATCTTCCAACGTTTTCTTGAATCTATTGAAGGCACCGGGAAAGCAAGCGTGCACGTGCGAACCCGATGCAATCAAAAGAAGGAGGAGTAAGATGGTCGATTTTATTTTTGCGCAGGAATGCGCAAGAGGAGAGAGGGGCTAAGCAATGGCTATGCTTAAGCGTGAATTCGGTGGAATTCAGCCATGTTGGAAAATTGGCCTATTCCGTATCCGTCTGCCGTTCATCCACTTCAAGATCTCGCCGCCAGAGGTCGTAACCGGCCTGATGAACGCTTGTACTTCGTACGGCGCTCTGGCTGTTCTTATCACCACCCTGGGTCTTGATCCTGCAGTGGCATGGGCACTGGTTGTATTCGAAACGGGTATGTACACCCTTAACTGGCTGCTCGGCGAGCCTTCCATCTGCGGTTGGATTACGCCTGCAATGGCAATCATCGTTGTGTTCCTGGAATCCTTGGATCCAGGCGTGGCGCGATTGCAGATGCTAACGTGTATCCAGCTTGAGTTAGCGCTCTTGTTCATAATCTTGGGTGCAACAGGCTTGTCTAAGAAGCTCAACACGATGGTACCTCCCGCTATCAAGGCAGGTATCGTTATGGGCGCTGGCGTCAACGCCGTAGCCGTTCGCCTGAAGGAGGGCGGCGCAGTAGACACCGTCACCGTTGGTTGCCTCTGCGGCCTGGTGGTTGTGTTCCTGCTCATGTTCTCCAAGCGCGTACGCAAGTACATGGACACCAACCGTTTCGTTGCCATCCTCGGTAACTACAGCTTCCTGTGGGCTGTTATCGCCCTGCTGGTTGCTGGCGGTGCTGCTGGTGAGTTCAACTTCGAGTGGTCCGGCGAAATCATCAAGGTTCCCGACTTCATGTTGCTCTTCACCACCGTTTCGCCGATCTTCATCGGTTTCGCTTCCGACCCCACCGTTTGGGTTCAGGCATTCCCCTACGCAATCGTTGCATGGGTTATCGCCTACGGCGACTTCGTAACGGTTCAGCAGCTTGGTCTGCAGGCCGCCCGTGACGACGAGTACATCGAGTTCGACCCGAACCGTACCAACGTCATCTGCGGTATCCGTAATGCACTGCTTTCCATCTTCGCACCTTACCCGGCACTTGCTGGTCCTCTGTCCGCTCCTTACTGCGTAGCAACCTATGCTCGCTATAAGCAGTCCGGCCGTCAGGGCATGGACTCCATCTACGATGGTTCTGGTACCAACCTGATCTTCACCGTAATTGGCCTGTTCGTTTATCCTCTGTACGAGGCATCCCTGGCAGCATCTGCAGCACTCCTCGTGGTCGTGCTCCTCATTCAGGGCTGGCTGTGCGCTCAGATCGCATTCGGCCTTGTCCGCGACGATCTTGATAAGGGCATGACAGGCATGATCGCAGGCTTCATCGTAGCCCGCGGCGGCGGCGTCGGCTTCCTGGCCGCAATCGTCCTCTACCTGCTCATCTCCGACAACGAGAAGATCCGCGAGGACTACGCCTACAACAAGGAGCTCCAGCGCATCGAGGATGAGGAGACGGAGCGTCAGCTTGAAGCTCTCCATGCTCGCCTGGAAGCTGCAAAGGCAGGCAAGCTTCAGGACTAACCCTGAGCTAGCCTGAAGGCAGAGCAAACAGGACATACGTCCCATTCCGAAGTGAGATGCTTTGGATGAAGGGGGACCGGAGTGCACGCTCCGGTCCCTTTTTCGTTTCGGGGGGGCGTGGGCGCTGTGGGTGCGGCAGGTGCCGGCTGGCGGCAAGGTTTGTGCTGCGACGGGTGGATAGGCGGTAAGACGGTAGGCAGATCGGCGTATGTTGCGGCGTTGATTGCGTTGGCGGCAAGGTGTCGGGTGGGTAGGGGCGAGTTCGGGTTGCTCGGTGGCTGGGCAGGCGCCCTTGCCCCCTCATTCGCAAAAGGCAACATAAGGTTGCCCAATCAGAATAAGAGCTGGGCGCATTCGCAGGCTTGCTCTCGTATAATTGAACACGTTCTAAGAAAGGGGCCTTCCAAGCGCGGCTCCGAATTCAGAGGCAAATAACGAAAGCGATAGGAGTTTCCATGGGCAACAACGTTGACGACCTTCGCAGCGCCCTTGAGTTTCTGCGGGGCATTCCCGGGCAGTTGGTAGAGACCGATGTGGAGGTAGACCCTGCCGCCGAGCTGTGCGGCGTGTACCGCCATGTGGGCGCCGGCGGAACGGTGCCGCGTCCTACCAAAGAAGGCCCGGCGATGATCTTCAACAACGTGAAGGGGCACCCCGATGCCCGCGTGGCAATCGGCCTTCTGGCAAGCCGTTCGCGTGTGGCGAAGCTGCTCGATGCCGACCCGCGTCGGTTGGGCTTTCTGCTCAACGATGCGGTGCTGAACCCCATCCCGCCGGTGGAAGTACCTGCTGAACAGGCGCTTTGCCAGGAAGTGGTTCACTATGCCACTGAAGAGGGCTTCGACATTCGCAAGCTGGTGCCCGCACCCACCAACACGCCGGAAGATGCTGGCCCGTACATCACGCTGGGCATGTGCTATGCTTCCGACCCCGAAACGCACGTTTCTGACATCACCATCCACCGTATGTGCCTGCAGGGCCCCGATGAGATTTCCATCTACATGGTGCCCGGCGCGCGCCACATCGGCGCGTTCTACGAAAAGGCCGAGGCCATGGGGCAGCCGCTGCCCATCTCCATCAGCATCGGCGTAGACCCTGCCATCGAGCTGGCCACCTGCTTCGAGCCGCCCACGACCCCTATGGGCTACGACGAGCTCAACGTTGCCGGCGCGTTGCGCGGCCAGGGCGTGAAGATGGCCAAGTGCCTTACCGTGAATGAGCGCTGCATTGCCAACGCCGAATACGTTATCGAAGGCGAGATACTTCCCGGCAAGCGCGTGGCGGAAGACATGAACACCGGCACCGGCAAGGCCATGCCCGAATTCCCCGGCTACACCGGCCCTGCCAACCCGTCGCTTCCTATCATCAAGGTGAAGGCGGTTACCACGCGCAAGAACCCCATCATGCAAACTTGCATCGGCCCCTCGGAGGAACATGTGAGCATGGCGGGCATCCCCACCGAGGCCAGCATTATCCAGATGGTGGAAAAGGCCATGCCCGGCCGCCTGCTGAACGTGTACTGCGCTTCCCCGGGCGGCGGCAAGTACATGGCCGTTATGCAGGTGAAGAAGAGCATGCCTTCCGATGAGGGCCGCCAGCGCCAGATGGCCCTGCTTGCCTTCTCGGCGTTCAGCGAGCTGAAGAACGTTTTCCTGGTAGATGAAGATGTGGATCCGTTCGACATCAGCGACGTGATGTGGGCCATGAACACCCGTCTTCAGGGCGACCAGGATATCATCACCATTCCCGGGGTGCGCTGCCATCCGCTGGACCCGTCGAACGACCCGGATTATTCCAACAGCATCCGCGACCACGGCATTGCGTGCAAGACCATCTACGACTGCACGGTTCCCTACGATCTGAAGGACCGCTTCCATCGCTGCAAGATCATGGACGTGGACCCGAAGCACTGGCTTCCCGACTTCGAGGCCTAAGCGCATGGAACGCCTGGTTGTTGGCATAAGCGGCGCAAGCGGCACTCATCTGGCGTGCCGCTTCATCCGCCAAGTGAAAGAATTCACCTCGTGCGAGGTTCATGCGGTGGTAACCGAGGGCGGCCGCCTTACCGCAGGCTACGAGGAGCCCGAGCTTTTCGAAGAAACGCTGCGCATGGCAGATTTCGTGCACGACAACGCTTCGCTGGGGGAATCCATCGCCAGCGGAACGTTCAAGACCGTAGGCATGGTGGTTGTTCCCTGCAGCATGAAGACGGTGGCCGGCATCGCAACGGGATACAGCGACAACCTGCTGTTGCGCGCTGCCGACGTAACGCTGAAGGAGCAACGCCCCTTGGTGCTGGTTGCTCGTGAGACGCCCATGAACGCCATACACCTTCGCAACCTAAGCCAGCTGGCGGCTATCCCGAATGTGACGCTTATGCCGCCGATGATGACGTACTACCACCACCCGAAGAGCATCGACGACATGGAAGATCAGATCATCGGCAAGATCTTTGATCGCTTCGGATGGGAGTACCCGCCCTTCGAGCGCTGGAGCTGAGTGTTCGCTACAAATCAAACTACAGCGAAAATGAAAACGTTGTATACTGTGACCCGACGGCAGCCCATGGTCCGATGTGGGCGCGTCCGTTGGCTTAAGAAAGCCGCAAGTTAACGCTTGCGGCGTTTCTTTTTATATCGCCTAAGGGCATCACCCAGCGCAGGCAGGAACGTGAGCACCGCAGCCAGGAATACGAGCACCGCCGAAGCGAGCCCCAAGACCGCAATTTCTACGTCCGACATAATCTCACCCCCTCTCTCTTGAAGATTGAGGGCGCGCCCACGCATGGGACTTATGCCGCCGAGCCAGACAACGATTCTACCAAACCGCCACGCAGGCCCTGTCCGGCGCCGCAGCTTCGGAAACGCAGCGACGTGGGTTGGGGCATCGCCCTGAGGGGTTCTCTGATAGCACTTCCTGAACGGTTCGCGAAGCGAACCAACTTCTAATGCATGAAGCAGCGACCGCACGAGCGAAGCGAGCAGGGTAGCGGGAATCCCCGAAGGGATGATGCCCCAGCCCGCGGCGCGGACGGTGGGCTATTCCGGTGCGCATGGGCGCTAGGTTGAGAGAGTGCTTTTCTGCACCTTGCCCGTTTTCGGGGAGTATACTTCGGGTGTAGGCAGGTGCGCGGGCAGATGGGGTTTGCCCGCTCCTGTTCAGGCGAATGAGGGATAGGGGGTCCCTATGTTCGAGACGGCAACACATCGCTTCATCGAAGGCGAAGGCGGCGTGCCCATCCATACGGTGGTTATGGGCAACGGTGCGCCTCTTCTTCTGCTGCATGGTCATCCGGAAACGTATCTGATGTGGCACAAGGTTGCGGGCGATTTAGCCCACAGCTTCACCGTTGTGCTGTGCGACCTGCGCGGATACGGCGACAGCGGCAAGCCTGCCGGTCTGCCCGACCATAGCACCTACTCAAAACGAACCATGGCGCTCGACTGCATCAAGGTGATGGCTGAATTGGGCTTCAGTAAGTTCAGCGTTATGGGGCACGACAGGGGAGCGCGTGTTGGCTACCGCTTGGCGCTCGACCACCCCGAATGCGTAAGCAAGCTGGTTCTGCTCGACATCGTTTCCACCTACGATATGTACGCGCTTAGCACGGCGGAATTCGCCAAGGCGCTGTACCACTGGTACTTGCTTACCCAAGACGAGCCGTTCCCGGAAGACCTTATCCTTTCCAGCCGCAAGATGTACTTCCGCAATGCCTTGCACATCGGCCGCTACAATTCCGAGAACGACACATCGGCCGAGGCGTTTCCGCCCGAGGTGTACGAGGAATACCTGCGCCATTACAACGTGGAGTGCATCCATGCTATCTGCGAGGAATACCGTGCCGGCGAAAGCATCGATAGGTTCTTGGATGCCGCCGACTTGAAGGCGGGCAATACCATCGCGGCGCCTACGTTGGTGCTTTGGGGCGCGAATGGGCTGGTGGAAAAGTTCTTCGACCCGCTGGCCTGCTGGAACCATTTCTGCGAGGACGTTCAGGGGCGCAGCCTGCCGTGCGGCCATTTCATCCCGGAAGAGGCGCCGGCGCAGATGCTGGAAGAAGTGCAGCGCTTCTTGCTGTAGCGCTGTGGCGCGGCAATGCTCAATGCCCGTGCGGTTTGATGGGCGGGCCAGGATGGTTGTTGCTGGGCATTAGGCAGATCGCGGAAGCTGAATCGGCCGCGTTTTTCTTCGCGAATCCGATCCGTTCGGGCCTGCGGGATGGCCTGTGCGGTTGTGATAAAAGAGGGATTTCTATGGGGGCGCAAAAGCGCAGAAAGGAATGAGGGAAATGGAATTCATCGACGTAATCCAGAACAGGCGCAGCATAAGGAAGTTCACTGACAAACCCGTTGATCGCAACGACCTGGAAGACATCATCCAGGCGGGATTGTGCGCGCCTTCGGGGCAGAACCTGCAGCCTTGGTATTTCGTGGCGCTTACCAAGAAGGAAGATTTGGCCTACTTGTTCTCGGAGATGGGCACCACGGCGTTTTCGCATCGCAAGGAGCTGGAGGCGCGCTTTAAGGGGCACCCGGAAGTGGTAGAGGAAACCATGGAGTTCATGAGCGCCATGGGCGGTGCTTCCACCATCATCTTGGCGTTTCTGAACAAACCCGACTACTCTGACGATATTCTGCCCAGCTGCGTAGAGAGTGTTTCGGCCGCCATGGAGAACATGGTACTTGCTGCCTACGACAAGGGCATCGGCTCGTGTTGGGTGGAAGCGGTGGTACGCTCCGGCAATGCGCTGCGCAGCCACTTTGCGCCGGAGCGGGGCAAGCTTATCGGCGCCATTGTGCTGGGATACCCGGCTATGGAAGCGCGTCCCATCAAGAAGAAGCCCGGTCGCTACGAGATCCGCTAAGGGATAAGCCGCGCTAGAGAACGGAGATTCTTGCAGCAGCCGGGGGCAACTGCCCTCGGCTGTTTTTGCGTACGGGGACGCTTGGACCAGCCTGCGGGCGGTGCTGTCATATAATCGGGAGAAACGATTTTGCGAGCGCAAGGAGCGGGCATGAGGGACGGATTCGTAACGGTGGCAACCGCCACCCCGCAGGTGACGGTTGCCGACTGCAAGGCAAACGCGCAGGAGATCGTTGCCTGCATCCGCAAGATGGAAGCGGCCCACGCCAAGGTCATGGTTCTGCCCGAGCTGTGCATTACCGCCTACACCTGCAGCGACCTGTTCTGGCAGGCGAAGCTGCTCGATGAGGCACAGGAAGCCCTTGCGCAGATTGCCGCTGAAACGGCTGCGGTGGATGCGCTTATCTTCGTTGGGCTGCCGCTGCGCCACGCGGGCAAGCTTTTGAACGTTGCCGCTGCGCTTTCCCATGGCAACGTGCTGGGCTTCGTCCCTAAGGTGAACCTGCCCGCTTACAACGAGTTCTACGAAACGCGCCACTTCACGGCTGGCGCTGGCGATATGGGCTGCAAGGTTTTCGGTGGCGAAGAAGTCCCGGTGGGAACCGACTTGCTGTTTGCCTGCGAGAGCATGCCCGACCTGGTTGTTGCCGCCGAGATCTGCGAAGACCTGTGGGTTCCCAACCCGCCCAGCACGCGCCATGCGCTTGCGGGCGCCACGGTGCTGTGCAACCTTTCCGCCAGCGATGAGATGGTGGGGAAGAGCAGCTACCGCCGCAGCTTGGTTTCCGGCCAGTCGGCGCGGTTGGTGTGCGCGTACCTGTACGCCACGGCAGGCGAAGGCGAATCCACCACCGACTTGGTGTTCGGCGGCCAGAACCTTATCGCTGAAAACGGCACGGTGCTTGCCGAATCGCGCACCTTTGCCAACGAGGTGAATGTGACGCAGGTAGACGTTGCACGCCTTGCCGCCGAGCGCCGCCGTATGAGCACGTTTCCCGCAGCCGATACGCAGGGATACCGCACCGTCCCGTTTGCCCTGAGCAGGGAGGAAGCTCCCATCACGCGCCGCATCGACGCCGATCCGTTCGTTCCCGCCGACCCTTCCCAGTTGGCGCACCGTTGCGAAGAGATCCTTTCCATCCAGGCATTGGGCCTGAAGAAGCGCCTTGCCCATACCCATGCGCAATCTGCGGTTGTGGGCATTTCCGGCGGCTTGGACTCCACCTTGGCGCTGCTGGTAACCGCCCGCGCGTTCGACATGCTGGGCCTGCCGCGCACGGGCATCGTTGCCATAACCATGCCGGGCTTCGGCACTACCGACCGCACGTACAACAACGCCTTGGCCATGATCCGCTCGCTGGGGGCAACGCTGCGCGAGGTTCCCATCGGCCCGGCGGTAACGCAGCATTTCTCTGACATCGGCCACGATGCAAACGTGCACGATGTTACCTACGAGAACAGCCAGGCGCGCGAGCGCACGCAGATATTGATGGACGTGGCGAATCAGGTAAACGGCCTGGTCATCGGCACGGGTGACCTTTCCGAGCTAGCGCTTGGTTGGGCTACCTACAACGGCGACCACATGTCCATGTACGCGGTTAACGCTTCCGTTCCCAAAACGCTGGTGCGCCACTTGGTGCGCCATTATGCCGATACATGCAACGACGCAGGGCTTTCGGCGGTGCTGGCCGATGTGCTGGACACGCCGGTAAGCCCCGAGTTGCTTCCGCCAGAAGACGGCGCCATCTCGCAGAAAACGGAAGACCTGGTTGGCCCCTACGAGCTACACGATTTCTTCCTGTATCAGATGCTTCGCCAGGGCTTCCCGCCTGCGAAGATATACCGAATGGCGAAGATCGCCTTCGCCGGGCGCTACGACGATGCCACTATCCTGAAGTGGCTGCGTACGTTCTACTGGCGTTTCTTCGCCCAGCAGTTCAAGCGCTCCTGCCTGCCCGACGGCCCGAAGGTGGGCAGCGTTGCGGTTTCTCCTCGTGGCGATTTGCGCATGCCGTCGGATGCCTGCGCTCGGGCATGGATAGACGAAGTTGGCCAGCTGCAGGCGTAGGTTGGCAAGGCCTGTTGGCAGGCGAGTAAACGGAAGAAAACGCGTTGCGCACGGTGCAGCTGCGCGATGAAAGGATCTTGCATGAGTAAACTGTTCGGCGGCCTTAAGATGGGCTGGCCTGGGGTAATCCTGTTCGCCATCGGCGCAGGCTTGGTCACCGGCATCCTGGGGTCTATCCCTGCAACCGAGGGCACCTCGTTCAGGGACATCGCCATCAGCTACGAATGGTGGGTCATCTTCGCCTTCATCATTGCCAGCAACTGCAAGAAGGGCTGGGAATCGGCGCTGAAGACCTTCGTGTTCTTCCTTGTTAGCCAGCCGCTCGTCTATGCTGTGGAGGTGTTGTGCGGCCACCTTGGCGTCGATATGGCCTGGTATTACTATTCCACCATCTGGGGGCCGGCAACGCTGTTTACCCTGCCCGGCGGCTTCGTTGCCTACTTCATCCAGAAGCAGAATGCGCTTGGCCCCATCGTTTTGGGCCTGGGCTGCACGCTTCAGCTTGTCTTGGGCGTGTCGTACACCATGAAGGCGGTTCAGACCCCGCCGTTCCATCTGATCAGCGCATTGGTGTGCTTCGCGTCCGTTTTCGTGATGACGTTCTGCATCCAGAAAAGCACGAAGAACCGGGTGGCCACCTTGGCCATCGCGGTGGGGATTACCCTGCTGCTGGTGGTTCTGCTGGTGCTTGATGGGCGTACCCTAGCCTAGGAAGCAGAGCCGGTTTCGCCGATCCTGTCCGCGCGCGGCGGCATGCGGGCGGGTTCAAGCCTTGTTGCCCTTATCGGCGGCGCGCTCGGCTCTTGCCCTCGCCGCGAATGCGCGGTACAGGTGGCCCCGATCGGCATCACCCGGCCTTAGCCCACTTGCCCCTTCAGGTAGGTTTCCTCGATGGGCACGCCGAAGTCGCGGTCGCCCAACTGCTCGCAGGCGAAGCGAACGAAGGCGCGTGTGGTTTGGTCGAGCGCCGCTGTTTTGCGGTAGGTCATCGACACCAGGTGGAACTTCCCCTCGAATTCCTTGATGGGCAGCGTTTTCGTGCCCGGGAAGGGGATGTCTTCCACCACGTCGAGCATCAAGGCGATGGAGCGCTCGTCGGAAAGCAGCAGCGACATGGCGCCGATCTCGTTCGAGAAGCGTTGCCTGAACGAAAGGCCGTGGTCGGAAAGAAGCCCGTCGAAGATGCGGAACGTGAACTGCGAGCTAGCCTGGTTGTACGAGATAAGGTTCTCTTGGTGCGCGCTCAAATCTTCAAGCGATACCTCGTCCTTGCAGGCCAGGGGGTTGCCCAGGTTCATGGCGGCAACGATATTCTGCGTGGTGAACTGCACGGTTTCCATGTCGGGCAGATCGGGCACGTAGGTGCAGAACGCCACGTCGAAGGCGCGCTCGCGCAGGCCGGTAAGCGATTCCTGCGTGTTGGTAACCGCGATGTCGAACTCCACCGGCGCATCGTAGGCCTGGCGGAAGGCGTTCAAGAGCTGGGGCAGCTGGTTGCGCTGCACCGATTCGGTGGTGGCAATGCGCACGGTGCTCTTGTGCTCGGCGCGGTCGGTCATGGCGGTTACGGCGCGGTCCACCTCGGATAAGGCCACGGCGATGTGGCGGTTGAACTCCTCGCCGTCTTCGGTAAGGTGCACGCCGTTCTTGCTGCGCTCGAACAGCGTTACGCCCAGCTCCTTTTCCAAGCTGGAAATGGAAGTGGAAAGCGCCGGCTGCGTGATGAACAGCTCTTTTGCGGCGCGGTTGAAGTAGCCCACTTGGGCAAGCTTCCTGAAGTAGTACAGCTGTGAAAGGTTCACGGCAATCTCCCCTTTGATTGGATCGTGACGGTTGGTTGGTCGGCGGGCAGCGGCGGCATTGGCGGTTTGATCGCGCGAGCCCCGCGATGCCCTGTGCGCAGTGGCGCGCGGGCTTGTGCGGTGGCGGCCCCTAATCGCTGTCGGCGAAGTCGCTGCGCTCGTAGGCTGGCGCCTTGAACGCAAGCAGGAAGTCGATGAACGCCTGGGTTGCCGGGTTGGGGCTTGCCCCTTCGCGCCGCGTGAGCGAGATAGGGTAGAACTCCTTCGCCCCGGGAACATCGAGCGGCAAGATAACCATATCCGGGTCGGGCGGCAGGTTCGACGTGAGCATGGTAAGCGCCACGCTTGATTCGTGAACGGCCAGCGCGCCCAGGATAACCTCGTCTTCGTAGTTGCGCACCAGCCTGAGTTTGGCCAGCGGCGCGTTGGTGTTCTGCAGGAAGGCTTCCAGCACTTCGCCGCAGGTGATGCCGCGGCGGTAGGTGATAACCGTATGCCCCACCAGGTTCTCGTAGCGCACGCTGCTCAGCGCGGCAAGCGGGTGCTCGCGATGCACGGCAACCACCAGCCGCTGGTAGAACAGGGTGGTGCAGGCTATTCCCGGTTTGTGAACCGGCCCCGCCAGCACCAGGTCGCAGATGCCCTGCTCGAGCTTTTCGTTCAGCGGCGCCGTTTCGCCCTGCAGCACATGGAACTCGGTTCTGTTGCCGAAGGCGCTGCGGAACTGCTGCATGGCGGCGGGCAGGTAATGGGAGCGCACCGTGGCTATTGCCCCCACGTTGATGGAACCGGAAAGGCTGCCGTGGCGGCGGTCTATCTCGGCCACGCCGCGGTCGATGCTGGCAAGCCCTTCCGAAACGTATCCGAAGAACACCCTGCCATCATCGGTGAGCTGTACGTTGCGGCCCACCTTGCGAAACAGCGAGCAGCCCAGCTCGCGTTCCAGCGAGGAAATGGAGTGCGAAAGGGCGGACTGCGAAACATGCAGGCTCTCGGCCGAGCGCGTGTAATGCTCGGTTTTGGCCAAATGGCAGAAATAGGTTAGCTGCGCAAGGTTCATAGCCCCCTCCTTGCAGGTTCCCCGCATCGAATGCCCCGTTCATCAGGTGCTTCGTCCGATGAACGTATTGCACGGAAAACCATGAATCTGCTTCATATATTAGCCCATCTCCCATCGATTCTTTGCGGCAGACGCCAGAAAGATCTTGGGATACCTTTGATTTGCGGGGCGAAGGCCCCGAAGGGGAACAACCGCGGCGCAGCCGCATGAAAGGGGAGAGGGAAATGACGAAGCTGCCTTTGGAAGTTGGCAACAGCTGCACCTTCACCAAAACGGTGAGCGAATCGGATGTGTACCAGTTTGCGGGCATCACGGGCGATTTCAGCCAGATGCACCTGAACGAGGCGTTCATGAAAACCACCAAGTACGGCACGCGCATCGTGCACGGGGTGCTCACCTTCGCCTTTGGCAGCACGGCTTCCACGCTTATTCAGCAAAAGTACGCCTCGCCCATCCCGAGCGCTTCCTATGGCTACGACCATTTGCGCTTCACGGCACCCGTGTATTTCGGCGATACGCTTACCGCCACGTACACTGTTAAGGAAGTGGACCAGGATGCCATGAAAACGTTTGCCGATGTGGTGGTTACCAACCAAGACGGCACGGTGGTGTGCGTTGCCACGCATATCTTGAAGTTCTTCGAAGTGGAACAATAGCGAAGAAGAACTGGCGTGGCAGAGGCCATACGGGCGGGGCCTGTGAAGAGCCTGTGGCGTCGGTTCAGTGGGGAGCAAGGCCGATGCGGCCGATAGTGTAGAAGGGGATCGAAAATGGGAACACCGCAGGTAGATCATGTGGCGGTGAAGGTGCGCAACTTCGACGAAGCGCTTGCGTTCTTCACCGATGTAATGGGGATGGAAGTGACGCTTACCGATCCGGCCGATGGGCAAGAACCGCTTGCCCAGGCGTGGGTAGGCGGCATCCAGCTGCAGCGTGACGATCAGGGTGCAGGCCCTTACCAGGGTGATATGACGCATATCGGCCTGGTTGCAGACGATGTCGAGGCACTGCTTGCGAAGGTGTATGCCGCAGAAGGGGTGCAGCAGGCCGAAGGCAAGCCCAGGAACTGGTTCGTGGTGCCTTGCGGAATCGTGATCGAAGTAAACGCCCGGGAGTAATCGGGCAGGTTTCCCGGCTGAGCAAGCGTTTTTTGCGGGTCGGGCGCGCCCCGATAGGCCGGGGCAAGGAGGGAGCACCATGAAGGTATGCATTTTGGGAACCGGTTCGCTGGGCAGCACCATCGGCGGCGCGCTTGCCAAGGCGGGCAACGAGGTTCATTTCGTGGGGCGTGCACCCCACATGGATGCGGTGAACAAGAACGGGCTGGTTATGGTTACGCCCACGGGTGACCAGACGGTACATCCAATCTGCCATACCACGCCTGAGGGGATTGGCGTGTGCGACTTGGTTATCGTGCTGTGCAAGGCATTCGATACCGCACAGACCATGGAAGAAGGCAAGGAACTTGTGGGCCCCGGCACCACGGTGATGTCCCTGCAGAACGGGCTGGGTGCTGAGGATGTGCTGTGCGAATGCGTGGGTGCCGAGCATGTTATCGGCGGCAAGACCTATATCGGCGGCATGCTGCTTGAGCCGGGCCGCGTGCAGGCGACCATTCCCGGCAAGGACACCTTCATCGGCGAGTTGGACGGCAGCGTGACCGACCGTACGCGTGCCATCGGCAAGGCCTTCGACGATGCGGGCATGCACTGCATCGTTTCCGACAACATCATGGGCGTTATCTGGGACAAGCTGTTGGTGAACGTTGCCACGGGTGCCGTATGCGGCATCACGCACTTGCCCTACGGCGACATGTACGAAGAGGAAAAGCTGGTGGCAACCGCTGTTGCCGCTGTTCAGGAAGGTATCGAGGTTGCCCATGCAGCCGGCGTGAAGCTTACCTACGAAAACCCCATGGACACGCTGGAGCTGGCCCGCGCCGGCCTGCCGAAGAGCTTCAAGCCCTCCATCCTGCAGAGCCTGGAAAAGCACCGCCCCACCGAGGTGGGCGTTATCAACGGCGCGGTGGTTGCGCAGGGCAAGAAGTACGGCGTGCCCACGCCGGTAAACGAAACGCTGGTGGCCTGCGTCACGGGCATCGAGCGCTACATCCGCGAATACGTGAACAAATAAGGCGGAATTCCCGGCAGGCGAAAGGGCCGCCGGAATGAGCTGGCCCGGTGCCGTTATGCCTAGCTCAACCTATCCGCTCCGGTCGGTGCCTACTCGCCTCGGCGCCCCCTGCGCTTGTTTCGGCTTCCGAACGCTCGTGAAGGGGCGGCGCGGAAAAATGGCTTGACGCATGGTTCGCTGCATCCCGAGATCCACGATCAAGTACCGGGGGCGCCGCCTTTGAAGGCGAGCGCTCGGAAGCCGCGCTCCGGAAGGGCTCCTCGCCGCGCAGACCCCGCCCGGCGCTGCCGAGACATGGCCGAGTAGCGACGTGGGCTGGGGCATCGCCCTGAGGGGTTCTCTGAAATCACATCCTGAACGGTTCGCGAAGCGAACCAACTTCTAATGCATGAAGCAGCGACCGCACGAGCGAAGCGAGCAGGGTAGCGGGAACCCCCGAAGGGCTGGTGCCCCAGCCCGCGGCGCGGACGGAACGCGTTGAACGAAAGCCCCTTGGCGCGGATGGGTGTGCGGTTTCCTGCCCGCCGCGGACGGATGCCTGCGGGTTCTGTCTGACGCGTTTGGCCCATCGCACTTGTTGAATGCGTGGATACGGGTTAAACAATCAGGCGAAATGGAGTACCCTAAGAAAACCTGTAGAACAGGAACACTCATTAAAAGAACCCGCGCGGGGCTCCGCGTTGGGCGATTAGACGGAAGAAGGCTCAGCAGATGTTGAAGGCGGGTATCGTAGGCGCAGCCGGGTATGCGGGAGCAGAACTGGTACGCATCTTGCTGCGACATCCTTCATTCGAGCTTTCCGTCATCACCTCCAATTCAGACGAAGGCGTGGCCCTTTCCCAGGTGTACCCGGCTTTCACGGGCATTACCGACCTGGTGTTTTCCCGGCACGACAACCCAGCGCTGTTCGATTGCGACGTGGTGTTCTTGGCAACGCCCCATACGGTTGCCATGAAATCGGCTCCTGGCCTGCTTGAATCGGGCGTTACCGTGGTAGACCTCTCTGCCGACTATCGCCTGCGCAGCCAGGAAACCTACGAGAAGTGGTACAAGGTAGAGCACACCAGCCCCGAGCTTCTGGCGAAGGCTGCTTTCGGCCAGCCCGAACTGAACCGCGCCCAGCTCAACGATGCCGCCGCGCGCCACGCGAACGGCGAATCCGTGCTGGTTGCCTGTGCGGGCTGCTACCCAACGGCCACCTCTCTTGCCGCCGCTCCTGCCATCGAGCTTTCCGAAGGCGTAGTGGTTGCCGATGCCATTTCCGGCGTTTCTGGTGCTGGCCGCAGCGCAACTGCACGCACCCACTACGTTTCCGCGAACGAGAACTTCGAGGCTTACGGCGTTACCAACCACAGGCACACCCCTGAAATCGAGCAGATCCTGGGCATCCCGGGCCGTTTGGTGTTCACGCCCCACTTGGCCCCTGCAACGCGCGGCCTGCTTTCCACGGTAACCATGCAGCTCTCTGCCGAGGCGCGACGCAGCGCCACGGCCGAGTCGATTCATCGACGATACTGCGACGCCTACGCGAATTCGCCGTTCGTTACCGTGCTGCCCTTGGGTCAGCAGCCCAAAACCTCTTCGGTAGTGGGAACGAACCGCGCTCATGTGGGCGTCGCCTACAACGCCACCACCGGTTCGGTTATCGCCACCTGCGCCATCGACAACATCGTGAAGGGCGCGGCAGGCCAGGCGGTTCAGTGCGCGAACATCGTCTGCGGTCTTCCCGAAGACCAGGCGCTTTCCCCTGTTGCCAATCCCTCTTAGGAGTAGATCAAATATGAATACAGCGAACCTGACCACCGTTGAAAACGGCGGCGTCACGTCCGCCTTGGGTTTCCGCGCCGGCGGCATGCATGCCGGTTTCCGCGCCGACCCCAATCGCCTTGACATGGCGCTGGTCGAGGCCGACGAGCTTTGCCCTGTTGCCGGCGTGTTCACGCAGAATGTTTTCTGTGCAGCGCCCGTCACCGTTTGCCGCGAGCACTTGGACGGCGTGGGCTACGGCTTTGCGCGTGCCATGGTAATCAATTCCGGCATCGCCAACGCCGCAACCGGGTCGGTGGGCCTGGAAGCCGCGCGCCGCACTGCCGGCATCGTCGCCGACGTGGTGGGCTGCGTGCCCGAAGACGTGCTGGTGGCTTCCACCGGCGTTATCGGGCAGAACCTGGATACGGCGCCGTTTACCACCGGGGTGCCCGCGCTGCATGCGAAGCTCGGCGAAACCACCGGTGCCAGCGCCGCCCAGGCCATCATGACCACCGACACGCACCCGAAGGAAGCCGCGGTAACCTACGTTTCCGCCGACCCCGACTACGCGGGTTGCACGTTCACGGTTGGCGGCATGGCGAAGGGCTCGGGCATGATCATGCCGAACATGGCAACCATGATCTCGGTGCTCACAGCCGATGCGCCGGTTCCCGCACCGCTTCTGCACAAGGCGCTTACCGCTGCGGCGAACCAGAGCTTCAACAAGGTAACGGTGGACGGCGATACCTCCACCAACGACACCTGCGTGCTGTTCGCTTCCGGCAAGGCCGCGCCGGCAGGAGCCCCGTTCATGGCCGAAGGCTCGGTTGCCTACCAGGAGTTCTGCGCGGCGTTGAACCAGGTGACGCGCACGCTTGCCCGCGCCATGGCCGAAGACGGCGAGGGCGCCACGCGCCTGGTAACCGTGAACGTGAGCGGCGCTGCAACCGATGCCGATGCCGATGCCGCGGCGCGCACGGTGGCGAACTCGCCTCTGGTGAAAACCGCCATCACCGGCCACGATGCCAACTGGGGCCGCATCGCCGGCGCCTTGGGCCGCTCCGGCGCTGCTTTCCAGCAGGAAAACGTGGACATCGACATCATGGGGATGCCGGTGCTGCGAGCCGGCCTGCCCGTTCCCTTCGACGAGGATGAGGCGCTTCGCCGCTTCGAGCAGCCCGAGATCGTCATCGATGCCAACTTGGGCGCCGGCACTTGCGCAACCACGATGTGGACCTGCGACTTTTCACACGAATACGTTTCGATCAATGGAGATTACCGCTCATGAAATACGCAAGAGACCGCAAAATAACCTCTACCCACACCGCAGAGGTGCTGATCGAGGCGTTCCCCTGGATCAAGAACGCCACCGGCAAAACCATCCTTATCAAGTACGGCGGCGCCGCCATGGTAGACCCGAAGCTGCGCAACGCCGTGATGAGCGACATCGTCATGCTGAAGATCATGGGCGTGAATCCCGTCATCGTGCACGGCGGCGGCGCTGCCATCACCGAGAACATGGAAAAGTTCGGCATCGACGTTGAGTTCAAGAACGGCCAGCGGGTTACCACCGACGAAGCCATGGACGTGGTGAAGATGACGCTGGTGGGCAAGGTGAACGAAGAGCTGGTGCTTGCCATGAACGAGCACGGCAACCTGGCCGTGGGCGTGAACGGCACCGATGCCGGCACCATCATCGCCGAGCAGGCCAGCCCCGACTTGGGCCGCGTGGGCAAGGTGGTGGAGGTTAACCCCTCGTACATCAACGCGCTCATCGCTGCCGACTACGTGCCCATCATCGCCTCGGTGGGCAAGGGCACCGATGACGGCTCCTTCAACATCAACGCCGATGTGGCGGCCTGCGCGGTTGCCTCCGCCATCGGCGCGCACAAGATCATCTTCCTCACCGACGTGGACGGCTACTACGAGGACTTCTCGGACAAGGGGTCGCTCATCTCGCAGATGACGGTAAGCGAAACCAAGCGGATGCTGGCCGAAGGCAAGGTTTCCAGCGGTATGATCCCGAAGCTGCAGTCGTGCATCGAGGCCATCGAGGGCGGCGTTCCGCGTGCCCATATCGTCAACGGCACCAAGCCCCATTCCATCCTGGTGGAGCTGCTCACCTCGAGCGGTGCCGGCACCCTGATCTACGACGACGATGCTGAGTTCTCCAAGGACGAGATGCGCCCGCTGGGCATCCTTGCCTCCCGTTTGAGCGAGAACCTGTAGAAACGCGCACGCCGGGTGCATGCTCACCGCAAAATAGTTAGAATCAACGGATAGGTTTCGCGGGTATCACCGCGGAGCCTGTCTTAATACGAAAGGAACACCATGGGTTTTGAAGAAGCAAAGAAGCTTGACGAGCACTACGTCATGCACACCTTTGCCCGCAAACCGGTTATGTTGGTTGAGGGCCAGGGAATGGAAGTCAAAGACGACGAGGGCAACGCCTACCTCGACTTCCTTTCCGGTATCGGCGTAGACAGCCTGGGCCATTGCCACCCCGCAGTGGTCAGCGCCATCCAGGAGCAGGCCGCCCGCCTTATCCATGTAAGCAACTACTATTACATCGAGAACCGCGGTGAGGTTGCCAAGCTCATCTCCGACATGCTGAACGTGTGCGTGCCGAAGTTCTTCCGCGCCCCGTGGCCGGTGTTCTTCGCCAATTCCGGCGCAGAGGCCAACGAGTGCGCCATCAAGCTGGCCCGCCTGTACTCCAAGAAGATGGGCAACGGCGGTCAGACCATCATCACCATGGACCGCAGCTTCCACGGCCGCACGCTGGCAACGCTTGCCGCCACGGCCCAGCCCGCCAAGCAGGAAGTCTTCCAGCCCCTGCCCGGCGGCTTCATGCACGTTCCCATGAACGACCTGAACGCCCTTCATCAGGCGGTATACAACAACCTTGCCGATGTGTGCGCTGTCATGATCGAGCCCGTCCAGGGCGAAGCCGGCGTGTACCCGTGGGACGCCGACACCCTGTATGAGGTGGCGCAGTTCTGCCGCAAGAACGGCCTTCTGCTTATCGTGGACGAAGTGCAGAGCGGCATCTTCCGCTGCGGCGAGTATCCGTTCGCCTTCCAGAACATGGGCATCACGCCCGACATCATCACCATGGCCAAGGGCATTGCCTCGGGCTTCCCGATGGGCGCCTGCGCGGCTCGCATCGAGGTGGCCGAAGCCTTCGAGCCCGGCGACCATGGCTCCACCTTCGGCGGCAGCAACCTTGCTATGGCGGCGGCGCACGCCACCCTGGCAACGCTCACCCGCGGCCACTACGACGATCGCGTGACCGAGATGGGCGATTACTTCGCCGAGAAGCTGCAGAACCTCGACGACATCACCGAGGTGCGCGGCCTTGGCCTGATGATCGGCGCCGACGTGGCAGAGGGCATCGATGCCAACAAGGTGGTGGCCGCTGGCCTGAAGGCAGGATTCCTGCTGAACGCCACCAGCAAGGGCACCCTGCGCTTCCTGCCGCCGCTCATCGTCACCGAAACGGAGATCGATGCGCTCATCAAGGCGCTGCCCGAGCTGCTTGAGGCCGGCCGCGCTGCCGACGAGCCCGAAGGCGCCGAAGGCTCCGAGGAAACGGCTCGCGCCGAAGAGCTTGCCGAAGCCAGCGCCGCTGGGGCAACCGAGGAATAACAACTGTCGGGGAGGCGCTTCCTCCCCGCGCTTTTCGCCCCTAAGCGGGCGCTCAACAGAGGAACAATGCCAAAAGAAAGGTAAGAAGATGGCAAAGGATAAATGCGTACTCGCCTACTCGGGCGGCCTGGACACCAGCGTCTGCATCAAGTGGCTTCAGGACGAGAAGAACCTCGACGTTATCGCCGTTGTGGGCGAGGTAGGTCAGGAGCACGAAGGCCTGGAGCAGGTTAAGGAGCGTGCACTGGCTACGGGCGCGATGGACTGCATCATCGCCGACATGCGCGAGGACTTCGCCGCCGACTACCTGTCCAAGGCCCTGTTCGCCAACGCCCACTTCGAGAACAAGTACCCGCTGGTATCCGCCCTTTCCCGCCCGCTGATCTCCAAGTACCTGGTAGACACCGCCCATAAGTTCGGCGCCAAGTACGTGGCCCATGGCTGCACCGGCAAGGGCAACGACCAGGTTCGCTTCGAGACCTCCATCCAAGCGCTGGACCCTTCGCTGGAGATCATCGCCCCTGTTCGCGAGTGGGATATGCACACCCGCCAGGAGGAAATGGACTGGGCGGAGGCTCACGGTGTAACCGTTCCCACCACCAAGTCCAAGCCCTACTCCATCGACGACAACCTGTGGGGCCGCGCCATCGAGTGCGGTGTTCTGGAAGACCCGATGAACCGCCCGCCGCTGGACATCTACACCATGACCACCGACCCCGAGAAGGCTCCCGACCAGCCCACCGAGGTTGAGATCGAGTTCAAGGGCGGCCTGCCTGTTGCCATCGACGGCCAGCAGATGAGCTACCTGGACATCATCGCCAAGATGAACCAGATCGCCGGCGACAACGGCTTCGGCCGCATCGACATGATCGAGAACCGCATGATCGGCGTTAAGAGCCGCGAATGCTACGAGGCACCGGGCGCCCTGGCCCTCATCGTTGCCCACCGCGGCCTTGAGGACATGTGCCTGGAGCGCGAGGTTCTGCGCTACAAGCTGCACCTGGAGCACGACTGGGCAACCATGGTGTACAACGGCCAGTGGTTCAGCCCGCTGAAGCATGCGGTGGATGCCTTCATGGCCACCACCCAGCAGTGTGTTACCGGCACCGTGCGCCTGAAGTTCTACAAGGGCAACTGCACCGTAACCGGTCGTAAGTCCGACTTCAGCCTGTACGATTACGGCCTGGCTACCTACGATGCCGCCGACACCTTCAACCACAAGGCCGCCAAGGGCTTCATCGACCTCTACGGTCTTTCCACCAAGGTTTGGGCTACGAACCGTCGTGAACAGGGCGTGACGGACGGCGAATAAATCTATCATTTCGCTGTTCTACGAACAGCGAATGTTCGCGTGAGACGCAATGACGCTGCGGGAATCCCTGGCGGCGCGGGCGCGGCTCCAAGCAGGCTTGACGTGCGAAGCACGCCTGGCGCCTGCTTTCCCCACGCCCGCACTCGCCAGGGATTCTCTCGCTGTTTCGTCCAATGATGCGGGTTTAGCTTTGGGCCTCGCTGATTTACTGGCGCATGCCCGGACTTTTGGAAAACGAAATGCAGCTTTGTTTACTGGCGCATGCCCGGACTTCTGATTTTCGTCCGGCAATGCGCTACCCGCTCGGGTTGCTTCGCAGGGCTCTTCCTTCGCTACGAGGGGAGGGTCCTGTTTTGTTATGATGGGAAACTGTTCTTCAGAAAAAAAGCTGGGGCGTTGCGCCTTGGCATGAGATAGGAGTTTCCCAATGGCTTTGTGGTCTGGACGTTTCGAAAAGGGCGTAAGCGAGTTCACGCAGGAATTCGGCGCATCGCTTCCCGTAGACAAGGCGATGTACCACGAGGACATCGCGGGCTCCCGCGCCCATGCGCGCATGCTGGCTGCCCAGGGCGTTATCTCCGATGAAGACGCCCAGGAGATCGTCGACGGCCTGGCTCAGATCGAGAAGACCATCGAAGAGGGCAACTTCACCTTCGATATCAACGACGAGGACATCCATATGTCCATCGAAAAGGTGCTTACCCAGAACATCGGCGATGCCGGCGCGCGCCTGCATACCGGCCGCAGCCGCAACGACCAGGTGATCACCGACACGCGCCTGTACGCAAAAGAGCTGGCCAGCGGCCTGATGGCCGACCTGAACGCCCTGCGCGCAACCCTTATCAAGGCCGCGCAGGACAACATGGGCACCATCCTTCCCGGCTACACCCACATGCAGCATGCGCAGCCCGTGCTGCTGTCGCACCACTTCATGGCCTACTTCTGGATGTTCACGCGCGACTTCGGCCGCGTGAAGCAGGCCTTCGATGCCGCCAACGCCAACCCCTTGGGTTCCGCGGCGCTTGCCGGCACCACCTACCCGCTCGACCGCCAGAAAACCACCGACGAGCTGGGCTTCGACCACATGATCCCCAATTCGCTCGATGCCGTTTCCGACCGCGACTTCCTGCTTGACCTGGATTACGCCTGCTCGGTGGCCATGATCCATCTTTCCCGCCTGTCCGAGGAGATAATCCTGTGGTCCACCTCGGAATTCGGCTTCATCACCTTGGCCGATGAGTACTCCACCGGTTCCTCCATCATGCCGCAGAAGAAGAACCCCGACTTCGCCGAGCTTATCCGCGGCAAGTCGGGCCGCGTGGTGGGCGACCTGATGGCGCTGCTCACCACCATGAAGAGCCTTCCCCTTGCCTACAACAAGGACCTTCAGGAAGACAAGGAAGGCGTTATGGACGCCTGCAAGACGCTGCACGACTGCCTGGTGTGCATGGAGGGCATGATCTCCACCATGAAGGTGAACGCCGACGCTATGCGCGCCCAGTCGAAGAAGGGCTACCTGGCTGCCACCGACGTGGCCGACTACCTGGCGAAGAAGGGCTTGCCCTTCCGCAAGGCGCACGAGATCGTGGGCCACTTGGTGCTTCTGTGCGACAAGCGCGGCTGCGACCTGGACGACCTTTCCCTGGAAGACTTCAAGCAGGCATCCGACCTGTTCGAGGCCGACATCACCGAAGCGCTCGACCTGGAATCCATCGTGGCTGCCCGCACCACGTTCGGCGGCACCGGCAACGCGGTTGTTGCCGAGCAGATAGAGCTGGGCGCCAAGAAGCTTGAAGAGGACAAGAAGCTGGCGTAGTTATGCGCTTTCCTAGGCGCAGTTCCCATCATGATAAAATGACGGGAACTGTATTTGGGAGGTTGAATGGCTACACGTCGTAGAAGGAGCAGGCACGCCCGGCCTGGTAAGTCCGGCTTCAAGCCCGGCGTTCTGCTTGCTGTTTTAGGTGCTGCGCTCGTTGCGTGCTGCATTGCCGCTGTGGCAATGTGCTCGGTATGGCTGCAGGACCTGCCAGATTACACCGATGCTTCTGCATACAACTACGCCGAGAAAACCAAGGTGTACGCCAACGACGGCACCACGCTTTTGGCGGAGTTCTTCCTAGAGAATCGCGACCCCATCGAGCTCAGCGAGATGGGCGACTACGTTACCAAGGGCACCGTTGCCACGGAAGATGAGCGCTTCTACCAGCACAGCGGCATCGACCTTATGGGCATTGCCCGTGCGGTGTGGGTGAACGTGACGCACACCGGCCGTGAAGGCGCTTCCACCATCACGCAGCAGTTCGTGCGCAACACCATCTTGGCTGATGAAGCGCAGGAATCCACCCTGAAGCGCAAGGTGCGCGAGGCGTACATTGCCATCAAGCTGGAGGAAATCTACTCCAAGCAGGACATCCTGCAGATGTACCTGAACACCATCAACTACGGCCAAGGCGCCTACGGCATCCAGGCTGCGGCCCAGCGCTACTATTCCGTGGACGCCAAGGACCTTACTCTGGCTCAGGCCGCCACGCTTATCGGCATCCCGCAGAGCCCTACCTACAACAACCCCATCGACAACCCCAACAACTGCAAGCAGCGCCGCAACCTGGTGCTCGATCGCATGCTTTCCAACGGCGTTATCACCCAGGAACAGCACGATGCCGCCCAGGCGGAAGAGCTTAACCTGAACGTTTCTGCGGTAAGCTCGGGCGACGGCATGTACAAGTACAAGTACTTCACCAGCTACGTGCGCCAGCAGCTGCTGCAGAACTATTCCACCGACGAGGTGTTCAAGGGCGGTATGGTGGTTACCACCACGCTCGATCCGGAAATCCAGGATGCCGCCGAAAAGGCCGCCAACGCCAAGCTGAAAACGCTTTCCAGCAACCTTGAGCTGGCCATGGTTTCGGTGGATCCGAACACCGGCTACATCAAGGCGCTCATCGGCGGCCGTGATTACGACAGCAACGAGTACAACCTGGCAACGCAGGCAAAGCGCCAGCCCGGCTCTTCGTTCAAGACCTTCACCCTGCTTGCCGCATTGAACGCCGGCGTTTCGCCCGAAACCAACCTGAATTGCACTTCCAGCGTTACCTTGGACGGCTGGAAGGTTGAAAACTACGGCGGCACCAATTACGGCACCCGCTCCATCGCCAGCGCCTTCGCCGTTTCCTCCAACACCGGCTTTGCCCAGCTGTGCACCAAGATCGGCGCCGACAAGGTGGTCGAAATGGCCAAGAAGTGCGGCATCGAAACCTCGCTGGACGCCTATCCTTCCATCACCCTTGGCTCCGAAGAGGTTACCGTGCGCGAGATGGCGCAGGCCTATGCCACCATCGCCAACGGCGGCACCAAGCACGAGGCAATCTGCATTGAGTCCATCAAGGATTCCAACGGCAACGTTATCTACCAGGCCAACACCACCGGCGAAAAGGTGCTCGACACGGCGCTGACCCAGGCTGCCACCGATGTTATGAAGGGCGTTGTAACCAGCGGCACCGGCCGCGGCGCCTCCATCGACAACGGCCAGCCAGTTGCTGGCAAAACCGGTACGTCCGAGAACTGGCGCGACAAGTGGTTCTGCGGCATAACCCCGCAGCTTTCCACCGCCATCTGGATCGGTGGCCGCGACGAGGTTCAGATGCCTTCCTCCGTTGCCTGCGACGGAGTGTTCGGCTCGTTCATGAGCACGGTGCTGAAAGGCAAGAGCATCGTTCAGTTCCCCACTTCTGAAAAGAAGCTTACCTACACCATCACCGACTTCGGCAGCGGCAGCGGCTCTACCGGCTACTCGCCCGAGCACGAGGGCGACTCGGTAGACTCCAGCACCGCTTCGGCTACTACCACCGAATCCACCACCACGTCTACGACGGATAAGTCTTCTAGCTCGTCGAGTTCTTCTAGCAGCTCAGGCAGCGGCGGAAGCTCCGGCGGCTCTAGCAGCGGCGGAAGCTCTAGCGATTCCGGCGGCAGCTCTAGCGGCGGAGGCGGTTCTGGCGGCAGCGGATCGGGCGGTGATTCCGGCGGCTCTAGCGGCGGCGGCTCCGGCGGGTCCAGTAGCGGCGGCGGAAGCTCTGGCGGGGGCAACTCCGGCGGATCTTCCGGCCAGCGAAGCGGCCAGGCGGCATAGCCTTTGCTCAGCCGTTTTGCCAGTGCGGCTATGGATTCTTCGGGAAGAAGAATCCATACAGCTGCGCAGGCAGGCGATATCGTTTTCAATGAAAGGTGCGCAGCGCAACCCGGCGCTGCCGTTCCTTTAATGGGAAGGATCTTATGAAAGCGAAACTACGTTTTCTCGTGATAACAGCGCTTTGCGTTGTGTGCATGGGCGTTCTAGCCGGTTGCGTTTCCGACAATGGTCAGGCCGATGAGCAAACCAAGAACCGCCAGTACATGTCTTCCGTGAACACCATCATGGAAACCCTGAACACCAACATGGAATCTTTCGCCAAGGCAGTGAAGGACGACGAAGTGGTGTCCCTTTCCTCGCAGCTTTCCGCTGTTGACCAGTGCGTTTCCAGCTTGGAGGCCCTTGAGGTTCCCGATGCTATGGCCGACATCCACTCCCAGTACGTAAACGGCGCGAAGGAGCTTCAAACCGCGCTGGCATCCTATGTACAGCTCTATGAAGACGTGAAGGCCCCGAAGAGCGGCAGCTACGATTATTCCGATTACGAAAGCCGCATGGCCGATATCCAGTCGCACTACAACGCGGGTATCCAAGCACTGCAAGACGCGGACAGCAAGGTCCAATCCGCATAGGGCGGCTTACGAATATCCAGCAAACAGGGCGGCCATCGGAAGATGGCCGTTTTTCTGCCCTGAGGTGGCAAGAGAGCAAAGGACGAACCATGACCAGGGAACCCGATACCGCAGCCAGCGCCCCCGAGCCCACGGGCGCGGCACCTGCCCAATCTTCACGAAAGCGCATTGAGCTGCTTGCCCCTGCGGGCAACATGGCCTGTCTGCATGCCGCCGTGCGCGCCGGCGCCGATGCCGTGTACCTTGGCGCCGGCCACTTCAACGCCCGCCGCGGTGCCGACAACTTCACGTTGGAAAGCTTGGCCGAGGCCTGCGACTACGCTCACCTGCGCGGGGTGAAGATCTTCCTTACGCTGAACACGGTGGTGCTTCCCTCTGAATTGCAAGATGCCCTGGAGCTTGCGCGCCAGGCGTACCGCTGCGGCGTGGATGCCTTCATCGTGCAGGACATCGGCATCAGCGTTGAGCTTGCCCGCGTTATCCCCGATGTGGAAGTGCATGTTTCCACTCAGATGAACATCCACGACGAAGACGGCCTTCGCGCTGCGGTAGCGCTCGGCGCCAAGCGCGTTACGCTTGCGCGCGAGCTTTCCTTGGAAGAGCTGAACGTGCTGGGGCCGCTGGCCCAGGAGCTGGGGGTAGAGCTGGAATGCTTCGCCCATGGCGCGCTGTGCATCTGCTATTCGGGCCAGTGCTTCATGTCTTCCATGGTGGGCGGCCGCTCTGCCAACCGCGGGCGCTGCGCCCAGGCATGCCGCCTTCCCTATGAATTGCACAACCGCGCCCTGCGCAAGAGCCTGCCTTCCCCGGGCGAGCATCTGCTTTCCCCGAAGGACCTGTGCACCATCGACCTTATCCCCGAGCTGCTTGATGCGGGCATTTCCTCGCTGAAGGTGGAGGGGCGCATGAAATCGCCCGAGTACGTGCAGGCGGTAGTGGGCGTGTACCGTGCGGTGATCGACCGCATAGAGGCCGCTCGCGCGAAGGGCGAACAGACCCAGGGCATGGGCGCAACCGATGCCGAGCGCACCGTTCTTTCCGAGGCGTTTTCGCGCGGGTTCACCACGGCCTACCTTACCGGCCAGCGCGGCAACGAGATTATGAGCTACGGCCGCCCGAACAACCGCGGCGTGTTCGTTGGGCGCGTTGCGCAGGCGAAAGACGGCCGGGTCGCCATCGATGCCGAGGCCGACCTGCATGAAGGCGACCTTATCGAATTCTGGACCAACCGCGGCCATTTCGTGCATACCGTGGGCCCGCTGCGCACCGACAAGCAGGGCAGGGTGGTGCTGGCGGTAGAGCGTGCCGTCGGCAAGGGCGACCGTGTGTTTCGCGTGCGCAATGCCGAAGCGGCGTTCGCAGACGACGGCCGCCTGCCCGCTGTTCCCGTTTCCGGCAGGGCGGTGCTGCGCATCGGCGCCCCGGCCCGCCTGGAATTCACGGCGCCCAATGGCATCGTGGCAGCCGTGGAGGGCAACGTGGTGGAAGCGGCGCGCACCAAGGCCATCACCGAAGAAGAGGTGCGCCAGCACATCGACCGCATGGGCGCCACGCCCTTCGAGCTTGCCAGCCTGGAAATCGAGCTGGATGAAGGCGTGGGCATGGGCTTTTCCGCCTTGCACAAGCTGCGCGCCCAGGCGGCCGATCAGCTTCAGCAGCAGATGCTTGCCGCCTACCATGCGCGTAAGCTGAACCGCGCGCCCAAGCGCACGTTCGCCACGCCGGTACACAAGGGATCGTGCAAGGTTGCCGTGCTTGCCACCAACCCGGCCTGCGCCCGCGCTGCCAAGCGCGCCGGGGCCGACCTTATCTACGTTCCCGCCGCCAACTACCGTCGCGGCGAGGCGGTTATCGCCGGTCAGCTTTCCGGCACGGCCGAACAGGCCGGATACCCCAAGCAGTGCATCCCGGTGCTGCCCACCGTTTCGCAGATGTTCGACGAGCAGAATCGCAACGGCTTCGACATCTGGGGCCGCGTGCGCGAGGGCAAGCCGGTGCTGTGCCAGAACCTGGGGCAGCTTCTGCATGCAACCGAGGCAGGCGCCCAGCCCGAGGTGGGGCCGAATGTTCCGGTAACCAATAAGCTCGACCTGCAGGCCATGGCCGACTTCGGCGTGCAGCGCGTGTGGCTTTCGCCCGAGCTTTCGCTGGTGCAGATAGAGGAACTCGGCGAAATGGCGCCGATGGATTTGGGGCTTACCATCATCGGGCAAACCGAGTTGATGGTTACCGAGCACTGCTTGCTTATGAGCCAGGGCCCTTGCAACCAGGAATGCGCGGTATGCCCACGCCGCAAGAGCCCGCATTACCTGAAGGACCGCAAGGGCTACGAGATGCCGGTGGTAACCGACTGCACCGGTCGCAGCCACCTGTACAACGCGGTGCAGCTGGACATTGCCCACCTTATGCCCGAGCTGATGAATGCCGGCGTTTCCACGGTGATGGTGGATACCACGCTTATGAACGTGGACGAAACCACCAAGAAGGTGCAGCGCGCCGTTCGTGCGCGCGACATCGCGCAGAAGGGCAACAACAAGGTTGCCAAGGCCGAAGGCGCCACTTCCGGCCACCTGTTCCGCGGGGTGCAGTAGCCATGGCCGATTCGCGAAGGATAGGCGCCCTGGTGCGCCGCCGCCGAAGGGAAGGAATCAGGGCCGCATTGGCTCCTACGCAGGGGTAATCCGCCCGATAACCCTGTGCTAGAATCTCTGCTGAAACTTAGAAAGAGGAATCATGATTTCATCTGAAGAGCAGTTCCATATCATCCAGTCGGGCGCAGCGCAGATCGTGCCCGAAAAAGCGCTGATGGACAAGCTGAAGCGCGGCAAGCCCCTGAACATCAAGCTGGGCGTAGACCCCACCGCTCCCGATATCCATCTGGGCCATGCGGTTCCGCTGCGCAAGCTGCGCCAGTTCCAAGACCTGGGGCATCAGGTAACGCTTATCATCGGCGACGGCACGGCGCTCATCGGCGACCCGTCTGGCCGCAACACCACGCGCCCGCAGCTTACGCGCGACCAGATCAAGGTGAACGCGCAGACCTACGTTGATCAGGCGTTCAAGGTGCTCGACCCCGAGAAAACCACGCTGCGCTACAACTCCGAATGGATTCTTTCCATGGGCATGGAAGAGCTGCTGAAGGTTGCCTCCAACTTCACCGTTGCACGCATCCTGGAGCGCGACGACTTCCATAACCGCTACACCTCCAACCTGCCCATCAGCCTGCACGAGTTCCTGTACCCGGTTATGCAGGCCTACGACTCCGTGATGATCAAAGCCGACGTGGAGCTAGGCGGCACCGACCAGCTGTTCAACCTGCTTGCCGGCCGCGAGCTTATGGAGAAGATGGGCATGGAGCCCCAGGTGTGCCTAACGCTTCCGCTGCTGGAAGGCACCGACGGCGTGCGCAAGATGTCGAAGAGCTACGGCAACTACATCGGCCTTACCGACGAGCCGAAGGAAATGTTCGGCAAGGTTATGTCCATCCCCGACAACATCATGGTGAAGTACTACCGCCTGGCTTCCACCGAGGCTGTGGACAAGATCGACCAGATAGAGAAGGGCCTGGCTGCCGGCGAGATCCACCCGAACCGCTGCAAGCGCGACCTGGCGCAGAACATCGTTGCCGCCTACTACAGCAAGGATGCTGCAGTAGAGGCCGAAGCTGCGTTCGACCGCCAGTTCAAGCAGCACGAGATTCCCGACGACGTTCCTGAGTTCGCTGCCGACCTTACCCCCAACGACGAGGGCAAGGTGTACTTGGCCAAGATCATCTGCGAGGCCGGCCTTACCAATTCGGTAGGCGATGCCCGCCGCATGATAGACCAGGGCGGCGTGAAGGTGAACGGCGAGGCACTGCCCGCCAAGGCCTACAACGTGGAACCGGAGGGCCTGAAGGGCGCCATCGTCCAAGTTGGCAAGCGCAAGTTCGTGAAGCTGGTGTAGCGATCCAGCAGGATCCAGCAGGGACAGTCCCTCTTTAGCACACTACAGTGCAGGGCCTGCCTGAGCGGTTAAGCTCGGGCAGGCCCTGTTCGTTTTTGTGTGGGTATGCCAGAGGGCGGTTTGGGTGCGGGCGAATCCGTTGTGCTGCTCATTCTGGTTTTCGGCCGTAGCCGGGGATTTGCCTCTTACGTTGCCCGTTCTGTTGGGTCCGGGTGCTGCAATGTGGGGCTGTTTGACCAGGGGCGCTTAAAAACTTAGTTGAGGGCGCTGCGCGTACGATTTGGTAAAACCCCAGGTGAACCGATGTTTTTTGGCAGCTTACCGTGTGGGCTGCCGTACGCTCTGCCCGAAAGCGCCTGGTCATTTCCTATATCTTGGTAAAGATATGGAAACAAACGTGGCGGAAAGGCTCGCTGCGAAGGAAGGGGAAAGGTGCCATGAAACGTAGGGGATTGGTGAAGGCGCTTGTCGCATTCGCGCTGGTTCTGGTTGTTTCTCCCTTTGCCGGCAGCATGGCATTTGCCGAAGGAACCGATGGAGAACAGGGGGCGACTGCGACCACCAACACAACGGTTTCATCCACGGCCGTGGCGGACCCATCCAGCATTTTGCATTGGCAGAATCTCTTCAACAATGACACGAAGAGCGTCGGCCGCGTCTGGACCGACAAGACTGTTTCGACTAGTGGGATAACCTACAGGCCCAGTGACACTGATAGCGAGATCACGATTTCGAAAAAGGACGGCTCAGAGTTCATAACATCGCTCACCGCGCTTTCTTCGACGTCGAACCTCATGTCCACAACCACCACGCCGCTCGACATCGTGCTGGTGTTGGATACGTCTTCGTCGATGACTAAGACCATGAGCGGAAACACGTCTAGGATCGACGCGCTGAAGAGCGCTGCAAAAGCTTTTGTAGGTGAGATTGCCGAGCAGAACAAAGACATTTCCGATGAGGCCAAACAGCACAGGGTGGCTGTGGTGAGCTTTAACACTGACGCCACCACGAATCAGGGCATGACGGAGTGTGTGGGCAGCAAGGCAACTGAGATCGAGAATGCTATTTTTGGCTTATCCACCAGTCAAGGCACGAGGTCTGATCGTGGTTTGGCAGCCGCCAAAGATCAGCTGAATAACTCCAGCACCAAGCGCGATGGAGCGAAGCAGGTCGTTGTTTTCTTCACGGACGGTGTACCCACCACAAGCGGTGGCGAGGAAAAAGACTTCAATCCAGAATATGCCAGCCCTGCCGTTACGACTGCTAAGGAAATGAAGGACGGCGGCGCAACCGTATACACCATCGGAGTCCTTACTAACGCGTATCCTGGCACCGATCCTAATAATACGAACTCCAATGCAAACAAGTTCCTGCATGCGGTGTCGAGCAACTATCCCAATGCCACGTATACCGGCAGTGGAAGTAGCACTGCCAACTACACCTGGAGCTTCGGCGACCGCGCCAAGGACAGCAAGGGCGCTGATGCCGCGTACTACAAGAGTGCGACCAATGCCAGCGAGCTGAAGGACATTTTCAAGAGCATTTCCGGGGAGATAACGCAAGGCGCCAGCTATCCCACCGATACAGAAGAGGGCAAAGAGGGCGCATCGGGCTACATTACGTTCAACGACCAACTGGGCGACTACATGCGGGTGACCGACCTTTCGACGCTTGTTTACAACGGCAAGGTATACGGCGAGAACGCAGAGGGCGGCAAACCCGAGAAAACCACTTCGGGAAATGTGGACACCTACAAATTCAGCGGCGAGGTTGGTGCCGGTATCGACAAAGACAACTTAAGCAAGATCGATATCACCGTGACGCATTCCACCGATGCGGCTACGGGCGACAAGGTGCAAGTGAAGATCCCCGCATCGCTTATCCCCCTGCGCAACATCACGGTCGACACGACGAAGAATGTGATGAGCACAAATAACGAGATGCCGGTTTCGGTGTTCTACTCATCTGGCTTGAAGCCTGAGGTTGCTAG